>AP026969.1:1920685-2560914 GCA_027923965.1 Comamonadaceae bacterium OS-1
GATGCAGATCTTGAGCTGGCTCAGCACGCGGCTGGCTTCTTCCTTGGATTCGCACAGCACCGTCAAAGCGCCTACGCGTTCGCCGTACAGGCTGAAGCTCTTGCTAAACGAGGTGGACACAAAAAAGCTCAGGCCGGCGGCCACAAACTTGCCGATGACCGCGCCGTCTTCTTGGATGCCGTAGCCGAAGCCTTGGTAGGCCATGTCCAGGAAAGGGGTCAGCTTGCGGGTCTTGACGACCTCGACCACCTGATCCCACTGGGCGGCGGTGATGTCGTAACCCGTCGGGTTGTGGCAGCAGGCGTGCAGGACCACGATGGTGCCAGCGGCGGCGGCGTTCAACGAGGCCAGCATGCCGTCAAAGTTCACGCCGCGGGCGGCCGCGTCGTAGTAGGTGTAGCTTTCGACCTCAAAACCAGCGTTCTGGAACAGGGCGCGGTGGTTTTCCCAGCTGGGGTCGCTGATCATGACCTTGGCGTTGGGGCTGAGCTTCTTTAAAAAGTCGGCACCAATCTTCAGACCGCCGGTGCCGCCAATGCCTTGCACGGTAACCGCGCGGCCCGAGGTGACGGGCTCGGAATCGGCACCAAACACCAGGCCTTTGACGGCCGAGTCGTAGGCCGCCACACCGTCGATCGGCAGGTAGCCGCGCGGCTTGGGCGCGTCGGTCATTTGTTTTTCCACGGTTTGCACGCAGGCCAGCAGGGGCAGTTTGCCGTTGTCGTCGAAGTACACGCCCACGCCCAGGTTGACCTTGTTGGGGTTGGTGTCGGCATTGAATTGCTCGTTCAGGCCCAGAATCGGGTCGCGCGGTGCCATTTCGACGGCGGTAAACAGTGACATGGAAAAATCCTTTGGGGGTTGTCAATAGCGGCTTGCCCGCTGAGAAGGGGCAACCGCGAATTTTAGCCGCCGCCACGCAAGCCTCCGCATACCCTTCTGCCGTGCACTACTGTTTTGATAGCTGCTTACGCTGATTGAATAAGCGCTAGAGCCCGATTTTTTGTATATTTTTGGGGCGGTGAGGCTACCGCCCGGCTTGTGGGGTTCACAGCACGGCGGCTGGCTTCTCCCCGCGTTCGTAGACCACATGGGCCCGGCCCACAATCAGCGTGTCCAATTTACCCACTTGCCCCAGGTCCTTGCTGGTGGAGGGCAGCTTGTGGAGCACGTAGCGCATGGCGTTCAGCCGTGCCCGCTTCTTGCAGTCGCTCTTGATGACGGTCCAGGGTGCCTCGGCGGTATCGGTCTCAAAGAACATACCTTCCTTGGCCCGGGTGTAGTCATCCCACTTGTCCAGGGACGCCAGGTCGATGGGGCTGAGCTTCCACTGCTTGAGCGGATGGGATTCACGCTCCTTGAACCGGCGGCGCTGTTCCTTGCGGCTGACCGAAAACCAGAACTTGATCAGATGCACGCCGCTGCGCACCAGGTGCCGCTCGAACTCGGGCGCCTGGCGCATGAATTCGGCGTATTCCTCGTCCGAGCAAAAGCCCATCACGCGCTCCACCCCCGCCCGGTTGTACCAGGAGCGGTCGAACATCACGATCTCGCCCACCGAAGGCAGGTGCTGCACATAGCGCTGGAAGTACCACTGCCCGCGCTCCAGTTCAGTGGGCTTTTCCAGGGCTACCACCCGCGCGCCCCGGGGGTTGAGGTGCTCCATGAAGCGCTTGATGGCGCCGCCCTTGCCGGCAGCGTCGCGGCCTTCGAACAGGATCACCACGCGCTGCTTGGATTCCTTGACCCAGGCCTGCAACTTGAGCAGTTCGACCTGCAGACGGAACTTTTCTTTCTCATAGGTGCTGCGCCGCATCAGGTGGCGGTAGGGGTAGCCGCCTTCGCGCCAGTCGTCGGACAGGATGTCGTCCGGGTGCTGGCGCCCGCTGGATGCGGGCATGCCGCTCTCGAGTGCTTTTTTCAACGCCAGGCGGTCATCGTCCGATGCGCCCTCCAACAAAGCGCGCAGGGCCGCAGCTTTGCCACTGGCTCCTTCGGTGCCTTCGATCACCGACAACACCGCTGCCAATTGCTTGCCTTGTGCCGCCAAAACGGCTTCGCTGGCCACCTCTTCGGCCAGCGGCAGCAGCGCTGTGGAATAGACCGTGTCGCCCTGCGCTACCTTGCGCTGGACCGAGCGGGCACCCCGCGCAGCGGCTGCACGTTTTGGCGCAGTGGCTGCAGGCTTTGATTTTTGTTGTCCGGACGACGGGCTCACTCCAGCCATGGGCATATCTCCACGCGTTATCCCAGGGCACAAGCACCACGCAATCCCCGGATCACACCAGTTTGCTGGCTACCCGCTTGCATGGATTTGATCCATGTCAAATGCTTGGCTGCAATCCCCATGGATTTTTTGTTCTGTATACCCAGCCAAGCCACCCCGCGGGGGTTGTGGACGCAGACCCATGGGAGCCCAGTGGGCACCCCCAGTCCTATACAGTGTCGGGTTTGCCGTCGCCATCCTGCTGATGGTTGTGCTGCTCCGGAGCCCGCGCCCATGACCGAAATCGTCTCTCTGTACCCGTCTACCTCCCCCGAGCAGCCCGAAGGCGAGTTCGTCAGCTTCCCCGGTTCGCCGTTCGAGCTGTTCATGCCGTACCCGCCCGCAGGCGACCAGCCCGAGGCCATCCGCCAACTGGTGGAAGGCGTGGGGGACGGCGAAGTGTTCCAGACCCTGCTGGGTGTCACCGGCTCGGGCAAGACCTTCACCATGGCCAACGTGATTGCCCGTCTGGGCCGCCCGGCCATCATTTTTGCGCCCAACAAGACGCTGGCCGCGCAGCTCTACAGCGAGTTCCGCGAGTTCTTCCCGAAGAACGCGGTGGAGTATTTCGTCAGCTACTACGACTACTACCAGCCCGAGGCCTATGTGCCGCAGCGCGACCTGTTTATTGAGAAAGACAGCGCCATCAACGAGCACATCGAGCAGATGCGCCTGAGCTGCACCAAGAGCGTGCTGGAGCGGCGCGACGTGGTCATCGTGGCCACGGTGTCGGCCATCTACGGTATCGGCCAGCCCGAGGCCTACCACCAGATGGTGATGACGCTGCGCCACGGCGACAAGATGGGCCAGCGCGACGTGATTGCCCAGCTCATCCGCATGCAGTACCAGCGCAACGATATGGAGTTCAGCCGGGGTATGTTCCGCGTGCGCGGCGACACCATCGATGTGTTTCCGGCCGAGCATTCCGAGCTGGCCATCCGCATCGAGCTGTTTGACGACGAGATCGACAGCTTGCAGCTGTTCGACCCGCTCACCGGCCGCATCCGCCAGAAGATTCCGCGCTTCACCGTCTACCCCAGCAGCCACTACGTGACCCCGCGCGACAAGGTGCTGGCTGCGGTGGAAACCATCAAGACGGAGCTGAGCGACCGGCTGAAAGAACTGGTGGGCATGGGCAAGCTGGTGGAGGCACAGCGGCTGGAGCAGCGCACCCGGTTTGACCTGGAAATGCTTACCGAGATCGGCCACTGCAAGGGCATCGAGAACTACACCCGCCACCTCAGCGCCGCGCTGCCCGGCATGCCGCCGTCCACGCTCACCGACTACCTGCCCAAAGACGCGCTGATGTTTCTGGACGAAAGCCACATCCTCATCGGCCAGTTTGGCGGCATGTACAACGGCGATAGGGCGCGCAAGACCACGCTGGTGGAGTACGGCTTTCGCCTGCCCAGCGCGCTGGACAACCGCCCGCTGAAGTTTGAAGAGTTCGAGACCAAGATGCGCCAGGCGGTGTTCGTTTCGGCCACGCCCGGCAACTGGGAAAAAGAACACACCGGCCAGGTGGTGGAGCAGCTGGTGCGGCCCACCGGCCTGGTCGATCCGCAGGTGGAAGTGCGCCCCGCCACCCACCAGGTGGACGATGTGCTGCAGGAAATCCGCATCCGGGTGGAAAAGAGCGAGCGGGTTTTCATCACCACGCTGACCAAGCGCATGGCCGAGCAGTTGACCGACTACCTGACAGAAAACGGCGTGAAAGTGCGCTACCTGCACAGCGATGTGGACACGGTGGAGCGGGTGGAAATCTTGCGCGACCTGCGCCTGGGCACCTTTGACGTACTGGTCGGCATCAACCTGCTGCGCGAAGGCCTGGACGTGCCCGAGGTGTCGCTGGTGGCGATTCTGGATGCCGACAAGGAGGGTTTTTTGCGCTCCGAGCGCTCGCTGATCCAGACCATCGGCCGGGCCGCCCGCAATCTGAATGGCCGGGCCATTCTGTACGCGGACAAGGTTACCGACTCCATGCGCAAGGCCATCGACGAGACCGAGCGCCGCCGCACCAAGCAGATCGCCCACAACCTGGCCCAGGGCATCACCCCGCGCAGCATCATCAAGCAGGTGAAGGACCTGATCGACGGCGTGTACAGCGAAAAGTCAGGCCGCGAAGCCGAGAAGCTGGCGCAAGACGCGATCCAGCGCGCCAAGGTGGAGGACATGGGCGAGAAAGACATCGCCCGCGAAATCAAGCGCTTGGAAAAGCTGATGCTGGAGCACGCCCGCAACCTCGAGTTCGAAAAAGCCGCCCGGGTGCGCGACCAGTTGGCGGTGCTCAAAACCCAGGCTTTTGGGGCATCGGGGCACGACAATATTGCCGTGGGAAACTAATCGTTCTAAAATAAGACCGGTCAGTATGCTTACCCGACGAATTCGATAGGCTTCTCTGCTATAATGGCATCTGTCAATAAATAAAAACCAGAAGTTGAGGGTGGCTACCGTGACTTACACACGGAAGCACGCTGGAGGAAGCGGAGGTAAGACCGGCCCAGGCCGGTTTTAGTTCCATGTGTAACCCCAGTACTGCCTACAAGAGGCGCGCGGCCACCGTGCGCCCCAAGGCCCACTAAAACAGGAGCTTGCGATGCGACTCACCACCAAAGGCCGTTTTGCGGTCACAGCCATGATTGATCTGGCCCTGCGCCAGAACAACGGCCCCGTCACGCTTGCGGCCATCAGCCAGCGGCAACAAATCTCCCTCTCGTACCTGGAGCAACTGTTCGGCAAACTGCGCCGCCACGAGCTGGTCGAGTCCACCCGCGGCCCCGGCGGCGGCTACACCCTGGGCCGCAAAGCCACCGACATCACCGTGGCTGACATCATCGTCTCCGTGGACGAGCCGATGGACGCGACCCAGTGCGGCGGCAAGGAAAACTGCCTGGGCGAAGCCGGCCGTTGCATGACGCACGACCTGTGGGCCTCGCTGAACACCCGCATGGTCGAGTTTCTGGACTCGGTGAGCCTGCAAAAGCTGGTGGACGAGCAACTCGCCAAGGGCGTGCAAATCGAAAGCAAGCCCATGGTCAAGCGCGCCATCTCCAGCATGCCAGTGGTCAAGCCCATGCGTATCACCGGGCCGAACTCGGTGTTCGCCCTTGGCAATGTGTTTGCCAAGTCCTGATGCAGGCAACGTATTCGCCAAGTCCTGATCTTTTAACAGCGCTTTTTTAAAGCCAGCCTTCACCCAAAGTTTTTGAGAGCTAGCCAATGGATACCCCACACTTCCCCATCTACATGGACTACAGCGCCACCAACCCCTGCGACGAGCGGGTGGTGGATGCCATGATTCCCTGGTTGCGCGAACACTTCGGCAACCCCGCGTCGCGCAGCCATGCATGGGGCTGGGAGGCCGAAGCGGCTGTGGAAAAAGCCCGCGAACAGGTGGCAGCACTGATCGGTGCCGACCCGCGCGAAATCGTCTGGACCTCGGGTGCTACCGAATCCAACAACCTGGCGCTCAAGGGTGCTGCGCATTTCTACAAAACCAAAGGCAAACACATCATCACGGTCAAAACCGAGCACAAGGCCGTGCTCGACACCTGCCGCGAGTTGGAGCGCCAGGGTTTTGAAGTGACCTACCTGGACGTGCAGGCTGATGGCCTGGTCGATCTGGAGGCCTTCAAGGCGGCCATCCGCCCCGACACCATTCTGGCCAGCGTGATGTTCGTGAACAACGAAATCGGCGTGGTCCAAGACATCGCCGCCATCGGTGCCATCTGCCGCGAAAAGGGTGTGATTTTCCACTCCGATGCTGCCCAAGCCACCGGCCGCGTCGAGTTCGATCTGTCGAAGATGCCGGTCGATCTGATGAGCCTGACCTCGCACAAAACCTATGGCCCCAAAGGCATAGGCGCATTGTTTGTACGCCGCAAGCCCCGCATCCGCCTGGAAGCGCAAATGCACGGCGGTGGCCACGAGCGCGGCATGCGCTCCGGCACCTTGCCCACGCACCAGATCGTCGGCATGGGCGAGGCCTACCGCATCGCCAAGGAAGAAATGGGTGCGGAAAACGTCCGCATCCAGGCCTTGCACGACCGCATGCTGGCCGGCCTGAAGGGCATCGAACAGGTGTTCATCAACGGCCACGAAACGCAACGCGTGCCGCACAACCTGAACATGAGCTTCAACTACGTCGAAGGCGAGTCGCTGATCATGGGCATCAAGGGGTTGGCGGTGTCCAGTGGTTCGGCCTGCACATCCGCCAGCCTGGAACCCAGCTACGTGCTGCGCGCCCTGGGCCGCAGTGACGAGCTGGCCCACAGCAGCCTGCGCATGACGATTGGCCGCTGGACCACCGAGGCCGATATCGACTACGCGGTTGATACCATCAAAACCAATGTGGCCAAGTTGCGCGACCTGAGCCCTTTGTGGGAAATGTACCAAGATGGTATTGACATCAGCACCATCCAGTGGTCTGCGCATTGAACTGAACTGAAGAGGTAAAACACCATGGCTTATTCTGAAAAAGTGGTAGACCACTATGAAAACCCCCGCAACGTCGGCTCGTTTGAAAAAGGCGACGACAGCGTAGGCACCGGCATGGTCGGCGCACCCGCCTGCGGCGACGTGATGAAGCTGCAGATCAAGGTCAACCCCGTGACCGGCGTGATCGAAGACGCACGCTTCAAGACCTACGGCTGCGGCTCGGCCATCGCGTCCAGCTCGCTGGTGACCGAATGGGTCAAGGGCAAAACCCTGGACGAAGCGGCAGCGCTGAAAAACAGCCAGATCGCCGAAGAGCTGGCGCTGCCCCCGGTCAAGATCCACTGCTCCATCCTGGCCGAAGATGCCATCAAGGCTGCGGTCAGCGACTACAAGCAAAAACACGCTGCGGCGGCTGCCCAGGTCCACTGAGCATGGCTGTCACGCTGACTGAGGCCGCTGCCCGGCACGTCACCCGCTACCTGGCCAAACGCGGCAAGGGCGTGGGCGTGCGCCTGGGTGTCAAAACCACGGGCTGCTCGGGCCTGGCCTACAAGCTGGAGTACGTGGACGAATTCGCCCCCGAAGACGTGATTTTCGAAGGCCACGGCGTGAAGGTGCTGGTCGATCCCAAAAGCCTGGCCTACATCGACGGCACGCAGCTCGATTTTGTGCGCGAAGGCCTGAACGAAGGCTTCAAGTTCGAAAACCCGAACGAGCGCGACAAATGTGGCTGCGGAGAGAGCTTCCGAATCTGACGGCAGCGCTCCGAATACCAACCGCCCGTGCCTTGTGTGCTGGCGGTTTTTTCTTGGCATGTATGAACCTCCAATCCAACGACTTCGCGCTGTTTGACATCCCCGTGCAGTTCTCGCAAGACCTCGCCGCCATGCAAACCCGCTGGCAGGCCTTGCAGCGTGAAGCGCACCCCGACCGTTTTGCCGCCCAGGCCGGTGCCGCGCAGCGCCTGGCCATGCAGTGGTCGGTGCGCATCAACGAAGCCTGGGCGCGGCTGAAAGACCCGCTCAAGCGTGCGGCCTACCTGTGCGAGCTCCATGGCGCGCCCATCCAGGCCGAGAACAACACCGCCATGCCCGGCGCTTTTCTGATGCAGCAGATGGAGTGGCGCGAGGCCCTGGACGATGCCAACAGCGCCGCCGCCCTGGAGACGCTGAACACCGAGGTGCTGCAAGCCCGCCGCGATGGCTTGGCCCGGTGCGCCCAGTTGTTGGACGAGACCCGCGACTACGCGGCTGCCGCCCAGCAGGTGCGCGCCCTGATGTTCATCGAACGCTTTGCCCGCGACGTGGACGATGCTATCGACCGCCTGTGACAATCGACGAATAACTTACTACTTCCCATGGCGCTCCTCCAAATTTCCGAACCCGGCCAGTCGCCCGACCCGCACCAGCGCCGCCATGCCGTCGGCATCGACCTCGGCACCACCCACTCGCTGGTGGCCACCGTGCGCAGCGGCGAAGCCGTGTGCCTGCCCGACGACCAGGGCCGCGTGATCCTGCCCAGCGTGGTGCGTTACCTGCCGGGCGACAAACGCCAGATCGGCCATGACGCACTGGCCGCCCAGGCCAGCGACCCCGAAAACACCATTGCTTCCGTGAAGCGCTTCATGGGCCGCGGCCTGGCCGACATCGCCCAGCGCGAAAAGCTGCCCTACGTGTTCATCGACAAACCCGGCATGGTGGGCCTGCAAACCGCGCACGGCGAAAAATCACCAGTCGAGGTCAGCGCCGAGATCCTGGCCACCCTGCGTTTCCGCGCCGAAGACAGCTTTCTGGACGACGTGCACGGCGCGGTCATCACCGTGCCCGCCTACTTCGACGATGCCCAGCGCCAAGCCACCAAGGACGCGGCGCAACTCGCCGGGCTGAACGTGCTGCGCCTGATCAACGAGCCCACTGCTGCCGCCATCGCCTACGGCCTGGACAACGGCAGCGAAGGCATTTACGCGGTGTACGACCTGGGCGGCGGCACCTTCGACATCAGCATCCTGCGCCTGAGCCAGGGCGTGTTCGAGGTGATTGCCACCGGCGGCGACGCAGCCCTGGGCGGTGACGACTACGACCGCGCATTGGCCGACTGGGTGCTGGCGCAAACCGGCCAACAGGCCGTCACAGCCTCCGACAAAGTGGCCCTGAACGCTGCCGCCCGCGCTTGCAAGGAAGCCCTGTCTGCTACAGATTCGGTAGCTATAAACGTCCAAGGTTCGGGCGGTAGCATCCTATTTGACGTTAAAAAATCCGACTTTGAAACCGCCACCGCACACCTGACGGCCCGCACCATGGCCGCCGTGCGCAAGGCGTTGCGCGATGCCAAGCTGACGGTAGACGAGGTGCAGGGCACGGTGATGGTGGGCGGTTCCACCCGCATGCCGCAAATCCAGCGCGCCGTGGCCGATTTCTTTGGCCGCGCACCGCTCACCAACCTGAACCCCGACGAAGTCGTCGCCCTGGGTGCTGCCATCCAGGCCAACCAGCTGGCGGGCAACAGCGGGGCAGGGGACTTGCTGCTGCTGGACGTGATTCCGCTGTCGCTGGGTATTGAGACCATGGGCGGCCTGGTCGAGCGCATCGTGCCGCGCAACCAGACCATTCCCACGGCGATGGCGCAAGATTTCACCACCTACCAGGACGGCCAGACCGCCCTGGCCTTGCACGTGGTGCAAGGCGAGCGCGACCTGGTGGTCGACTGCCGCAGCCTGGCCCGCTTCGAGCTGCGCGGCATCCCGCCCATGGCCGCCGGGGCTGCGCGCATCCGCGTCACTTTCACGGTGGATGCCGACGGCCTGCTCAGCGTGGCCGCGAAAGAGCAGGGCAGTGGCGTGGAAGCGCAGATCACCGTCAAGCCCAGCTACGGCCTGAGCGATGAACAGATCGCCCAGATGCTGCAAGACAGCTTCCATACCGCCGCGCAAGACATGCAGGCCCGCGCCCTGGTTGAAGCCCGCGTGGATGCCGACCGCATGCTGCTGGCCACCCAGAGCGCGCTGGCCGCCGATGGCGATTTGTTATCAGCAGACGAGCTGTCCACCATCGAAGCTTTGCGTGCCGAGCTGGTCCAGGCCAAGCTGCTGACCGATGCCAAACTGGTCGAGGTCGCCACCAAACAACTGGCCGATGGCACCGAAGCCTTCGCCGCCGCCCGCATGAACCGGGGCATCCAACACGCCCTGTCCGGCAAGAACATCGAGACCCTCTGACATGCCCATCATCAAAATCCTGCCCCACCCCGAATACTGCCCGCAAGGTGCCGAGATCAGCGCGCCCGCGGGCACCTCGATCTGCGAAGCCATGCTGGACAACCACATCAACATCGAGCACGCCTGCGACATGAGCTGCGCCTGCACCACCTGCCACGTCATCGTGCGCGAGGGCTTCCAGTCGCTGGGCGAACTGGACGAAAACGAAGAAGACCTGCTGGACCGCGCCTGGGGCCTGGAGCCACAGTCGCGCCTGGGCTGCCAGGCCTTGCTGGCGCAGCAGAATGTGACGGTGGAAATCCCCAAGTACACCATCAACCACGCCAAAGAACTTCACTGATAAAAAAGACTGTCTGCGCTTATTCCATCAGCGTGAGCAGCTATCAAAAGAATAGTGTATGCGCCAAATCATTCTGGATACCGAAACCACCGGCCTGTCGGCAGCGGGTGGCGACCGCGTGCTGGAAATCGGCTGTGTCGAGCTGCTGAACCGCAAGCTCACCGGCCACCATTTCCACCACTACATCAACCCCGAGCGCGACAGCCACGAAGACGCGCTGCGGGTGCACGGCATCACCACCGAATTCCTGCGCGACAAACCCAAGTTCGCCGAGATCGTGGATGCGTTCCTGGCCTACTGCACTGACGCCGAGCTGGTCATCCACAACGCTGCCTTCGACGTCGGCTTTCTGGACAAGGAGCTCGAGCGCCTGGGCAAGCCACCGCTCAAAAGCTTTGTCAGCGGCATCATCGACACCCTGGCCCTGGCCAAGGAGTTGTACCCCGGCAAGCGCAATTCGCTGGATGCCCTGTGCGACCGGCTGGAAGTCGACCGCTCGGGTCGCGACGTGCACGGCGCTTTGCTGGATGCCGAGCTGCTGTCGCAGGTCTATATCAATCTCACGCGCGGCCAGGATGCCCTGCTGATCGATGTGGGTGATGAAGACACCACCGTGGCCGCCGTGCCGCAGATGGACCTCAGTGGTTTTGTGCTGCCCGTGCTGCACATCAGCGAGGAAGAAGCTGCCGCCCACCAGGATTTGCTGAAACAACTCGATAAATCCAGCGGCGGAAAGACAGTCTGGCGAATCCTCGAAAAAGATGTTGTATAATTCGAGGCTTACCTGATAGCGATTAACAAATCGCAGATCACCAAATATCAGGGCGATTAGCTCAGGGGTAGAGCACTGCATTCACACTGCAGGGGTCGCAAGTTCGAAACTTGCATCGCCCACCAGAATTAGCCTCCTAAGTCATGGACTTAGGAGGCTTTTTTACGTCTTGGCTTTGTCTTGCGGCTTCTCGGGTCCGTCAGAACTGGCCGAATATGCCAAATATTTGATATTTTCATGATAGATATGATTCATATTTGTCCATATTTGGCTACAATAAAATGGTGTAAATGATAAATAAGAGATTCGATTTGCGCACTTCAAGTTGCTGCAGTCGGGTCGGTTAGCACCCATTTGGCTTTGCACACAAGTGCCATGCCTGGATCCAGCACATCTGGATACCGGCTTTGAATGCTGTTTGGCTGAGAGTTCCAGCCGCCCCAACGTGAGATAGACGATGCAATACCAACACGCGCTGCCCGCAGGCAACTTCAGGCCGGTTTTACCTGCCACCCACCAACGTGACCGTTTCTTCCGCCACCATGGTCCATGGGCTATCGGTGTGCGGCTATTTCGCAAACTCAAGTTCGGATCGAAGGCGGGCCTGATCTCGTTCGCCTTTTTGTTGCCCCTGGTCTTGCTGGCCATGGCCTACATCCGCAACAGCCAATCGACCATCGATTTCGCCCGCCATGAGCAGGTCGGCGTGTCCGTGGTCAAGCGGATGGAGCCTTGGTTGATCGAGGTGCAGAAGCAGCGGCGGCTGGTGCTCTCCGGTCTGGCTGCGAAATTGGATATGAATGCCATTGAAGCACTGCTGGTGCCGGTCAAAGAGTTGGCCGCGTCGGCACCAGACGGTCTGGATGTGCGCCCAGAGCTTGCCAAGGTGGAGCAGTTGCACCAGGCGTTGGCGGCCAAAGCCTCCAGCGCTTCGCCAGACGACTTGGAAGGCGCGATGCAATCCTATGTCGATGCCGTCCGGGACTTGCGTCTTACGGTGCTGGATCGCTCGAACCTGACGCTCGACCCGGACCAGGACACCTACTACCTGATGGCGCTGTCAACCGATGTTGTGTCCGACGTGATCGAGTCGATCTCGCACAGCCGGGCTATGGCCGGTGCAGCGCAGCGGCGTGGCAACGCAACCGAAGCGCAAGTGCGGGAACTGTACGGGGTTTGGTATGCCGGCCAGCAACGCATCGGTGCCATCACCCAAATGGCCAACCGGGCCGATGAATCCAATACCGATGTGCATTCGCGCATCAAAGCCGCTGCGGCAGCGGAGGCGGCCCAAGTATTCTTTGACGCGGCTCGCAAGTCCTGGTTCGGCCCTGTCTTTAGCGCGGATGTGCAGCAGCTCGGAGCTTCCGGCCAGGTGGCGGTGGACAGTCTTCGCACGACCGCCAGCCAAAGTACCACCTTGCTGGGCGAGCTTTTGCAAGCGCGCATCGATCGCACCGTAGCGGCACGGAACAGCATGCTGCTGGTCATTCTGGTGTCGCTGCTGGTAGCCGCCTACCTGTTCTATGCGTTTTACCTGGTCATGCGCGGCGGCTTGCAGGAAGTCAGTCGGCACCTGGAAGCCATGACAGATGGTGACCTTACAACCTCGTCCAAGCCATGGGGCCAGGATGAGGCTGCGGAACTGATGTTCATGCTCGGCAATATGCAGGCCAGTCTTCGACGGATGGTGGTGCAAGTGCGCCATGCATCCGACGACATCGTGCATGCCAGCACCGAGATAGCGGATGCCTCCAATGAACTGTCGGCACGCACGGAGCAGACCGCCGCGAATCTGGAGCAGACCGCAGCGGCCATGGAGCAAATCAGCGCCACGGTCAAACAGACATCGGAGCATGTGTACGAAGCCACCAAGATCGCGACACATAACGCGGAGATCGCCGGCCATGGCGGAAATGTGATCGGCAATATGGTGGCCACCATGGAGGAGATCCAGGGCTCTTCGGCGAAGATCAGTGACATCATCGGTGTCATCGACGGCATCGCCTTTCAGACCAACATCCTGGCACTGAATGCCGCCGTCGAAGCGGCGCGGGCCGGAGAGCAAGGCCGGGGGTTTGCCGTGGTGGCCACAGAAGTACGGGCGCTGGCGGGGCGTTCTGCCGACGCGGCCCGAGAGATCAAGACGCTGATTTCCACCAGTGCGGTGAAAGTACAGAGCGGCATGGGAATCGTGCGGGATGCAGGCTCGGCCATCACCGATATCGTTACCAGTGCCCAGCGCATCAGCGGGCTGCTCAACGAAATCGCCATGGGCTCCCAAGAGCAAAGCCAGGGCGTAGCGCAGGTCGGTACCGCCGTCCAGGAACTGGACCGCGCAACGCAACAGAATGCGGCCATGGTCGAGGAAACGGCGGCGGCCGCTGGCGCTTTGCGCGACCAGGCCCAGGGTTTGGCCGAGGAAGTGGCCCGCTTCAAAGTGCCGGCCTGAGCGGCATGCGAGCCACCATCGTTTAAGCGCGGAACCCACCAGGGCCTCCAGGTGTATGGACCGGGCAAAGGCTGCGGGGTCCACGCAGGATGGTGGCCATCGGGCCGCGTGCCAAGCCGGTGATACGTTGCTATCTAAAAAATAGCTGCTCACGCCCACTCAATGGGCGCGAGAGGCCTCAAAGGCACTTTACAACGCATGCGTCACCAGCCGGAAGTCCGGGTCCTCGGCAAACGGCTTCACGGTAAAGCCCAGGCCCCGCATCAGCTTGAGCATGCCGGGGTTGTTGGCCAGCACCAGGCCTTCGATCTCGCTCAGGCCTTTTTCGCGGGCGACTTCCATGATGCTGAGCATCAGACGGCTGCCCAGGCCGCGGCCGCTGTAGGCGTCGGCCACCACCAGCGAGAACTCGCAACTGGTGCTGTCGGGGTTGGTGATGAAGCGCGACACGCCCAGGATGCGTTCTGTCTCGGTAATGCTGCCGTCGTCGGTGACCACGCGCTCCTTGAACACCGCCACCAGAGCCATTTCGCGGTCGTAGTCCATCAGGGTGAAGCGCGACAGCATGCTGGGCGGCAGCTCGGACAGCATGGACACGTAGCGGAAGTAGCGGCTCTCGGCCGACAGGCCGCGCACCAGGTCTTGCAGCATCTGGGCATCGTCCGGGCGGATCGGGCGCACGGCGTACTGGCCACCACCGCGCAGCGGCCATACATGCTCAAAATGGGCGGGGTAGGGCAGGATGGCCAGGTGCTGGTAGCTGGGGCCGCGCCCGCTGTGCCCCACGGGGGAATGGTCGATGACGATGCGTGCGTCCACCGCCACCGCACCCGAGGCGTCCACGATGATGGGGTTGATGTCCATCTCGCGCAGCTGGGGTAGGGCGCAGACCATTTCCGACACCCGCATCAGCACCTGCTCCAGCGCGTGCATGTCCACCGGGCTGGCACCGCGCCATTCGCCCAGGGTCTCGGCCACGCGGGAGCGCTCGATCAGGCTGCGGGCCAGAAACTGGTTCAGCGGCGGCAGCTCCATGGCGCGGTCGTTGAGCAGCTCGATCATGGTTCCGCCCGCGCCAAAGGCAATGACCGGGCCAAAGGGGTCGTCGGTGACCAGGCCGATGTAGATTTCGCGCCCGCGCTTGTGGCGCGCCATGTTTTGCACCGTGACACCGTTGATGCGGGCCTGCGGCATCTGCCGCGCCACCAGGGCCACCATGTCGTTGTAGCTGTCGCGCACGCCCACGGCGTTGGCGATGTTCAGGGCCACGCCGTCCACGTCGGACTTGTGGCTGATGTCGGGCGAGTCGATCTTCAGCGCCACCGGGTAGCCCAGCTGGGTGGCGATCATCATGGCTTCATTGGCGCTGCGGGCCAGCACGGTCTGGGTGACCGGGATGTGGAAGGCCGCCAGCAGAGCTTTGGACTCCATTTCGGTGAGCACCTTGCGGCGCTCGGTCAGCACGCTCTCGATCAGCAGGCGCGCGCCCTCGATGTCGGGCTGGGCCAGCGCCGACAGGGGCGGCGGGGTTTGCTGCAACAGGCGCTGGTTTTGGTAGAACGAGGCGATGTTGCCAAACGCGCCCACGGCCGCCTCGGGCGTGCGAAAGGTGGGAATGGCGGCGGCGTTGAGCAGGGTGCGCGCGCCCATCACCGAGGCGTCTCCCATCCAGCAGCTCAGCAGCGGCTTGGTGGTGTGGGGCATGAATTCGGCCAGCGCCGCAGCGATGGCAGCGGCATCGCAACCGCCCTTGGGCGAATGGATCACCAGCACGCCATCCACCTGCGGGTCGGTGCTGGCGGCCTGCACGGCGGCCAGGTAGTGGGCGGGCGTGGCGTCTTCGGACAGGTCGACCAGGCCGGTTAGCGTGGCCAGTGGCGGCAGCTGGGGCCGCAGGGCCGCCACGCTGGCGGGGCTGAGCGTGCCCAGTTCCAGGTCGATCTCGCTGATCCAGTCGGCTGCCAGCACGCCGGGGCCGCCGCCGTTGGTGACCACAGCCAGCCGCTTGCCCACCGCCCGGTAGCGCGATGCCAGGCATTTGGCCGCCGAGAAGAGCTGCACAAAGGAATGCACCCGCACGGCACCCGCCCGGCGCAGGGCCGAGTCAAACACATCGTCGCTGCCCACGATGGTGCCCGAGTGGGTTTGCGCGGCCTTGTTGCCACCGGCCTTGTGCCCGGCTTTGAGCACCACCACCGGCTTGGCGTTGGCTGCGGCGCGCAGGGCGCTCATGAAGCGACGCGCATCCGAGATGCCTTCCATGTACACCACGATGCTGTGGGTGTGCGCGTCGTTGGCCAGGTAGTCCAGCACCTGGGCCAGGTCCACGGCGGTGTTGGGCCCCAGCGACACCACGGTCGAAAAGCCCACCGCGTTCTGTTTGGCCCAGTCCAGGATAGAGGCGGTGAGTGCGCCCGACTGCGACACCAGTGCCAGATGCCCCGGTGCGGCCAGCGCCCCTGCCACGCTGGCGTTCAGCCCCCGGCGCGGGCTTTGGAAGCCCATGCAGTTGGGCCCCAGCAAATGCATGCCGTGGCGCTTGGCCACGCGGTGCAGGTCGGCCGCCTGCGTGGCGTTGATGCCGCTGGACACCACCAGCGCCGAGCGGCATTTGATCCGTCCGGCCACTTCCAGCGCAGCTGCCACGTCTTCAGGGGGCAGGGCGATGATGGCCAGGTCGGCCCGGGTTTGCGCCAGGTCGGCCAGCGTGCCGGTGGTGTGGATATCCAGAAAGGCCAGGCTGCCGCTGAATGGCTGGGCCTTGAGCGCTGCGACCAGCGCCTGGGCCTGGGGCGTGCCGGGCGCGTCTGCCGCCCCGGCAAACACCACGATGGAGTCGGGGGCGAAAAGGGAGGTCAGGTAGTGGTTATCCATAACCCCATTGTGTTACGACTCCCGCACCACCGGCATTGCCTTGTGGCAATACCGCTGCGCCGCGCCTTGGCTCTGCATTGCCGTCCACCGCAGGATTTATAAGAAATAGGCCACTTGTGCTTGCCAGTAAAGCGTGGGCAGCTATATTTTCGATAGTGCTAGGCCTCGGCCACCTGCAGCACCAGCTTGCCAAAATTCTCCCCCGCAAACAGCTTCAGCAGCGTCTCGGGGAAGGTGTCCAGCCCGACCACCACGTCCTCCAGGCTGACCATGCGGCCATCCTTCAAATAACCCGCCAGCTCGGCCACGGCCACGGGGTAGCGGTCGGCGTAGTCGAACACCACCATGCCTTGCATGCGGGCGCGGTTGACGAGCAGGCTGAGGTAGTTTTTCGGGCCTTGCACCGGCGTGGTGTTGTTGTACTGGCTGACCGCGCCGCAAATCACGATGCGGGCGGCGCGGGCCAGCTGGGCTAGCACCTGGTCCAGGATGTCGCCGCCCACGTTGTCGAAGTACACGTCTACCCCGGCGATGCAGTGCTCTTTGAGGCCGTTGCGTACCGCATCGGGCCCGGCTTTGTAGTCGATGCAGGCATCAAAACCCAGGGTGTCTACCACCCAGGCGCACTTGGCCGGGCCGCCCGCAATGCCCACCACCTGGCAGCCCTTGAGCTTGGCCAACTGGCCTACGGTCTGGCCCACGGCACCGGCAGCGCCCGACACTACTACCGTTTCGCCGGGCTTGGGCTGGCCGATGTCGAGCAGGCCGAAGTAGCCCGTCATACCGGGCATGCCCAGCACGTTGAGCCACTGCGTCAGGCTGCCTAAACTCAGGTCGATCTTGGACAGGCCGTTGCGGCGCAGTTGCTCTTGCGGAACCAGCGTGTACTCCTGCACGCCCAGTGAGCCCGATACATGGTCGCCCACGGCAAACAGCGGGTTGTGCGATGCCACCACCACGCCCACGCCGCCTGCGCGCATCACCTCGCCAATGCCCACGGGCGGGATGTAGCTTTTGCCCTCGTTCATCCAGCCGCGCATGGCCGGGTCCAGCGACAGGCTGAGCACCTTGACCAGCACGCCGCCTGCTGCGGGTTGTTGCACTGGCTCTGTGGTGGCCATCCAGTTGGCGCGGGTGGGCAGGCCGGTAGGGCGGCTGGCGAGGCGGATCTGGTGGTTGGTGGTCATGGTCTGGGCTCCGGTGGGCAAAAAAAGCATGGTAACCAAACCGGGTTCCTTGACAGATCTCAACCGGGACACATTGCCGACTGGTATATCCTTTACCTCTGAGCCAACCGAAGGAGTCTCTATGAAAGCTATTTGGAACGGCGCTGTGATCGCCGAGAGCGACGATATCGCGGTGGTGGAAGGCAACCACTATTTCCCGCTGAGCTCGCTGAACCACGACTTCGTGGGTTTCAGCAACCACAAAACCACCTGCCCCTGGAAGGGCCAGGCCAGCTACTACTCGCTGATCGTCAACGGCGAGATGAACACCGACGCGGCCTGGTACTACGCCACGCCCAAGATGGGTGCCGAAGAAGTCACCGACCGCGTGGCTTTCTGGAAAGGCGTGAAGATCGAAGCATGAGCGCTGTGTTGCTTTCTCCCCCCACCACCCCGCCCGCCCAGACGGTGGACGTGCTGCGCCAACAGGCCTATGCCGCCCTCAGCCCCGAAGGCGTGGCCGCACTGGCCGGTTGTACGCTGGCCGATTTGAATGCCCTGGTCCCCAGCTGGGATGACCTGCAGCCCGACGAATACCTGAAAGACGGTGGCCGCTACCGGCGCCGCCGCCACTCCTGTTTTGTGCTGCAGGGCGACACGCTGCAGCAGGTGCCGCACCGCCCGCATTGGCAGCCGGTGGAGTACAACGCCTTGCACGGCGGCATGGAGCGCTGGTTTGCGCCCATGCTGCCCGCCACCGTGGCCCAGCCTGCCTGGACGCAACTGCTGCTGGCGCTGGGCCATATTTGCTCCACGCTCAAAGGCAGTGGCCAGGCACCCTGGTACGTGGAAGCGCACCAGTTCCGTATCGACACCACCGACGGCATTGGCCGCCCCACGCCCGAGGGCGCGCACCGCGACGGCGTGGACTTTGTGGCCGTGCTGCTGGTGGGCCGCGAAGGTATCAAGGGTGGCGAAACCCGGGTGTTTGAAGCCGAAGGCCCGCACGGCCAGCGCTTCACCATGACCGCGCCCTGGACGATGCTGCTGCTGGACGATGCCCGCGTGGTGCACGAGTCCACCCCCATCCAGCCCACGGCCGAGGGCGGGCACCGCGATACCCTGGTGCTGACTTTCCGCGCCGCAAAATTCCAAAGTAGCTAGACGGTTAGAAGATTTACAACCACAAGGAGACAGCATGGAACTACTCAACCACGACCTGGCCCATGAATTCCCGCAGCTCGTCGGCAAGATGCGCGCCCTGAAGCTGAGCAGCTCGCGCTTTTTGCACCTGTTCAACGACTACGACACCGTCAACCACGCCATCACCAAGATAGAGCAGGACGGTAACGCGATTGGCGACGTGGAAATGGAAGACATGAAGAAGAAGCGCCTGAAGATCAAGGACGACATCTACCAGATGCTCATTGCGGGCTGATCGCAGGCTGAGCGGACCCGTATTTAATTTTAATAAAATCGAGCCCCTGTGCTTATCCAGTAAGCATAAGTAGCTACTAAAAAAGTAGCATCGCTTCAGCCCATCGCCGTCCACTTCTGGGTGCTGTGGGCAGATTCCAGAACCTTCTCGATGAAGCGCACGCCGCGCGCGCCGTCTTCCACGCGCGGGTAGTCGGCATCCATGGGGTTGGCCACGCTACCGGCCAGCCGGGCGCGGATGTCGGCGGCTACGCCCAGGTAGATGTTGGCAAAGGCTTCGATAAAGCCCTCGGGGTGGCCCGCGGGCAGGCGCGATGCCTTGGTGGCCGCCTCGCACAGGCCGGGGCCGCCGCGCGTCAGGGTACGGGGTGCCTCGTTCAGGGGAATGTGGACCAGCCGGTTCGGGTTCTCCTGGCTCCAGTCCAGCGTGCCGCTGCTGCCAAAGACGCGCAGGCGCAGGTCGTTTTCATTGCCGATACAGATTTGCGATGCGAGCAGGGCTGCACGTACCCCACCTTGCAGACGCAGCAGCATTTGCGCATCGTCGTCCAGCGTGCGGCCCGCTCCGGTGGCGGCCAGGTCAGCGCAGATGCTTTCCACCTCCAGCCCGGTCACCGTGGTCATCAGATTTTCGGCATGCGAGCCGATGTCGCCCATGGCCCCGGCCAGTCCGCTGAGGGCCGGGTCCATGCGCCAGGCGGCTTGTTTGTTGCCGGTGTCTTCCACGGCGGTGGCCAGCCAGCCTTGGTGGTATTCCACGATGACCTTGCGCACGGTGCCGATCGCGCCGCTGCGCACCATCTCGCGCATCTGCCGTACCAGCGGATAGCCGGTGTAGTTGTGCGTGACTCCAAACACCGTGCCCTGGCGCTTGACGGCCTCCACCAGGGCCTGCGCCTGGGTGCTGGTGTGCACCAAAGGCTTGTCGCACACCACGTGGAAGCCCGCTTCCACAAAGGCCTGGGCCACGGGGAAGTGCAGGTGGTTGGGGGTGACGATGCTGACGAAGTCGATGCGCTCGTGCGCGGGGCGCTTGAGTTCGTCGGCCAATAAATCTTGCCAGCTGCCGTGGTTGCGGTCATCGGCCAAAAACAGGTCGCGGCCGGAGGCGCGGGCCTTGTCGGGGTTGGCGGAGAGTGCGCCTGCGACCAGTTCGATCTGGCCGTCGAGTGCGGCGGCTTTGCGGTGCACTGCGCCAATAAAGGCATCGCGCCCGCCGCCGACCATGGCGTAGCGGAGTTTGCGGTTGGAATTCATGGTTACTCTATTTTTTATAGCTGCTTGCGCTTATGGAATAAGCGCAAGCAGCCCTTTTTTATAAATTTTTCAGAGGCAGATCAGAACGGCGAATCAGGGAAGTAGAACTGGCTGGCGTTCTCTTTGGTGATCAGCACCGACGGGATGATGTAGGTGGCAGGCAGCTTTTCGCCCCTGAGGCGCGCCTCGGCCGTCAGCTTGATCGCGTCGTAAATGAACTTGGGCGAGTACGACACGTTGGCCTGGATGCGCGGGTCTTTGCCGTCCATCAGGGTTTTGATCATGCCCTTGGCACCCGCGCCACCGAAGACGATCTTGATGTCGGTGCGCTTGGCCTGGTCGATGGCCTTGAGCACGCCCACGGCCATGTCGTCGTCGGCAGCCCACACCGCGTCGATCTGCTTGAAGCGCGTCAGGTAGTCCTGCATGACCTTGAAGGCATCGTCGCGGTTCCAGTTGGCGTATTTGGCATCCAGCAGCTTGATGTCGGGGCTGCCCTTGATGGCGGCGTTGAAGGCATCCATGCGCTCGTTGTCCAGCGTGGTGGCAATGCCGCGCATGGCGACGATGTTGCCCTTGCCGCCCATGGCCTTCACCAGGTAGTCGCCGGGGATCTTGCCAAAGGCGGTGTTGTCGCCCGAGATGTAGGCATCTTGCGCGCTGGTGTCGGTCAGGCCGCGGTCGACCACGGTGACGTACACGCCCTTGCTTTTCACCTGCGCCACCGGCTTGGTGAGCGAGGCCGATTCAAACGGGAAGATCACCAGGGCGTTGATCTTGTTCACCGTTTGCAGATCCTGCAGCTGGTTGGCCTGCTCGGGCGCGCCGGAGGCCGTCTTGACGATGACCTGCAGGCCGGGGTGGGCCTTTTCCAGGTCCTTCTTGGCCTGGTTGGCCCAGAACACGATGCCGCCGGTGAAGCCATGGGTGGCGGCGGGGATGGCCACGCCGAGCACGACTTTCTCCTGCGCGAAGCTGGGCGCGGTGGCCAGGGCTGCAAAGGCTACAGCGGTGAGGGCCAATCTACGGGTGATCTTTTTCATTTCAGTTGTCTCCTACAGGTGGATAAAAAGTAGCGGGTGCTACCGGGTTGGAAAACTAGCGTTTTGAGCGCTGCATGAATGCCACGCTGATGATCACAAAGCCCTGCACGGCAGCATTCAAATACACGCTGATGATGCTGGTGAGGTTGAGGATGTTGCTGATGACCGACAGCAAAATGGCCCCCACCACCGTACCGGTGATGCTGCCCGCGCCGCCCTTGAGCGCCGTGCCGCCCACGATCACCGCGGCAATGGCTTCCAGCTCCCACAGCAGGCCGGTGGTGGGCGAGGCCGAGCCCAGGCGCGGCACGTACAGCAGGGTGGCGATGCCCACGCACACGCCCAGCAGCACGTAGGTCAAGATTTTGATGCGGTCCACGTCCACGGCGGCGTAGCGGGCCACCTGCTCGTTGGAGCCAATGGCCTGCACGTAGCGGCCAAAGGCGGTGCGGTTCAAGATCACGCCACCCAGCAGCGCCACCACCAAAAACACCCACACCGGAATCGGCACACCCAGCAGGCTGGCGTAGTACACGGGGCTGTACACGTCCGATAAATCGTTGTCCAGCGTGATCGCGCCGCCGTTGGCAAAGTAGGTGAGGTAGGCGCGAAAGATGCCCAGCGTGCCCAGGGTCACGATGAAGGGCTCGATGCGGCCCTTGGTGATCAGCAGGCCGTGCGCCAGGCCAAACAGCGCCCCCAGCACCAGTGCCAGGGCCATCCCCAGGGCCACCACCATCACCGGCGAGGCCAGCATGGGCCCCAGGGTGTTCATGCACATGATGACGCTGCCCGCAATCAGCGCCGCCATGGACCCCACCGACAAATCGATGCCGCCGGAGACGATCACAAAGCACATGCCCACGGCGATGATGCCGATGAAGGCCGTGCGGGTCAGCACGTTCATGGCGTTGTCCAGCGTGGCGAAATTGCTGTTGAGCAGCGTGCCCGCGATGAGCAGCAACACCAGGCCGATGACCGGGCCCATGCCGTGCAGGCGGCCCATCCAGTGGGTGGCGGTGCGGGGGGATTTAGTGGCTTCCTGTGGCATGGCGGATGAGTTCCTGTTCGGTTAACTGGTGTTCTTCTAAAACGGTTTGCAGCTGGCCGCCGCGCATCACCGCCACGCGGTGGCACAGGCCTATCAGCTCCATCAGCTCGCTGGAGATGACCACCACGGCCAGCCCCTCGCGGGCCAGGCGCTGCACCAGAAAGTAGATGTCGCGCTTGGCCCCCACGTCCACGCCGCGGGTGGGTTCGTCCAGCACGACCACCTTCGGTTGTGGGTGCAGCACCTTGGCCAGGGCCAGCTTTTGCTGGTTGCCGCCCGACAGGCTGGAGGCTTTGCTCTGCAAGTCGCCGGTGCGGATGCCGTAGTCCTCCACCGCCGTCTTCAAAGCGGCCATTTCGGCCTGCGGGTCCAGAAACGGGTGGGTGTAGCGCTCCAGCGCCATCAGGGTCAGGTTCTCGCGCAGGCCAAAGTGCACGTGCAGGCCTTTGCCCTTGCGGTCTTCGCTGAGGTAGGTCAGGCCCTGCTGGGCGGCAGTGCGGGGGCTTTTCAGGTCCACCGCCTGGCCTTGCAGCTCGATGTGGCCGGCGGTGCGCTGGCGCAGGCCCAGCAGGCCCTCAAACAGCTCGGTGCGGCCCGCGCCCACCAGCCCGGCAAAGCCCAGGATCTCACCAGGGCGCACCTCGAAACTTACGTCGGTGGCCCAGCCGGGCACGGTCAAGCCGGTCACCTTGAGCATGGGCGCGACGGCGGGCGCATGCGGCGCTTTGGGAGGGTACAGGTCGGTCAGCTCGCGGCCCACCATCAGGCTGGCCATCTGTTGGCGGGTTAAATTCTTCGTCTCTTCGCGGGCCACAAAGCGGCCGTCGCGCATTACCACCACCTCGTCGGTCACCTGCTCCACCTCGTCGAGCTTGTGCGAGATGTAGACCAGGGTCACACCGTCGGCCTTGAGCTGGGCCATCAGCGCAAACAGGCGCTTGGTTTCGCCCGGGGTGAGGGTGGCGGTGGGCTCGTCCATGATCAGCAGGCGGGCTTTGCGGAGCAGGGCGCGGGCAATTTCCACCAGCTGTTTTTCGGCCACGATCAGGTGCTTCACGCGGGTGTTCACGTCGGCCTGCAAGCCCACCTGGGCGATGGCTTTGGCGGACTCGGTTTGCATGGTCTGGTCATCCAGCAACCAGCCCTTTTTCTTCTCGTGACCCAGGAACAGGTTTTGCGCAATCGTCAGGTCTTCGGCGAGGCTGAATTCCTGGTGGATCAGCACAATGCCTTGTTCCTCCGCCTGGCGCGAGGTGGTGAAGTGCTGGGCTTGGCCGTTGATGCGCAGCGTGCCGCCGGTGGCCACCTCGAACCCGGCCAGAATCTTCATCAGCGTAGATTTGCCCGCGCCGTTTTCGCCTAGCAGGCCCACGGTGCGGCCCGCCTGCAGCGCAAAACTGACCCCGTGCAGCACGCGCACCGGGCCAAATTCTTTGACCACGTTGTCGAATTCCACGTTCACGCTCATCGCGGGCTTCCTTTGTTTTTTAGCGTCTCTTGCATGGCCAGCACGCCCGCGCCCACCAGCCCGGCCTGCTCGGCCAGCGGGGTGAGCTGGATTTCCAGGTGCCGGGTCGACAAGGCCAGCGAGCGCTGGTACACGCTTTGCCGCACCGAGGCCAGAAACAGCGGCCCGATGCGGGTGATGCCGCCGCCGATGAACACGTGCGAGGGGTTGAAGAAGTTCACCACCGAGGCCAGCATCTGCCCGATGAGGTTGCCGGTGCGCTGGATGATGTGGTTGGCCGCCGCGTCGCCGTGGCGGCTGGCGTTGCCCACGTCCTCCGGGGTGATGGTGCCGGTGTTGGCCAGGCAGGCGGCCAGCCAGGGGCTTTCGCCGGAGGCAGCGGCTTCCAGCGCCATGCGGGTGATGGCCGGGCCTGCAGCCATGGCCTCCACGCAGCCCAGGTTGCCGCAGTGGCAGCGCGGCCCGGCGGTGTCCACGCAGATGTGGCCCACGTCGCCTGCCGAGCCGTTGGCACCCCGGTACACCTCGCCGTGGCAGACGATGCCGCAGCCAATGCCGGTGCCCACCTTGATGACCAGAAAGTTCTGCAGGCTGCGCTGCAGCCGCCACAGCTCGCCCAGGGCCATGGTGTTCACGTCGTTGTCCACAAACACCGGCGCGGCAAAGTCTTCGCGCAGCGCGTCGCGGATGGAAAAGCTGTCCCACTGCGGCATCAGCGGCGGGTTGACCAGCTGGCCGCTGGCAAAGTCCACCGGGCCAGGCACGCCCATGCCTATGCCCATCACCTGCGGCTTTGTGGCCCCGCACCGGGCCAGCAGCTCGTGCACCAGCACCCGCACCCGGGCCATCACCAGGCCGGGGCCTGCGCGCACGTCGGCGGCTTCGGAATGGCGGGCGAGCACGGAGAGATCGGGGCGCAGGATGGCAATGTCCAGGCTGGTCGCGCCCAGGTCGGCGGCCACCAGCACGCCCAGCTGGGAGCTGATTTGCACTGTCTCGGGGCGGCGGCCACCGCTGGAGGCCTTCAGCCCGGTTTCTTCCAGCAGGCCTACATCAAGTAATGCGGCGACCAGGCTGTTGGTTTTGCTTTTGGAGAAGTCCAGCCGCTCGGCCAGGGCCAGGCGCGATGCCCCCGCCGACCAAAAAATGGTCTGCAGCAGAGTCGTTTCATCGGTGGACATGTCCATTCCGAGTGGCAAAACTTGTCTCCTTTTATGTCCAACCGTCGATAGAACGCGGTCGGTGGCGGATGGTAGACCGCGTACTTCTGCCGCACAAGTCTTATCTTCGACCAAATGTAGGTCGAACAAGTTGACACACGTTTGTCATGTTTTTGACACATCGGCGCGCTAACGTAGCCATATTTGCATTTGGAGAAGCCCTTGAACGCCAACGATGACATGGTGCGCCGCATGCACCACGACCTGATCGACAGCTACGACGAAGAGCTGGAGCTGGAGATGGACGACCGCATACTGTCCGGCCAGGACGATGAGCCCACCACCGAAGCCCACAAGGAAGCCCGCCGCCAGTATTTCCGCGAGCTGTTTCGCCTGCAGGGCGAGCTGGTCAAGCTGCAAGACTGGGTGGTGGCCACCGGCCACAAGGTGGTCATCTTGTTCGAAGGCCGCGACGCCGCAGGCAAGGGCGGCGTGATCAAGCGCATCACCCAGCGCCTCAATCCCCGCGTCTGCCGCGTGGCCGCGCTGCCCGCGCCCAACGACCGCGAGCGCACCCAGTGGTACTTCCAGCGCTATGTGTCGCACCTGCCCGCCGCGGGCGAAATCGTGCTGTTTGACCGCAGCTGGTACAACCGCGCCGGGGTCGAGCGGGTGATGGGCTTTTGCACCGACGACCAGTACGAGGAGTTCTTCCGCACCGTGCCCGAGTTCGAGCGCATGCTGGTGCGCAGCGGCATCCAGCTGGTGAAATACTGGTTCTCCATCTCCGACCAGGAGCAGCACCTGCGTTTTCTGGGCCGCATCCACGACCCGCTGAAGCAGTGGAAGCTCAGCCCCATGGACCTGGAATCCCGCCGCCGCTGGGAGGAATACACCAAGGCCAAGGAAGTGATGCTGGAGCGCACCCACATCCCCGAAGCCCCCTGGTGGGTAGTGCAGGCCGTGGACAAAAAGAAGGCCCGCCTGAACTGCATCCACCACCTGCTGCAGCAAATGCCCTACCAGGAGACCGAGCACCCCGCCATCGTTCTCCCCGAGCGCGAGCGCCACGAAGACTACATCCGCAACGCCGTGCCGCAAGAGATCGTGGTGCCCGAGATTTATTGAGGACGTTCAGGCTGCTTGTGCTTATCTGGTAAGCGTGAGCAGCTCCTAAAACCGTAGCGGGCGGTAGCCAATAGGGGTCGGATCATCCGCGCGCTCTACATGCTGGATTCCGTCACAAGCCGTAGTTCGCGCGTGTGCTCCGACCCCTATTGGCGGTTTAACGTCCCAACGTCACCCCCGCACATCAGCAACCGCCTCCACCCCAAAATCCCCCCGCCCCAAATAAGCCAACACCCGCGCCGCCGCATCCCCCGGCGATGTCAACTGCCCATTGCGGTGCAAACTCGCAAACGCCCCCTGGTCCGCAAACGCCCCCGCGTCCGCCCCGCGCAACTGCGCCTGCATGTCGGTATCGATCACCCCCGGCGCGAGAGAACACACCTTGGCCCCATTCACCTGCCCCGCCTCGTCCAGCGCCACGCAGCGCGTGAAGTGGTCCATCCCCGCCTTGGCCGCGCAGTAAGCCGCCGAAGCCGCCATCGCCCGCCGCCCCAGCCCCGACGAAATATTCAACACCCGCCGCTGCCCCGACCAGCCCCGCGTGGCCCCCAGGAATGCCGCCGTCAACTGCATAGGTGCCTCCAGCCCCACCCGCAGCGCCTGCGCCAGGTCGGCCCCATCTGCATCCCGCAGCGGCGTGAGCTGCGCCAAGGTGCCCGCGTTGTTGATCAGCGTCACGCTAGCCCACCGCGCTGGGTCCTGCTGCTGCAGCCAAACGCCCAGCCGCTGCGCCACCGGCACGCTGTCCGCCAGATCGGCCTGCCACTGCTCCAGCGCGCCGCCCGCCGGGGCGACCAACTGCGCATTCGTTTGCCGCGAGATGCACACCAGGTAGTGGCCCGCCTGCAGCAATTGCTCGGCCATAGCCAGGCCCATGCCGCGCGAGGCGCCGGTGAGGATGGTGAGGTGGTGGGGGAGGGTGTTGGGCATGGAATGGGGCTCTTGTGCTTATCGGGTGGGCGGGGTTAGCTATAAGATTTGTAGTTTTATATACACTTCGAATGGTCTGGCAGTGACTCTGGGCTAACGGATCGTGAAAGCCGAAAAAATTAAATAAAAATTTTATTCAGGAATAAGATCGTCGTAAGCGTCTATCGCTTTCAATGCATGTCGTAATGAATTTTTATACATGGCGCATACAGAAGTTTGCTCGTTGCATTTGTGTGCAAATACCGGATAGATATTTAAAAACCAAATTATTAATAGTGTATTTAAATCACTTTTTTCTTTATTAATAAGAAAAAATTTGTTTCTACTTAATGGGCCGCATACAAAAGAGGCAGCCACTCTTATAAATTCATTTGCTAAATATATTTTAGAGTTAAGCTTTGTATCGGTTATTTTTAGTTGAGGCCTGATATTTTTTATAATTTCAGTATTGGCATCCATCCATTTTAAAAAGTCATTTTCCATTTCAATGACATCTATTCCTATTTTGCTAAGTTTTTTGGATTCGATAAATGGCTCTGAGAATAAAAGAAAATCGACTTCAGTTAAGTCATTATCTGTAATGGTTTTAGTAAATTTTGGGTGAAATGTTATCCAGGCGTACTGTTCGAAGGTGATGAGGTCGGTTGCTTTTTCCTCGATAATGGCTTCAAGTCGAGAGTTTATTAATTTAATTTCGGAACGTCTGTTGATGGGTTGCTTATTTTCTAGTGTTGAGAATAAATGTGTGTCATCCAGCGGAACTGCTAAATTTGCCTGAATATTATTTGAGGCGGAAAGAATTAAATTATTTATTTCTGTAACGGATTTTAATATTCCAGAATCTGTTCTGTGTAGGTGTAGTGCGATAAATCGCATTAAATCTATGTAGTCAGGGTAATTTAATTCCCCGGAAGAGTTTTTCTCGATTTCATTGATGGATTTTTTGAGTCGCATCCAGCCGTTTTCAATTTCCTTGGCCGTCCTGTCAAGTGAGTTTTCAATTAATCCGCGACTCAGGAATGTTGCATCTGCTCGTTGTTGCCGTACGAATTTTTTATCGTTGGCGATGATATCCCAAGTATCTGGTTTGAATGGATGAAGTCCTGACTTTCTGAATTGAATTAAATCAAGAAGCCAGATTTCTCTTTCTCGTAGTCTGTCAGGGTTCTTTGATTTTTTATTATTTTTGATAGATGCTTTTCCCCAGCCCGATCCAATCCAAGCCGCTTGTATAAAGTGATTTCCATTTCCCATGCTAGATGGCTCTCGGTTTTAATGGTGAAATTTACTGCCAGTTCTATCCTTATTGGCAATAAGCAGACCCACTTTCGATCGCAAATCGCTCTGTCGCGAGATGCAATTTATTTTTTGACTCGTCCTCAGCAGTTGCCCGGCTAGGGCCGCGTCCATGTCTCGGGAAGCTCCCGTGCGGTGTTGGAGAGTGGTGCCAGGTATGAAAAAAGGTGCTTGTACTTATCGGTTTTGAGTGGTTAACTCTGGATTATGTGGTGAGTAGGCCGCTGAGAACGGTAGGAAGCCCACGTGTTCTCCGATATCTTAGGCTGGCTGTAATCTACTTTCGTCGACCTTTCATGGTCTAGCATCCCACCCCACGGAGCCCCTCATGCTAAAAACCTACCAAGGCAGCTGCCACTGCGGTGCCGTCCGGTTCGAGGCCGATCTGGACCTGACGCAAAACACCTACCGCTGCAACTGCTCCATCTGCAGCCGCACCCGCTTCTGGGCGGCGGTGGCCCGTGAAGAGGGCTTTCGCCTGCTGGCCGGGGAGGCGGACCTGACCCAGTACCTGTTCAACACCCGCAAGAACCAGCACTACTTCTGCAAGCACTGCGGCGTGCGCGCCTTTGGCATTGGCACCGACACGCCGATTGGCAAGATGTACGGGGTGAACGTGGGCTGCCTTGCGGGCGTGTCGGACGCAGAGCTGGCAGCCTTGCCCATCCAGTACGTCGATGGCCGCAGCGGCAACTGGCAGGCGGTTCCGGAGTTTTTCAGCCATTTGTGAATCCAACAAAGTGCAGACTCACGCCATGGATGTGCCCGCATGAACGCTACGCTCCGCGCACCTACCGCCCATGACTTTGCTGCCATCGCGTCCTGGATTCCGGATGCGGCAGCGGCGCTGCGCTGGGCGGGCCCTCGCCTGCCTTTTCCGTTCAGCGCCGCAGACTTGCCCGCGTGGCTGGCCTTGCCGGGGTGCGGGCAGTCCAGCTACAGCCTGGTGGATGGGGCTGGCCAGCTGTGCGGGTTTGGCCAGCATTGGGTGGTGCAGCCCGGTGCCGTGCATTTGGGGCGGATCATCATCGCACCTGGCGCGCGCGGGCAGGGGGTGGGCCGGGTGTTGTGCCAGCAGCTCATCGCCGCTGCGTTACGGGCCACATCGGCAACAACGGTCACTTTGCGGGTCTACAAGGACAACCCGGTCGCCGTGGGGCTGTACGCCAGTCTGGGCTTTACCGAGCTTGCCAGCGAATCGACCGGCGACGTGTACTTCATGCAACTACAGGTTCCCGGTTGAAGCGGGTCGGGTGCCTCACCCCAGCACAAACGGCTTCACCAGCATCCACACCGCGGTACACAGCACCATCCACGCAAACGCCGCCCGCATGCGCTTCTCAGACAGTTTGTGGGCTACGGCCACCCCGGCCGAGACGGTGAACAGGCCGCCGATGGCCAGGGGCAGGCCCATGCCCCAGTCCACGCGGTCGGCGGCGCTGTAGGTGATCAGGGCGATGATGGAGCTGGGGGCGACCAGGGCCAGCGACAGGCTTTGGGCCACGGTTTGCGATTGGCGAAACCAGCCGGTGAGGATGGGGGTGGCGACCATGCCGCCGCCCACGCCCAGCAGGCCCATGGCGCCGCCGCCCACCACGCCCACCAGGGGCATCCAGCGCAGGCTGCGCGGTGGGGGGGCGACGGCGGTGGGGCTGGCGGGCTTTTTGGCCAGCATGCTGATGGCCAGGACCAGCAGAAAGACGCTGAACACGGTGCGCATGATCTCGGGTGCCAGGCGGGTGGCGACATGGGCCACGGCCCAGGTGGTGAGGCAGGCCAGGGCACCGATCAGCAGCGCGGTTTTCAAGGCGATGGGGTGCCTTTGGCTGTAGCGCACCCAGGCGATGAGCAGGTTGGGCACCATCATCACCAGGGCGGTGCCCTGCGCCACGGCCTGGTCCAGGCCAAAGCCCACGGCCAGCAGCGGGATCATGATGATGCCGCCGCCAATGCCAAACAAGCCGCCCACAAAGCCTAAAGCGGCCCCCAGCGCCAGCATCATCAGGAGCGTGGGGAGGGCGGTGTGCAGCATGGGAGAAACAAGAGGTAGGTGGTGCGCCGATGGTACGGTAGGCGCTGGGGGTGGCGGCTGCGCATAGTACGCAGGTGTGGAGACGACCTCGGGCTACCGGGCTGGCGGGGCATTCAGAGCGGCTGCGGCGCGGATCAGGGTTTGAAAAGCCTCGGCATCAAGGGCATCGCCCTTGTGCAGGTCGATGGCGCGGCGGGTGTTGCCTTCCAGGCTGGCATTGAACAGAGCGGCCGGGTCGGGCAGCGCAGCGCCCTTGGCGAAGGTGAGTTTTACCGCGCTTTTGTAGGCCTCGCCGGTACACAGGATGCCGTGGAGCGACCACACCGGCCCGCGCCATTTCCATTCCTCCACCACGCCCGGCACGGCCTGCAGGATGAGCGCGCGAACCTGCGCCAGCATGGGGCCCCGCCAACCGCCCAGTTCCTGGATGCGTGCGTCGATTAAGTCGGATGGTGATTCGTCCGGGGTGGTGGTGCTCTTTGCCATGTCCATCCTTGTGTTGTGGATAAAATCGTGCCTTTGCGCTTATCCTATAAGCACAAGATGCTATTAAAAAAATAGCGTGGCACACGCGCCATAGCTTATTTCGGCAACTGCGGCACACCCACGAAGTCGTCCAGCGACAGGCCTTTTTCTTGCAGCAAGGCCTCCAGCAGCGGCTGCAGCTTGCCCAGGCTCTCGGCCACGGTTTCGCGCACGGTATCCACCACCACTTGGGTGCTGCGCTCGATCTCGATGTTGACGGTGTCGCCCGCCTGGATCTGGCCAAAGGTGGTGGCACGGCGGGTTTCGGGGATGAGCCAGACCTCGAACCAGCCCTCCTGGCGGTTCACTTCTGAGACCGTCAGGCTGGCGCCGTTGATGGCGATGTAGCCTTTGGCAAAGATGTATTTGCGAAAGGCTTCAGGAATGGCGAAGCGCAGTTTGCAGTTGGTGTCGGTCAGCAGCACATCGACCAGGGTGGTGCAAAAATCCACGTGGCCCGACAGCGGGTGGCCGCCGATTTCGGCGCCTTCCTTGGCGGCGCGCTCCACATTCACCGCGCTGCCCTGGGCATAGCGGCCCAGGGTGGTGATGTTCAGGCTTTGCAGCATCACATCGAAGGCGGCGGCGGTGCTGGACACCAGTTCGGTGACGGTAAGGCACACGCCGTCTACCGAAACGCTGGCACCGATGGCCAGGTCCTGGCAAAAGCCGGGCGGAAACGCGAGGGTGAAGCTGCGCATGCCGTTCTGGTCCTGGAGCGCTTTGACGGTGGCGGTGGCTTGGATGATGCCTGTGAACATGGTGCTGTGCCGTGGGTAAAGCCGCCATTGTCCGTCACCTCGGGAGGGCAGGCACTTATACTGCGGGGCCATGCGCGGTGTGGACACAGGCTTGGTCGCCATGCCATCGGGCACCTACCGCGCGCAGGCATTTCTTTTTCTGTTTTTCAAGCCATTCGCCATGCCTATTACCCCGCCCGTTGTTTCCCCCGCCGCAGAGCAGTCCTCTGCCGATGCCATTGCGCAGGCGCTGGAGAAGCACAAGCAAGTAGCCGAAGAGATCAAGGACGTGGCGGAAGAGCTGGGCGTGGTGCATGCAGTGCTGGACACGCAAATTCCGGGCGACGCGCACCAGGCGGATGTGGACGAAGCCGTGGCCCGCACCGATGCGCTGGAGAAGCGTTTGAACGAGTCCGCCAAGGTGTTGGAAGACGCCACCGAGGCCTTGGAACACGAAGTCAAGGCGTTGCAGGCGGGCCAGGACGCCTGAAAGGCATCAGGCTTGCGGCAAATAGCCTGGCAACAGCTGGGCGGCCTGCTGCAGCAGTTCAAATTCTGCATCGGGCAGCGTCAATTCCTGCACATCGAAGTGGCACAGGGTGCCCCAGAGCTCGCCGCTGGCGCTGAGCAGGGGCACGCCGTGGTAGCAGACCATCACGCCCTGGTAGGGGTGGCCGTCCAGGCGGTGGTCGGTGCCGGAGTTGCTGGTTTGGAACGCACCGTCGCGCAAGACAAACTGGCAAAAGCTGGTGGCCAAGGGCACTTCGGCCAGAAACGCAGGTCGGATTTCGCCCAGCTTGTCGCACAGCAACCGGTATACCGCCGTGAAGCGGTGCGCTACGCCTGCGTTCAGGTGCTGAATGGCCGCTGCTGCGCCGCGGGTCTCCAGGATGGAGGACAGGGCAGCGAGGCTTCGGGTGGTGTGCATGGCGTGGTGGGAACCTGGTAGCAAGAGTGGCGTGGGGCACAGTCTATGCGAGTTCCCAGTGGCGCGCCGCGGGCCGGTTGCATCGTAGTATTTTTATAGCAAATATTGCGGATAAAAATAGGTCTCTTTGCTTATATATTGAGCATGATATGCTATTAAAAGAATAGCAAATTCTCCCTATTTTTTCAGAAGGCTGCCGCACAGTCCCAGCGCAGCGGTGCACCGGTGGCCGGGTGCTGCAGCGCCAGGCTGCTGGCATGCAGCAGCAAGCGGCTTGCCAGGGCCTGCACAGGGGCCGGGGCATAGAGTGCATCGCCCAGAATGGAGTGGCCGATGGCGGCCAGGTGGACCCGCAGCTGGTGCGACCGGCCGGTAACGGGCTCCAGTTCCAGCCGGGTGTTGCCATCCAATATTTCCACTACCTTCCAGCGGGTGCAACTGGGCTTGCCGTTGTCCCAATCGATCTTGCGCAGCGGGCGGTTTGGCCAGTCCACCAGGATGGGCAGGTCGATCTGGCCCTGCGTCTCGCAAGGTCGGCCGGCCACCACGGCGGTGTAGCGCTTGTCTACCGCGCAGTTGGCGAAGGCGGCGTTGAGAATGCGCTGCATGGCAATGCCGCGCGCCATCACCACCAGGCCTGAGGTGGCCATGTCCAGCCGGTGCACCACCAGCGCGTCGGGGTAGGCCTGCTGGGCGCGGGCGCTCAAGCAGTCTTGCTTGTCTGCGCCGCGGCCCGGCACCGAGAGCAGGCCGCTGGGTTTGTGGAAGACGAGGAGGTGGTCGTCGGCGTAGACGGTGTCCAGGCCCAAAGGCTCAGAGGTTTCCACGGCGTTGTTCGCGCTGCATGAACAGGTACAGCCCTTCCACCTTTTCGCGCGCCCAGGGGGTTTTGCGCAGGAACTTCAGGCTAGAAGCGATGCTGGGGTCGCTGGTGAAGCAGCGGATGTTGATCTGCTGGCCCAGGCTTTCCCAGCCGTAGACGCTGACCAGCTCGGTCAGGATGGCCTCCAGCGTCAGGCCGTGCAGCGGGTTGCGGGCTTGCTTTTCAGGCGGGGCGGGGGCGGGGGTGTCAGGGGTATCGGTACTCATGCGGCGGCATTGTCCAGGATCAGGCGCTGCACGGTAGCACAGAGCTCTTCCACGTCGTTGGGTTTGTGGATCAGGGCCTTGACCCCTTCGGCGATGGCGCTTTGCTCGATCTCGGCGGTGATGTAGCCCGAGGCCAGGGCCACCGGCAGGTCGGGGCGGATGCGCTGGGCTTCGCGCACCAGGTCTACGCCGCAGTAGCCGGGCATGTTGAAGTCGGTGACCAGCAGGTCGTAGGCCCCGGCGTTGGCGCGCAGTTCGGCGGCGGCCTTGTTGGGGTCCGAGAAGCCACTGACCCGAAACCCGTGTCGGCGCAGCACCCGCTCGACCAAAAACACCAGGGCGTGGTCGTCGTCTACATACATTACGTGTTTGCCCAGTACCTGGGTGCTGGCAGCGGGGGCGGGCTCGGCCTCGGGCGAATGCGCGGCCAGCAGGGCGGCGAAGTCCGAGTCGGTGACCGGCTCCATCGCCGGAAAATACAGGGTGAAGCGGCTGCCCAGGGCGGGGGCGCTTTGTACATCCACCGCCCCGTTGTGGCTGCGCATCACGCCGTGCACCACGGCCAGGCCCAGGCCGGTGCCCTGGCCTACTTCCTTGGTGGTAAAGAAGGGTTCGAAGATGCGCAGCAGGGTGTCGTCGTCCATGCCCTTGCCGCTGTCGAGCACGGTGAGCATGGCGTACCCGCCCGGTGCCAGGCTCAGGCGGTCGCACAGGCGTGCATCGGGCTCCACCCCGGCCAGTTCGATGCTGACCACGCCGCGCTGGTCGCCGTGGGCCTGGATGGCGTTGGTACATAAATTCAGCACGGCCTGCTGCACCTGTACCGCGTCGGCCATCACCAGCGGGGTGCTGGGGTCGATGTGCAGGTGCAGCTCCACCGCCGGGGGCAGGGTGACGCGCAACAGGCGCTCGGTTTCGAACACCAGCTCGGCCAGGGCCACCGGGGTACGGCGTGGGGCTTCGTTGCGGCTGAAGGTCAGGATCTGGCGCACCAGGTCGCGGGCGCGGCGACCGGCTTTGTCGATCTCGTGCAGGCTGACCTGGGCGGGCGAGTTGGGGCCCGCGTCTTCTTTGGCCAGCTCTACATTGCCCAAAATGGCGCTGAGGATGTTGTTGAAGTCGTGCGCAATACCACCGGCCATGGTGCCCACCGCCTGCATTTTTTGCGACTCGCGCAGCTGCGCTTCGAGCACACTGCGCTGCGCTTCGGCGCGCTTGCGGCTGGTCAGGTCGCGGGCAAACACGGTGGTGGTTTCGCCGCCGGGGTGGCGCTCGAACGACACACTCACCTCGACCGACAGGCGCTTGCCGCTGGCCGTCAGGGCCGTCATTTCGCCCAGAAAAGCCTGGGTGGAGATCTGGTTCAGCGCCAGCGCGTGCCCGGCGTCGGGAAAAAAGCGCGTCAACAGGCTGCCCAGGGCCTGCGAGGACGGGCACTGGAACAGCACCGCCGCCGTGGGGTTGAAGACCGTGATGTACTGGTCTTTGTCGACGCAGATGATGGCATCCAGCGCCGAGTTGATGATGGCCTCCAGGCGGCTTTCGCTGGAGCGCAGCTGCTCGTTGCGCTGGCGCAGGGCCGAAGCGCTGAGCTGCAGGGCGCGGCGTTCGGCCAGCAGCGGGCCCTGGTCCACCACGGCGCAGATGTACTGGGCGATAGCGTCCGACGCACTTTCCAGCCGGGCGATGTGCAGGTCGCCCGACATGGCCCCGTCCTGGCCGATGCTGAACACCACCTCGGTGGCTTCGCAGTGGCCGTCCACCCGCGCTTCGCGGAAGGCCTGGCGGACCTGCTCGGTGCAGCCGGGGCTGACAAAGGGCATGAGAAAGTGCAGCGGGCGGTCGCGTTCGGTGGGCTGGAACAGGCGCTGCGCCATGGCATTGCTTTGCACCACCATGTCGTGGTCGTCCACCACCATCAGGGCCAACGGCACGCTGGAGAACAAGGTTTCAAAGCGTTCAGATGCCGCCTCGGATGCCGCCTGGCTGTAGCGCAGCACTTTGTTCTGGCTTTCCAGCTCCGCCTGGCGGTTGCGCAGGTCCTGGATCAGCTGGTGTACCGGGTAGGCCGGTTGCAGGCTGTCCTGGGCCAGGCTGACAAGAGCGCTGGACACCAGGGCGGGAGGGGAGGACTGGCGCATGGAGACTTTGGTGCGGCTGTACGACGGTTGGATAGACGGGCATTGCAACTCAGAGCCCCGACCCGCGCTCGCTGATCCTGTACAGCGTAAACCAATTAATTTTTTAGTGAATAGACGTAACAGTTTACGGGCTCGCGCGGCATCTGTCTCCTATGTGTACTAGTCTGCTGGCAGATAGATATATTTTGTGAACGGGTTACCATGAAAGAATCTGTGTGCATACACGTAAAAAAATAGATTTTTATTGATGTCTCCCGCATTCAGTCCAGTACTCCTCTACTCTCTGGGGGCCAATATGGTGGTCGGCCTGACCATGGGTCTGGCCTTGCTGTGGGTCTGGCACGGGCACCGCACGCAACTATTTACCCGTGATCTGGGTGCTGCGCAGCTGTCGCAGTCCATGGTGCCGGTTGGCTACCTGATGAGCCAGTGGGTGGGGGCGCAATGGACCTTTCCCGGCATGGTTCTGGCCGTGTTTGGCCAGATCGGCAGCATCGCGCTGATGCTGCGCGGGAGCAGCCGTTTGTCGGGTTGGGTGTTTTCGCGTTTGGAGTGGGTGGTGTTTCTGGGTTTGCTGGTGGTGGCCGGGCTGTGGGTGCTGCTGTTCAACGATCCTTCGGTGACGGTGTGGGCCAGTCCGTTTTTAATGACTTTGGCGGGTGCGGTGGTGACACGGGGCCTGCGCGGCGGCCTGCTGGCCGACCGGTTGGTGGGGCCGTTGTTGGTACTGCTGGGGCTGAACCAGTTGTGTTTTGCCTTGTGGGGGCAGGCAGGTCTGCTGGTCCAGTCGAATGTGGGGGCGGTACTGCGGCTGTTCTTGGGCCTGATGCTGGTGTATGCCACGCTGGACCGCACCATGCTGGAGTCCGACAACCTGCGCGAGCGGTTTCAGCATTTGGTGGAGCGTTCGCACCAGGGCATTCTGGTGCTGGTCAATAAGCGCGTGCGGTATGCGAACCCGGCGCTTTTAGGACTGTACGGCTTTGGGCGGATGGAAGAAGTAACCCTGCCGGATCTGCTGAAAGGGGTGCGGCGCGACGAAATCGACCAGCTGCGGGTGCGCTACCAGCAGATTGAGAGCGGCAGCGTGGACGAGCTGCAATGGGAGGGTCTGCGGCACCGCAAGGACGGCTCCTCGGTGTGGTTGCGGTTCTCGGGCTGGCGTACGCTGTGGGGCGATGCGCAGGCCATCCAGATCCTGGTCACCGACCAGACCGACCGCCACGATGCCACCCAGGCCTTGCTGTACCAGGCCATGCACGACGATCTAACGGGCTTGCCCAACCGCAGCGCCTTGCTGCAGCGCCTGCGCCAGTGCTGTGTGGACACGCCAAAGCAGTATGGCTTTGGGCTGGTGTTGCTGGGTGTGGACCGCTTCAAGCTGTTCAACGAAGCCCACGGCCATTCGCTGGGCGATGAAGTGCTCAAGGCGTTGGCGCTGGCATTGGCGCGGGAGCTGGGCGAGCGCAGTGAGCTGATGCGTCTGGGGGCCGATGAATTTGCCTTTCTGGCCCACGCGCACGAGGACCATGACAGTGCCGAGTCCATGGCGCGCCGCGTGCAGCAGTTGCTGCTGCGCCCTCTGGTACTGCCCCAGCGCAACTTTTTTATCGATGTGTCCATGGGCATCGCGCTGTACCCGCAGCACGCCCAGGATGCCGAGGCATTGCTGCGTGCCGCCAACGCCGCCATGCACGCTGCCAAACGCACGCCCGGTACCTCGGTGGCGCTGGCCGAGGCCCGGTTCGAGCGCGGCTCCAGCGACGTGTTCGAGCAGGAGCAGGCCTTGCGCGCGGGCATTGAGCAATGCGAATTCAGCCTGCACTACCAGCCCAAGGTGGATGCGCGGACCGGGCAACTGGCCAGCTTTGAGGCCCTGGCGCGTTGGCACCGTCCTGACATCGGATGGGTCAGCCCGGTGGAGTTCATTGGCGTGGCCGAGCGCACCGGCCTGATTGCCGACCTGGGTTTGTTGCTGCTCAGCCAGGCCTGTGAGCAGGTGGCTCTGTGGCGGCAGCGCTTCACCAAGGTGGTGCCGGTGGCTGTGAACGTGTCGCCGCTGCAGATGCTGGACGATGGCTTTCCCGAGCTGGTGGAGCAACTGCTGCTGCAGTACGGCCTGCCCGCGGATGCCATCAGCCTGGAGATCACCGAGAGCGCGGCGGTGGCCAACCTGGACCAGGCGCGCGAGCAGATCCGGCAACTGCGTAGCATGGGCGTGGCGGTGGGACTGGACGACTTTGGCACCGGGTTTTCTTCGCTGAACATGCTGCGCAGCCTGCCGCTGCAGTCGGTGAAGATCGACCGCGGCCTGATCGAGCCCCTGCCTGCCTCCGACGCCACCGCCGTGGTGCAGGCGATCTGCCAGTTGGCCGTGGCCTTGCGGCTGGATGTGGTGGCCGAAGGCATAGAAACGCCCGCCCAGGCCCACATCGCGCGGTTGGCGGGCTGCCGTGAGCTACAGGGGGACTTGTTTGCCAAGCCGCTCACACCGGACCAGGCGGGGCAGTGGCTGCAGGACGCGCCGATAGCGGTCTGGACCTGATGCCCACAGTCCAAAAAAAAAGCCGCATCGGATGCGGCTTTTTTTGCGGGGGCAAAAACGCTTGATTTTTGCTTACTTCTTCAACTTGCCACGCACCGGCACCACGGTGGTGATGGTGGGGCGCACCGCATCGGTGGAAATGGGCTTGGGAGGCGAAGTGTCCTTCTTGGGCTTCTTCGCTTCCTTGTTGGTTTTTTGTTCGCCTTTGGCCATGTTTTTCTCCAGTCGATTAAGAGGTTTCTATGGCCTTGAGCTTATCAGTTCACAGCCGGTTTTGAGCCCTCTGCCTGCAAAGTTTGTAGCCTCTTTTTACACCAGCTTGTGGAGCAAAGCCTGCGCCGCCGCCCCGGACGACGCGGGGTTTTGCCCGGTGACCAGCAGGCCGTCGGTCACCACATACGACTGCCAGTCCGGGCCTTTGGAGTAGATGCCGCCGTTGGCAACCAGCATGTCTTCGACCAGGAAGGGCACGATGTCGGTCAGGCCCACGGCAGCTTCTTCGGTGTTGGTGAAGCCGGTGACCGACTTGCCGTGCACGATGGACTGGCCATCGGCTGCCTTGGCGTGGCGCAGCACGCCCGGTGCGTGGCACACGGCGGCTACCGGCTTGCCTGCGGCCAGGAAGGTTTCAATCAGCGCAATCGAGTGGGCATCTTCGGCCAGATCCCACAGCGGGCCGTGGCCACCGGGGTAGAACACCGCATCGAAGTCGGCGGCAGACACGCCGGCCAGCACGCGGGTGTTGGCCAGTAGCGCCTGGGCGGCGGGGTCGGCCTTGAAGCGCAGGGTGGCCGCGGTTTGCGAGCCCGGGTCGTCGCTCTTGGGGTCCAGCGGCGGCTGGCCGCCTTGGGGCGAAGCCAGGGTGATGCTGGCACCGGCCTCTTGAAAGACGTAGTAGGGCGCGGCAAATTCTTCCAGCCAGAAGCCGGTTTTGGCACCGGTGTTGCCGAGTTGGTCGTGCGATGTAAGCACCATGAGGAATTTGGACATAAGGGTTCCTTGGGTTGTGGATGGGATTACAGAGCGGCCTGCAGCACGCGGCGGCTGACTTCGGGGGGCACGTCGCCGTGTTCGCCCAGGCGGGTCATGCCGTGTTCGGTGAGCTGGGCAATCAGCACGTCAATGGCCTCTGCGCCCAGCCCGTAGGCCGACAGGCGGGTGGGGATGCCCATGCGCTCGAAGAAGTCGCGGGTGGCGGCGATGGTGGCGGTGATGCGTTCATCGTCGCTACCGCTGCGGATGCCCCAGACGCGCTCGCCGTACTGCAGCAGCTTGGCGTGTTTGGGGACGCGGCGCTCTTCCAGCATGGCGGGCAGCACGATGGCCAGGGTGCGGGCGTGGTCGATGTTGTGCAGGGCGGTAAGTTCATGGCCCACCATGTGGGTAGACCAGTCTTGCGGCACCCCCGCGCCGATCAGCCCGTTCAGCGCCAGGGTGGCGGCCCAGACCAGGTTCGCACGGTCGTCATACACCGGCTCGGGCGCGGTCAGCAGGCGCGGGCCCACGTCGATGAGGGTTTGCAGAATGCCTTCGGCAAAGCGGTCTTGCAGCGGGGCGTTGACCGGGTAGGTGAGGTACTGCTCTACGGTGTGCACGAACGCGTCCACCACACCGTTGGCCAGTTGCTGCGGCGGCAGGGTGTAGGTTTTGGTGGGGTCGAGCACCGAAAACTGCGGGTACACGTGCTGGCTGCGGAAGGGCAGCTTGGCACCGATGTCGCGCCGGGTGATTACGCCGCCTTTGTTCATCTCGGAGCCGGTGGCGGGTAGGGTCAGCACCGTGCCAAAGGGCAGGGCGCGGCTGATGTTGGCACCGCCTTTGAGCAGGATGTCCCAGGCATCGCCTTCAAACAAGGCGGCTGCGGCAATGAACTTGGCCGCGTCGATCACCGAGCCGCCCCCCACCGCCAGCAAAAAGTCAAAGCCGCCTTCGCGCACCTGCTGCACGGCCTGCATGGCGGTGTCGAAGCTGGGGTTGGGCTCAATCCCGGTGAAGGTGGCGTGGGCGCGGCTGCCCAGGGCCTGGCGCACTTCGGCCAGGGTGCCGGTTTTCTCGGCGCTGGAGCCGCCCACCAGGATCAGCACTTTGGCGGTGGCGGGTACCAGCGTGGCGAGGTCGGCAATACGGTCTTTGCCAAAAACGATGTGGGTGGGGTTGTGGAAGTCAAAGTGGTTCATGGGGTTCCTTATGGTGGTTAAAGTAGACCGGTCGGCTAGTAATGGGGTAGAAATTTATCAAAAATGATAGCTTCTCACGCAGATCAGACCAGCGTGGAGTCGAGTATTTGTTCGGTAGCCAGCAGGGCGTGCGCAAACGGCGAGTTGTCGCGCCGCAGCTTGGACAGCAGGCTGGCCCCCAGCCAAAGCTGGTACAGCGTGAGGGCGGTGGCCTGGGCATCGAGGTGGGGCGGTACCGAGCCATCGGCCACAGCATCCTGCAGGCACCCGGCAATGCGTTGCACGATCTGATCGGTGCCGTCGCGCAGGCTCAGGCGCATGGCCTCGGAAATATCGGCCACCTCGGCGCTGAGTTTGACGACCAGGCATTTGGTGCTGGCCACGGTGCCCGTGGTGTCGCAGCTTGTGGCGCATTGGGTGCTGTTCCAGTGCTGCCAGTAGCGCATCAGGCGCACGCGGCCCGTGGCACCGTCGGGGCGGAACATCGCCTCCAGCCCCTGCAGGTAGCGCTCCATGTAGCGCAGCAGCAGGGCCTCGCCAAAGCGCTCTTTGGAGCTGAAGTAGTGGTAGAACGAACCCTTGGGCACACCGGCCACGGCCAGAATCTCGGCTAGGCCCACGCCCACAAACCCCTTGGTTGCGATCAGGCGTTCGCCACAGTCGAGGATGTGGTGTTTGGCGGTAGGGGCTTCGGTCAGCATGGTGTTATTGTAACGATAGTAGACCAGTCGTCTAGTAGATTGCCGTGTAAAGCCCTTGGGTGCGGCGGGCTTTTGATTCAGTAGTGCGGTGGCAGGTCGTCAGTGGGGCTGCGCGGGCTGTCGAGGCCATCGGTATGCCGCTGCTGCAGGCGGGTCACTTCGCGCACCAGCAGGTCGATTTGCTGCTGCTGGCGAATGACCACTAGGTCGAGTTGCTCCAGCAGGTCTTCGGTGAAGCTGGCTTTGATTTCCAGGTCGGTCAGGCGTTGGTCAATGGTGTCGTGCATAGCCCGTATTGGACACTACACAGCAACTCACAAAACGGCGTATCGGCCCGGCTTGTGGTTGACCCAGATGAACAGGTTCATCACCACCGCGCCCAGCACCGAATAGCCCACGCGGGCGGGTTCGATCACCGTCAGTGCCAGCAGCACGATGGTGCAGTCGATGGCCATCTGCACCTTGCCCGCGCGCCAGCCGTAGGTTTTTTGAAGGTACAAAGTAACGATAGTGGCACCACCCAGGCTGGCGCGGTGGCGGGCCAGAAACAGGCAGCCCGAGCCCAGCAGCAGCCCGCCCAGCACGGCGGCGTAAGCCGGGTGCAGGCGCTCGATGGCAAATAGCCGGGGCGACCACTCCATCATGGCGGACAGCATGCTGATCGCGATGAAGGTCTTGAGCGTGAACTCGCGCCCCATGCGCGTCCAGGCGAACCAGTAAAACGGCAGGTTGATCAGAAAAAACAGTTTGCCCAGCGTGATGCCGGTGGCGTAGTGCAGCAAGAACGCCGCCCCCGCCGTACCGCCCGTCATCAGGCCCGCCTGGGCAAACAAGATCAGCGCCAGCGACACAAACAGCGTGCCGGTAAAAATGGCCTGTGCGTCTTCGAACGGGGTGTGGAGGTGTACAGAGGATTCAGCCATGGCCAGTTCCCCAGCAGGAACTGTGCCGCACTAGATTTGTTTCTGTAAAAACACGGCATGCCCGGCGGACGCGACCAGCTGGTAGCCCACAAACCCAAAGCGCGCATAGCTGGCTTGGGCCTGGGCATTGCCGGTCAGCACCTCCAGCGTCAGCTTGCAGCAGCCCCGCTCCTGCGCGTGCTGTTGCACTGCGGCCAGCAGCGACTGGCCCACGCCCTGGCCCCGGTGCGCGGGGTGCACTGCCATGTCGTGGATGTTCAGCAGTGGCCGGGCCTTGAAGGTGGAATAGCCCTCGAAGCAGTTGGCCAGGCCTATGGGCTCGTCGCCCAGCCAGGCGATGAAGCTGACCGCATGCGGGCGCAGCGCCAGGTCGGCACACAGGCGTTCGCGCGTGTCGTCGCTGAGCGGCCTGGCACCGCCCATGGGGTCCTGGGCGTACAGGTCCAGTAGGTGGAGCAGGGCGGCTGCGTCCACGGGGTTGCAGTAGTCGACGCGGCGGACGTGCAAGTCCATCACGCGTAATCTGCCACCGGCACGCAGCTGCAGAACAGGTTGCGGTCGCCAAACACGTTGTCCACCCGTCCCACCGGCGGCCAGTACTTGGACTGCTTCAGGCTGGCCAGCGGGAACGCGCCTACCTCGCGGGCATACGGGCGGTCCCATTCGGCGGACATCAGGCTGGCAGCGGTGTGGGGGGCGTGTTTGAGCGGATTGTTGTCTTGCGGCCAGGTGCCTGCTTCGATCTGGCGGATCTCATTGCGGATGGCGACCATGGCGAAGATGAAGCGGTCCAGCTCGGCCAGGGTTTCGCTCTCGGTGGGCTCCACCATCAGGGTGCCGGGCACGGGGAAGCTCAGCGTGGGCGCGTGGAAGCCGTAGTCGGCCAGGCGCTTGGCGACATCTTCGGCGGTCACGCCGCAGCTGTCCTTGATGGGGCGCAGGTCCAGGATGCATTCGTGCGCCACATGGCCGTTGGCGCTGGCGTACAGCGTGGGGTAGTGCGGAGCCAGCTTGGTGCTGACGTAGTTGGCAGCCAGGATGGCGGCTTCGGTGGCGTGCTGCAGGCCCTCGGCACCCATCATGCGGCAGTACATCCAGCTGATCGGCAGCACGGATGCATTGCCCAGGGGCGCGGCGCTGATGGCCCCGATGCCGTGGTTGTTGTCGCCCGCCGTGGCGTGGCCGGGCAGGTAGGGAATCAGATCCGCCACTACGCAGACCGGGCCCACGCCGGGTCCGCCACCGCCGTGCGGGATGCAAAAGGTTTTGTGCAGGTTCAGGTGGCTCACGTCGCCGCCAAATTCACCCGGTGCGGCCACGCCAACCAGGGCGTTCATGTTGGCACCGTCCACGTAGACGCGGCCTCCATGGCTGTGCACCAGGGCGCAGAGTTCCTTCACTTGGGTTTCGAACACACCGTGGGTGCTGGGGTAGGTGATCATCACCACCGCCAGGTCCTGGCTGTGTTCTTCGCACTTGGCTTGCAGGTCGGCCATGTCGACGTTGCCATTGGTATCGCAGGCGGTCACCACCACCTTCAGCCCGGCCATCTGGGCGCTGGCAGGGTTGGTGCCGTGCGCGCTGCTGGGGATCAGGCAGATGTTGCGCTGGCTCTGGCCGTGGTCGTCAAAGTAGGCCTTGATGGCCAGCAGGCCGGCGTATTCGCCCTGGCTGCCCGCGTTGGGCTGCAGGCTGATGCCTGCGTAGCCGGTGGCCTGGCACAGCCAGTCGCGCAGCTGCGCGTCCAGCTCGGTGTAGCCCAGGCGCTGGTCGGCGGGAGCGAAGGGGTGGATGTTGGCAAATTCGGGCCAGGTGACCGGGGCCATTTCGCTGGTGGCGTTGAGCTTCATGGTGCAGCTGCCCAGCGGGATCATGCTGCGGTCGAGTGCCAGGTCTTTGTCGCTGAGCGCGCGGATGTAGCGCAGCATGCCGGTCTCGCTGTGGTGGGTGTTGAACACCGGGTGCGTCAAAAAGGCGCTGCTGCGGCGCAGCTCGGCGGGGATCAGCGAGTCCACCGTGTCTTCCAGCTCGCCCAGGCGCGGCATGGGCTCGCCGGGTTTGACGAAGAAGGACCACAGCATCTCGATGTCGCCACGGGTGGTAGTTTCGTCCAGCGAGATGCCCAGGTGGTTCTTCAAGCGAAAACGCAGGTTAGCGCCCGCGCTATGAGCACGAGCAGCTATTAAATCGCTAGCATCTTCGGTTTTGACAGTGATGGAGTCGAACGCATGCGCATTCACAATCTCGTAGCCCATGTGCTGCAGGCCGCGCGCCAGGATGGCGGTGAAGCGGGCCACGCGCTGGGCGATGCGGGTCAAGCCCTGCGGGCCGTGGTAGACCGCGTACATGCTGGCCAGCACGGCGGGCAGCACCTGGGCGGTGCAGATGTTGGAGGTGGCTTTTTCGCGGCGGATGTGCTGTTCGCGGGTTTGCAGGGCCAGGCGGTAGGCCGGGTTGCCGTGCGCGTCCACGCTCACGCCTACCAGGCGGCCAGGCAGGGAGCGCTTGAAGGCATCGCGGCAGGCCATGTAGGCGGCGTGCGGGCCGCCATTGCCCATGGCCACGCCAAAGCGCTGGGTGTTGCCGATGACGATGTCGGCATCCCATTCGCCGGGAGGCACCAGCAGCGTCAGCGCCAGCAGGTCGGCGGCCACGCAAACCGCAGCGCCGCTGGCATGGGCCACGCCGACCAGCGGGCGCAGGTCGTGCAGCATGCCGTTGGTGGCCGGGTACTGGGCCAGCACGCCAAAGAAGTCGCCGCTGGCCATGAGCTGGGGCAGGGTGGCCAATGCGGAGCTGACCTTGACTTCGATGCCCAGCGGCTTGGCGCGGGTCTGGATCACTTCAATGGTTTGCGGATGGCAGTCGCCCGCCACGATGAAGACGTTGCTTTTGCTTTTCACGCTGCGCTTGGCCAGGGTCATGGCTTCTGCCGCCGCGGTGGCTTCGTCCAGCATGGAGGCGTTGGCAATGGGCATGCCGGTCAGGTCGCAGACCATGGTCTGGAAGTTGATCAGCGCCTCCATGCGGCCCTGCGAGATTTCGGCTTGGTAGGGCGTGTAGGCGGTGTACCAGGCGGGGTTTTCCAGGATGTTGCGCAGGATCACGCCAGGCGTGTGGGTGCCGTAGTAGCCCTGGCCGATAAAACTCTTGAACACCTTGTTCTTGGCCGCAATGGCCTTGAGCTCGGCCAGCGCCGCTGCTTCGGTGACGGGCGCGGGCAGCACCATGGGCGTGCTGCGCGCGATGGAGCGCGGCACGATGCCGTCAATCAGGTCCCGGCGCGAACTGGAGCCGATCACGTCCAGCATCAGGGTTTCATCGGCAGCATCGATGCCGATGTGGCGGGCGATGAATTCGGCGGAGTTTTCGAGTTCGTGCAGGGAGGTCGTCATGGGAGCGCTATGGTTTTTCCCCTCTCCCATCCGTGTGAGACGGACGGCAGAGGGATGGGGTGGGGGGAATTCAGGAGCTGAAGGCGGTGTAGGCGGCTTCGTCGAGCAGCGCCGCGATTTGCGATGCGTCCGACAGCTTGACCTTGAAGAACCAGCCTGCGCCCAGCGGGTCGGTATTGGCCAGGGCCGGGTCGGCGCGCAGGGCTTCGTTGACCTCGGTGATTTCGCCGGAGACGGGCATGTACACGTCGGCGGCGGCTTTCACCGACTCGACCACACCGGCCACATCTTTCTGGGCGAATGTCGCACCTACTGCGGGCAGGTCGACAAACACCACGTCACCCAGCGCGTCTTGCGCGTGGTGGGTGATGCCCACGGTGGCGGTGTCGCCCTCGATGTTCAGCCATTCGTGGTCTTCGGTGTATTTGATGCTCATGGGGTTGCTCCTGTAGTGAAAGGGATTAGCCGCGGAAATAGCGGTTGGGGGTGAAAGGCATGGATACGACTTCCATCGGCACGATTTTGCCTCGCACGACGGCGTTGATGCGGGTGCCGATGGCACTGAATTCCGGGGCCACGTAGCCCATGGCAATGGGCTTGTCCACCGTGGGGCCGAGCAGGCCGCTGGTGACTTCGCCGATGGCGTTGCCCGCCGTGTCTTGCAAGGCAGTGTGCTCGCGCACGGGGATACGCTCCAGGGCGACGAGTCCAACGCGTTTTCTTAAGGGTTTTAGGCCCTCAGCGCTTATTCCATCGGCGAGAGCAGCTAGTATTTTGGTAGCGCCCGGGAATCCACCTGCGCGGGCACCACCGGTACGCCGTACCTTCTGGATGGCCCAGTTCAGGCCCGCTTCCACCGGGTTGGTGGTGGTGTCCAGGTCGTTGCCGTACAGGCACAGCCCGGCCTCCAGCCGCAGCGAATTGCGGGCACCCAGGCCGATGGGTTTCACTTCGGGCTGGGCCAGCAGCGCGCGGGCCAAGGCCTCGGCCTGGCTGCTGTGGACGGAGATTTCAAACCCGTCCTCGCCGGTGTAGCCGCTGCGCGTCAAAAAGCAGGGGATGCCCGCCACATCGAAGTGGCCGCCGGTCATGAACACCAGCTTCTCCACCCCGGGTGCCAGGCGCGCCAGGGCATTGACGGCCTGCGGACCTTGCAGCGCCAGCAGCGCCAGTTCCGGCTGGGGGATCACCTGGCAGTGTTGGCCGATTTTTTCCTGGATGTGGGCGATGTCGGCCACCTTGCAGGCCCCGTTGACGATGACGAAGATGTCGTCGGCACGCTTGAAGAACATCAGGTCGTCGAGGATGCCGCCGTCGTCGTTGAGCAGCAAACCGTAGCGCTGCTTGCCCACCGGCAGGTCGATCACATCGACAGGAATCAGGGTTTCAAAGGCGTCTGCCGCGTCTGGGCCGACCAGGCGCAACTGGCCCATGTGGGACACGTCGAACAGGCCCGCCGCCGTGCGCGTGTGGTGGTGCTCGGCCATCAGCCCGGCGGGGTATTGCACCGGCATGCTGTAACCCGCGAACGGGACCATGCGGGCACCGAGTTCCAGGTGCAAGGCGTTCAGGGGGGTCAACAAGAGATCGGACATGGCGGGTACTTTCACAGGGACACACAAAAGATCATGGCCATTGTGGCCATGTGTGGTCCCCGCTGTCCGCTTTACCTGAGCGATTCGCCGGGCGGGCTTGGGCGGTGGTGCCAAGCCGACTGCGGGTTGCGCCTTCGGTGAATCCGCTCCAGGGCGGATTTCTCTCCAGGGGGGTGACGTTTGATGAAAAACGCTTGTCAGTCCTTTTGCCTGAGCGTTCAGACCCACGTAGCGGGGTCCTGCGCCTTCGGCGGTTCTTGCAAAAAGAACTCTCTCCTGACCTAGCCGATTCTACTGAATAGATGCTGCCAATCCCACCCGCAGGTAAGACTTTCGCGTCTGTGGAGCTTCTCCAGCGGTAACGGACCTATCGCGGAACCGCGTCTTTGTACGCAATCCTGTAGAGCACTGGAGAATGCTTGGATTGATATCCATTATATAAAAATACAAAATATTAAACCATCAAAAATACAACCATGCATACATAAATTATGTTTTATTGAATACATTTTTGTCTTTTGTGTAACGATATTATTCTTGGCTTACCAAATTAAGAATTCTGGCTACTATTTGCAATGAAAAATATAGTTTTCCGATCTGTTGCAATAAAGTTCGAGGAGCGCCTGTGAGTTTCAACAATCAAGACAACAATGGAGAACTTTTATTTAAAAAAATCTTGTCTCTCTTTGGGCACCTATGCAAAAAAGTCTTGCAGGTGTCTTGCATATTCTGGACTTTTCTAACGGCTACCACACCGGTTGCCGCCAGCGTTTTGTATGAGGCCTACCGCGGGACGGTACGGGTGCCGGTGCTGCCGGCACCCCGGTACATTAACAATGTTGGCTCCGATGCGCAGTTATTGCAAAACCTTAAAAATATTTCAGCCAATCCAGCGAATGCGGTTACTACGGGTATTGTCGGCAATATCGATTTCATGGAGAGCTCGCTGACCCTGTGCGATGCGGATGCGGACCCAGCCTTCAACCTTACTTCGGCGTGCCAACAAGGGCTGCAGGGAATGGTATTTTATACCTTGGTTAAATTTCCAGGCGCTGGGAGTTACTCCTTTTCTTTTGCGCACGATGACCAGGTCGACGTGGATATTTCTACGCAGTTATCCACCACCGATTACCGTAACGCCAATTACAACGTTCCCGTCGGAACTCTGTCTTCTTACACCAGCGGCGATACCTTTTTTGAGAATCTGCCTGGGTCCTTTGTGTCTCCTGCCACCAACTCTTGCTATTTGATGCGGGTGTACTGGAACAATGTGGGAGGGAATAATCTTTTGCGCATGCGGTGGGCGGGGCCGGGTACGGCGGGAACGGAGATTGTTCCTGCAAGCAATTTGCTCGATCCTGGTGTTCAGGCCAATTGGTCGGGATGCAGCAACGCACCCTCGTCGGTGACCCTATGGAAAAAGTCCGTTGGCGGTACGGGGACCTTCAGTTTCACGGGCGACAACGGTTACCAGGGTGATTCGATCACCACGGTGTCCACTAATGTTCCGGTAAGCGGTCGGAGTCTGAGCCTGGCGCAATCCAGTGTTGCCACTACGCTGACGGAGAGTGCACCGCCCGCGGGCTGGGCCTTGTCGGATATTGCGTGTACGGGCCTGGGCAGTGGCGGAACTGCCACGCCCAATATCGCCGGGCGATCGGTGCTGCTGGATGCCCTGGCCACGGCGGGGCAAAACAACATCAGTTGCACATTTACCAATGTGAAGCTGCCACGCCTGCAGGTGCAAAAGCAGTTGCCGGGAGGGCGGTTTGGGGCGGCAGACCAGTTCACTCTCACAGTCAACGGTCCCGCAGCCACTTCCAACAGTGTGACCACCACAGGTAGCGCCAGGGTGGCGAACGGAATCGCCACGCTCAATAGCGGTGTCGGCACCTACTCCGTGGCCGAGACGGCCAGTGGCGGCACCAATTTATCCAACTACACGTCCAGCTACAGCTGTGTGAACGCAACATCGGGCGGCACAGTGGTGCCATCGGGCACAGGCAGCAGCTTCTCGACCCCATTGGCTGCCAATGACGATGTGCTGTGCAGTGTGACAAACACCACCTTTCCCGTGCTGAGCCTGAGCAAGACGACCGCCATCACGCCCATGCAGGTGGGGGTGGCGCAGGATTACGTCGTGACCGTCCAGAACACGGGTGGCGGTGCCAGTCCGGCCAGTGTCCAGGTACTGGATCGTTTGCCGGCCCATGTGCAATTCAATAGTGCCGGCGGAGCCAGCTGCGTACCTAGCGGCAGTGCCGCTTCGGGCCAACTGCTGACCTGTACGGTGGCTGGCTCTATTGCGGCTGCAGGAAGCGCCACATTCACAGTAAACGTGACTCCTTTGCTGGCCACTGCAGGCACTTCAGTGACGAACCGCGCCAGTGTCGACCCTCAAGGGGGCACCCCGGGCAGTCCGGCTGCCTGCGTAGCTACCGATAACCCGGCAGGCTGTGCCACGGTCACTACGCTGGTGGCGGCAGTGCCGTCCTTGTCTTTGGCCAAGAGCAGTCCGGCTGTGTTTGTGGTGGGGACGCCGGCGAATTACACACTGACCGTCTCTAATTCGGGCGGTGCTGCCAGCCCGGCCAGCGTGGCGGTGCAGGAACATCTGCCCGCCAACCTGCAGTTCAACAGCGTGGCCGGGGCTAGCTGCGTAGCCAGTGGCGCGGTGGGTACAGGGCAGGGTTTGGCCTGCACGGTCCCAGGTCCGATTCCTGTCGGTGCCAGCGTGACCTTCAGTATCAACGTCACCCCATTGGCCGCTGTTGCCAGCACGACCGTCACCAACCGTGCCCAGGTGGATCCGCAAGGGGGCGTGCCCGGTAATTCGGATCTGTGCACGGCAACCGGTATTCCCGCCGGCTGCGCCACCGTGAACACGCCGGTGGACGGGGTGCCGCGCCTGGGTCTGTCCAAGGCCAGTCCGTCGAGTTTTGTAGTGGGCGTGCCAAGTCCCTACACCTTGACGGTCAGCAACACGGGCAGTGCAGCCAGCCCTTCCAGTTTTTACGTGTTTGATACCTTGCCTGCCAACGTGCAGTTCAACAGCGCCAGTGGCGCAAGTTGTACCGCCAGCGGCTCGGTAGCCTCAGGTCTGAACTTGAGTTGCCAGGTGGCAGGTGCAGTGGCCGTAGGCGGCAGCCTGGGCTTTACCGTGAACGTGACCGCTTTGCCTGCTACAGCGGGTACCCTGTTGACCAACCGTGCCAGTGTCGATCCAGGAGGAAATTTCCCGCCGATTGATCCAAGCACTTGTACCGCCACTGGCACACCCGCCGGTTGCGCCACCGTCACGACACCGGTGAATGCCATACCCGTTCTGGCCTTGACCAAGACCGGGCCCGCCAGTTTTGCGGTGGGTACCGCGGCAAATTACACCCTTGGTATCTCCAACTCCGGCGGTGCGGCCAGCCCTGCCGGAGTGGTGGTGCAGGACCTGCTGCCTGCCAATGTGCAGTTCAACAGTGCCAGTGGTGCAAGCTGTACCGTGGGGGGATCGCTTGCCAGCGGGCAGTTGCTGTCCTGCACACTGGCGGCACCCGTTGCCGCCAGTGGCAGCGCCAGTTTCAGTATCAACGTCACCGCTTTGGCGGCTACGGCCAGCACTACTGTGACCAACCGGGCGACGGTGGATGCCCAAGGCGGTACACCCGGCAACCCTGCCAGTTGCAGCGCTACCGGAATTCCCGCAGGTTGCGCCACCGCCAACACGCCCGTGAATGGATTGCCCATTCTTGATTTACTCAAAACCGGACCCGCCCAATGGGTGGTGGGTACACCCGGCAACTACACCCTGACAGTTCGCAATACGGGAAGTGCCGCCAGCCCCGCCAGCTTTTATGTGCGCGACCGCTTGCCAGCGAATCTGCAGTTCAACAGCGCGGCCGGAGCGGTGTGTACCGCCACCGGTACGTTGGCGACCGGGGTCGATCTGTTGTGCTTGCTCAGCGGGCCGGTGGCGATGGGTGGCAGTGTTTCTTTCATCGTCAACGTAACCGCTTTGTCGTCGACCGCGGGCACCGTCCTCACCAACCGCGCTGCAGTCGATACGGGAGGCAACTTTCCCCCACCAGATCCCAGTACCTGCACGTCCACCGGTGTACCTGTCGGCTGTGCCACGGTAACCACCCCTGTGGACACTATCGCCGTCTTGTCGCTGGCTAAAACCAGCCCGGCCAGTTTTACAGTTGGGGCCGCTGCCGATTACACCTTGACCATCAGCAACAGCGGTGGTGCGGCCAGCCCGGCAGGGGTGCCGGTGTGGGACCAACTGCCCGCCAATGTGCAGTTCAACAGCGCAAGCGGTGCCAGCTGCGCAGCCAGTGGCAGCCTGGCCAGCGGCCAGCTTCTTATTTGCACGCTGGCGGGCAGCCTTGCTGCCGGGGGCAGCACCAGCTTCACAGTGAACGTGACCGCACAGATCGCGACCGCAAACACGGTGGTGACGAACCGAGCGACTGTCGGTGTGCAGGGGGGTACACCCCTTGACCCCAGTCTGTGCACGGCCACCGGTATTGCGCCCGGATGCGCAACGGTGAATACACCGGTCGGGGGCGTCCCGGTTCTGGATCTGGCCAAAACCGGCCCTGTCACCTTCACCGTGGGTGCCCCGGGCAGTTACACGCTGACGGTGCGCAACACGGGCACGGCGGCCAGCCCGGCCAGTTTCTATGTGCGTGACAAGTTGCCCCCGAACCTGCAGTTCAACGCAGCCAGCGGCACCACGTGCACCGCCAGTGGAACGGTGGCAGCGGGTCTGGACTTGCTTTGCAACGTGGGCGCTCCGGTGGCACCTGGGGCCAGCACCAGCTTCACGTTGAACGTGACCGCCCTGGCGGCCAGCGCGGGCGCCGTGCTGACCAACCGGGCCGCAGTAGATCCAGGTGGCAACTTCCCACCGCCCGATCCTGCGACCTGTGTCAATACCGGCACACCGGGCGGCTGCGCGACCACCAGTACACCGGTGGACGCAATACCGGTGCTAGACCTGACCAAAACCGGCCCCACCAGTTTCAATGTGGGAGTTCCCGGCAATTACACGCTGACCGTGCGCAACAGCGGTAACGCCGCGAGCCCGGCCAGCGTCGTGGTGTTCGACAGGCTCCCCGCCAGCCTGCATTTCAACAGCGCCAGTGGTGCGGCTTGCAGTGCCAGCGGAACCGATGCTGCTGGTATCTTGCTGAACTGCAGTGTGCCCGGTCCGTTGCAGGCGGGTGCCAGTGCCAGCTTTACCGTCAATGTGACAGCTTTGGCACCGACTGCCGCCACCACCGCCAGCAACCGCGCCAGCGTGGACCCCCGTGGCGGGACACCGATCGATCCCGCCGGCTGCTCGGCCACCGGTTTGCCGCAGGGCTGTGCCACGGTCAACACCCCGGTGGGCGGCGTACCCGTGATGGACCTCTCCAAAGCGGGACCATCCAGTTTCGCGGTAGGGACCCCCGACAACTACACCTTGACGGTCCGTAACGCCGGTACCGCCAGCAGCCCAGCCAGCTTTTATGTACGCGAGCACATGCCCGTGAACATGCAGTACAACGGTGCCAGTGGCGCGACTTGCTCGACCACAGGCGCTTTGGCGAGCGGGCTGGACCTGCTGTGCCTGGTCAATGGCCCGGTGGCTGTGGGCGGCAGTACGGTTTTCACGGTGAACGTGACGGCGCTGCAGAGTACGGCTGGAACCACCGTGGTAAACCGCGCGGCAATTGACCCTGGTGGCAATTTTCCGCCACCCGACCCGCAGACTTGCACGGCTAACGGCACACCTGCAGGCTGTGCCACCTCCAGCACGCCCGTGAATGCAACCCCGATTCTGGCCTTGGCGAAAACCGGCCCGGCCAGCCTGGCGGTCGGCGTGGCGGCGAACTTCACGTTGACCATCAGCAACAGCGGCGGTGCCGCTACTGCCGCCAGCCTCACGGTGCTGGACCGCCTGCCTGCGAATGTGCAGTTCAACAGCGCAGCGGGTGCGGCATGCATTGCCAGCGGTGCGGTGGCGTCCGGGCAACTGCTGGATTGCACGGTGCCCGGCCCCGTAGCGGCCAGCGGTGGCACCGCCGGCTTCACCGTCAATGTGACCGCATTGGCACCCACGGCCACCACCACGGTAACCAACCGCGCCACCGTCGGCTCCAATGGCGGCACGCCCGCCGACCCCGGTGTGTGCACTGCTACCGGGTTGCCGCAGGGCTGCGCCACTGCGAATACCCCGGTAGGTGGTGTGCCAGTGCTGGTGCTGGCAAAGACGGGGCCGACCGGGTTGACTGTGGGAGCCCCGGGGGATTACCTCTTGACGGTTACCAACACCGGCACAGCTGCCAGCCCTGCATTGTTCTATGTGCGAGACCGCCTGCCTGCCAATATGCAGTTCAATTCCGCGACAGCTGCCAGTTGCTCGGCCAGCGGCAGCCTGGCTGCGGGCCTGGACTTGCTGTGTCTTGTCAATGGCCCCTTGGCTGCGGCAGGCGGCACGCGCAGCTTTACTGTGAACGTGACACCGGCGCAAGCCACTGCGGGCACGGCGCTGACCAACCGGGCCGCGGTAGACCCGGGCGGCAACTACCCACCGCCAGACCCCAGCACCTGTACCGCAAACGGTTCACCCACGGGATGCGCGATCACCACCACGCCGGTGGCAGCGATTGCCGCGCTCTCGCTGGCCAAGGCCGGACCTGTCCGGTTGGAGGTGGGTGTGCCCGCGTTCTACACCTTGGTATTGACCAACAGCGGTACCGCCTCCAGCCCAACGTCCGTCACCTTGTTTGACCGCTTGCCTGCCAATTTGCAATTCAACGCCGCCGCCGGTGCCAGTTGCACCGCTGGCGGCAGCGTGTCCACAGGGCAATTGCTGGTGTGCACTGTGGCGGGCCCGATAGCGGCAGGGGGCAACGCGATGTTTACCGTGAATGCCACTGCGCTGGCTGCCACGGCTAACACCAATCTGACCAACCGGGCCAGCGTCGCGCCATTGGGCGGCACTCCCATCGACCCCCTGGCGTGTGCCTCCAGCGGGGTACCTGCAGGGTGTGCCCTGGCGGTGGTACCCGTGGGCAGCGTGCCGCTGCTGGTCGCCAGCAAAAGTGTGGGTGTGCCATTGCCGCTGTCCACCAGTGCGTTCGAGGTGCCTTACGCCGTGCTGGTTGGAAACCTGGCTGCGGGTGCGCCTGCCTACAACGTGCAGGCCAGCGAGAGCTTTTTGCGCGTGTTTCCGACCGCAGCCACCGTGGGACTCAAATCGGGCAGCTACGCGGTGACCGCGCAGGGTGGAGCGGTGTGCAGCGTCAATCCGTCGTTCAACGGTACCACCGACACCCGCCTGCTCGCCGGGGTGGACACCCTGGCGGGTGGACAGTCGTGTCTGGTCCGTTTTGTGGTGTCGGTAAGCTACGCCTCCGCGGCGGCGGTGCCCCGCCAGCCCCAGCTCAACAGCGTTCCCGTCTCCTCCTTGTCGCAGGGCGCGGGCCCCAACCCGGGTTATGGCAATGGCAGTACCCCCACGCCGCCTGGCAATGCGGTAACGACATCGCTCTCGGTAGTGGGTAATCCGCCCGCTGCGGGGTCTGCCCCCGGCACCCCTGCGAATGCGCCCAGCTTGCCCGCTGCGCCCAATGCCGTTGGTGTGCCGACACCGGTGAACCTGGTATCGGTACCCGGCAGCATTACCGGCTCGGTATGGGATGACTCTGGCACCGCCACCGGGGGGAACCGCCAGCGTGACCCCGCAGAGGTGGGGCTCGCCGGTTGGACCGTGGAAGCGGTGGATGCCCAAGGTGTGGTGCTCAAGAAAATAGATCACACACCCGCCACGGCTACCACCGGCACCAACGGCGAGTACCAATTGGGTGGTTTGTATCCGGGCGAATACCGGCTGCGCTTCCGCGCACCGGGGAATGCCGGATCGGTCGGTGCCGTGTTTGGCACGCCCGTGAACGGTGAACAGGGCAATCCGCAAAACCACGCGACCTTGGATGCCACCTCACGGCTGCTGTTGGTCACCGTGGTGGCGGGCGAGACCTTACCGCAGCAAAGTTTGCCGCTGGAGCCCAATGGCGTGGTTTACGACGCAGTGACCCGCCAGCCGGTGGCGGGTGCCACGGTGACGCTACTGGCGCCGGACGGCAATCCGGTACCCGCTGCGTTGCTGCTGCCAGACCAGCAAGGGCAGGTGACCGGGCCCACAGGCATTTACCGTTTCGACTTGGCGGCGTCTGCCGCCAGCGGCGTGTACACGTTGCGCATTACGCCGCCGGGTGGCTACCTTGCACCCTCGGCCATCGTACCAGCGCAGACCACGACACTGGCGCAACAGTCGGGCCTGGTGTATGTCGTGGTGCCCAGCGCCACTGCGCCGCAGGGGAGTGCGGCAACCACCCACTATTTGCAGTTGTCCTTGGCTGCCAGCAGCGCGCTGGTGGTCCACAACCATCTGCCTCTGGACCCGGCGACCGGTGGTGTGCTGGTGGTGCAAAAGCAGGCGGATCGCGCCGTGGCCGAAGTAGGCGACAGCGTGCTCTATCGCGTCCGGGTGCGCAACAGCGGCACGGGTGTGGTGCAGGGGGTGCGCTTGGTGGACTCGCTGCCGTTGGGCTTCAAGCTGATCCCGGGCACCGTAACCTTGGCGCGCGACAACGCCATGGCCGCTGTGCAGCCCAACCCCGACGGCACACCCGGCCCACGCCTGACCTATGCGATAGGCAATGTACTGCCGGGCCAGACGCTGGAGCTGGGTTACCGCGTCCGCATCGGCGTGGGCGGCGACCGGGGTGACGGTACCAACCGTGCCCGCGCCACCGACCAGACCGGCACCATCAGCTCCAACGAAGGCAAGGCCACGGTGCGCGTCAGCGGCGGTGTCTTTGCCACCGAAGCCTGCGTGGTCGGCAAGGTCTATGTGGACTGCAACGGCAACCGCGTGCAGGACGAAGGCGAACCGGGCATTCCGGGCGTGCGCCTGTACTTTGAGAATGGCACCAACCTTACCAGCGATGAAAACGGCCAGTACAGCATCTGCGGCCTGCGCCCCATCACCCATGTGCTCAAGGTCGATCCCCAGAGCATGCCCGTGGGCAGCCGCCTGGAGACCTTGTCCAACCGCAATGCCGGTGATGCCGAGAGCCTGTTCGTCGACCTGAAGAACGGAGAACTGCACCGTGCAGACTTCGCCGAGCGCTCCTGCATGCCCAAAATACTCCAGCAGGTGGAGGACAGGCGCAAGCGCGGGCCTGTTTATGTGCCCGAAATCCAGACCGGTGCCGACAAGACAGGCATCCAGTTTGATTCACGGATCCACCACCTGGAGCGCCCCGCGTGCGATGCAACCCAAACACCCGCCTGCGCAAGCAGCCAGAAGGGGGGTGTGCAATGAACGCCCGCAAATCCCCTGCGCTGCGCCTGCGGCGTACGCTGCTGGCCACTGCGGCCTTGACTGTCCTGGGCGGCACCGGTTTGGTCCGGGCCGCGGACGACGCGACCCTGCCGGTGCCCCCTGCAATGGGCGTCACACCCATGGGCCAGGCTGCCATCGCCGGGCCGGGAATTGCATTTCGTGATCTGGCCGGGCCCGTTGTCCACCAGGCCAACAGTGGTTTGCCCCCCGTAGCCACCGAGGGCCTGTGGAACATTTCCAAAGGCTTGCCTGCCGATGCCCATATCCGCCTGTCGGTGTCCGCGGGCCAGGCCCCGGCCGACGGTCGATCTACCTTGCGGCTGGGCATCGAACTGCGGGATGCCCAGGGTGCCTTGCTCACCGCCCCCACGCGCCTGCGCATCCAAACCACCTTGGGCCGGTTGCAGCCGGAATCTGGCTGGGCCAGCGAAGGTTTGGAGGTGGTGACCACCAACGGGCATGCCGAGCTGCTGCTGGTCGCCCCGGCCACTCCGGGCGATGCGCTGCTGCAGGTGCAAAGCGGTGCCGTGGGCGTGCAGGGGCAGGTGAGCTTTGTGCCCGATATGCGGCCCCTGCTGGTGGTCGGCATTGTGGAGGGCTCCTTGAATTTTGGCCGCATCCAAGGCGATGCCCTGACACCCCATATCAGCAACATCGGCTTTGAGGACAGCCTGCACCGCTGGGGTGGCAGCGACAGTAATGGCAATGGCGAAACCACTACCGCCAATGGCCGGGCTGCGGCCTTCGTCAAAGGCACGATCAAAGGCGAATACCTGCTGACGGCGGCCTTCGACTCCGACAAAACCACCACCGAAAAGCTGTTCCGCGACATCGACCCCAACCAGTACTACCCGGTCTACGGCGATGCCTCGGTGGTGCAGCACGATGCCCAAAGCACCAGCAAGCTGTATTTGCGCATCGACAAAGACAAAAGCTATGTGCTGTACGGCGACTTCAGCACCCGCGACCCGTCGCAGCGCCCGCGCCTGGATAGCTACACCCGGGCCCTTACCGGGGCCAAGCTGCACCATGAAACCCCCGGCGTGCGGGTCAATGCGTTTGCCGCCCACAGTACGCAAAGGCAGTTTGTGGACGAGCAGGCGGGCCGCGGCATTTCCGGGCCGTATGCGGTGTCGCAGCCCAATGCCATCGCCAATTCCGAAACCGTCGAGCTGCTGACCCGCGACCGCAACCAGCCCGACGTGGTGCTCCGGCGTCAGCCCATGTCGCGCTATGTGGACTACGACTTCGAACCATTCTCGGGCCGCATCCTTTTCCGCAAACCCGTGCCCAGCGCGGATGAGAACTTCAACCCCATCAGCATCCGTGTCACCTACGAGGTCGACGGTGGCGGCGAGAAATTCTGGGTTGGCGGGGTAGATGCCAGCGTGAAGCTCGGCGAGCATGTGGAGGTGGGCGGCAGCTATGCCGAAGACCGCAACTCCGCCTCGCCCTACAAGCTGTATGGCGCGCATGCCGATGTGCAACTGGCCGCGCAAAGCCTGCTCACCATGGAGGTCGCGCGCAGCGAAGGCAACCAGTTTTTCAGCAACACATTGCAAAGTAACGGCGTGCTACCGCTGAGCGCCGACCCACAGGGACAGGCTGCACGCATCGAGTGGCGCAGCGACAGCCCGGGCCTGAAGCTGCGCGCCCACGCCGCCCGCGCCAGCACCGGCTTTCATAACGCCGAATCCGGCCTGGCCGCGGGCCGCACCGATGCGGGCGTCGAGGCCACCTGGCAATGGTCCGATAGCCTGCGCCTGCGTGGCCGGGCCCTGCACATCGAGGACGCCTTCAGCGACGGGCACCGCAACGCCGCCTCCATTTCGGCAGACATGCGGCTGACCGATATGTTCAGCCTGGAGCTGGGCGTGTCGCACGTGGACGAAACCTACGACCCCACCCAGCCCGGTATTGCCCAGTACGGCGTGGGCGCGGTCCCGGGCACTGGCGGATCGCTGACGGACACCGGCTTTGGCTTTGCGGGCGGTGGTCTGCTGCAGTCGCCGCTGTCGCCCTATGCGCTGGTGGGCAGTGGCAACCAGATTGCCCAGCGCGACTACACCGCGGTCAAGGCCCGCCTGTCGGCCCGCGTCACACCCGATGCCACGGTGTACGGCGAAGCCGAACAGGTGGTCGACGGATCGGACGGCCGGCGCGTCGGCATTGGGGCCGAATACCGCCTGAACGACCACAGCCGGGTCTATGGGCGGCACGAGTGGCTCGAATCCCTGTCGGGCCTGTATGGCCTGTCGGGCTTCGGCGACCGCGCCACCCAGACCGCCATTGGCGTGGACACCGACTACATGAAGGACGGCCAGGTCTACAGCGAGTACCGCATGGCCGGGGCCCAAAATGGCCGCGATGCCGCTGCCGCCGTGGGCGTGCGCAATCTGTGGCGGCTGGGCGAGGGCATCCATTTCACTACCGGCTTCGAGCGCCAACAGGTGGTGGTGGCCAACCGCACAGGTAGCAACCCGGTGGTGGGCAGCGTGCAGACGGCACACGCCGTGGTGCTGGGCCTGGACTATCTGGCCAACCCTTTGTGGAAGGCCGGTGGCCGCCTGGAGTACCGGGTGTCCGACACCCAGACCAACTGGCTGTCCACCGTGGCGGCCACGCGCAAGCTCAGCGACCAGTGGTCCATGCTGATCCGCAATGTGCTGCTGGCCTCGCGGGCGCGGGGCGACAGCAGCGGCGATGTGACCCAGGACCGCTTCCAGCTGGGCCTGGCCTACCGCGACGTGGCCACCAACGTCTGGCATGGGCTGGCGCGCTACGAGCACCGCATCGACAACAACACCACGCCAGTGCAAACCGTGGGCACCACCGCCAGCGCGCTAGGCCACAGCCGCACCGATGTGGCCTCGCTGCACGCCAACATCCACCCGCAGCGCGCCTGGACGCTGGCCGCCCAGATCGCCGCCAAGCAGGTGAACGAGACCTTCTCGGGGGTGAACTCCAAGTTCAGTGCCGGGCTGTTGGCGGGCAGGGTGCTGTGGGATGTGTCGGAGCGCTGGGATGTGGGTCTGATGGCCTCTACCACCCAGGGCGGCGGCACCCGGCTCAACGGGGTTGGTGCCGAAGCGGGCTACCGTTTGATGGACAACCTGTGGGTGTCGGCAGGGTATGTGGCCGGGCGCTATGCCGATGCCGACCTGTTTGCCTCCAATGCTTCCTGGCGCGGTGCCTATGTGCGTCTGCGCTTCAAGTTCGACGAAAAATTGCTGGACGGTGACAAGCCGCGCACCAACCGCTTGCTGGAACCCGCCAACCAGGCACCCCGGGAGTGGCGCGAATGAACACCACCAAGATAGTGCTGGCATCGCTGCTGGCGTGGGTCGGCCTGCAGGCCAGCGCGGACCAGCCCCTGGCCATGCCCGGGACACCCGGCCCGTCGCGGGTGGCCGAGCCTGCGGCTTTCAACGCTGTGCAACAGCGGCTGAACCAATTGGCGCAGCGACCCGCCGCCTGCCCGGCGGACTACCACCGCTTCAAAAGCCAGGCCTGGCTGAACCTGGCGCGCGACAAGTGGCACGACAACGGCGAACCGGCCGAGGTCGATGACAGCCTGGCACAGGCCACCGCTTGGCTGGACCGGCTGGAGCAGGGCGGTAGCCCACCCTGGCATACGCCCGCGCTGCGTGCTGCGCCGCAGGTACGCGCCGATCTGTGGCAGCAGGCCGAGGCACTGCGCAGCAGCAACCGCCTGTGCGCGTCCACCGATGTGCAGCGCTTGGCGGCATTCTGCGAGGTGCAACTGGCCTGGTCAGGCTATGAGGCTACCCGTGGCGGCTGGAAGCACGCGGCGCCGTACATCCGCATTGCCGAAGACCTGTGTGCCGAGGCGCAACTAGTGCGGCCCCCGCCCGTGCCCGAGGTGCCCACTCCGCAGGCCGACCTGCAACCCTCGGTGCCGCAGAAGCGGGTGCTGAGCGCCCAGGCCCTGTTCCGGCACGGCAAATCCGCCCTGGCCGACGTGTGCCCGCAGGCCTGCAGGCCGTCGACGCGTTAGCCGTGCAGTTGCGCAAGGTGGTCGGGCTGCGGCAGGTGGTGGTGACCGGGCACGCCGACAGCACCGGCGCGCCGGGCTACAACCAGCGCCTGGCCCTGGCCCGGGCCGACACGGTGCGCAACCTGCTCGTGATGCGCGGTGTCGATGCCAGCAAGGTGGAGGTGCTCTCTCTGGGCGACACCCAGCCGGTGGTCACCGATTGCCAAGGGGGTGGGGGGACCGCCGCCTGGAAGGCCTACACAGCATGCCTGCAACCCAACCGCCGGGTAGAGATCGGGTGGCTGCAAGCCCCTGACTAAATTTATAAAAAAAGGGCTCTCTTCCGTTTCGGGTGGCAAACCACTGCCCACTCCCACAGCAGGGTCAAGCCCTTGCCTTGCGCAGCGGATTGGCGGGTAGGTGAGAGAGCTTGCCCGCGATCAAGAAGGCCATGGCGATGAAGTGGCGGGTTGAGCCGTAGCCGCGCGCCTTGGCTTTGGCCGCTTGCAGCAACGAATTCACGGCCTCCACATAGCCGGTGTGCAAGTGGGCTGCCTCAAACGCCGTGAGGATGCCCGCCCAGTGCTGTTTGATGGTCTTGGCCAACTCCTTGATCGGGTGCAGCTGGGAGCGCTGCGCCCAGTGCAGCCACTTCTTCAAAGACTGCGCACTCTGGGCTGCGTCTGAGCGGCTGTTTGCATAGATGTCGCGCAGCGCCTCCTTGATGCGCCACGCCCGTGCCGTCTTCAGGCGGCTGTGGGGCATCCAGTCCATCTTGTCCCGCTCTTTGGCCGTCCACTGGGCTTGGTCTTTGAGCCAGCACCAGCGCGTCTTCTTCAGCCAGCCCTCATCTCTGGCTTCTTCGCGCCGCACTGCGTCCACGGCCTTGTTGGCCAGCTGCACGACGTGGAAGCCGTCAAAGGCCACTGCCGCAGCAGGTAGATACTTGGCCGCCCCGGCGATGAAGGCTTTGGACATGTCCATGCAGACCACCTTGATGGCCTCGAGCTTGCCTTGGTGGGTTTTGAAGTCTTCTGTAAAGCGCTGCACCGTGCTGGCATCTTTGCCCGGTGTGGCGTAGATCAGTTGGCCTTTGGACAGGTCGTGCACCAGCGTGATGTAGCTGTGACCTTTGGCGCAGGAGGTCTCATCGATGCCGATGACGTGTGTATCGGCGTAGCTTTCTTTGGCGCGCGCCAGATCCACGTGGGCATCGATTTGCCGCCACAAGGCGTTATCCGAGCAGCGCAGGATGCGCGCACAGGCCGAGACCGGCATCTCGCGCGCCAGCGTCAGGGCCAAGGCCTCGAACATGAGGGTGAAACGGCTGCCTTCGCGGGCCCAGGGCACGCCCAGTTGGGTGGTGCCCTGGCAGGCGCTACACGCAATACGCGGCAGCTCACAGTGCACGTAGGCCTCGAACTGGAAGAAGTCCAGGTGGCGCCAACTGCGCCCGCGGTGGTCATGGATCTTTTGCTCGGCAGCGCCACAGGCCGGGCATGGCGCACTGCTGGCACGCCAGACTACGTACAGGTCAATTCGGCTGCGGGCCACATCCAGGGCCACGCGTTCAACATCCCAGGGTTGCGTCAGACCCAGGGCTTGGCGAAACAACTCTTCTTGCATTGCCGCTTTCTTCTTCAGCTTGGGGTGTCAACTCTAACCCCTGCTGTGGGAGTGGGCAGTGGTGTGCCACCCGAAACGGAAGAGAGCCAAAAAAAGTGCCTCCAGCGCTTATTCCATCAGCGTAAAAAGCTCTTTAAATAATAGCAATATCAGCCTGCCTTGCGCAGCTGCCAGTCGGTCTGGGCGGGCCGTCCCGGCAGCTGCAGGCTGGCGGTGGCCGCCGGGGTCTGGGATATCAGCTTGCCGCGCTTGTAGACCTGCAGCCGGGTGGCGCGCAGGCGGATGGCTTCCACCGGGTCTTGCGCCTGTAGCAGCACAAAGTCGGCCCAGCAACCGGGCTCCAGGCCGTAGCCGTCCAGATGCAAGATCTTCGCCGGATTGACCGTGACGGCATCAAAGCACTGGCGCATGGCCGCCTGGCTGGTCATCTGGGCCACGTGCAGGCCCATGCTGGCCACTTCCAGCATGTCGCCACTGCCCAGGCTGTACCAGGGGTCCATCACGCAGTCCTGGCCCAGGGCGACGGTCAGGCCGTGGGCCATCATTTCGGGCACGCGGGTCATGCCGCGGCGCTTGGGGTAGGTATCGCCCCGGCCTTGCAGGGTGATGTTGATCAGCGGGTTGCTGACCACATGCACCTGCGCCTCGGCCATCAGTGGCAGCAACTTGCTCACAAAGTAGTTGTCCATGCTATGCATGGAGGTCAGGTGCGAGCCGGTGACGCGGCCCTGCAGACCCAGGCGCTGGGTCTCATAGGTCAAGGTTTCGATGTGGCGTGACATCGGGTCGTCGGACTCGTCACAGTGCATGTCTACCAGTTTGCCCTGTTCGGCGGCCAACTCGCACAGCAGTTTCACGCTCAGCGCCCCGTCTGCCATGGTGCGCTCGAAGTGGGGGATTCCGCCGACCACGTCCACGCCCATGTCGAGTGCGCGTCTGAGCTTGTCCATGGCCTGCGGGTCGCGCAGGGCACCGTCTTGCGGAAAAGCCACCAACTGCAGGTCCAGGTAGGGCGCGACCAGGTGCTTGACTTCCAGCAGGGCTTCGACGGCCAGCAGGCGCGGATCGCAGATGTCCACATGGCTGCGGATGGCCAGCAGGCCCTTGCCCACCGCCCAATCGCAGTAGGCCAGGGCGCGCTGCACCAGGGCTTCCTGGGTCAGGTCGGGCTTGAGCTCGCCCCACAAGGCAATGCCTTCGAGCAGGGTGCCGCTCTGGTTCACGCGGGGCAAGCCGTAGCTCAGCGTGGCATCCATGTGGAAATGCGCATCGACAAACGGCGGGCTGACCAGTTGGCCTTGGGCATCGACCGTCTTCTGCGCGGGTGCATCCAGGCCAAAAGCCACTTCCGTGATGCGGCCATTCTGGACGGCAATCGACATCCCGGTGCGTCCGTCGGGCAAAGTAGCGTGGGTAACGAGAAGGTCGAGCATGGGGTAGAGCCTGGTATGGGGCTAAATGAAATTAATTTTTACACGTCCGGGCCGTGCCGTACGCAATCGATAGGTAACATCCTGACACAGACAAGCGCTTTCAGCCACAATCCACCCCATGCCCGAGAGAGGCCAGCCCCCCATGACAACCACCACCCCTGCCGCTGTGCTGTTGATCGTAGACGACAGCCGGGTTTCGCGCATGATGATCCGCACCCTGGTGCAGGCCAAGCGGCCCACCTGGACTTTGGTAGAGGCCGCCAGCGGCGACGAGGCGCTGGTGCTGGCCGCCACCCAGACCTTCACGTATTGCACCATGGACATCAATATGCCCGGCATACTGGGTACCGATGCGGCCGAGCATCTCAAGCGCGACCACCCCGGTCTGCGCCTGGCGCTGTTTTCGGCCAACATCCAGGAAAGCCAGAAGACCCGGGCTGCCGAGCTGGGCGTGAAGTTTGTGGCCAAGCCTGTGAGTGAAAAAAGCGTGACCGAAGCACTTACTTTTTTTGAAAGTTCCCTGTGATGACCCTGTCTGAGCTGCAGCTGGATGCCTTGACCGAGGTATTTAACGTCGGTGCAGGCCAGGCCGCCGCCAGTCTGAGCGAAATTGTGGGTGATGAGGTGCTGTTGTCGGTGCCACGCATCCAGTTTTTTGACCGCACCGATGTGAACGCCGAAATGCTTTCGCTCAACGGCGGGCGCCTGGGCGCGGTACGGCAAAAGTTTGGCGGTCCGTTCAGCCTGGATGCCACGCTGTTGTTTCGCGAAGAAAAGGCGTTGGAAATCGTGCAGGAGATGCTGGGTTCGCAGGTGAGCGTGGAAGACCTGGTGGACTACGAGCACGAGGCCATGTGCGAGCTGGGTAACGTGATCCTGAACGCCTGCCTGTCGGCGATTGCCGACATGCTCGGCATCAACCTGAGCAGCACCCTGCCCGAGTATTCGGTGGACGGCGCCGACACGGTGATTGGCAAGCTGATGTCCGATGAGACCCAGCCCGTGGTGCTGGTCCTGCACATCGACCTGACCATTGAGAAGCGCGACACCCAGGGCTACCTGGTGTTCCTGCTCAGCGCCAGCTCGCTGGAGGGGCTGCTCGCGGCCCTGGACGCATTTCTGTCGCGCATTTGAACCTTCCTCTGGCCCCTATGCCTGCCAGCCCTATCGCATCGCTGTTGCCCTGGTCCCAGATGGTGGACGCGTTGGGCACCGGCCTGATTGTGCTCAACCCGCGCGGCGAGGTGCTGGTGTGGAACGCCTGGGTGGTCCGCCATAGCGGTATCGATGCCTCGGTGGCCCTGGGCCACACGCTGGAGTCGGTGTTTGCCAACGGACTGTCGCTGTCCTTCATCAGCGCCCTGAAAAACGTGCTCACCTACAAGCTGCCGGTGGTCTTGTCCAATGTGCTGCACCGCACCCCGCTGCCGCTGTACCTGCGACCCGAAGATGCCGTCAGAGGCCCGCAGCAGCGCATGCCGCAGTCGCTGACCCTGGTGCCGGTGCGCTACGACAGCACCCGCCCGGACGGTTTTCTGGTGATGGTGCAGGTCACCGACACCAGCAGCTTCGTCAAACGGGAGCGCTTGCTGCACTCGCACTCGGAAAAACTTTCGCGCGAGGCGGTGATCGATGGCCTGACCGGCATTTACAACCGCAAGTATTTCGACCAGAAACTGGCCGTAGAGCTCAGCCGCGCCCAGCGCCAGAAGAACCCGCTGTCGCTGGTCATGTTGGATGTGGACTACTTCAAAAACTACAACGACACCTATGGCCACCCGGCGGGCGACCGGGTGCTGCAGGCCCTGGTAGGAGCGGTGCAGTCGCAGCTCAACCGCCTCTCGGATGTGTTTGCGCGCTACGGCGGCGAAGAGTTCATCATCATCCTGCCATCGTCCGACCAGTCCGGTGCCACCCGTATCGCAGAAAAAATCCGCCAGGCGGTGCTGGCCTTGCAAATGGAACACGTCCGCTCGCAGGTGGCTGACCACATCAGCATCAGCCTGGGTGCCGCTACCTGCCCCGGCGGCGAAAGCTGCAGCGAGACACGGCTGCTGGACACCGTGGACAAAGCCCTGTACGCGGCCAAACACGGTGGCCGCAACAAGGTGCACTGGTTCAGCGTGTCCGACCCGCACACCACCGGTGGCTACGTGGTGGACGGCCCGGAACCTCCTGCATCAAGTTACTACACTTAAGATAGCTGCCCATGCTTTATGGATAAGCGCAGAAGGCTTATTTCATACACCACTACTTGGCACGCCCGTCGTAGTGCTGCACCGTAAGGGCCGCGATGTCTACCCCGTCCAGGCACCGCACATTGATGGCCGCCATGGCCTGCCCGTCGGGGGACACGGCTTCGCCGAACGGGTGGATACCGCAGGTCGGGCAGAAGTGGTGCGCGATGATGTGCTTGTTGAACCGGTAAGTGGCCATTTTGTCCGCAGGCGTCTGTAATACCACCGCGGGCCGGGGCACGAACCACATCAACGCCCCTTTGCGCTGGCACATCGAACAATTGCAGGACATGACAGCAGCGGGGAGCTCGCCCTCCACCGCAAACGCAATCTGGCCGCAATGGCAACTTCCTTGGTATTTCATGGGGTGTCTCCGTGGGGGATGGGTGATAGGCCATTTTGCAGGTGATTGTGCAAAGGATGCCGGTTTTACCGCGTCTGCCGGAGCAACAAAATGTTTTGGTGGATGTGGGTTGTGCTATTGAATCAGGAGCTTCTTGTGCTTGCTCCATAAGCGCAATCCGCCGATTTGTCTCAAATCCTTAGAGCCGCTTCTGTGGAGCCCGGGCCTCAGCCCGCCTTTCCAAACCGCTCCAGCACATGCCGCCCCATGTTGTGGGCCAGCTCGTCTTCGCCCAGAAACACGCGGCCGATGTTTTCCTGGGCCAGCAGGGTGGCTTCGGTCTCATTGTGGGTGCGCACCACGGTTTCGATGTGCGGGTTCAGCATGCGGGCGTTGGCCACCATCTGGCGCACGTTGAAGGCATCGGGCGTGGCGATCAGCAGCATGCTGGCGCGGGCGATGTGGGCCTGGATCAGGACTCCGGCATCGGCGGCATCGCCCGAGACGGCGGTGATGCCGCTGGCGCGCAGTTGCTCCACGCGCTCGCGGTTTTGCTCCACCACCACGAAGGGAATGTCTTGCGCGTCCATCTCCGCGGCCAGGCGCTTGCCCACACGGCCATAGCCCACCAGCACCACTTGTTGCGACAGGTACTTTTCGTCGGTGGCCATCGGCAACTCGGACAGCGGGTCGGTGCTGCGGGCCAGTTTGGCGGCCAGGTCGGGGTGGGATTGCAGCCATTTTTCCAACCCGTCGGCGGCCTTGAAGACCAGCGGATTCACTGCAATGGACAGCAGCGCGCCCGCCAGAATCAGGCTTTGCCCCTCGGGCCGCAGCAGGCCCAGGCTGGCACCCAGTCCGGCCAGGATGAAAGAGAACTCGCCAATCTGCCCCAGGCTGGCCGACACGTTCAGCGCGGTGTTCAGCGGGTAGCGAAACACCAGCACCAGCGCGGCCGCAGCGATGGACTTGCCGACGATGATGATCGCCAGCACGGCCAGTACCTGCAGTGGCTGCTCCACCAGCACCTTGGGGTCGAACAGCATGCCCACCGACACAAAGAACAGCACCGCAAAAGCTTCGCGCAGCGGCAGCGAGTCTTCGGCGGCGCGGTGGCTGAACTCGGACTCGCGCATCACCATACCCGCAAAAAAGGCCCCCAGCGCAAACGACACGCCAAACAAAATGGCCGCGCCGTAGGCGATGCTGACCGCTGCAGCGATCACGCACAGGGTGAACAGCTCGCGCGAGCCGGTGCGCGCCACCAGCCACAGCAGCTTGGGAAACACGCGGCGGCCCACCACCAGCATCAGAGCCACAAAAGCCGATACCTTGAGCAGGGTCAGCCCCAGAGTGAGCCACAAACTGCCGCCGCCGCCCGTTTCCTCGCCCGGCAGCTTGCCACCCAGCGCGCCCGCCAGCGGCGGCAGCAGCACCAGCACCAGGACCATGGCCAGGTCTTCCACCACCAGCCAGCCCACCGCGATCTTGCCGTTCATGGAGTCCAGCGCACCGCGGGCTTCGAGTGCCCGCAGCAGCACCACAGTACTGGCCACCGACAGCGCCAGGCCAAACACCAGGCCCTCGCCCAGAGGCCAGCCCCAGAGGTGGGCCACGCCTGCGCCCATGGCGGTGGCCACGGCAATTTGCAGCACCGCACCGGGCACGGCGATCTTGCGCACCGACATCAGGTCGTCCATCGAAAAATGCATGCCCACGCCAAACATCAGCAGCATCACGCCGATCTCGGCCAGCTCGGCCGCAATTTGGCCATCGGCCACAAAGCCGGGGGTAAACGGGCCAATCAACACCCCTGCCAACAGGTAGCCCACCAGTGCGGGCAGCTTGAACCGCACGGCCAGGAAACCAAACACCAGCGCCAGCCCGAGTGCAGTGGCGATGGTGGTGATGAGAGGCGTGCTATGGAGCATGGGAGGCTCCTGAAGATGTAGCGCGTCGGCAGCGGGGCAGCATGGCAGTCCTGGTCGTGGTGAAAACAGAGCCCGTACCATAACCGCTGATCCAAATGCCTTGCCGATCCAGGGCATAAAAAATACCAAATAAATAGCTGCCCGCGCTTGTGGCGTAAGCGTTGGCGGCCTTTTTTGTCCTCCGTTGCTTCTTTACGCCACGGCGGCCAAAGCATGCAGGCTGGCGATGCGTGCTGCGTCGTAACCCAGCAGCCCGGCCAGCACCGCCTGGGTATCGCGGCCCAGGGTGGGTGGCGGCTGAAAGCTTGGCGTGCCCGAGTCGGAGAACTTCATCGGGATGCCGGGCATGCGCACGCTGTCGCCGCCGGGCAGGGGTACCTCCACCACCATGTCGCGGGCCAGGATCTGCGGGTCGGTCAGGGCCTGGGCAAAGTCGTTCACCGGGCCGCAGGGCACGCGGGCGGCGCGCAGCTTGTCCAGCCAGTAGGCGCTGGGGTGCTGCAGCAGCGCGGCGTTGACGATGTTTTCGATCAGCAGCCGGTCGGCATAGCGGGCGGGTTGCTTCAGGTAGGCGGGTTCACGCAGGGTAGGGTGGTCCACCACCGCCAGAAAGCGCTCGTAGAACGCATCGCCGATACAGGCAATGACGATGTGGCCGTCCTGCGTCTGGAAGGTGTTGTACGGCACGTGCACAAAGTGCGAGTTGCCGATGCGCTCGGGCACGTGGCCCGACATCAGGTGCATGGTGGCCATATAGGTGAGCAGCGAAATCTGCACGTCCAGCATCGACACATCCACATGCTGGCCCACGCCGCTATGGGTGCGGCCTTGCAGCGCCGCCAGCACGCCCATGGCGCCGAAGATGCCGCCGCCCAGGTCGCCAATCGGAATGCCAGCGCGCACCGGGGCATGTTCGCCCATGCCGGTGATGCTCATGCCGCCGCCCATGGCCTGCACCACCTGGTCGAAGGCAGGGCGCTGGGTGTCGGGCCCGGTTTCACCAAAGCCGGTGACCGAGCAGGTGATGATGCGCGGGTTGATGGCGCTCAAAATGGCATGGTCGATCTGCAGGCGCTGTGGCACGCCCGCGCCGAAATTGTCGAACACCACATCGGCCTTGCGCACCAGGTCGTAGAACACGGCGCGGCCAGCCTCGGATTTGAGGTCGATGCAGACACTCTCCTTGCTGCGGTTCAGCGTCATGAAGTACGCGCCCATGCCGTCGCGGGCGTAGTCGGGGTGCTGGGCCAGCAGCTCGCGCGTGCCTTCGCCGCGGCCAGGTGGCTCGACCTTGATGGTGCGGGCACCGAGGTCGGTGAGTGTCATCGTGCCGTAGGGACCGGACAGCATGTGCGTCAGGTCCAGCACGGTAATGCCTTCGAGGGGGCGGGCCATGGCTAGATCCGATACCGGTCGATGAGTTGCTTGGCGATGACCTGGCGCAGAATTTCGTTGCTGCCTTCGCCAATCACCATCAGCATGCAGTCGCGGTAGTAGCGCTCGATCTCGTATTCCACCGAGTAGCTGTAGCCGCCAAAAATGCGCATGCCTTCCTGGGCGCAGAACACGCCTGCCTCGGAGCCCGCCAGCTTGGCCATGGCGGCCTCCAGGTCGCAGCGCTCGCCCTTGTCATGCTTGCGGGCCGCGGCTTCGATCAAATGCTTGGCCCCTTCCACCTGCGTCACCATGTCGGCCAGCTTGAGCTGGATCGCCTGGTGCTGGCCGATGGGCTTGCCAAAAGCGCTGCGCTCCTGCACATAGCGCAGGCAGTGCTTGAGCGCGCCTTCGCCAATGCCTGCGCCGCGCGCCGCCACGTTGATGCGGCCCAGCTCCAGCCCGCCCGCAGTATGGGCAAAACCCTTGCCTTCCACACCGCCCAGCAGCCGGTCGGCGGGCACGTGGTAGTTGTCGAAGTTCAGTTCGCAGGTGTCGATGGCGCGGTAGCCCATTTTCTTGAGCTTGCCAACCACGTTGTAGCCCGGGCCCTTCTCGGCGATCAGCATGCTCATGCCCTTGTGGCGCGGCTCGGCGTGCGGGTCGGTCTTGACCAGCAGCAGCGTGAAGTTGCCGTGCAGGCTGTTGGTGATCCAGGTTTTGTTGCCGTTGACGACGTAGTGGTCGTCGTCCAGCCGGGCGGTGGTGCGGATGGCCTGCAGGTCGGAGCCGGCATTCGGCTCGGTCAGCCCCAGGCTGCCACGGAATGCACCGGTGGCCATGATGGGCAGGTAGTGGTCTTTTTGCGCCTGCGTGCCGCTGCGCTCGATGGCCGAGGCCACGATCAGGTGCGAGTTGAAGATGCCCGACGGAGCCATCCACACCGAGGCCACCTTGATGACGATCTGTGCGTAGGTCCAGGCCGACAGGCCCAGGCCGCCATATTCCTCGCCAATGGTGGCGCCAAACAGGCCCAGCTCTTTCATCTGGTCCACGATGTCTTGCGGGTATTCGTCGGCCAGGTCGAATTTGCGGGCCACGGGGCGCAGTTCTTTCTCGACCCATACCTCGATGGCGTCGACGAATTCCTGCTGGTCGTTGGTTTCGGTGCGCATGGGGTGCCTCAGTAGTTGATCTTGTCTTCGATGCTGTGGCCGCGCTTGGCAATCAGCATGCTGCGGGTGAAGGTGCCCACCACCTTGCCGTCCTGGTTCAGGCCGGTGGTTTTGACCGACACGATGCCCGCGCCGGGGCGTGAGTTGGATTCGCGCTTGTCCAGCACCTCGGACTCGGCGTACAGCGTGTCGCCCGCGAACAGCGGGAAGGTCAGCTTGATGTCGGTCCAGCCCAGGTTGGCAATGGCCTTCTGGCTGGTGTCGGTCACGCTCATGCCTACCATCAATGCCACGGTGAACGGGCTGGCGATCAGGCAGCGGCCAAATTCACTGGCCTTGGCGTATTCCGCGTCGAAATGCAGCGGATGGGTATTCATGGTCAGCAGCGTGAACCAGGTGTTTTCGGTCTCGGTGATGGTGCGGCCCGGGCGGTGCTCGTAGATGTCACCCACCGTAAAGTCCTCGTAATAGCGGCCAAAGCTCTCGCGGAAGCGGTGTTCACCGACCTGTTTGACGTTCTGCACCATGGTGTTGTCTCCTGTAAGTCATAAAAATGGGGTTCAGGCGCGGGCGGCGTTGTCCACGATGCGCCGGGCCTTGCGCACCAGCGGCGCATCCACCATGCGGCCCTGGTACAAAAATGCGCCGCTGGACTGGCCTGCGGGAACGGCCTCGACCAGCAGCTGGGCCCAGGCCAGCTCCGTCGGGGTGGGGGCATGGGCGGCGTGGATGCGGGCAATCTGCTGTGGGTGGATGGCGGTTTTGCAGTCAAAACCCAGGCCCAGCACACGGCGGGTTTCGGTGGACAGGGCTTCGGGGTCCTGCAGGTCGATGTGGGGTACGTCCCAGGTTTGCAGACCGGCGGCGCGGGCAGCGTTGACCAGTTGGCCCCGGGCATGCAGCAAGCCATCCCAACCGAACTCCGCGCCCAGCTCGGCGGCCAGGTCGGCTCCGCCCAGCATCAGGGCGCGCAGCTTGCCGCCTGCTGCCGCGATCAACGGCAGTTGATGGATGCCCAGCGGGGTTTCCAGCAGGGCGCAGAGTGCGCCGAACTGCGCACCGGCCCAACCCTCCACGCATTGCAGGTCGGCTGCGTGTTCCACCTTGGGCAGCAGCAGCCAGTCCACCTGCGCCGTGGAAGCCAGCAGCGCGGCCATGTCGGCAAAGCCATCACGGGTGCGCAGCGGGTTGAGGCGCAGCGCCACCGGGCAAGCGCCTTGCGCGGGCCGTGCTGCCAGCCAGGCCAGCACCTCCTGGCGGGCTTGCTGCTTGCGGTCAGGGTGCACCGCGTCTTCCAGGTCGATACACACCAGGTCGGCCCCGCCGGCCATGGCTTTGGCGAAGCGTTCGGGCTTTTCGCCCGAGACGAACAGCATGGAACGGGGTGGGGTGGTATGGATTTTCATGCGGACAATTAATTTAAATGTACGGTTATTGTGTGTATTGACGGTGGCGTTGTCAATAAATTTCTATGTGCGGTGTATTTGTCCTGGCATCAGAGGACGCTGCGCGGCCATGTGATGAAATGGCGGCTATGACTTCCACACCTTCCATCGATCTGCCCGACATCGACGTGCCCGAGAAATCCGACGACGGCCAGCCGCGCTACGCGCAGGTCGCCCGCGAACTTCGGCGCGCCATTGCCACCGGTGTCTATCCGGTGGGGGCGCACCTGCCTACCGAGCACCAGTTGTGCGCGCAGTACCAGGTGAGCCGTTTCACAGCCCGCGAGGCGGTGCGCATCCTGGCAGCCAGCGGCCTGGTGACGCGGCGACCGCGCATTGGCACCGTGGTCACTGCCACCAGCGAGGCGGGTCGTTACACCCACAACGCCACCTCGGTGCAAGACCTGCTGCAGTACGCGCAGGACACCGAGTTGCGCCTGGTCTACATAGGCAAAGTGGCGTTCAGCAAGGCCCAGGCGCAAGAGTTTGGGGTGGAGGCCGGGGTGGAGTGGATCTACGGCATGGGGGTGCGCATGGCCGGTACGCTGACCGAGCAGGCGGCGGGCGCGGCCCGGCCCATCTGCGTCACCCGGCTGTACCTGAATCCGGTGCTGGCCGGTATCGAATCCAAACTGCGCGGCCGCCGGGGCGCGGTGCACGCCATGATCGAGGCCGATTACGGCGTCACCATCAGCCGGGTGGAGCAGGAGCTGCAGGGGGTGCTGCTGGATGCCGAGGATGCCGGCAATCTGGATGCCGCGCCGGGCGTGGCGGGCCTGCGCATCCTGCGCCGCTACTACAGCGACAAGGACGAACTGCTGGAGATTGCCGACAACGTGCACGCCAGCGACCGCTTCAGCTACAAGATGCAGATGAGGATGTAAGTGCGGGGATGGTTTTAGAGTTTTGTATTGACAGGACAATTAAAAGTAAATACTATTTAATTAACCGTACAAATACAGGAGACTTTTCATGCACCCTTTTTCTAAAATGTTCACCGTGGCCGCCCTGGCCATGGCTGCTGGCGGGGCACTGGCCACCGATGGCGACTTTCCCAGCAAGCCGATCAAGATCGTGGTGGGTTTCCCTGCCGGGCAGGGCACCGATACGATTGCTCGGGCCTTGACGCCCCGGCTGCAAGCCGTGCTGGGCCAGGCGCTGATCGTGGACAACAAGGCCGGTGCCGGAGGTATTTTGGGGCAGCAGGCGGCGGCTACCGCTGTGCCCGACGGCTACACCATCTTGTTCACCTCGGCCGGACCCATGGCCGTGAACCCGGGTGTGTACGAAAAGCTGCCCTACGACCCGGTGAAGGACTACACCGGCGTGGCGGGTGTCATCAGCGTGCCGCTGGTGCTGGTGGCCAACGCGGCCTTCCCGGCCAAGAATGTCAAGGAACTGGTGGCCCTGGCCAAGGCCAAGCCGGGTGAGATCAACTTTGCCTCCAGCGGCAACGGCGTGACCAACCACCTGGCCATGGAAATGCTGGCACTGGCCGGTGGCGTAAAGATGACGCATGTCCCCTACAAGGGTTCGCCTCCGGCGGTGACTGATTTGATCGGCGGCAGCGTCAGTGTGATGTTCGACACGCCGGTATCGGTGCTGCCGCACATCAAGAGCGGCAAGCTGCGTGCCCTGGCCGTCAGCGGCAGCAGCCGGATTGCCGCGCTGCCCGACGTGCCCACCGTGGCCGAAGCCTTCCCGGGTTTTTCCGCCGTGTCGTGGATGGTGTTTGTGGCCCCAGCCAAAACCCCTGCACCGGTGGTGGCCAAGCTGAGCGACGCCGTTCTCAAGGTGGTCAACACCCCCGAGATGCACCAGTACTTCCTGGCCCAGGGTGTTGAGCCCATGCCCATGGGCTCGGCCGAGTTGGACAGCTTCATCAAGTCCGAAGTCAGCAAATGGGGCAAGGCCGCCAAGGCCGCTGGCGCCAAGGTCGATTGAATGCAGTCCGCCGATCTGGTCGCCAGCACGCTGGCGGGCTTTGTCTCGGGCCTGCAACCCGCGCAGATACCGGTTGAAGTGTCATTGCGTGCCCGGCACCTGCTGCTGGATGCCATTGGCTGCGGCCTGGCGGCGCGGCGCGAGCCGTTTGCGCTGGGTTTCCAGTCGTCGCTGCGGGCTTTGGCGGGTAGCGAGCAGGGTAACTCGGGCGTGGTCGGGTTCAGCGATCGCCTGGGGCTGCGCGACGCGGTCATGCTCAACGGCATGCTGATGCACGGCCTGGACTTCGACGACACCCACATGGCGGGGGTGGTGCACCTGACCGTCAGTGTGCTGCCCGCCGTGCTGAGCCTGGCGGTGCAGCGTGGCACCAGCGGCAGCGCTTTGTTGACCGCCTATATCGCCGCCGTGGAAGCCGGGGCCCGCATCGCCAGCGCGGTGCAGGGCGGTTTTCACCAGCAGGGCTTTCACCCCACCGGTCTGGTGGGTACCTTTGCCAGCGCCTTGGCCGCGGGCAAGCTGATGGGGCTGGACGCAGCGGCACTGGTACACGCCCAGGGCGCGGCCTTGTCCATGGCCAGTGGCAGCCTGCAATTTATCGAAGACGGCGCCTGGACCAAGCGGGTGCATGCGGGCTGGGCGGCGCAGGCCGGGCTGACCGCCGCCAGCTTTGCCGCCCACGGCATCGTCGCGCCGCAGGCCCCGTACACCGGGCGCTACGGCCTGTACCGCAGCCACTTGGGCGACCCCGCAAGGCTGGACCTGGCCATCGCCACGCGCGGGCTGGGCACCGATGGCCACGCCCCTGTGTGGGAGCTGATGCAGATTGCCGTCAAGCCCTTTGCCATGTGCCACTTCGTCCACGCTGCCACCGATGCCGCGATTGCGCTGCACGGGTTGGACCTTAGCGAGGTGGAACGTGTGGAGGTGCTGGTGCCGCAAGCGGCGGTAGAGCTGGTGTGCGAACCCGCCGCCCGCAAGTGCCGCCCGCAAAACGAGTACGACGCCAAGTTCAGCCTGCCGTATGCCGTGGCCAGCGGCCTGGCGCGTGGCCGCTTGGGGCTGAAAGAGCTGCTGCCCGAGGCCTATCTGGACACCGACATCCAGGCGCTGATGGACAAGGTGCAATACCGCGTGGACCCGGGTGCCACCTTCCCCCGCCACTACAGCGGCGAGGTGCGGGTGGTGATGCGCAATGGCAGCCGGCGGGTGCACCGCGAGGCGGTCAACCGCGGCCACCCCGAGCGACCGGTGGCCAATGCCGACGTCGTTACCAAGTTCATGGACAACGCCGGGCTGCATTTTTCTGCAGGCCATGCGCAGGCCATCTGCACCGCCGTATTGGGTTTGGACCAGGCCGCCAGCGTGGCCCCCTTGGAAGCCCTATTGGCAAACGACCCGCAACCTTGAGTCCAGCGCCGCCAGCCGCTGCTGGATCTGCGCAAACAGGGGGCGGGCCGCCACCTGCGGCTGCAGGCATTCGATTCTTAATGTGGCCAGTTCTGTGGTGTTTTCCGGGCAGTGCGCCAGCAACTCCTCCAGCAGGCAGCCAAACGCCCGCACTTCCAGGCGTTGCAAAGCCTGCGCCTGCGCCGCATCGGCGGGCAGAAACGAAGCCGCGCCCATATCGCCCAGCAGGCAGTGCCCGTCGGCGCTGCACTGCAGGTTGTGTGCGTACAGGTCGCCGTGCAGCAGGCCGCTGGCGTGCAGATGGGCAGCGGCGGCGGCTACGCCCTGGGCGATGCGCAGCACTTTTTCCAACCCGAACACCGTGCCCGCCGGGTACACGTCGCGGGTGCAACTAATCAGGCTGGGCGGTCCGGCCAGGGTGGTGAAGTGCGGCGGAATGCAGGGCATCACCAGCCCGGCTGTCCCATCAGGGTGCGCAGCGAGCGGACCCAGGGTGGCTATCAAGTGCGGATGCGCGTTCACCGCCAGGCAGGCGGCCAGCTCGCTCTGCGGCCAGCCGTCGCTGGTGACTTCGCCTTTGAACAGCTTGACGGCCACCATGGCCCCCTGCCACTCGGCCTGGTGGATCACACCGGACGCGCCTTCGCCCAACCGGTGTTGCAATGCCAGGTCGCTCCAGCGGATGGCGTTGCCTGATGCGGGAACGTGCGGCGTACCCGCCCGTGCCAGCCAGGCCAGCCGGGGCAGGTGCAGCAACCAGTCGGGCAGGCTGCCAGCGTCCGCCATGGGGTTGGCCGAGAAGCGCAGCAGCTCCAGCCGCTGGCACTGCGCCAGTTCGGGCGGCAACTGCGCCAGCTGGTTGCCCGCCAGCATCAGCTTTTGCAGCTGCAGGCACTGGCCGATTTCGGCGGGCAGGGTGCTGAGCTGGTTGTCGGTCAGGATCAGCCAGCGCAGCCGGGGCGGCAGGGCGGCGGCGGGAACAACGCGGATCTGGCACGACTTGAAGCCCACCATTTCCAGCTGCGCACACTGGCCCAGCACGGCCGGTAGTTCGGTGAACGGGTTGCCAGAGCAAAACACCACCCGCAGCCGGTGCAGGCGGGGCAGGTCGTCGGGCAGGCTGGTCAGGGCGTTGCCGGAGAGGTTCAGCACCTCCAGCGAGTCGGCCAGGTCAAAAATCTCACGGGGGAAGGTGGTCAGCCCGTCGGATAAATCCAACCGCCGGATGCCCTGCAGTTGGCCAGAGCGGAGTTGGGAAAGGGTGTGCATGCGGCCTATTGTCGTGGCTGGCCCGGGCGACTTTGGATGTGATGGAGCTTACGGATAAAAAAGGCTTCTAACGCTGATGGGATAAGCACAAGCAGCTATCAAAAATGTAGTTTTATCGACATGGCTGATAAGGGCTCAAGGCGCTTTCAGCAATTGCACTTGTACGTTGGCAGTGGCGGTGGCAACGCTGTTGCGCCAGAGGGCGTAGCCCGGCATCCGCACTTCGAGTACGCGTTGCTCGGGTGCAAGCTGGCTACCCAGTGCCAGGGAAAAATGCCCTACGGAGTCGGTCACGGTGGCTTGTCCCGCCATCGTCACTGTGGCTGCGACCAATGCAGTGCCATTTTCGTTTTGTACCTGCCCTTGCAATGGCCAGGGTTTCCAGCGCACATCCAGGTACACCGCCTCCTGCGTCAGAGCCAGCTTGGCGCTGGAGCCTGCGGACAACTCCAGCAAGGGAGTCTGCAGCAAGGACACCGGCGCCGACTGCCCTTTGAGTTCTGCTGGAATTCCCATGAATCGCACCAAGCCTTTGCTCTCCACCGCCTCTTCACGGCGGTCGGCACCCAGGTCCAGTTGCAGGCGGGCACCTTGAAAGACTTCTTGCGTACTGTTTCCTTCCAGCCGCAGGAATACGGTGAGGTCCAGTTTGCCGGGCTTGGGAGGGAGCGCGTAGCCCAGCGCCACGACGACCAGCATCAGCACGCCGGGGCCGCCCAGTTTCAATGTGCCGTTCATGGCCTTGCCGCTGTAACTCGCGTAGGACTTGAGCACAGAAAACAGGCTGACCGCGCAAAAAAATCCCAGCATGCACAGCACCACGTACCACACCTTGTCTGCCAAGCCCGCACTTTGCAAGGCGGCGGGGTACGTCCACATGGCCCCGATCAAGCCCAACATCACTACCAGCGCTGTGATGCTCAGTGCCAGTGCCCTGCGGGATTGGTTGGTAATGGGAGGGTCTGATTTTTTGGGGGGATTGGTGGCCATGGATTAGTTCAGTTCATTCAGGTTGTGCTGTACCCGCTCAAGGTCCTGACGGAGTGTTGCGGAGCGTTGGGCAAAGGGCGTCAGGATTTTGAGGGCTTCTTCGTAGGCTGCTCGGGCCCCAGGTATGTCGTTTTGAGCGCGGTACAAGACTCCCAAATTGTTCAGTGTGTTGGCGACCTTGGGTAAATACACATCCGGATTTTTCTGAGCCAAGGCGCGGTGGAGTTTGAGGGCTTCGTCGTAGGCTGCGCGGGCCTCAGGCAGACGGTGTTCGTCGCTGTGAAGGTTTCCCAAGTTGTTGAGCGTGTTGCCGACATAGGGCAAATACAGGTCTGGATTTTTCAAGGCCAAGGTGCGGCGGATTGTGAGGGCTTCTTCAAAGGCCGTAAGGGCCTCTGGCATGTGACTTTCATCGTTGTGCAGGACTCCCAAGTTGTTCAACGTGGTGGCGACAAGGGGTAAATGCACATCCGGGTTTTTCAGGGCTAACTCGCGGTAGAGCTTAAGTGCTTCATCGTAGGCTGTATGGGCTTCTGGCATGTGGTTTTCACTGCCATACAGGATTCCCAGGTTATTCAGCGAGCTCGCGACATCGGGCAGGTAGACATCCGGATTTTTCAGGGCCAAAGTGCGGCGGATTTTGAGCGCTTCGTCGTAGGCCGAATGGGCCTCCGTCAAAAGATCTTCCTCGATGTAGAGGGCCCCCAGGTTGTTCAATGTGATCGCGACATAGTGTAGGTACAGGTCCGGACTTTTCAGAGCCAACTCGCGGTTAAGTTTGAGTGCTTCGTCGTAGGCGATACGGGCCTCTGGCATGTGATTTTCATCGCTGTGCAGGTTGCCCAGGTTGTTCAATATGCTGGCAACCTCGGGTAAATACAGGTCTGGATCTTTCAGGGCCAGGGCGCGGTAGAGCTTGAGGGCAGTGTCGTACCCTTGTCTAGCCTCTGACCAATGGTTTTGTGATTTGTGAAAGAACGCAAACTGAAACCACACATTGGGATCTTGGGGGGCCAGGGCGGTGGCCTTGTCATACGCACGGGCTGCCCCGTCGAGGTCCAGCTTGATGGCCAGCAACTTACCCCGCAAGAGCCAGCCATCGATGGTTTTTTGCAGTTTGGCCAGGGCTTTTTCGCCATCTTTTTGGAGCTGTTCCTCACTCAGGATCTCCAGCGCAGGGTCGATCCGGCCCGCCAGAAAAAGTTGGATAGCCTGGTTGTAGGCGGGGCTGTCGTCGCTGGGGGTGCGGGTGGCGAGCTGGCGGGCCAGTTCTTGTACCTGCTTGAGAGCGCTGTCGCGTTCTTCTTGCAGCCGGGCGCGCTCCTGGGCCGTGGCCGTGTTTTGCCCTACCAGTACCGCCAGCTTGGCCTGGTATTGCAGCTCGACGGTTTTGCTGCCCTTGAGCCCAAAGTAGCGCACCGCCATTTCTTCCCGCTGGGCCGATGTGGCCATCACGATCTCGACCGTGCGGTCGGCCGGGTTGGCGCTCAAAGTGTGCTCCAGCGCATAGCGGTTGACCACTTCCAGGCCGCTGCGCTGGGCGACCAGACGCACGGTATCGCCAGGCTTACGCTGCGGGAAGCTCAGGGTGAAGCTGCCGTTGCTGTTGCTGAGCCGGTTTTGACCCTCTGCGCTGATGCTGACGTTGGCGATGGGGCTGCCCAGCGAGACATCGGCATACACAAAGCCCTGGATGCTGGCGGCGGCCCACCCCGCAACCGGGACGCACAGGGCCAGCAGGCCGACGCAGCCAAGCCAAGCTGCCAGGCGCGCGCAACAGTCTTTTCGCATGGATGCCATGGCTGCCCCCTTCTCTATCGTGGCCTTGCACCGCGGCCTCGGTAAGCCAGTATCCACATTGCAGCGGTGCACACATCCTCCTTTTTGAGGAAAGCCCATGGCCACCACCAGCCCCAAAAAAATGAAGCCAAAAGTGCCTTTTGTGCTTACGAGATAAGCATGAGCAGCTATCAAAACTGTAGTTCTTCCTACAGCCACTGCGTCACGATGTCCAACGGTTGCGGGCGGCCGAACAGGTAGCCTTGCACGGTGTCGCAGTGCTGGTCCGCCAGGAAGCGGCTTTGGGCTTCGGTCTCCACGCCTTCGGCCACCACCTGCAGGCCCAGGCCGTGGGCCAGGGCAATGGTGGCGCGCACGATGGCCGCGTTGTCCTTGTCGGTGGTGATGTCGCTGACGAAAGAGCGGTCGATCTTGAGCTCGTCGATGGGGAAGCGCTTCAGGTAGGCCAGCGACGAGTAACCGGTGCCGAAGTCGTCCACCGACAACCGCACGCCCAGGGCGCGGATCTCGTGCAGCAGGCCGATGACCTGGTCGGCATCGGACATGGCGGTGGATTCAGTGATCTCCAGGCGCAGCAGATGGGGCGGGATGCCGGTTTCCTGCAGGGCCAGGCGCACCACCTGCACCAGGTCGCGGTTCAGGCACTGGCGGGCCGAGATGTTGACCGCTATCGGCACCGGCGTGCGCCCGGCATGCAGCCACAGCGCCACCTGGCGGGCGGCATGCAGCACGGCCCATGCGCCCATGTCCACGATCAGCCCGCATTCCTCGGCCACCCCGATGAAGCCCAGGGGCATCACCAGTTGGTCCGGCGCGCGCTGCCAGCGCATCAGCGCCTCCAGGCCGACCATTTGCCGACCGTAGAGCGAAAACTGGGGCTGGTAGTGCAGCACGAACTGGTCTTCGCGCAGGGCCAGGCGCAGGTCCATCTCCAGCGCCAGGCGCTCGTGCATGCGGGAGTTGATGTCGTTCGACCAGAACTGGAAACAGGCCTGGGGCTGGGCCTTGGCGCGGTACATGGCCATGTCGGCCTTGGACATCAGTCCGTCCAGGTCGGTGCCGTCCTGCGGCGCGATCACCACCCCCACGCTGCCCGCGCTGGGCAGGGTGATGCCGCCAAAGCTGTCGTCCAGCACGATGTCCTGCGTCAGCGCATCGACCACCTTGGCGGCAGCAGTGGCGGCACCGTCCAGGCCGCCCACGTCTTCCATCAGCAGCACAAATTCGTCGCCACCCCAACGGGCCACGGTGTCGGTATCGCGGCACAGGGCGCGCAGGCGCTGGGCGATGGTGCGCAGCACCGCGTCGCCTGCGCGGTGGCCCAGGTTGTCGTTGACGTGCTTGAAGCGGTTCAGGTCCAGAAACAGAATGGCCGTGCTGCCGCCACGCCGTTGCACCCGCGACAAGGCCAGGTTCAGCCGCTCGTGCAGCAGCACCCGGTTGGGCAGGCCGGTGAGGGCATCGTGGTTGGCGGCGTAGTCCAGCGCGCGGGCGGCGGCCACCGAGTCGGTAACGTCGGAGAACACCAGCACCGCGCCGTCCAGTGCGCCTTCGGGGCTGCGCAAGGGGCTGGCGGTAGCCCGCAGCACGCGCAGGCCGCCAGGGCCGGGCAGTTCGAGCAGTTCGCGCACATAGACCCGGCTGCCCCGGCCCAGGCACTCGAATACCGCCGCCACCAGGCGCTCCATGCTGTCGTCGCTGAGCGGGTAGGCGGTGTGCAGCGGCTCACCTACCAGACTGTGGCCCGTGGCCTGCAACTGGGCGGCAGGGTTGGCATAGCGGATGGTGTGCAGCCGTGCATCGATGGTGAGGATGGCATCGTCGATCGCCTGCAGCGTGGATTGGGCGTGCTGGCGGGTGCGCAGCAGCGCGCGGTTCAGGGTGCGGAGCTGGCCCGCCAGCCAGAATCCCAGCGCCACGGCCAGGGCGACGGTGGCAATGGACGGCTGCAGCCAGGTGCGCGTGGCCAGCAGCAGCCCGGCGCTGACCAGCAGCGGCAGCGGCAGCAGGGCCACGACCAGCAGCAGGTGCCGACCCTGGAGCTTGGGCACCAAGGCCAGGCTGCTGACAGCCAACAGGGCCAGCAGCAATGCCATCGGCCTGGAGGCTCGCTCTATCCAGGTTTGGCTGCGCAAGGCCTCGAAGGCCTGGGCGTGGAACATCACCGACGGCAGGGTAGCGCGGCTGCCCGCCAGCGGCGTGACCAGTTCACCGCCCAACCCACTGGCAGTGATACCGATGAACACCGCCCGGTCCCGCACCATCTCCAGCGCCTGGGGCGATTGCAGGGCGCTGGCGAACGATAGCGTGGGCAGGCCGCGCATGCGGGGCAGCAGCACCTCGTGCGCCCGCACCCAGCGGGTGGGCGCGCGGGCCAGGCTGTCAACCGGCACCAGCCGGTCCCACACCGGGTCGGGGGCCGCCTGCTGCAGCACCGCCAGCGCCAGGGCGGGGGTGTCGGCCTCGCCGTTGCCAGCCATCAGGTGGATGCTGCGGGACTGGCCGTCCACGTCGATCTCCACATCCACATGGCCCAGGCCGGGCGGTGCGCTGCCATCGGCAGGCACCAGCGTGGGCAGCAGCGGCGCCGCCGCGATGCGGCCATCGGGTTGCTGCGCCGGGGCCGTGGCCAGCACCACGTGGCCCTGGCGGGCGATGGCGTTGGCCAGGGCGGTGTCGCTGGCGGGGTTGCGGGTATCGGGCTCGGAGAACAACACCGCCATGCCGATGGCCTTGGCCCCGGATTCGCGCAGGCGGTCCACCATCTGGGCATGCAGCTCGCGCGGCCAGGGCCAGCGGCCCAGGGCGTCCAGGCTGGCATCGTCGATGGCCACCACCACCGGCGGCCGGTCGCCGGCGGAGTGGGTCGGCAGCAGCAGGTCGTAGGCCAGCAGGTCCAGCCGCAGCAGCGCCGCCGGTTGCAGCCAGGCCAGCAGCAGGGCGGTAGCGATGCCTGCCAGCCACCAGCCTGCACGCAGCACCGCCTGCTCCCAGCGGGGCGGGAGCGGTGGGGAGGCTGTGCCTCCGGTGGGCGCAGGCAGCGGGGTCAGAAAATGGCCAGGACAGGGATGGCTAGCAGTAAAAGTCCCCAGCGGCTGGGCGGCGGTGGGGGGACGACAAAGGTTTGCGTGCCACCCCAGGGGCCGGTGTAGCCGTCGGTGCCGGTGGCCTGCACCCGCACGTGGTGGGGGCCGGGCTGCAGGTCTTTCAAATTGAACTGGCTGGTTTCGGTGTCGGCATCGGCCAGGGGGTTGGCGAAGCTGTCGTCGCGCGCTACCTGCAGGTGGTAGCGGGCGGTTTGGGGCTGGGCCGTCCAGCGCAGCGTCAGGCTGCCGTCCTGGGGCTGGGGAATCTCCACCCCGGGGCCGGGGAGGACGCGGCGAAACGGCTGGGCATCGCCCCAGGGGCCCTGGCCCTTGGTGGGGTGGATGGCGGCCACGCGCCACTGGTAAATGCCGGGTGGCAGGTCTTGTGGCGGCTGGACGCTGGCGCTGGCAACAACCTGTTCGTCGACCGCTTTGCCATCGGTGCTGAGCTGTACGCGGTACTGCAGGCTGGCATCGCTCTGGGTCCAGCGCAAGCTGGGGCGGGCGGCCGTGGTGGCGGCTTGCGGGGCCGGGTCGATCAGCAGCGGTGGCTCAGGCTGGGTGTGGATCACCAGGGTGCGCTCGGCCGACAGGCCTTCCAGGCCCTGGGCATCGATGCCGCGCACCCGCAGGGCGTAGCTGCCGTCTCCGATGTCGCGCACGCGGATGCGGGCGGCATCGGTGACTTCATCGGACAGCATGGCGCTGAATTCGGCGGTGGCCGCCAACTGGGTGCGGTAGCGGCTGGCTCCGGCCAGGGGTTGAATGGGCCAGGCGATGGGCAGGCGCTCGATGGTCTCGGGCAGGCCGTCCAGGCTGGGCGTGGGCAGCAAGGCCATGGGCGCGACCGGACGGCTGCCGCTCTGGGCCACCGTGCCTTGCGCCGCCTGGGCGGTCACCTGGCCGCTGGCGTTGGCGACCTGCACGGCACCGGTGAGCACCTCGGTGCGCATGGTCTGGCCGTCGGTCACCACCCGGTACTGGGTGCCGCGCACGGCAGCGATGGCGGCCGGGGTGCGGATTTCAAACCGCCCGCCGCTGTTACCCACCGGCGTGACCTGGTTTTCCAGACTGCCTTGCACCAGCGACAAGGCCACGATGCTGGCCTGGCCGAGCAGGGCTTGCTGGCTGGTTTGCAGCTGGAGTTCGCTGTCGCGGCGTACCAGCACCCGGCTGCCGTCGGCAAACTGCAGGGTGGCGCTGCCGTCCGGCCCGGTGCGCAGATCCGACGGGGCGGGCAGCAACTCGCCCGCCACGGCGGCCCGCGCAGGCGACTTGCCGCGGCGCAGCGTGGTCTCGCCCGCCACGGCCAGCAGCAGGACCTGGGTGGTTTCCAGCTTCAGCCATTCCTTGGGGATGCGCAACTGGGTGCCAGGGGGGATGCGGTGGTCGTCGGGAATCTGGTTGCGCTGGCGCAGGGCCAGGGCCAGCGACGGGCTTTTGAGGTAGCGCTCGGCCAGGTTCCACGGGTGGTCACCGGCTTGTACCGTGTAGATGAAGTCGCCCGCCTGCACACCCCATGGCGTGCCCAGCAAAACCAGACCCAGTAGACCTGCGTGCAGGCGGTGAAGAGGGGAAGTGTGGATGGACATGGCTACACGAAATTGAAAAAAACGAGCAGATCAAATGGTTAATTAGTGTAACAACTGAGCGAATCCCGTGGGGTCTTTCCCGCCCGCCGCACGCCGATCTGCCGGGTGTCCACCCATCGCGTTAAGGCCCGGTGCCAGCCGGGGCGTGGACTGTCCAGGTTGCGTAATCCTGTATTCTCTGTAACATTTTCTGACCGCTGGATCTGTGGCGGTGTACGGTCTCTGCACAGGAATTGGATGCAACGTCTTGATTTGTGGACAAACCGACTGGACCGCTTGCGCAATCTGCTGCTGGGTACCGACCGGCATATGCGCATCCGTACCAGCCAGGCGGGCTTGGCTTCGCTGGTCATGCTGGCGGGTATCGCCAATATGTACGTGCTGGCGTGGCATGGAGAAGCCGTTTTGCGTGGCGTGGCCATCTGGTCGGCGGTGTGCATTGTCGGGCTGCTGCTGGTGTATGGCCTGATCCGCAGCGGCTTCTCGCTGCGCTGGGCCGACCCTTCATTGGCCATGCCGCAGATGCTGTATGCCATTGCCTGCAACGCCGCGGCCTTTGTGCTGGCGGGCCATGGCCGGGGCATTACCTTGTCGCTGTTGGCGGTGATTTTGATGTTCGGCATGTTTGGCATGTCGATGCGCCAGGTGGTGGTGGTGGCGTTGTATGCCATGGGCTGGTTTGGCGCGGCCATGCTGATGGCGGTGGAGCAGAGCGTGACCGACGAGTCGGCGGTCCTGTATGCGACCTACTTTTTCATGGTGGTCATTGTCTTGTTCTGCACCACCATCTTGACCCACCGTCTGGGCGTGATGCGGGCCCACACCCGCAGCCAAAAGGCCCAACTGCTCCAGGCGCTGGAGAAAATCCAGCGCATCGCCACCCGCGATGAGCTCACCGGCACCGCCAACCGCCGCTTCATGACCGAGCTGATGCGCGAAGAAATCCAGCGCGCCGACCGTACCGATGCGCCGCTGATGGTGGCGATTCTGGACATCGACTACTTCAAGCGCGTCAACGACAGCTATGGCCACCAGGCGGGCGACCGCTGCCTGCAGGAGTTTGCCCGCGTGGTGCAAGCCAGCATCCGCGCCACCGACCGCCTGGCCCGCTGGGGCGGGGAGGAGTTTTTGATTTTGCTGAGCGACACCGACTTTGCGCTGGCCCTGGCTTGCCTGGAACGGGTGCGCACCCAGGTGGAGCAGGCGGTGGTGACCTTGGGCGACACCAACATCCGCATCACCGTGTCGATTGGCGTGACCCAATACCAGGCTGGCGACTCGATCGAGAAGACCATCGACCGCGCCGACCTGGCCCTGTACGCGGCCAAAGCCCAGGGGCGCAACCAGGTGGTGAGTTGTTAAAAGTTTATGTGAATTTTTGGCCTCTTGTGCTTATGGGATAAGCGTGAGAAGCTATCAAAAATGGAGTATTTAGGCCTACACCTCTCGATTCCGCGCCAGCGGTGGGTTCTTGGCAAAGTAGCCGCGGATGCCGCGCAGGATGGCGTCGGCCAGTTGCTCGCGGTAGTCGCTGCTGTTGAGCTTGGCTTCTTCTTCGGGGTTGCTGATGAAGGCGGTTTCGATCAGTACGCTGGGGATGTCGGGGGCCTTGAGCACGGCAAAACCGGCCTGTTCCACATTGGGTTTGTGCAGCCGGCCCACGCGGCCCACCTCGCCCAGCACGGCACTGCCCAGTTTCAGGCTGTCGTTGATCTGGGCCGTGGTGCTCATGTCAAGCAGGGCTTTTTGCACCTGCACGTCTTTGGCCTGCACGTTGATACCGCCAATCACGTCGGCGGCGTTCTCCTTGTTGGCCATCCAGCGGGCGGCACTGCTGGAGGCCCCGCTCTGGCTGAGCGCAAACACGCTGGCACCGCGCGCGGCGGGGGTCAGAAACGCGTCGGCGTGGATGCTGACGAACAAATCGGCCTGCACCCGTCGGGCTTTTTGCACCCGCACTTGCAGCGGCACAAAGAAGTCGGCATCGCGGGTCAGGAAGGCGCGCATTGGGTTGCCGTTGACGGTGGTGGCGTTGATGCGTTCGCGCAGCAGGTGGGCGACCTGCAGCACGATGTCTTTTTCACGGGTGCCGCCGGGGCCGATGGCACCCGGGTCCTCACCTCCGTGGCCCGGGTCCAGGGCAATGATGATCAACCGGTCGGTGCGCTGGGCGCCAGTTTTGGGGTCATTTTGGCCGCTGGCGCTGGCGCTGGCGGGACGGGCGGGAGGTGCTATCGAAGCAATAGCGGGATCTTTGGGGGCCGCGGTGGGTGCGGGCGCGGGGCTGGGGGCCCCGAACGGGCGCGGGGCCGGTTTGGTGTTCTGCTTGGCGATCAGCTCGGCCAGCGGGTCGGGTGCGTCTGTTGCAACCGGCGGCGGGGCCGGTGGCGGCATGGCCGGGGCGGGGTCGGCCAGCCGCTCGGCAATCAGGGCCTCCAGCGGGTCTTCTTCTTGCGCCGGGTACAGGTCGAACACCAGGCGGTGCTGGTAGGCGGCCACCGGGCTCAGGGTGAACACCTGGGGCCGGGCGGCGCGTTTGAGGTCGATCACCAGCCGCACCACACCGGGCGCGTTCTGGCCCACGCGGATGCCGGCGATGTTGGGGTCGTCGGCCTGCACCCGGCCCACCAGTTCGCGCAGCGCCGGGTTCAGATCGATGCCCTCGATGTCTACGGCCAGGCGCGGCGGGCTGCTGATGAAGCTGTGCCTCACCACCAGTGCGGTGTCGCTCTCGATGGTGACGCGCGAGTATTCGGGCGCGGGCCAGACCCGTACGGCCACGATGCCCGCACCCCGGGCCAGTTCGTTGATGCCGAGCAGCAGCACCACCGCGCCGCTTTGCAAGACGCTGCGGCGCTTCATGGGGCCAGCCCGTTCAACAGGGCTTGGCCAGTGGCGGTGGCTGCGGTGAGGGTGGCGGTACGGGATTCGTCAGGCATGGTGTCAATGTGGATGGCAATGTCGGGTGTGGGGAGCAGGGCCCCGGCGTTTTGCGGCCATTCGGCTACTTTTAAGCCGGGGCTGGCGAAGATGTCGCGAAAGCCTGCATCTTCCCATTCGCGCGGGTCGCTGAAGCGGTAGAAGTCGAAGTGCCAGATATTCAACGTGGGCAGTTCATACGGCTCGACCACGGCGTAGGTGGGGCTTTTGATGCGGCCCTGCACGCCCAGGGCGCGCAGCAGGTGGCGCACCAGCGTGGTTTTGCCCGCGCCCAAGTCGCCGTGCAGGGTGATGAAGGCGTGGGTGGTGCCGGGCAGTGCGGCCAGCGATTGGGCGAAGGCCTCGGTAGCAGCCTCGTCCGGCCACAGGCGGGTTTCTACAATCGGCAAATGGTGTTCAACAGTGCTCAGAACGAAAGTCTCCAACAGGTGTCTCGGATACAGGATTGGGCGCGTGAACTCGGATTTTCCCAAATTGGCGTGGCCCCGGTGGATTTAACGTCCGCCGAGGCGGGTCTGACTGCCTGGTTGGCCCAAGGGTTCCACGGCAGCATGGCTTATATGCAAAGCCATGGCCTCAAACGCGCCCGCCCGGCCGAGCTGGTGCCGGGCACCGTCAGCGTGATCACCGCCCGTATGGATTATCTGCCGCGCCGCACGCCCGAAGGCTGGCAGGCGATGGAATTTGACCGGCTCAATCGCCCCGGTGAAGGCATTGTGTCGGTCTACGCCCGGGGGCGGGACTACCACAAGGTGCTGCGGGCGCGGCTGCAACGCTTGAGTGACCGCATCGCGCACGAGCTGGGCCCGCTGGGCTACCGCGTGTTTACCGACTCGGCCCCAGTGCTGGAGGCCGAGCTGGCCCAGCGCAGCGGCCAGGGCTGGCGCGGCAAGCACACCCTGGTGTTGAACCGCGAGGCGGGGTCGATGTTTTTTCTGGGCGAAATCTATGTGGATGTGGCCTTGCCGACCACGGACGCTACCAGCGGCCACTGCGGCAGTTGTAGCGCCTGCATCACGGTGTGCCCCACCCAGGCCATCGTGGCACCGCACCGGCTGGATGCACGCCGTTGCATTTCTTACCTGACCATCGAGCACGCGGGGCCCATCCCGCTGGAATTGCGCCCGCTGATCGCCAACCGCATCTACGGCTGCGACGACTGCCAGCTGGCCTGCCCCTGGAACAAGTTTGCCCAGCGCAGCGCCTTGCCCGACTTTGACGAGCGCCGGGGCCTGAGCGGCCAGCAGCTGACTACCCTGTTTGGCTGGACCGAGGACGAATTCTTGCGCTACACAGAGGGCGGCCCGATCCGCCGCATCGGCCACGAGCGCTGGCTGCGCAATGTGGCAGTCGCCATGGGCAATGCCCTGCGGGCCGGGGAGGATACAGGCATCCGCCAGGCCTTGCAGCAGCGGATGCACGACCCCAGCGCCTTGGTACGTGAGCACGTGGCCTGGGCGCTGGAGGACACCCCTCAAAAATTCCGCTGACCGGTCAGGCGGACTTTACTGCCCGGCGGCGTGTGGCTGCCGCTGCCACCAGGCCCAGGCCAAGCAGGGCCAGGCTGGAGGGCTCGGGCACATTGTTCAGGGTGACGGGCGTGCTGGTGATCAGAAAGTTGAAGCTGAACGCATTGGCCTGGCCTTCCACGGTGGTGAAGCCCATGCAACCTGCGGAGGCGTTCACGGCATTGCACACGGCGGTGGGCAAGGCGCTCAAGGACTGGGCGGAATCAAAAATGCTCACGTAGTAGGTGTTGTTGTCCAACACAAAGCTGTTGTTCAGCAAACCGGCGATCACAAAAATGTCATTGCAGGGCGTGGGGCTGGCTGCAACGCAGGTGCCTGCAGTGTTGGGGGTTTCCAGGAAGTTGATGAAGTAGGGCAGGGTGGCCTGGTAGTTCACGCCGGTGGCCGGGGCCAGGGAGTTCAGGGTCAGGGTGGACTTCACCGTGACCGACTGCAAGGTGGCCAGGCTGCTGGACAGCGCATTGTTGTAGTGGGTAAAGGTGTTGGTGGGCACGGACAGGCCATTGGTCTGGACGGTGCCGATGGCCGGGCTTTGGGTGATGGTGAGGCCGCTGCGGCTGGTGGCCGTGTTGCCGGTATTCACCGGGGTAGTGCCACCGCAGCCGCCCCAGGTCAGGGCCGCGCCGGTGCTGGTCTGGCAGCCGCCCGCTGCCGTGTAAACGGCGGTGGTGGTGTCAAACGCCGTGCTGACGTTGTAGCTCCAGTCGGTGATCATGGGACCGGCGGATGCCGTGCCACAGCACAGTGCGAGGGCCGCGGCCAGGGCGGAAAAGTGGAGTTTGGTGTGTTGCATGGTTGAAATGAGCTCGTCATAGTGGATGATTTGCATCGCTTGTATCTGTATGTACACAGGCTCTGCGCTATGGCCGTATATGTCCGGCCATAGCGCAAATAGATTGCATGCAAAGTGCCAAAAATAAAACTTGCATTCAAACCATGCATTTATGCAAAACACATATTTTGTATGCAAATTTATTGTAAAAATTATCGACGCGTCGAAGTACGCTTATGTATGCAGCAATGCGCATGCGGTATTGCCCGCGTGAGCCTGTGCGGCGCGGTGCGGGCCGACCCAGGCCACGAGAAATATGCCGATATTCAGGGTTTTGTGCTTATCAAATAAGCGTGAGTAGCTACATTTAACGTAGCATACCCAGAGCAAACGGCAAACTGGCCATGGCCAGCAGCGTGGACAAACTGACCAGGCTGGCGGTGAGTGCGCCGTTGTAGCCCATCTTGGCGGCCAGCACGTAGGCGCTGGAGGCGGTGGGCAGGGCCGAAAACGACAGTAGCACCGTGGTGTGCACGGGGCTCAGGCCCATGGCCCAGGCAATGCCCAGCGCCAGCAGCGGCAACACGAAGTGCCGAATTCCCAGCACCGACACCGCCAGCACCTTGGCCCTGGCCAGCGGGCCAAAGCGCATGCCCGCACCCGCCGCCAGCAGGCCCAGGGTGATGGCGGCGGCACCGATGCGGCTGGTGGTCGGTTCTAGCCACGGCGGAATGGTCAGGCCCAGCAGATTGGCGGCCAGCCCGGCGGTGATGGCCAGAATCAGCGGGTTGCGCAGCAGCGCCGCGCCAAACCCGCCTTGGTCGTGCCGCACCATGGGCCACACCGCCGCCACGTTCATCAGTGGCACGCACACCCCGATCAGCACCGCAATCAGCTGCGGCCCCTGCGGCCCGGCCAGACGCTCGGCCAGCGCCAGGGCAATGAAAGAATTGAAACGAAAAGCAATTTGTGCATTTGCCGCGTGCTCACATGCGTCAATATGGGTGCGAAACCACGGCAGGTGGGGCAGGGCGTAGGCCAAGCCAATGGCGCACAGGCTCAAGGCCAGCCCGGCAAATATCAGGCTGGAGGCGGCCAGCAGGTCCAGCGGATTCTTCACAATTGACTGGAACAGCAGCACCGGCAGCAAAAAATAGTAGGTGAGGCTTTCCACTTGTTCCCACACGGTGCGGTTCAGCCCGGTATAACGGCATACGAGATAGCCACACAAAATCAGCGAAAAATCAGGAAACAATAGCTGGGCATAGTGCATGCGCTTGAGAATACCAGCCAGCTCCACCCTTTTTACCCAGAGGAGACCTATGACCCGTCGCACCTTTCTTGCTGTCAGCTTGCTGGCCGCCACCAGTCTGGCCCAGGCCCAGGGCTACCCGAACAAGATCATCAAGCTGCAGGTGCCTTTTGCGCCCGGCGGTACCACCGACATCATTGCCCGCACCCTGGCTGATTCGCTAGGTCGGGCGCTGGGGCAGCCGGTGATTGTGGAAAACAAGGCCGGGGGCGGCGGCATCATCGGCGCGAACGAAACCGCCAAGGCCGCGCCCGACGGCTATTCGCTGGGCATTGCCACAGTGTCCACGGTGGCGGCCAACCCGGCCATCAACCCTAAAACGCCGTATAACCCGCTCACCGACTTCACCCCCATCATCAACATCGCCGCCACGCCCAACATCATCGTGGTGACATCCGGCTTTCCGGCCAAGGACTTCAAGGGCTTTCTGGCCGAGCTGAAGAAGTCGCCGGGCAAGCACTCGTTTGCGTCTTCGGGCACCGGCACCATCCAGCATCTGCAGATGGAGCTGTTCAAGAGCAAGACCGGCACCTTCATGACGCACATTCCCTACCGGGGCGCGGGCCCGGCGCTGAACGACACCGTGGCCGGCCAGGTGCAGATGATGCTGGACAACCTGCCCTCGGCCTTGCCCTTCATCCAGGCCGGCCGCCTGGTGCCCATCGTGGTGGCGGCCCCACAGCGCCTCAGTATTCTGCCCAACGTGCCCACCTTCAAGGAAGTCGGCCTGGAGCCGGTGAACCGTCTGGCCTTCTACGGCATCTATGGCCCCAAGGGCCTGCCCCGCGAGGTGGTGGACAAAATCAACGCCGGGGTGCGCAAGGCCCTGGAAGACCCCGCCGTGCGCAAGCGCATCGAAGACACCGGTTCCCTCATCGTGGCCAATACGCCCGAGCAGTTTGCCGAAGAGATCAAGGCCGAGTACGCGGTGTACAAGAAGGTGGTTACCGACTCCAAGCTGACGCTGGATTGAGCACCGACCGTATCGACGCCTTCATCGATGCCCTGTGGCTCGAACAAGGCCTGTCCAAAAACACCCTGGCGGCCTACCGGCGCGACCTCAGCCTGTTCAGTGCCTGGCTGGCCGAAGTTCCAAAAGCCCTGGATGCCACGCAAGAGCACGACATCCAGGCCTACTTTGCCGCCCGCCATGCCCAGACCAAGGCCACCTCGGCGAACCGGCGTTTGACCGTGTTCAAGCGCTACTTCCGCTGGGCGCTGCGCGAGCGGGTGGTACACAACGACCCCACACTCAAGCTGCAGCCCGCCCGCCAGCAGCCCCGCGCCATCAAAACCCTGACCGAGCCCCAAGTCGAGGCCCTGCTGACGGCACCCGACGTGGACAGCCCTTTGGGCCTGCGCGACCGCGCCATGCTGGAGCTGATGTATGCCAGCGGCCTGCGCGTCAGCGAGTTGGTGCTGCTCAAAACCTTTCAGCTCAGCCTGAACGACGGCGTGCTACGCGTCATGGGCAAGGGCAGCAAGGAGCGATTGGTGCCGTTTGGCGAAGTCGCCCGTATCTGGCTGGAGCGCTACCTGGCCGAGGCCCGGCCGGACATTCTCGATGGCAAGCAGACCGATGATTTGTTCATCAGCTCGCGCGGCGAAAAAGCCGGGCGCGCCATGTCGCGGGTGATGTTCTGGATGCTGGTGCGCAAATATGCGCTGGCCGCCGATATCCACGTGGCTCTGTCGCCACACACGCTGCGCCACGCCTTCGCCACCCATTTGCTCAACCACGGGGCCGACCTGCGCGCGGTGCAGATGCTGCTGGGCCATGCCGACATCTCCACCACCACCATCTACACCCACGTGGCCCGCCAGCGCCTGCACGACCTGCACGCGGCGCACCACCCACGCGGCTAAGCCGCCAGTGCCTGTATGTCCGGCTGGGCCGCTTGCTTGCGCGTGAACACCTCGGCAATCCGCAGGCCGTCTGAGCCGCGGCACAGGATGCTGTGGTGGTCCAGTGGCGCACCGTGCAAGCCGGTGTGCACCGCGTCACCAAGGTCCAAGTTGCCGTAGAACACCATTTCGCGCTCCCGCAACACCGCCGGGCGGCTGGTGGCATCGGCGCTGCGCATCCAGGCCCATTCGGCGCGGTCCACCAGGGACTGGAAGCTGCTGAAGTACAGCAGGTCCGCACCGTTGAAGTCGTTGTGGGGGCAGGGTGTGAAGGCGCTGGTATGCATTTCGGCCTGGCCGACCCGTATCTGTGCACGGCGGGCACGTCCACGCTGCACAAAGGCATCGGCAGCTGCGGCCAGCTCGGACGGAGCCGCCGTGGCCTGCGGTGGGGCCATCACCGCGCGCACGATGCTGCGGTTATTGCCCGCCTGGGCCCGCAGCACAAATACCGACAGCATCTCGACCCTTGCCACAAGGTGGTCCTGCAGTTGCACCGTGTGCTGGCTGTAATACTGCGTGCGCCCGGCGGGGTGGCACCGGGTGGCGATGGTGAAAGGATCGTGCTCCTCCACACGCTCCAGTTGGGCCTGGCGGATGCGCACCACGCTGAAGGCGGCGTACACCTTGCGGCCCTGCGCGTCGCGGAACTCGGGTGCGGCCTGCCCCTGGCGCTGGGCAATGGCCAGCCAATGCCGGTGCCCGCATTCCTTCAGCAGCCAGTTCTCCGACAGGCCGCTGCTGCTCAGCTGCGGCATGCCCGCCGTGTAACGCCCGACCAGGGCCGAGGGCAGCGGGTGGGTGCTCACGACAGCAACAGCTCCGCATCGGCGGTGTCTGCGGTCGCGTCCTGGTTGCCCATGTGGGCCTCGATCTGCTCGGCCAGGTACAGGGCATCGCGTGCCACGCCCGAGAAGCGGCCCGAACCCCAGGTATGCAGCCAGGGCAGGCCCAGAAAATACAGGCCGGGCTGGTGGGTCACGCCGCGCACATGCACCGGCTCGCCGCGGCCATTGAACACGGGGGCATCCACCCAGGCGAAGTCGGGCAAAAAGCCGATGCACCACACCACCGTGGTGATGCCGCTGGCGGCCAGGTCCAGCGTGGTGCGCTCCTCAGTGGGCTGCCACACGGGTACGTAGGGGCCGCCGGGCGGTGCATCAATGCCGTGGGCGGCGATGTACTTGTCGATGCTGGCGTTGATACCGTTGTAGATGCCGTCGGCGTGGTCCAGGTGGGCCTGCAGATTGGGCTGGAACTGCAGTGTCTCTCCCTGCAGGTCCGTCAGCAGGCCAAACAACTCCATGCCCTCCAGCGCAAAGCGGCGCAGGTCGATGTCGCGCCCGCCATCGCGGCCCGTCACGTAGTGGTTGGTGTTGTCGCGCACGCCTTCGCGCAGCGGGTGCTGGGTGACGGGCAGGTTGTAGTAGTCCATGTCGGCCAGCCAGTCCACCACGTCCTTGCCGCGGTAGAAGCGGGCGCAGCGCGGAGCGTCGCCGGTGGCTACAAACACCTTGCGGCCCGCCAGGTGCAGGTCTTCGGCAATCTGGGAGCCCGACTGGCCGCAGCCCACCACCAGCACCGCGCCTTCGGGCAGGGTCTGTGGGTTACGGTACTCGGCCGAGTGCATCTGCGTGATGTGTGCGGGCAGGCGCTCGGCCAGGCGCGGCACGATAGGCTTGTGGTAGCCGCCCGAGGCCACCACCACCTGGTCGGCCGTGAAATCGCCCTGGCTGGTGGTCACGGCAAAGGGCTTGCGGGCGTGGGGCCTGGCGATCTTGTGCACCGTCACCCCCTCCAGCGCGGGCGCGTCCACGTGGGCCACAAAGCCTTCCAGCCAGGCGTTGATCTGGTCCTTCACCATGAAACCGTGCGGGTCGTCGCCCGCGTAGCTCCAGCCGGGCAGGTTGCATTGCCAGTTGGGGGTGACCAGGCAAAACGAGTCCCAGCGCTGGCTGCGCCAGCTGTGGACCAGCTTGTTTTTCTCCAGCACCAGGTGGCTGATGCCGCGCTGCTGCAGGTAGACGCTGAGCGACAGGCCGGCCTGGCCGCCGCCGACGATGGCAACGGCATAGTGGGTGGTGTAGGAATCAAGGTGGGACATGGTGGGTTCTCTGTGGTTAGCTGAAAGCGGAGACCAACACCTGCGCGTCGGCCTGGGTTTGAAAGGGGGCGGCCAAGTGTTCGATCTCGGCCAGTTGGTCCAGGGCCTGGGAACAGGCAAAGCCGTACTTGGCCCGCACGCGCTCGGACGCGATGTGCAACGCCTCGCGGCAGCGCTGTACAAAGTCGGGGAGCGGGTAGCTCTGGCCGACCTGCAAATACTCCTGCACCACCAGTGAGGGGGAGTAGCAGCGGGTTTGCGTTTTATCGGGCCAGACGACGTGGAAGTGCATTACGGGCATAGGTCGGGTGCTCTCATTTTTGAATAAATCTCGGCGTGCAGCCCGGCGCTACGCTGCCAACTGAATTGCGCCGCCAGCCGGGTGGCGGAGGCCTGGATGCGCTGGGCGTTGCGCCCCAGCAGGGCCTGCTGGATAGCGCGGGCGATGGAGGCCGCATCCTGCGGGTCGGCCCAACTGGCATCCTGGCCCTGCAGGTATTCGGTAAACGGCGCGATGCGGGACACGACCACCGGCACGCCGCTGCACAGCGCCTCCAGCACCACCAGGCCAAACCCTTCGCTGAGCGACGGCATGGCGACCACATCGGCCAGGCGGAACAGGCCGGGCATATCGGCATCTGCCAATGGGCCGGTCAGCAGCACGTTGGGAGCCGCACCGCTGGAGTGCGGCAGGGCGTGGAATGCACGTGCGTAGCTACTGTGGTCCAGCAGACTGGCCCCTCCCGCGATCACCAGTTGCAGCTGCGGCATCTGCGCGCGCAGTTGGATGAAAGCCTGCAGCACGCGCACGGTGTTCTTGCGTTCTTCCACGCCGCCCACGCACAGCAGCACCAAGCCGTCGGTGCGGATACCCAGGCGCTGGGCCAGTGCCGCGTCGGTGCTCTGCGCCACCGGGCTGTAGCGGGCGGCATCCACGCCGTTGGGCACTTCCATCGCGGCAATGCCTTGCCCGGCCAGCACCGCCTGCCACACCCGGCTGACGCACAGCACCTGGCGCGCCTGGTGGACCGAGCGCTGCTGCCAGGCCATGAGCTGCGGCTGGGCGAAGTTGTCCAGGTGGTGCACGGTGCGCACGAAGCCGTCGATGAGGCCGCGCTCTTGCAGGGTGGCCAGGGCGTTGCCGCCTATGCCGTCGTGGCAGTGCAGCACGTCAAACGGTGCGCGTTCCAGCAGCGGCGTGAGGTGGTCTACATACGCATTAATGCGGCTGCCGACCATCGCCACCATGTCGGTGGGCGTGCTGGCAACCGGCACCAGTTCGGTAGCGCAGCGTACCGGGCGGAAGAACTGCTGGCCGGGCGTGGCCGGGGCCATCACCGTCACATCGTGTCCGGCATCCTGCAGGGCGTGGGCGAGTTCAATTGTGTGGACCACGCCGCCACGCGGGTTCACCGAATGGGTGAGCAGGCCGATTTTCACGCGGGCACCCCTACCGCTTCGCCAATGAAGGCCTGCTCTGCAAAGTCCCACAGCAGGGCCTGGCTGCCTGCGTGGCGCAGGTGCACCTGGCGGCGGGCGGTGACTTCGCCCACCACGCCACAGGCGATGTCGCGCACGGCAAAGCGCGTGAGTACCTCGCCCAGGTGCTGGGGCCGCACGCTCAGCACAAAGCCGTAGCTGGGGAAGGCAGTGAGCCAGCGTTGCAGCGGCACGCCGTCGGGGCGGGGGATGGCATCTACGTCAATGATTGCACCCACTTGCGAGCATTCCAGCAGCATCATGGCCGTGCCCACCGCGCCCGCCATGCTGATGTCCTTGGCGGCATCGCACAGGCGGTCTTCGGCCAGGCGCGGCAGCAGCTCCAGATCACCGCGCAGCCGGGTGGCCGGGGCGGTGGTGGACGCGTTCCAGTACGGAAACGGCTCCTCGAACGCGCCGCGCAGGTCCACCGCCATCACCAGCTTGTCGCCGGGGTAGGCGTTGAAGCTGGTCAGTAATGCCTTGGCCTGGCCGAGGATGGCCACGGCCAGCTGGGGCCGTTCGCTGCGGTTGTTGCTGTGGCCGCCCACGATGGGCACGCCGTAGGTGTGCGAGGCGCGGGCCATGCCTTGCAGCATTGCGCCCGCCGGGTCCATGCCTTGGCTCCACAGCGCGTTGACCACCGCCGTGGGGCGGCCGCCCATGGCGTAGATGTCGCTCACGTTGACCATCACGCTGCAGTAGCCTGCAAACCAGGGCATGCGGGTGATGAAGTCTTCCACCAGGCCCTCGATGGCCAACAGCAGGTAGCCGCCCTGGCCGTCGGGGATGGCGGCGCAGTCGTCGCCCACCGGCACGGCCTGGGCCAGTGCGGCACTGCCGCCGGGCAGGGCAGCGCCCAGCGCGGTGACGATGTCGCTGATGTCGCGCTTGTGGGCAAAGCCCCGGCTGTCGCGCAGAAAGTTGCAGAGCTGCTCGGCACTCATCGCACGGCCCTGGCACGGGTCACGTAGCCGCTGACCGGGTCGAAGCAGGGCGGGTAGGCGGCCAGATCCGCCTGCATCTCGCAGTGCGGGCGGCCATGGATGCTGAGCTCGCCCAACTGTTGCCAGTTCAGCTTGCGAAACAGCGGCGCGTTTTGCGCCTGCACATGGGCCAGAAAGGTGTGGCAGCCCAGCGCGTGGGCGCGGCTGACCGCCAGGCGGATCAGCGTGGCCCCCAGGTGGCCCTGGCTGCGAAACGACGGGTGCACCGCCAGCCGCGAGCCCCACCACAGGCCGGGCGATTTTTCATGGATGCGCACCGTGCCTACCACCTGGTCGGGCATGCCGCCGCGGCAGGACATGGCCACCAGCAGGTGGGATGCGTCGTCGATGCTGTCGCGGTCGTCCCCGGTGAAGAGGCCTTGCTCGATGCAAAACACCGCCCGGCGCAGCGCAAAGGCCTCGCGCCGCTCCCAGTCCTGGCAGGCGGCGCGCACCAGGAACTCGACCGGGGCCCAGACGGGCGGGGTTTCCAGGATGTTGTCGATGCAGAGCATGGCCTTGGCTCCTCAGGTTTCGTAAACAGACAAAGACGAGCACGCGCCGCACTTGCCGCACCCGGCCTTGATGTCGCTGGAGCGCAAATTCGCCTCGGCCACGCTGCGGCCCAGCGGCTGCAGGATGGAGCGCATGAACTCGGGTGAGGGGGCCGCGTGGTCTTCCAGCGGCGTGCCGCTGATGGGTACAAACGGCACCACAAACGGGTACACGCCCAGCGCCAGCAACTGGTCGCAGATCTGCAAAATGGCTTCCCGCGTATCGCCCAGCCCGGCCAGGATGTAGGTGCTGACCTGGCCTCGGCCAAATACGCGCACGGCCGCTTCAAATGCTTCCATGTAGCGGCTGATGGGCACCTGGGCCTTGCCGGGCATGATCTTGTCGCGCAGCGCGGGGGTGACCACCTCCAGGTGCATGCCTAGGGTGTCGATGCCCGAGGCCCGCATGCGCTCAAACCACACGTCTTTATCCGGCGGCTCGCACTGCCCCTGGATGGGGATATCAACCGCCGCCTTGACGGCAAATGCGCTGTCGCACAGCACCTGGGCACCCCGGTCGGTAGCGTTGGGCGTGCCGGTGGTCATCACCATGTGCTTGATGCCGTCCAGCAGCACGGCGGCGCGGGCCACTTCGGCCAGTTGCTGCGGGGTCTTGTGGGCGATGGTGCGGCCTGCGGCCAGGGACTGGCCGATTGCGCAGAACTTGCAGGTCTTTTTGCGGCTCTCGTAGCGTATGCAGGTTTGCAGCACCGTGGTGGCCAGCACGTCCGCGCCGTGCAGCGTGGCAATGTGCGAGTAGGGCACGCCGTCCATCGTCTGCATTGCATAAAAGCGCGGCTGCTTGGGGAAGCTGATGCTGGCAATCGGGATGCTGCCGCGCGTCACCACGCTGCGGCCTTGTGCATCCGGTGCCAGTGCGGTGAACGGCGAGTTCCAGGCGCTGGAGGTGTGCACCGGCACCATGATGGTGTGGCCGTCTACCGTCACCGCCTTGTGGTCGCTGGGGCCCGCGCCGCCCTTGCGGCTGGCCACGCCCGCGCTGGGGTCCACCAGCCGCAGCCCGAAGGACTGCAGCTCGGTCATCAACTCACGACTCATGGGTTGGAGGCTGAGGTTCATACGGGCTTTCAAAGGTAGAGGGGGTGGCGGCCATGCGCTGCAGGGGTACGGCGGGGCGGTCGTTGAGCACCAGGCCCAGCAGCTCGGGGCGGGCGTAGTGGCCCACCGAATCCATCATGCGTTTGCGCTTGGTGATCAGCGCCATGTCCAGGTCGGTAATCACCATGCCTTCGCCCTCGGTCAGCGGCGGGGCCAGGTGCTTGCCCTCGGGCGAAACAATGGCTGTGTGGCAGCCGCCGCGCAGGGCTTTTTGCAGCGCCGTGTCGGGGGTGATGGCCATGATTTGTGCGTCCGTCAGCCAGCCTGTGGCGTTGACCACAAAGCAGCCGGATTCGAGTGCGTGGTGGCGGATGGTGACTTCCATCTGCTCGGCAAAAATCGGCCCGACCAGCGAGCCGGGGAACTGGGCGCAGTGGATTTCTTCGTGCTGCGCCATCAGGCTGTAGCGGGCCAGCGGGTTGTAGTGCTCCCAGCAGGCCAGTGCGCCCACGCGGCCCACCGCCGTTTCCACCACCTTCAGCCCGGCCCCATCGCCCATGCCCCAGACCATGCGCTCGTGGTAGGTGGGGGTGATCTTGCGGCGCTTCAACGCCAGGCTGCCGTCGGCGTCGAACACCAGCTGGGTGTTGTACAGGCTGCCATGGTCGCGCTCGTTCACGCCCAGCACCACCACCATGCCGTGGGCCCGCGCCTGCTCGGCTACTGCCGCCGTTACCGGGCCGGGCACTACCACGGCGCGCTCGTACAGCTTCAGGTGGGGCGCACCTTGCAGCACCGGCGGCAGCACGAACGAGAAGTAGGGGTAGTAGGGCAGGAAGGTCTCGGGGAAGACCATGATTTGCACGCCCTTGCGGGCCCCTTCGGCGATAGCCTCGCACACCCGCTCCAGCGTGCCTTCGGGGCGTTCAAAGTCCGGGGCAATCTGCACCGCGGCCGCACGGACTGAGGTGGCTTTAGCGGATATGGCAGCCATTTACAGCGTCCAGGTGTCGAGGATGACGGCACCGGCCTTTTTGTGGATCAGCACGATGTCCAGCACGTCCAGCGGGCTGATCGGGCGTATGCCTTCGATCAACGCGCCTTCGCCGTGCCCGTACAGCGCCTGCAGCGCAAAGCGGCAGGCGTAGACCTTGCCGCCCTCGGCCATGAACTTGGTGATCTGGTTGTTGAAGTTTTGGTGGCCGGGAAAGGCCTCGTCGCCCAGCGTGGGAAAGCCGCGCTGCACGCCCAGCGTCACACCGGGGCCATACAGCAGCACCGAGGTCTCGAAACCCTTGCGCTGCAGCCGGGTGGCCTGCAGCAGGTTGACGAAGCCGATGGAGCCTTCAAAGGCCACGGTGTGGAAGGTGACCAGGGCTTTCTCGCCCGGCGCGGCCTTCACGTCTTCAAAGACTTTTTCTTCGTAATCGACAAGGAAGTCGCCTTTGGCGTTGGCGGGCTTGGTGACTTTGGGCATGGGGAATCTCCAGGTAAACAGGGTGGATGAAAGGACTGTCGCCCTGGACATTTCGCACGCTCCGTGCCACGGCAATCGCCCCCTCATGCGATCAAGTCGCCATCAAAGCCGCTGGATCTGCCCCGGCGGTTTAAAATTTTTTTTCCAGGCCCTGAAAGCACCGGTTGGCGGTGTTTTTTCGCACTGGTTTAATGCGTTTTCCATGCGATCAATGCACCCGATAAACTGTTTTTGTGCACCAGCAGGATGCACAATCCGCGTGTGCAGCGGGCTTGGAACTTGCATCAATGATTGGATGCCAATGCAATCAAGCCATACGATCAAGTTGAACCGGCCAGTCACCCCATGAACAAAACCCCCGCCCACTGGATCAAGAAGCTGCACAAGAGCGACAAGCCGGCCTACCTCTTGATGGCCGACCTGATTGCCGACGACGTGCGCACCGGCAGATTGGTGGCCCGCGACCGCCTGCCCACGCTGCGCGAGCTGGCCGAGGACCTGCAGCTCAACTACACCACCGTGGCGCGCGGCTACAGCGAGGCCCGCAAGCGCGGCCTGATCGACAGCCACGCGGGCATGGGCACCTATGTGCGCGGCAGCAGCCCCAGCCTGCCCCTGCGCGGTGGCAGTGCGGCCGAGATGACCATGAACCTGCCGCCCGAGCCCCAAGACCCGGCCCTGCTGGCCCACATGCACGACACCGCCGCCGGGGTCATGGCCAGCGCCGACCTGTACGCCTTGCTGCGCTACCAGGACTTTGGCGGCACCCTGCACGACCGCGAGGTGGCCGCCCAGTGGCTGCGCCGCCGCGTGCCCACCAGCCGGGTGGAGCAGGTGCTGGTCTGCCCCGGCATCCACAGCGTGCTGACGGCCTTGTTTTCGCAACTGGCGCGCCCTGGCGAGCTGGTGTGCGTAGAGGCGCTGACCTACCCCGGCGTGAAAGCCATCGCCGCCCAGCTCGGCATCCAGCTGCACGCCCTGCCGCTGGACGACGACGGCCCCAGCGCCGAAGCCTTCGAGCACGCCTGCAAAACCCTGCACCCCAAGGCGCTGTACTGCAACCCCACGCTGCTCAACCCCACCACCGCCACCGTCAGCCGTTCGCGCCGTGAGGCCCTGGCCGACGTGGCCTTGCGCTACGCGATTCCGATCATCGAAGACGATGCCTATGCGATGTTGCCCAGGGAGATGCCGCCGACCATGGCCACCTTGGCCCCAGGCCTCACCTACTACATCACCGGCTTCGCCAAATGCTTTGGCGCGGGCCTGCGCAACGCCTACGTGTGCTCGCCCGGCGACCGCCAATCGCAGCGGCTGGCCGGAGCCCTGCGTGCCACCACGGTGATGGCCTCGCCGTTCACCAACGCGCTCGCCACCTTCTGGGTGGAAGACGGTACGGCCGATGCCATGCTGCAAGCCATCCGCAGCGAATGCGCCGCCCGCCAGGCGGTGGCCGAGCGCCACCTGGCCCCCTTTGGCATGCGCGGCCACCCCGAGGCCTTCCACCTGTGGCTGCCCGTGGCCGAGGGCTGGAGCCCCGTGGAACTGGCCGCCCACTTGCGCAGCCAGGGCGTGGGCGTGGTGGCCAGCGCCGCGTTTTCCACCGACGGCGACCCGCCCGATGCCGTACGCATCTGCCTGGGTGGCCCCACCACGCTGGACGAATGCGAGCGCGGCATGCACCTGGTGGCTGATACGCTGCTACACCCGGTGCACCACCACGCCACCAATCTTTAACCCGAGGAGACACCATGGAAACCAAGCCACCACTGCCCCCATTCACGCAAGAGACCGCCACCCAAAAAGTTCGCATGGCCGAAGACGCCTGGAACAGCCGCGACCCCGACCGCGTGGTGCAGGTCTACACCCCCGACACCCGTTGGCGCAACCGCGCCGAATTTCCCACCGGCCGCGCCGAAGTGCACCAGTTCCTCACCCGCAAATGGGCCAAGGAGCTGGACTACCGCCTCATTAAAGAGCTGTGGGCTTTCACCGGCAACCGCATCGCCGTGCGCTTTGCCTACGAGTGGCACGACGCGGCCGGCCAGTGGTTCCGCAGCTATGGCAACGAGAACTGGGAGTTCACCGAACAGGGCCTGATGGCCTGGCGCTTTGCCAGCATCAACGACCTGGCCATCACCGAGGCAGAACGCAAGTTCCACTGGCCCCTGGGCCGCCGCCCAGACGACCACCCCTCGCTGAGTGCTATGGGTTTATAGAGAAATTTTCAGCCTGTGATTGGCAGCCTGTGCTTATGGATACAGCGTAAGCAGCTATCAAAAAGATATTATTTTTTCAAAACCGGAGCTTCCATGAACCGCAATGACATCACCGAAAAAATCATCACCGTCAAGGTCGCCAAAGGCATCCAGTGGGCCGACGTGGCCAAAAAGGTCGGCCAGTCCAAGGAATGGACGACAGCAGCCTGCCTGGGCCAGATGACCTGTGATGCCGCGCAGGCCAAGGCCATCGGCAAGATCTTCGGCCTGACCAGCGACGAGCAAAAGTGGCTGCAGGTGGTGCCCTATAAAGGCTCGCTGCCCACCCCCGTGCCCACCGACCCGCTGATCTACCGCTGGTACGAGATCGTCAGCGTATATGGCAGCACCATCAAGGAGCTGATCCACGAAGAGTTCGGCGACGGCATCATGAGCGCCATTGATTTCAGCATGGACATAGAGCGCCAGCCCGACCCCAAGGGCGACCGGGTCAAGGTGGTGTTGTCGGGGAAGTTTTTGCCGTACAAGACGTATTGACAGAGTGATGTTCTTGGGTATCCCTTTGCGGTCGATACGGCAGCCCTTGGACTCAGACTTTCAGGCCATTTTTCAACTACTGAATAGGTCTCCTGCGCTCACTAGAACAGCGTAAGAAGCTCCTATTTTTTACTATCAAAATAGGTGTAATCGGCACTGCCGACAGGAGGTACATCTAGGCCCATCCATGCGAGTTGGTACACGGCTCCATTGCCTAGCTGCCAGTCAAAGAAGTCTTCAAAACCTGCGTGGCTGACGGCGCGCACCACCTTGGCGACAAAGCCGTGTGCCACCAGGGCAATTTGCTGGCCTGCATAGGCTGCGTAAAGCTCCCTCAGGCCGTGGTGGACCCGGTCCACCACGGCCTGAATCGTCTCGCCACCGGGAGGCGCGGCATCCCAGGTACGGGTGACATTCTGTGCCCATAGCGCCGGGAATTGCTGGCGGGCCTCTGTCTGGGTCAGTCCTTCAAAAATGCCCACGTTCCGTTCGCGAAACGCAGCGTGCACCACTGGACTGCAAGCCCGACCCAGGCACAGCAAATCGGCAGTTTGCCGTGCCCGGCGCAGCGGTGAACACACCACCGCCGCCAAATCGGCAGGCAGCACGCCGTTGAGCGCGACGGCCTGCGCCACCCCAAAGGCGTTGAGCTCCGGGTCCAAAGCGCCCAGATAGCGGTGCTCGGCATTGACATCCGTTTGCCCGTGCCGGATGAGAAGCAGTTGCATGGGGTTTAGCCAGAGGTGAACGATGCCAGCTGGATCACCCCGGCCTCTGAGGTTTGGAAGCCGCATTGTTGATAGAACCCGCGCAGCGCGGGCTCATAGTCCACGTGGATCCAGGCCAGTCCGGCGCTTTTGGCAGCGCCAATGCCGTGCAGCACCAGTTGGCGGCCTATGCCTTGCCTCCTGAAGGCTGGTGCCACGGTGGGGTCCAGCACGAAGGCGTGGGCATGCCCATCCCAGGCAATGTTCACGAAGCCCACCAGCGCCTCGCCGCTGTAGGCGCAGACACTGGTAAAGCCCGCCCGCAGCACCGGCTGGAAAGAGTGGCTTTGGTGGCCGGGCCACGACTGCGCAAACAGGGCGTTGCGCTCTGCGTCGCTGGCATCGGCATCGCGTCGGTACGCGATTGGCGGGTCATCGTTGGGCATGGCGTAGCCAGGTACTTACAAATCCAAGGCCATGAACACGCTGTGCGGGTCTTCACGGTAGTCGGCGAAGGGGCCGCAGAAGCGAAAGCCTACGCTGGCGTAGAGCTTTTGCGCGGGGTGGAAGGCCTCTGCGGTGCCGGTTTCCAGGCTCAGGCGGGTGTAGCCGCGGGCTTTGGCCACGTCCAGTATGTGCATCAGCAAGGCGCGTCCGGCACCCCGGCCCCGGTGGGCGGCGGGGGTGCGCATGGATTTGAGCTCGCCGTGGTGGGCATCGAGCTGTTTGAGTGCGCCGCAGCCCAGCAGCAGCGGGCCATCCCAGGCGGTCCAGAAAGTGATGTCGGGGGCGCGCAGCTTGGTGATGTCCAGGGCATGCACGCTCTCGGGGGGCGAGAGGGCGTACATGCTGTCCAGGTGCTCTTGCAGCAAGGCCCGGATCTCGGGGCCGCTGAGGTCGTCGGTTGTGATGTGCATGGATTCCACCCGCATGCTTTGTTTTTGATAGCTGCTCGTGCTTATCCCATCAGCACGAGCAGCCTTTTTTATGCTTAAGCGGCTTCGCCGATGCCACCCACCACCTGGCTGAAGCCGCCATCCACATAGGTGATCTCGGCGCTCACGCCTGCGGCCAGGTCGCTCAGCAGAAACGCGGCCACATTGCCCACGTCGTCAATCGTCACGTTGCGGCGGATGGGGCACTCTGCGGTGGCCTTGAGCATCTTGCCGAAGTCCTTGATGCCGCTGGCGGCCAGGGTTTTGATGGGGCCGGCGCTGATGCCGTTGACGCGCACGCCCTTGGGGCCGACCGACTCGGCCAGGTAGCGCACGCTGGCTTCCAGGCTGGCTTTGGCCAGGCCCATGGTGTTGTAGTTGGGCAAGACGCGCAGGCTGCCCAGGTAGGTGAGCGTGAGCAGGGCCGACTTGTCGCTGAGGTAGGGCAGGGCGGCCTTGGCCATGGCGGGGAAGCTGTAGGCGCTGATGTCATGGGCCACGCGGAAGCTTTCGCGGCTCAGGCCCTCCAAAAAGTCACCGGTGATCGCTTCGCGCGGTGCAAAGCCGATGCTGTGGACGAAGCCGTCGAAGGTAGGCCAGGTCTGGGCCAGGTCGGTGAACAGCTTGTCGATTTGCGCGTCATCGCCCACGTCGCAGTCGAAAATGAGTTTGGAGTCGAAGTCGGCGGCGAATTCGGTGATGCGGTCCTTGAAACGTTCACCCACGTAACTGAAGGCCAGCTCCGCGCCTTCGCGGCGGCAGGCCTTGGCAATGCCGTAGGCGATGGAGCGATTGCTCAGAACACCGGTGATGAGTAGTTTTTTGCCAGCCAGAAAGCCCATTTTTTATCTCCTGAAAAAGTATTGCAGAATTGTCGCATGCGGGTTGCGGGACTTTTTCTGTCGATGTGTTGCTGCGTGCCCGCCTGGGGGGCGCATGCCTACGCGCAATTTGGCGACGTGAAATACCCCGCCGGGTTCAGCCATTTCAGCTATGTGAACCCCGATGCGCCCAAGGGCGGCGAGATCCGCATGGTGCCGCCCACCCGGCCCACCAACTTCGACAAGTTCAATCCGTTTACCTTGAAGGGCACGGCCCCTTTTGGCATTGGCGGCATGCTGATGGAGTCGCTGCTGGTGGGCAATATGGAAGAGCCCACCACCGCCTACGGCCTGCTGGCCGAGGACGTGGAGGTCGCCGCCGACAAGCTCAGCGTCACCTTCAAACTGCACCCCGCCGCCCGCTTCCATGACGGCACGCCGGTGCTGGCCGCCGACGTGGCCTACTCCTTCAACACCTTGGTCGGCAAGCTGGCCGCGCCGCAGTACCGCAGCATTTTTGCCGAGGTGAAGGGCGTGGTGGTGCTGGGCGAGCGCACGGTGCGCTTCGACTTTGCCAGCCCCAACCCCGAGCTGCCGCTGGTGGTGGGCACCGGCCTGCCGGTGTTCAGCCGCGCCTGGGGCAAGGGCGTGCCGTTTGATAACGTCGTGGAGCAGGTGCCCATAGGCTCCGGCCCGTACAAGATCACCCAGCCCAAACTGGGCCGCGACATCACCTACACCCGCGACCCGGCCTACTGGGCGCGCGAGCTGGGCGTGCGCAAGGGCCAGTTCAACTTTGACCGCATTACCTACAAAATCTACCTGGACGAAACCTCGCGTTTCGAGGGGCTGCGGGCGGGGGAATTCGACTTCATGCGCGAATTCATCTCGCGCAACTGGGCGCGGCAGTACGTGGGCAAGCAGTTTGACAACGGCACCCTGAAAAAAGCCACCTTCGTGAACCGCAACCCCGGCGACTTCCAGGGCTATGTGCTGAACCTGCGCAACCCCAAGTTCAAAGACGTGCGGGTGCGCGAGGCACTGGGCCTGGCGATGGATTTTGAGTGGCTGAACCGCCAGCTCTTTTACGGCGCCTACCAGCGAGTCAACGGCTACTTCCCCAACAGCGAATTCCAGGCCCAGGGCCTGCCCGGCGCGGACGAGCTGGCCCTGCTGGAGCCGCTGCGGGCGAAACTGCGGCCCGAGGTGTTTGGCCCGGCCTACCTGTCGCCAAGCACCGCGCCGCCACACAGCCTGCGCGACAACCTGCGCCAGGCGCAAAAGCTGCTGCACGAGGCCGGTTGGGACTACCGCGACGGTGCGCTGCGCAATGCCCAGGGCGAGGCTTTCACGATCGAGTTTTTGAACGACCAGCCCAGCCTGGGGCGGGTGCTGGCGCCGCTGCAAAAGTCCATGGAAAAGCTGGGCATTGCGCTGCAGTTGCGGGTGGTGGATTTCTCGCTGTCCAAGCAAAAAATGGATGCGTTTGATTTCGAGATGAGCAGCGTGCGCCTGGTGGGCAGCAGTGCGCCCGGCGGCGAGCTGCTGGAGCTGTACGGCTCCAAGGCGGCGGCCACACCCGGCTCCAACAACATATGGGGCATTGCCGACCCCGCCGTGGATGCCCTGCTGCAAAAAGTGGTGACCGCCACCACCCGGCCCGAACTGGCCACCGCCATGCGCGCCCTGGACCGGGTGCTGACCCACGGCCATTACTCCATTCCGCAGTGGTTCAGCAACGCCTTCTTTGTGGGCTACCGGCCCGCGCCCTTTGTGCTGCCCGCCACCACGCCGCCGCTTTACCAGGTGGACGGCTGGGCCAGCAGCACCTGGTGGGCAACGCCTGGCAATAAATAACCATGTTCTCGTACATCCTCAAACGCGTTCTACTGATGGTGCCCACGCTGCTGGGCGTGCTGCTGGTGACCTTCGCCGTGGTGCAGTTCGTGCCCGGCGGGCCGGTGGAGCAGATGGTGTCGCAGCTCCAAGGCCGCGATTCGGGTGGCGAGCGGGCGGCGGCCTCGGGCGCGGGCTACCGCGGGCGGCAGGGGATAGACCCGAAACAGATCGAAGAAATCCGCCAGCTCTACGGCTTCGACAAGCCCGCGCCGCAGCGCTTTTGGCAGATGCTGGGCCAGTTTGCCCGGTTCGACCTGGGCCAGAGCTTCTACCAGCACAAGGACGTGTGGCAACTGGTGAAAGAGAAGCTGCCGGTGTCCGTCAGCCTGGGGCTATGGACCTTCTTTTTGAGCTACCTGGTCGCCGTGCCCCTGGGTATTGCCAAGGCGGTGCGGGCCGGGTCGCGGTTTGACTTTGTGACCACGCTGCTGATTCTGGTGGGCTACGCCATCCCCGGCTTTGTGCTGGGCGTGGCGCTGGTGGTGGTTTTTGGCGGGCAGTTGCAGTGGTTTCCGCTGCGCGGGCTCACCTCCAGCAATTGGGACACGCTAGGCTGGGGCGCGAAGGTGGTGGACTACCTGTGGCACATCGCGCTGCCGGTCACCGCCATGGTGCTGGGCAGCTTCGCCGTGACCGCCATTCTGACCAAGAACGCGTTTCTGGAAGAAATCCGCAAACAGTACGTGCTGACGGCCCGCGCCAAGGGCCTGAGCGAGCGGCAGGTGCTGTGGAAGCACGTACTGCGCAATGCGCTGATTCCCATCGTCACCGGCTTCCCTGCCGCCTTCATCGGTGCGTTTTTCACCGGCTCGCTGCTGATCGAAACCCTGTTTTCGCTCGACGGCCTGGGCCTGCTGAGCTTTGAAAGCGTAATCCGCCGCGACTACCCTGTGGTGCTAGGCACGCTGTACCTGTTTACGCTGATCGGCCTGGTGACCAAGCTGATTTCCGACCTTTGTTATGTGTGGGTAGATCCCAGGGTTCGCTTTGACTGATACCGCTGTTTCTTCATTGGTAAGCCCCACCCCCTCCAGGCGCGCGTGGCAGCGCTTCAAACGCAACCGCCTGGGCTACTGGAGCCTGGTGATTTTCTGCGTGCTGGTGGTGTTGAGCCTGCTGGCCGAGGTGCTGAGCAACGACCGCCCGCTGGTGCTGCGTTACCAGGGCCAAACCTATTTCCCGCTGGTGAAAGACTACGCCGAGACCACCTTTGGCGGCGACTTTCCCACGCCCACCGATTACCTCGACCCCTTCATCCAGCAGCAATTGGCCAAAGACGGCAACTGGGCCATCTACCCGCCTAACCCCTATGGCCCCAAGACGCTGAACTACTTTGCCAAATTTCCCAACCCCTCAGCCCCGTCGCGTGCCAACCTGCTGGGCACGGACGACCGGGGGCGCGACTTGCTGGCACAGTTGGTGTACGGCTTTCGCGTCAGCGTGCTGTTTGCGCTGGCGCTCACGGCGGTGGGCACGGTACTGGGCATCGCCACCGGGGCGGTGCAGGGCTTTTTTGGTGGCAAGACCGACCTGGCGTTCCAGCGCTTTATCGAAATCTGGGGCTCCATGCCCGAGCTGTACCTGCTGATCATCTTCAGCGCCATCTTCGCGCCCAGCATCAGCCTGCTGCTGGTCTTGCTGAGTCTTTTTGGCTGGATGGGCCTGAGCGACTATGTGCGCGCCGAGTTTCTGCGCAACCGGCAAATGGACTACGTAAAGGCTGCGCGCGCCCTGGGCGTGGGCAATGCGCAAATCATCTGGCGGCACATCCTGCCCAACAGCCTCACGCCCGTGGTCACCTTTTTGCCGTTCCGCATGAGCGCGGCCATCCTGGCGCTGACCTCGCTGGACTTTCTGGGCCTGGGCGTGCCGCCGGGCACACCGTCGCTGGGCGAGCTGCTGAGCCAGGGCAAGGCGAATATCGACGCTTGGTGGATTTCGCTGTCCACCTTTGCGGTGCTGGCGATCACGCTGCTGCTGCTGACCTTCATGGGCGATGCCCTGCGGGACGCACTCGATCCCCGGAAGGCCCAGGCATGAGCTTGCTCGACGTGCAGGATTTAACCGTCAGCTTTGACGGCAAGCCGGTAGTCAATGGCATCAGCTTCCAGATCCAGCCCGGCGAAAAGCTGGCGCTGGTGGGCGAGTCGGGCTCGGGCAAGACCATCTCGGCCCTCAGTTTGCTGCGGCTGGTGGCCGATGCACAGACCACGGGCAAGGCTGTGTTTGGCGGGCAAGACCTGCTGGCGCTGCCGGAGCACACGCTGCGTGGCATCCGCGGCCAGGACATCGCCATGATCTTCCAGGAGCCGATGACGGCGCTGAACCCGCTGTTCACCATTGGCCGCCAGATCGCCGAGGTTTTTGAACTAAAACAAGGCTTCACGCCCATCCAATCAGCACAGGCAGCTATTGAAATGCTAGCTAGTACGGGTGTGACCGAACCCGAGCGCCGGGTGGGCAGCTACCCGCACCAGCTCAGCGGCGGCCAGCGCCAGCGCGCCATGATCGCCATGGCCCTGGCCTGTAAGCCGAAGCTGCTGCTGGCCGACGAGCCCACCACCGCGCTGGACGTGACGGTGCGCGGCCAAATTCTGGCGCTGCTGTCGGATTTGCAGCGCCAATACGGCATGGCGGTGCTGCTGATCACCCACGACCTGCACCTGGTGCGCCAGTTTGCCGACCGCGTGGCGGTGATGGAGCGCGGCCACATCGTGGAAACCGGTGCTGTGGCGGGCGTGTTCGAGAACCCGCAACATGCCTACACCCGCAAACTGATCGCCAGCAAGCCGGTGCGCGATGTGGTGCCCGAAACCGCTGCCGCTCCCTTGCTGCAGGCGACAGGGCTGCGGGTGGCTTACCCCATGGCACTGCCGGGCATCCGCGGCTGGTTCAAAAAATCTGAATTCGTGGCCCTGCAAGATGCCAGCTTTGCCATCCCCCTCGGTCAGACTTTGGGCGTGGTGGGTGAGTCCGGCTCGGGCAAATCCACCCTGGCCCTGGCCGTGCTGGGTTTGCAGGCCTATGGCGGTGCGGTGCAAATAGGCGGGCAGACGTGGGGCCGGGAGGCGGGCAGGAACAAAGCGTTGCGCGCCACCATCCAGGTGGTGTTCCAGGACCCGTTTTCTTCCCTGTCACCGCGCCTGACGGTGGAAGAAATCGTGGGGGAGGGCTTGCGCGTGCACGCGCCGCAGCACAACGCCACCGAGCGCCAGCGCCAGGTTCTGCAGGCCTTGGCCGACGTGGGCATGGACGAGGCGCAGTTCCCCGGCCTGCTGCAGCGCTACCCGCATGCGTTCTCCGGCGGCCAGCGCCAGCGCCTGGCGATTGCCCGGGCGCTGATCGTGCAACCGCAGCTTTTGGTGCTGGACGAGCCCACCAGCGCGCTGGACGTGACCATCCAGCAGCAGGTGCTGCAATTGCTGCAACGCCTGCAGCGCGAACGCGGCCTGGCCTACCTGTTGATCACCCACGACATGGACGTGATCCGCGCCATGGCGCACCAGGTGCTGGTGGTGCAAAACGGTGAAATCGTGGAATCGGGCGCTGTGCACCAGGTGCTGGACGCTCCGCACCATCCCTACACACGAACTTTGGTTGCGGCAAGCACGTAGTCCCGCAAAAGCCCTACAAAGCAGTGCAATTAGGCTGTTTTTGGGCTAGAATAAGAGCTCACGACCAAACGGGCGGGTAATTACCGCCCGTTTTTTTTGGTCGATTGTTTTTAACAAGTGCTGAAAAGCCGTTTTTTGCGGTGTTTTCAGGGCTATTGCACCTACCAATATCACACGTGGCGTTACAAGACATCGTTGAACAAACCGTAACCGGATTCGGCTACGACCTCGTAGAGATAGACCGCTCTGCCGGTGGTTTGCTGCGCATCACGATCGACCATCCCTGGGTCGCTGGCGCACCCGAGCAGTTCATCAACGTCGAAGACTGCGAAAAAGTCACCCGCCAGCTCCAGTTTGCACTGGAAGTCGATGGCGTGGAATACAAGCGGCTCGAGGTTTCCTCGCCCGGTATCGACCGCCCCCTGCGCAACACCACAGATTTTCAGCGTTTCGTCGGCTACGTGATCGACGTCAACCTCAAGGTGGCCATTGGTGTTGCCGCAGAAGGCAAGGTCAACGCCAACCGTAAAAAATTTCGCGGCACGCTGGAAGCCGTGGCGGCTGTCGGCAGTGCTGCCCCCAGCTGGCAAATTGTCTGGAGCGACGAGCCCGAGCCCAAGCCGGGGGTGCGCGTCAGCAAGAAGCGTGTTCCCGCGCCTTTGCAGGCCATGGGGTTCACGCTGGACGAGATCCGCGATGCCCGGCTGGCCCCCATCGTAAGTTTCCATGGTCGCAACGCAAAAGACACGGGTGTTGCGCCCGAATGATGTTCCGCCGCTCGCTGCGGATGGGGTTTTTTTGGTTTTAGTGTTCAGGAGATTCGTGACATGAATCGCGAAATGTTGATGTTGGTAGATGCCATTTCACGTGAGAAGAACGTGGAGCGGGATGTTGTTTTTGGCGCGGTGGAGTCGGCTTTGGCGCAGGCCACCAAAAAGCTGTACCAGGGCGAAGTGGATATCCGCGTCGCCCTCGACCGTGACAGCGGCAACTACGAAACCTTCCGCCGCTGGCTGGTGGTGCCAGACTCTGCCGGTTTGCAAAACCCCGAGGCGGAAGAGCTGGTGTCGGACGTGCGCGACGATATTCCTGACATCGAAGAAGGCGATTACATCGAGAAACCGATCGAGTCCCTGCCGATTGGCCGCATTGGTGCCATGGCCGCCAAGCAGGTCATTCTGCAAAAAATCCGCGATGCCGAGCGCGAAATGCTGCTCAACGACTTCATGAGCCGTGGCGACAAGATTTTTGTCGGCACCGTCAAGCGCATGGACAAGGGCGACATCATTGTGGAAAGCGGCCGTGTTGAAGGCCGCTTGCGCCGCAGCGAGATGATCCCCAAGGAAAATCTGCGCACCGGTGACCGCGTCCGCGCCATGATCATGGAAGTGGACCTGACCCTGCGCGGCGCACCCATCATCCTGTCGCGCAGCTCGCCTGCTTACATGGTCGAATTGTTCCGCCAGGAAGTGCCCGAAATCGAGCAAGGCTTGCTGGAGATCAAATCCTGCGCCCGTGACCCGGGTTCGCGTGCCAAGATCGCCGTGCTTTCGCATGACAAGCGCGTCGACCCCATCGGCACCTGCGTCGGCGTGCGTGGCACCCGTGTCAACGGCGTAACCAATGAGCTCGCCGGTGAGCGCGTCGATATCGTGCTGTGGAGCGAAGACCCCGCCCAGTTCGTGATCGGTGCCCTGGCCCCGGCCAATGTGTCTTCCATCGTGGTGGACGAAGAGCGCCACGCCATGGACGTGGTGGTGGACGAAGAAAATCTGGCGATTGCGATTGGCCGTGGCGGACAGAACGTGCGCCTGGCTGCCGATCTGACCGGCTGGAAGATCAACATCATGGATGCGGCCGAATCGGCCCAGAAGCAGGCCACCGAAACCGATTCCAGCCGCAAGCTGTTCATGGAAAAGCTCGATGTCGACGAAGAAATGGCCGACATCCTGATCCACGAAGGCTTCACCAGCCTGGAAGAAATCGCCTACGTGCCGCTGCAGGAAATGTTGGACATCGAAAGTTTCGACGAAGACACCGTGCATGAGCTGCGTTCGCGTGCCAAAGACGTGCTGCTGACCATGGAAATTGCCCTGGAAGAAAACGCCGAAGCGGCCGAGCCGGTCTCGCAAGACCTGAACGACCTCGAAGGCCTGACCCCCGAACTGATCGCCAAGCTGCAAGCTGGCGGCATCCACACACGCGACGATCTGGCCGACTTGGCCGGTGATGAGCTCTCCGAAATTACCGGCCAGTCTGAGGACGAGGCCACGACCTTGATCATGAAAGCGCGCGCACATTGGTTTACCAATGACGCCGCTTCTCAAGAGTAATGGTCATGAAAGGTCACACAATACATGTCCACTACTACCGTCGCCGAGTTTGCTGCTGAACTCAAAAAATCTCCCGATACCCTGCTGGAACAGCTCCGCGGGGCCGGTGTGCCAAAAGCTGCTACGTCCGATGTCCTGAGCGAATCCGACAAGCAGCGCCTGCTGGGCTTTTTGCAAGCCAGCCACGGCACCGCCACACTGGAACGCAAGAAAATCACCCTGGTGAAGAAATCCACCAGCGAAATCAAACAGGCCGACTCCACGGGCCGCGCCCGCACCATCCAGGTGGAAGTGCGCAAGAAGCGCACCTTCATTAAGCGTGAAGACGGCATGGACGGTGTCATCGAAGGCGCTGCCGAGTCCGAGGTCGAGGTGGACGTACCCGCCAGCAACGGTGCCGAAGAGGCCGAATTGGCCCGCCGCGAAGAAGAAGCCAGCCGCCAGGCTGAGTTGATGCGCCGCCAGGAAGAAGAACTGATCGAAAAGCGCCGTCTGCGCGAAGAGCAGGAAGCCCGCGATGCGAGCGCGCGCGCCGTGGCTGAACAAGCTGCCGCCGAAGCCGCCGCCAAGGCAGCAGCAGCAGCCCAGGCCGAGCAGCAAAAAGCCGCTATTCCGTCTGCCCCTACCACGCCGGTGACACCCACCCCTGGATTGTCGGCAGTTGGCCAGAACATCAACGCCGCCGCCGATGCCGCTGCCGCGGCCAAAGTTCAGGCACAAAACGATGCCCGCGCCAAGGTGGCAGCCGACTCCAAGGCCCGTGCCGACGAAGAAGCCGCCCGCGTGGTGGACCTGGGCGACCGCCGCCGCAAGGCCGAAGCCGAAGCCGCTGCCATCCGCTTGATGATGTCCACGCCGAAAAAGGTGCTGGTCGCCCACAAGAAGGTGGAAGAACCCAAGCCGGTGGTGAAGCCGCCGGTGCTGGATGCCGCCAAGGCCGCCGCCATGAAGGGCACGCTGCACAAGCCTGCGGCAGGCGCCGCACCGGCCAAGCCCGCGCCTGGCGCACCCGCTGCGCCCGGTGCTGGCAAGGAAGTCAAATCCGCCAAGCTGTCCAGCAGCTGGGCCGATCCGGCCAAGAAGAAACCCCTGCCCACCCGTGGCGACTCCAGCGGTGGTGTGGGCCGTGGCAACTGGCGTGGAGGCCCGCGTGGCCGCCGTGGCAGCAATGACCGCGACCAGCGCGACGACAACATGTCGCAGGCACCGGTGGAAGCGCGCACGATCGAAGTGCACGTGCCCGAAACCATTACCGTGGCCGAACTCGCCCACAAAATGGCGGTCAAGGCCTCCGAGGTGATCAAGCACCTGATGAAGCTGGGTCAGATGGTTTCCATCAACCAGCCGCTGGACCAGGACACGGCCATGATTCTGGTCGAAGAAATGGGCCACAAAGCGGTGGTGGCTGCACTGGACGATCCAGAAGCGTTTACCGCCGAAGAAGTGTTGCAGCAGGTGTCTGAATCCCTGCCGCGCGCTCCAGTGGTCACCGTCATGGGCCACGTTGACCACGGCAAGACCTCGCTGCTGGATTACATCCGCCGCGCCAAGGTCGCCTCCGGCGAAGCCGGTGGCATTACCCAGCACATTGGTGCCTACCACGTGGAAACCCCGCGCGGTATGGTGTCCTTCCTGGATACCCCGGGCCACGAGGCGTTTACCGCCATGCGTGCCCGTGGTGCCCAGGCGACCGACATCGTGATTCTGGTGGTGGCGGCAGACGACGGCGTGATGCCGCAAACCAAAGAAGCCATCAAGCACGCAAAAGCGGCGGGTGTGCCCATCGTGGTGGCGATCAACAAGATCGACAAGCCCGACTCCAACCCCGAGCGCGTCAAGAACGAGCTGGTGATCGAAGACGTGATCCCCGAAGACTTCGGTGGTAGCTCGCCTTTCGTCTCCGTTTCGGCCAAAACCGGTTTTGGTATTGACGAACTGCTGGAACAAGTGCTGTTGCAAGCCGAAGTGCTGGAACTGAAGGCACCGGTCGATGCCATGGCCAAGGGCCTGGTGATCGAAGCGCGTCTGGACAAGGGCAAGGGCCCGGTGGCCACCGTGCTGGTGCAGTCGGGTACCTTGAAGACTGGCGATATCGTGCTGGCCGGCTCTACCTATGGCCGCGTACGTGCCATGCTGGACGAGAACGGCAAGCCATCCAAGTCCGCAGGCCCGTCGATCCCGGTGGAAATCCAGGGTCTGACCGAAGTGCCCCAGGCCGGTGATGAATTCATGGTCTTGCCCGACGAGCGCCGGGCCCGTGAAATCGCCACCTACCGTGCCGGTAAGTTCCGCAACACCAAGCTGGCCAAGCTGCAAGCCGCCAAGCTGGAAACCATGTTCACCGACATTACGGCAGGCGAGGTCAAGATGCTGCCGATCATCGTCAAGGCCGACGTGCAGGGTTCGCAAGAGGCTTTGGCCCAGTCGCTGCTCAAGTTGTCGACCGACGAAGTCAAGGTGCAGATGGTCTACACGGCGGTTGGCGCGATCAGCGAGTCCGACATCAATCTGGCGATTGCTTCCAAGGCCATCGTGATCGGCTTCAACGTGCGGGCCGATGCCGGTGCGCGCAAGCTGGCCGAGAACAATGCCGTGGACGTGAAGTACTACAACATCATTTACGACGCGGTCGATGAGTTGAAGTCCGCCATGGCCGGCATGCTGGCTCCCGAGCAGCGCGAAGAAATCATCGGTATGGCCGAGATCCGCACGGTGTTCGTGGCATCCAAAATTGGTACGGTGGCAGGCTGTATGGTCACCACCGGCTCGGTCAACCGCAGTGCACGCTTCCGCTTGCTGCGCGAAAACATCGTCATCTACACCGGTGAAATTGATTCGCTCAAGCGCGTCAAGGACGATGTGCGCGAAGTCCGCGAAGGCTTCGAGTGCGGTATCAAGCTCAAGAACTACAACGACATCGCCGTCGGCGACCAGTTGGAATTCTTTGAGATCAAAGAAATCGCCCGTACGCTGTAATGGTCAAACGCAAGGCCGCTGCGCCGAACCGCAGCCTCAAAGTCGCCGACCAGATCCAGCGGGATCTGACCGAGCTGATCGCCCGCGAGTTGAAAGACCCGCGGGTGGGCATGGTGACCATCCAGGGGGTGGAGGTCACGCCCGACTACGCGCACGCCAAGGTGTTTTTCAGTGTGCTGACCGGCAACCCGGACGAATGCACCGAAGGTTTGAACCAGGCCGCAGGTTTTCTGCGCTCGGGTTTGTTCAAGCGGCTGCACATCCATACCGTGCCAACCTTGCACTTCCACTATGACCGGACCACCGAGAAAGCCTCGGACATGAACGCGCTGATTGCGCGGGCCGTCGCCTCTCGGGCCAAGGAAGACTGAACGCATGACCGCAACGCCTCGGGTACGGGTTGCCAGGCGCCCCGTGCACGGGGTGCTGTTGCTGGACAAGCCTTTGGGCCTGTCGAGCAACGACGCGCTGCAAAAGGTCAAATGGCTGCTGCGCGGTGAGAAGGCGGGCCACACCGGCACGCTGGACCCGCTGGCCACTGGTGTGCTGCCCCTGTGTTTTGGAGCCGCCACCAAGTTCAGCCAGCTGCACCTGGATGCCGACAAGACCTACCTGGCCACGGCCCGGTTGGGCGTGAAGACCAGTACCGGCGATGCCGAGGGCGAGGTAGTTGAAACCCGGCCCGTAGCGGTAACGCAGGCGCAGATCGACGCGGTCGTTCCGCGTTTTACCGGGCCGATCCGGCAGGTGCCGCCGATGTACAGCGCCTTGAAGCGCGACGGCAAGCCCTTGTACGAATACGCGCGGGCCGGCATTGAGTTGGAACGGCCTGCACGCGATGTCGAGATATTTGAGCTAAATGTGGCCTTGGCGCCCATGGAATCGGCGCAAGAAGCTATTGAAATAGTAGCAAAGTGCTCTAAGGGAACGTATATCCGTACCTTGGGCGAAGACATTGGTGAGGCCTTGGGTTGTGGTGCGCATTTGACATCGCTGCGCCGCATTGCCACGGGTGACTTTGCGATTGGCCAGTGTGTGACGCTGGCCGCGCTGGAAGCCATGACCGAAGACGAGCGGCTGGCGTGTTTGCTGCCGGTGGATGCGCTGCTGGCGCAACACCGCCGTGTCACGCTGGATGGACAGAATGCAGGGCGGTTCCTCAGCGGCGTGCGCCGCCGGGGTGACTGGCCCGACGATGACCGCGTGGCGGTTTACGGAGATACACCACCGACCTTGCTGGGCGTGGCCCAGGCCAAGGGCGGTGAATTGATACCAGGGCGACTGCTAAGCCCGCTGGATATTGGTCAGATTTTGGCCCAGGCGCAAAAAGCAGAGAGCCCCAGCCTTTAGATTTAGGAGTAGAGAACTATGAGCATTAAACAAATTCGCAATATCGCGATCATCGCCCACGTTGACCATGGCAAAACCACCATGGTTGACCAGTTGTTGCGCCAGTCCGGCACCTTTGCCGAACACGAAAAAGTCGTGGACACCGTGATGGACAACAACGCGATTGAAAAAGAGCGTGGCATTACCATTCTGGCCAAGAACTGCGCCGTGACCTGGGAAGGCACGCACATCAACATCGTCGACACCCCCGGCCACGCCGACTTCGGTGGCGAAGTGGAACGTGCCCTGAGCATGGTGGACGGCGTGGTGCTGTTGATCGATGCCCAAGAAGGCCCTATGCCCCAGACCCGTTTCGTGACCAAGAAGGCCCTGGCCCTGGGTCTGAAGCCGATTCTGGTGGTCAACAAGGTGGACAAGCCCGGTGCGCGCCCCGATTTCGTGGTCAACGCCGCATTCGACCTGTTCGACAAGCTCGGCGCGACCGACGAACAACTCGACTTCCCCGTGGTCTACGCCTCCGGCATCAACGGTTGGTCGTCGCTGGTTGAAGGTGAGCAGGGCGAGCAGTGGGGTCCCGACATGTCGGCCCTGTTCAACACCGTGCTGCAACACGTGCCCGCCCAAAAGGGTGACCCTGCGGCACCGCTGCAGCTGCAGATTTCTGCACTCGACTTCTCCACCTTCGTGGGCCGTATCGGCGTAGGCCGTATCAGCCAGGGCACCGTCAGGCCCATGATGGACGTGGTGGTCATGGAAGGCCCCGACGGCAAGGCCGTCAAGGGCCGTGTCAACCAGGTGCTGACATTCCAGGGCCTGGAACGCGTGCAGGCCACGGAAGCCGGCCCCGGCGAAATCGTGCTGATCAACGGCCTGACCGACATCGGTATCGGCGTGACCATCACCGACCCCACCAACCCCGCACCGCTGCCGATGCTGAAGGTGGACGAGCCCACGCTGACCATGAACTTCTGCGTCAACACCAGCCCCCTGGCCGGTCGCGAAGGCAAGTACGTCACCAGCCGCCAGATCTGGGACCGCCTGCAAAAAGAACTGCAACACAACGTGGCGTTGCGCGTCAAGGAAACCGACGAAGAAGGTATCTTCGAAGTCATGGGCCGCGGCGAACTGCACTTGACCATTCTGCTGGAAAACATGCGCCGCGAAGGCTACGAACTGGCGGTTTCCAAGCCCCGCGTGGTGATGAAGGAAGTCAACGGCGAAAAGTACGAACCTATCGAGCTGGTGACGGCCGACATCGAAGACCAGCACCAGGGGGGCGTGATGCAGGCACTGGGCGAGCGCAAGGGCGAACTCGTCAACATGGAGCCGGACGGCCGTGGCCGTGTGCGCCTGGAATACCGTATTCCGGCCCGGGGTCTGATCGGTTTCACCAACGAATTCCTGAATTTGACCCGCGGTTCCGGCCTGATCTCCAACATCTTCGACACCTACGAACCGCACAAGGGTGACATCGGTGGCCGCAAGAACGGCGTGCTGATTTCCATGGACGCAGGCGAAATTTTCACCTACGCCCTGGGCAAGCTGGACGACCGTGGCCGCATGTTTGTGCGCGCCAACGACCCCGTGTACGAAGGCATGATCGTGGGTATCCACAGCCGTGACAACGATCTGGTGGTCAACGCCACGCGTACCAAGCAGCTGACCAACTTCCGCGTGTCTGGCAAGGAAGACGCGATCAAGATCACCCCCCCGATCGAATGCACGCTGGAATATGGTGTGGAGTTCATCGAGGACGACGAACTGGTCGAAATCACGCCCAAGTCGATCCGTCTGCGCAAGCGCTACCTGACCGAAAGCGAACGCAAGCGCGCTGGCCGCTAAGCCAATGGCACCACACCGATGCGCCCCCAGGCGCTTGGTGTAGCCCCCCGAACCCCGGCACGTTTAGAGCGTGCCGGGGTTTTGCATTGTTTTTTAGCATTTTTTCACTGAAAAGGATGAATAACGCGGTATTTGGTGATATTTTTGGCATTTAATATTAAAAAGTATTTATATTTATCATATTTTTGTCATTTTAATATCATATTAGATAAAATTGAGGTCCACTTTCTTTAGGATCATCTATGTCGCGCAAACCCGTTCTTTTCACCCTGGCCCTGGTTGCCGCACTGCTGACGGGGGTGGCTTTGCCCGCATCCGCACTGGCACCGGCTGCTGGCAAAACCATCCTGACCGTCACTGGCCTGGTGGGTGAAAAAAATACGGAGACCGCTGCGGTATTCGACCTGGCGATGCTGGAGAAGCTGCCCCAGCAAACCTTCACCACCCACACCCCGTGGGATAAGCAGCCTGTCACCTTCACCGGGCCTCTGCTGCGGGACGTGCTGGCGGCGGTCAAGGCCAGTGGCACCCAACTCAAAGCCATGGCCCTCAACGACTACCAAACCACCATCCCCATGGACGATGCCCAGCGGTTTGATGTGATCGTGGCCTACAAGCTCAATGGAGAGGCGATTCCGGTCAAGACCAAGGGGCCGCTGTTCATCGTTTACCCGTTTGATTCCAAAACAGAACTGCAGACCACCCGCTACTATGAGCGCTCGGCTTGGCAACTCAAATCCATCAAGATCGAATAATTTCCGTTATGCGTACCAGCGACAACAGCCACCGCTATTTGCTATGGGTCGCTTTGGTGAGCGTCACCATGGCTTTGGCCATGGCGGTGATGTTGGTGCTGCAACTGACCCAGCGGCAGTCTATCCGCCATAGCAGCCAGGTCGGCAATGACTCGATCACCGCCATGGCCTTCCAGCATGAGCGCGAGTTTTTGCGCTTTCGGCAGGAACTGCGCGGCCTGGTCCAGGAGCGCACGTCCCCCGATCTCGACAACGTCCGGCTGCGCCTGGATATTTTCGTGAGTCGTCTGGGCCTGTTGCGCGACAACCCCAGCATCACCTTGCTGCAGGAGCGCCCCGAATATGCAGACGTGATTCCGGGCATGGAGCAGCTGGTGACGCGCGCCGACAAGGTCCTTGGCAGCGACACCCCAGACCCCCAGGCCCTGGCCAACCTGCTCAACGAGTTCAATGCCATCGGGCCAGCCGTGCAGGCCTTGAGCATGGCGGCCAACAGCCAGGTCTCCGGGTTGCTGGAGCGCCAGGGAAGCACTTTGTTGCGCCAGAACGACCAGATCATCTGGCTCACCCTGGCCCAACTGATCGTGTTGCTGATCGCATCGGCTAGCCTGGTGGTGCGGCACCGCAAACAGGAGCAGCAACGCCTGGAATGGCAGCAGCTCAATGCCAACCTGTTGGCCGCCAATTTACAGGCGGAAAATGCCAACCGGGGGAAAAGCCAGTTTTTGGCCAATATGAGCCATGAGTTGCGTACGCCGTTCAATGGTATGTTGGGAATGTTGGGCCTGCTGGAGGGAACTGCACTCAATGCCGAGCAGGCCGACTACGTCAACACGGTGCGCGGATCTGCCAGCCATTTGCTGGCCTTGCTCAACGATATCCTGGATGTGTCGGCCCTGGATGTAGGCAAGATGGCCGTCAACCCCATACCCGTGCAACTGTCCGATTTGCTGCGCGATGTGGATGCCCTGATGCAACCCTTGGCCAAGGAGAAGAACCTCGGCTTTTCCCTGGTATTGCACACGGCACTGCCCTTGTGGGTCGAGGCCGACGGCACCCGTATCAAGCAGATTTTGCTCAATCTGGTGTCGAACGCCATCAAATTCAGCGCCCAGGGGGCCATCGTGCTGGATGTGGAATGCGACTTTGCGCCCGAGGCACTGGCAACGGACACCGTGGTCTTGCGGCTGCGCGTGAGTGACCAGGGCATTGGCATGGATGCCGCCACCATCGCGTGCTTGTTCCAGCGGTTTTCCCAGGGTGATGCCAGCATCTCGCGCCGGTTTGGAGGCACGGGATTGGGGCTGGAGATATCGCGCAACCTGGCCCGTCTGATGGGTGGCGACATCACAGTGCAAAGCCAGCCAGGGCAGGGCAGCCAATTCAGCTTGCAGTTGCCCCTGGCCTGCGTGCCCGCACCAGCGACGGGGTCCCCGCCAGAGGTGGAGCTTGTGGCACCCGTTCACCGTAATCTCAACGGGGAGCCTGTGCAGGGTCTGGACATTCTGGTGGCCGAAGACCACCCGGTCAACCGCAAATACATGCAAGCCCTGCTCAGCCGCCTGGGACACAGCATTCGGTTTGTGGAAGACGGTGCCCAGGCCGTGGCGGAAGTGCGCAGGGCCGTGCCGGACCTGGTGTTTATGGATGTGCACATGCCGGTGATGGACGGCTTGCAAGCCACCCAGGCATTGCGCTCGGGTGGTGACCAGGCTGCGCAGGTCTATATCGTGGCATTGACGGCAGATGCGTTCGCCGAATCGCGTGAGCGGGCTCTGGCTGCAGGCATGGATGCGTTTTTGTCCAAACCGGTGCGTATCGACCAGATTGAAACCCTGCTACTACAACGCTTTGGGTCCCGCGCCACCGCGCCAGCAGCGGCCGTCACGCCGGTCGCCGAGACGCCAATGCCCGTGCCCGCCAAGGCTGCGCGCAGGCGTTTTCGTGCGGGCGATGTGGCCCAACATCTGGACATGGCCATGCTGGGCGACATCTGTGTTGCCATCTCCCTGGATGGCTACCGGTCGCTGATGGACGGTTTTTTCGGTGATGAGTCGGGAAGTTTTGACGCGCTGCTTTCGGCATTGGAACGTAGCGACGTGGCCGCGCTGCATGCCACGGCCCATGCGTTGAAAGGCGCTGCGGCCAGTCTGGGACTGCATGCACTGGCCAGCCTGGCCGCGCAGACCGAACAAACCGGGGCCCAGTGGGATGCGCAAGAATGCGCCGCCACCCGCGAGCAACTGCAGGCGTTGCGCCAGACCGCGCACGCCTTGTGCCACCGCATGGGCCTGACCGTGCTGGCCCCCGATGAAGGCCTGGCCAAGCCACTGTGAAGACCCCTGGGCCGGAAACCGGGGAACGGCAGGCGACAATAGAGGGATGCAACTATCCCATTCCCGCGCTGTATTCATGATGGTTCTGGTCACGCTGATGTGGTCGATTGCCGGGGTCACCACCCGGCACCTCGAGTCGGCGCACAGCTTTGAAATCACCTTCTGGCGCAGCTTTTTCACCGTGTTGTCTTTGCTGGTGATCCTGCCGTTGCTGCAGGGCCGGGTGGTGTTCACCAAGATCCGCCAGGGCGGTACGGCGCTGTGGCTGTCGGGGGTGTGCTGGGCTGTGATGTTCACCGCTTTCATGGTGGCACTCAGCCTGAGTCCGGTGGCCAATGTGCTGGTCACCATGTCCATCGGCCCGCTGCTCACCGCTTTGCTGGCGCGCTTTGCCATTGGCCACCGGCTGCCGTTGCGCACCTGGGTGGCCATCGGCGTGGCAGGGGCGGGCATTGCCACCATGTACGGCACCCAGCTCACATCTGCGGGCGGTCCGGGTCAGCTCGTGGGTACCCTGATCGCGCTGTGCGTGCCCTTGGCCGGTGCGGTGAACTGGACGGTGGTGCAGCGCAGCCACGCGCAGGGCCACGACGTGGATCTGGTGCCTTCCGTGTTGGTGGGTGCGGTGCTGTCCACCCTGGTGACGCTGCCTTTGGCCTTGCCGTTCCAAGCCACGCCGCACGACCTGGGCCTGCTCGCCATGTTGGGCTCGGTGCAGTTGGCGATTCCCTGCGTGCTGTCGGTCTGGTGTGCACGGGTACTCAAGGCGCCCGAGGTGTCGCTGCTGCAACTGCTGGAGGTTTTGTTTGGCATCACCCTGGCGTGGCTGGGGGCCAATGAGGCACCGGCCACGGCCGTGCTGCTGGGCGGTACCCTGGTGCTGGGTGCGCTGGTGTCGAATGAGGCGCTGGGCTGGTGGCAGCGCCGGGCCGTTTTGTAACGCTTTAGCGCAGTTCGCCGCGCTGGCTTTCCACGCCTTCCAGCTCACGCTCCACCTCGGCCCGCATGGTGCGCACGGCGACCAGGGCTTTCTCGAAGTCGTTGACGGCCTTGTCCAGGTTTTCGGGGGTGGGGTCGGTCGGGTCGCGGTGGGCGGCAACGAACTCCTTGGCCTGGGTGGCAATGGTGCCTGCCAGGTGGGCCTGGCTGTCGGCCATCTCCTGCGACTTCTGCATCTCGGCCTCGCCAAAGTTGCGCGAGAACAGCGCCAGCATGCCGTAGGCCCGGCTGAGCTCGTTGGCCTGCTGCTGGGCGCGCGTGGCTTCTGCCAGCACGGCGCTGGCGGTGGATACGGCCGCGCGCACTTCAAATTCGCGTAACAGCTGTGCCGTGGCATGGTGGGCCGCCGTGGCGGCGCGGGCGGCGCGGTGGGCAATCAGGGCCGACAGGGCCGCTGCCAGCATGCCCAGAAAGCAAAGAACAACGGCGACCACGGCAAAGATCTGGGTAAGGGTCATAAGGTACCTTGGGCAAAAGTTACAGGCGAAATCAGATGCTTGCGCTCATCCCGCCTGCATGGGCTGCTATAAAAAATACAGTAATTCGGCCCATTGTGCCCCAAGTCCTAGGGTTTGTTCTTACCTTCGGGGTACGCGGGCAGGGGCAGGCGGTCAAACCGGGTACGGCCACTGGCGGCGGTGAGGTGGGCCAGCTTTTCGGTGGCCTCGCCAGTGACCCATTCCCACTTGAAACGCCAGGTCCAGCAGCCAATGGTACCGGGTGTATTCATGCGGTGCTTGCCGTCCAGGCCCATCACGTCCTGGAACTGGCACAGCGAATGGTTGGCCACCGACTGCGCGCAGGCACGCAGCATGGCCCAGTGCACGTCCGAGCCATTGGTGTGCAGGTACTCACCGGCGTAGGCACGCTCGCGGTCGGTGCAGTCGGCCCACCAGCCCACCACGGTGTCGTTGTCGTGTGTGCCGCTGTAGACCACGGTATCGCGGGCGTAGTTGTGCGGCAAAAAGTTATTGCCCGCGTCGTCGGAGAATGCAAATTGCAGAATCCGCATGCCCGGAAAGCCCGCTCGGTGGCGCAGCGCATTCACCTCGTCGGTGATCACGCCCAGGTCTTCGGCAATGATGGGTAGCTTGCCCAAAGCGCCTTCGATGGCTGCAAACAGGTCGTAGTCGGGGCCGGGCATCCAGCGGCCCTTGACGGCGGTGGGTTCGCTGGCCGGAATCTCCCAGTAGCCCACAAAGCCCCGGAAGTGGTCGATGCGCACCACGTCGGCCAGGGTCAGCTGGCGCTTCACCCGCTCGATCCACCAGCTGTAGCCGTCGGCCTTCATGGCCGACCAGTTGTACAGCGGGTTGCCCCAGCGCTGGCCGGTAGCCGAGAAAAAGTCGGGTGGCACCCCGGCGATGACCAGCGGGTGGCCGGCGGCATCCAGCTCGTACAGGTCAGGGCGCGACCAGCAGTCAGACGAGTGGTGCGCAATAAAGATGGGCAGGTCGCCCACCAGGTGGATGTTTTTGCCGTTGGCGTAGCCTTTCAGGCGCTTCCACTGCACGTCAAACTGCCACTGCACAAAGCCCCAGAAGCCGATTTCGTCCGCATACTGGACGCGGGCTGCCGCCAGGGCCGCCGGGTCGCGCCGCGACAGGGGCTTGGGCCAGTCGGGCCACAGGGCCGGGGTGTGGGCCTGGTCCAGCGCCATGAACAGGGTGTAATCGGCCACCCAGCTTTGCTCGGCCTGCAGCCAGGCCGCAAACGCCGCCTGGTCTTCCGGGGTGGCGCTGGCCTGGAAGCCCGCGAAGGCTTCGCGCAGCTTTTGCAAACGCCAGGGCACGACTTGGCCGAAATTGATTTTCTCGGCATCGAACGGGGCGGCCAGGGCTTCGGCGGCGATCCAGCCTTTTTCGAGCAAGGGCTCAAACGCCACCAGCAGCGGGTTGCCCGCAAAAGCCGAGCTGCCCATGTAAGGCGAATCGCCAGGGCCGATAGGGCCCAGCGGCAGGGTTTGCCACAGCGACTGACCGGCGGTTTGCAGCCAGTCCACAAAGTAGAACGCGTTAGGTCCAAAGTCGCCACAGCCGTGCGGGCCGGGCAGGGAGGTAGGGTGCAGCAGCACGCCCGAGGTGCGTTGGTTCAACAGATCAGAAGCCATGTGTTCGGTTCCGGTTAGTGTGTAAAAAAACATCAGGGCTCAGCTCCCGGCCAAAGCCAAAAGATACGCCTTCCAGAAACACCGCAGAACTGGCTTTGCCAGGCTGCTGGTGTTGCCCCCTGCAAGGGGGTTGGCGGAAAGTGCGTAGCACTGTAGCCTGGGGGTGAGCCAATTTCTTCAGGCGGCGAACCAGCTAAAGCCTTTGGGGGCCAAAGCAAGCACGCCCTGGGCCAGGTCTTGGGCACCGAAGATGCGTTTCCAACCCGCTCCGGCAATGCTGGCGGGCAGGGTCACGTTCACCGCGTCATTGGACAGGTTTTGTACCACCAGCACCTGCTGGTCCTTGGTGCCGCGCACATAGGCCAGGATGCGGTCGTCCAGCGTGGTCAGCGGCTGGAAGTTACCGGCGGCCAGGGCCGGATGGGCGCGGCGCACGGCCAGCATGGTGCGCACGGCATCGTGGGTGCGGGCGGGCAGGCTGGTGGCATCGGCCAGTTGCCGGTCTACGCTCTCCCAGTCTACGGCACCGCGTACCTTGTAGCGCGCGTCTTTGTAGCCGGTCAGGGCCTCCTGGTCGGCCTGGAACTGGTTGTCGTTGGGCTTGGCGAATTCGTCACCATAGAAGATCACCGGCGTGCCCAGCAGGGTGAAGCTGATGCTGAAGGCCAGTTGCACCGCCGCCGCATCGCTCTTGAACAGATCGACCAGGCGCGAGGCAATGCCTTCGCCCTGGCGGAAATCCCACTCGGGCTGGTGGCAGTAGGCGGCGTGGATGGTTTTGCGCTCTTCGGGGGTCACCATTTCCAGCGTAAGCTCGTCGTGACAGCGCAAGAAAGAGAACCAGCCGCAGGCATCCGGAATGTAGGGCGTGAAGTCGGTCGAGAGCGTGTCAAAAATCGGCTTGGCTGAGGCTTCGGCCAGCGCCAGGTAGATGCGTGGCATCACCGGGAAATGGTAGGCCGCCTGGCACTCATCGCTGTCGCCAAAATAGGTGACCACCTCGGCGGGCGGCTGGCAGGCCTCGGCCAGCAAAATGGTGCCGGGGCGCACGGTGTCGAGCACGGCGCGGAAGAACTTGACGATGGCGTGGGTGCCGGGCAAGTTCTCGCAGATCGTGCCTTCTTCCTTCCACAGGTAGGGAATCGCGTCGGCGCGGAAGCCGTCCACCCCCTGCGCCACCCAGAACAGCAGCACGCGGCACATGGCCAGCAGCACCTCGGGGTTGCGGTAGTTCAGGTCGGGCTGCGAGTCGAAGAAGCGGTGGAAGAAGTAGGTGTCCGGGGCCTCGGGCAGGGGGTGCCAGTTGCTGGGCATCATGCCTTTGAAGATGATGCGGGCCTCTTTGTAGCGCTCGGTGGTGTCGCTCCAGATGAAGTAGTCGCGGTAGGGGTTGTCGGGGCCTTTGCGGGCTTCCTGGAACCACATGTGCTGGTCGGAGCAGTGGTTCATGGCCACGTCGAAGATCACGCGGATGTTGCGGCGGTGGGCCTCGGCCAGGAATTCGGCAAACGTGCCCTGGGCCGCGGCATCGCTGCCGCCCACCAGTTCGCTGCGGATCTTGGTGTAATCGCTGATGTCAAAGCCAGCGTCGCGCATAGGCGAGTCCAGGATGGGCAGCAGCCACAGGCAGGTCACGCCCAGGTCTTGCAGGTAGGCCAGGCGGTTGGTCAGGCCCTTGAAGTCCTTGTTGAACAGGTCTACGTACAGCGAATACACCACCACTTCCTTGAACCAGGTGGCGGGCGGCGGCGGAGCCGCAGACTGGGCGGCGGCCTGCAGTTCGGCGAGGAAAGTGTCCAGCTTGTCGGCGTACTGGTCTTGGTAGAGCTGCTGCCAGAGTTGGCGCATTTGGGAGGTGCGGGTGCTTGTCATTGTATTTCTCCAAAGCGCTTTGAATGCGCGGCGCTGCGGATTGTACGGTTGCCACCGCGGGGGGGAATACGGGTTGCACCTAATGCCGTGTGGGTAAACGTAACAAGCCTGTGGCCAGGGCTGTGCCGCACACCACCACCAGCCCGCAGCCCAGCATCCACGGGGTCAGCGCCTCGCCCAAAAACACCGCGCCGTACAGCACGGCAAACACCGGCACCACAAAGGTCACGGTCAGCGCCTTGGCCGGGCCGATATTGGCGATCAGCCGGAAAAAGATGATGTAGGCCAGCGCGGTAGACACCGTGCCCACCACCAGCAACGCGGCCCAGGCGTGCAGGCTGGGCCAGTGCGCGGGCCACAGCCAGACGGCGGGCAGGGCCAGGCCCAGGGCCGCCCCGATCTGGCTGCCGGTGGCAATCACCAGCGGTGGCACCGTGCCCAGAAAGCGCTTGGTGTAGCTGCCGGTGAGGCCGTAGCAGGCGGCAGCCAGCAGACAGGCCAGCACCGCCCAGCCGGGCGCGATGCCGTGGCTGTCGGGTTTGAAACTGGCTTTGTCCCAGGCCAGCAGGGCCACGCCGACGAAACCAATCACCAGCCCCAGGCTGCGCGAGGCGTTGGGCCGGTCGCGCAGCCACAGCCAGGCGATCAGCGTGCCAAACAAGGGCGTGGTGGCATTCAGAATGGACGACAGTCCGGTGGTGATGGACAGCAGCGCAAACGAAAACAGGGCAAACGGAACACCCGAATTCAGCACGCCGACCAGCAGCACCGGCTTCCAGTGCTGGCGCAGGCCGGGCATCTGCCCTTGCCAGGCCAAGACGGGCAGCAGGGCCAGCGCGGCAATCGCTACCCGCAAGGCCGCCGTGGGCACCGCGCCCATCTCCATCGAGGCAGTGCGCATGAAGATGAACGACGCGCCCCACACGGCGGCCAGCAACACAAAATCAAAAACCCAGGGCTTGGATGCTGCTTTCAAATCAAGACTCCTTCCAGCTGCAGCAGGGCGGTCTTGCGCTCCAGCCCACCGGCATAACCGGTCAGTGAGCCGTCCATGCCCAACACCCGGTGGCAGGGCACCAGCACGCTGACAGGGTTGCGCCCCACCGCACCGGCCACGGCCCGCACCGCGCTGGGCCGGCCCAGCGATTGGCTGAGCGCCCCGTAGCTGGTGGTGGCACCTCGCGGGATCTGCAACAGCGCCCGCCACACCGCCTGCTGGAAGGGTGTGCCGCCCGCCAGGTCCAGCGGCAGGCCGAAGTGGGCTGTGCTCCCGGCAAAGTAGGCATCCATGAAGGCCGCGGTTTGCAGCAGCAGCGGGTGCTGGGGGGTCCAGCGCCAGGCCGCCATGTCAGGCTGGTGGCGCTGGCCTTCAAACCACAGGCCGCACAGGCCGTGCCCGGTGGCGGCGGCCAGCATGGGGCCGAGGGGGGACGCAAAACGGGTGTAATCGGGTGTGTTTAGGAGTTTCATAAGAAATAGGCAGTTAGTGCTTATGTATTAAGCGTGAGCAGCTATCTTTTTTGTAGTTTTCAATTTAACGGGCAGTTCGGCCCAGGCGCGCAGCACAGCGTAGCTGCGCCAGGGCCTCCAGGCCTGGGATGCCGCCTCGGCGGCCAGGCTGGCCAGGCGCACGTTCGGGGCATCCTGCACGCCCAGGGCTTTGTGCAGGGCCACGTCGCCTGCCGGAAACGCATCCGGCCAGCGCAGGGCGCGCATGGCGATGTACTGGGCGGTCCAGTCGCCGATGCCGGGCAGGGCTTTGAGTGCTGTGATGGTGCTGTGCACCGGGGCACCGCCGTGCAGGGCGAGCTGGCCGCCGTCCACCGCGCGGGCCAGTGCCAGGATGGCGTTTTGCCGCTGCTTCACTATGCCCAACTGGCCCAGCGCGCCGCCGGTCAGTTGCGCCAGCACGGCGGCACGGGGGAACAGCCGGGTCAGCTCGGGAAAAGGCGTGTCGATGGGGTCACCAAACGCATCCACCAGCCGCTGCGCCAGGGTGCGGGCCGCGGCCACGGTGATTTGCTGGCCCAGCACGGCGCGCACCGCCAGCTCAAAGCCGTCCAGCGTGCCGGGCACGCGCAGGCCTGCGCTGTCAGGGAAGCGGTGCTGCAGCACGTGGTGGATGGACTGGGGATCGGCATCCAGGTCCAGCCAGGCACGCACGCGGCGGATCAGCAGCGGCAGCACGCCCTGCAGGCTGTCGCTGACCCGCAGTAGCACATGGTGGCGCGCGGGCACGAACTCGGCCTGCAGCCAGCCGGTGTGGGTGGTGCTTCCGACTTTGATGGAAAAAGTGCGGCTTGCGCTCATTCCATCGGCGTGGGTGGCTATTAATTCAATAGCATTGACCTGGCGCTGGGCCAGAAAGCGCCCCATGGCGGCCACATCGAAAGGCGGGCGGTAGCCGAGCCGGATGGCCAGGCCCTGTGCGCGTTCACTGGTGGAACCGCTGCGCCGCAGTTGCGAGGGGTTCAGGCCGTAGCGCTCCACAAACACGGTGTTGAAGCGGCGTACGCTGGCAAAGCCGCTGGCCAGCGCGATCTGCGCCACCGGCAACTGGGTGTCGGCCAGCAGCTGCTTGGCGGTGAGCAGGCGGCGGGTTTGCAGGTACTGCAGTGGCGAGACGCTGAAGTGGGTCTCAAAAATGCGCCGCAGGTGCCGGTCGCTGACCCCCAGGCGGGCCGCCAGCGCGGGCAGGGCGCTGCCATCCTCCATGCTCCAGGCTTCGGGCTCGTCGAGCATGCGGGCGGCCTGGTGGGCCAGGATGCTGGTGGCATCCTGCATGGACCAGGCCAGCGCGTGTGGTGCCAGCTCGGGGCGGCAGCGCAGGCAGGGCCGGAAACCCGCGCTCTCGGCCTGCGCCGGGTGGGCAAAGAAGCGGCAGTTCTCGCGCTTGGGGGTTTTGACGGCGCAGACCGGGCGGCAGTAGATGCCGGTGGAGGTCACGCCGGTGAAAAACCTGCCGTCAAACCGGGCATCGCGGGTCTGCAGGGCCAGGTAGCAGGCGCTGTCATCGGTGCTGATTTCGGTCGGGGTCATGCCTGGATGGTACGCGAGGCCCGCAGGGAGAGTAGCCGTTTTCGGACCTGTGGACACACTGCGAACCTGGCCGTTTTTCAGGCTGCAGTGTTCTCGGGGAAAATCGAGGCATGTCACATCAAATCATGGAAGTCACGGGGTCTGATTGGGAGGGCCGCCAGCCGGTGCAAGTCTTGACCGACACCCTGGAGAGCGGCGGCGTGCTGTATTTTCCGGCGCTGGCGTTTACGCTGCTACCCGATGAACTGCCGCTGCTGCGGCCCGACGTGCGGGCCCCCAAATCGCGCAACATCAGCCAGCCCGCGCACGGTGTGGTCAAGGGGGCCGTGGGCTCCACCGGGGAAATGGCCACCCTGAGCGCCATGATGCAGCGCTTTCGCCGCCAGGCGGTGCAGCTGGTGCACGGCCTGTTTCCCCGCTACAGCGCCCATTTGCGGCTGGAGCCCACCAGCTATCGCCCTACCGAGGTGGCCACGCGCACCCAGTCGTGGCGGGCCGACGACAAGCGCCTGCACGTGGACGCGTTCCCGTCGCGGCCCAACCGGGGCGAGCGGATTTTGCGGGTGTTCAGCAACATCAACCCGCAGCAGCAGCCCCGGGTGTGGCGCGTGGGCGAGCCGTTCGAGGCCATGGCCCAGCAGTTTTTGCCCCTGATTCCGGGCTACCGTCCTTGGGAGGTACAGCTGTTGCGCGGCCTGGGCATCACCAAATCGCTGCGCAGCGAGTACGACCACATGATGTTGCAACTGCACGACCACTTGAAGCGCGACATGAATTACCAGAAGAACGCGCCGCAAACGGTGGCCGAGTTTGCGGCGGGCAGCACCTGGATATGTTTCTCTGACCAGACCCTGCACGCCGTGCTGGGCGGCCAGTACATGATGGAACAGACATTCTTTATGCCGCCCCAGCACCAGTACCGGCCTGACCAAAGCCCGTTGGGCATTTTGACCCGTTTGGCCGGGCACCCCTTGCAGGGCGCACCCCTTTAAATCGACAGGCCTGCGCCCTTGGCGGCCAGCAGCACCAGGCTGTTGGCGGGCAGCGGAAAGATGTCTTTGCCCTTGCCAACCCAGCCACCCAGACCAAGCGGATGGGTGCTGTCCAGTACCACCTGCCACTGGCCGGCAGGCAGCAGAAAGGGGTCGATGGTGTTGCCTGCGTTGACCAGTAGCAACAGCGGGGCCTTGGCCTTGCCGGGTTTGCCGATCAGGCAACCCAGTGCCCGGTAGTGCGGGTCGCGCCAGGCATCGCCTTCCAGGGGCACGCCGCTGCCGCGCAGCCAGGACAAATCCGGCAAGCCTTGCACGTCGGCCACGCCGCTGTACCAGTGGTTGGCAAAGGGCAGAGCCTGGCGGCGCAGGGCGATGACGCGGCGGGTGAAGGCAATGAGGCTTTCATCTGCGGCGGCCCAGTCGATCCAGGTGGTCGGGTTGTCCTGGCAATAAGGGTTGTTGTTGCCGCCCTGGGTATGGCCTAATTCGTCGCCTGCGCAGATCAGTGGTGTGCCTTGCGCTAGCAAAGTGGTAGCAAGCAGGGCGCGTTGCAGATTGCCGCGCAAGATGGTGACGCCCGGGTTGTCGCTGGGGCCTTCGGCACCGCAATTGAAGTTGAGGTTGTGGCCGTGGCCGTCGCGGTTGTCTTCCAGGTTGGCCAGGTTGTGGCGCTCGTTGTAGCTGAGCAGGTCGCGCAGGGTGAAGCCGTCGTGCGACACCACGTAGTTCACCGACTCGGCCGGGGCGCGCTGGCGTGGCTGGTACATGTCGCTGGAGCCGCACAGGCGCTGGGCCATGTCGGCGCGGGTGTTTTCGGCCATGGGCGCACCTGCGGCGGCGGCGGTCTGGATCCAGAAACCGCGCATGCTGTCGCGGAAGTGGTCGTTCCATTCCAGCCAGCCGCGGGGGAAACCGCCGGTCTGGTAGCCGCCGGGGCCGATGTCCCAGGGCTCGGCCACCATCTTCACGCGCGAGAGCACCGGGTCTTGGGCCACGGCGGTGAAAAAGGCACTCTTGCGGTCAAAACCCGTGTCGGTGCGGCCCAGCACCGGGGCCAGATCGAATCGAAAGCCGTCCACGTGCATTTCGCCCACCCAGTAACGCAGACTGTCCAGCACCATTTGCAGCACGCGCGGCTCGCGCACGTCGACGGTGTTGCCGCAGCCGGAGTAGTTTTCGTAGAAAGCCGGGGCTTCGGGTGGCAGGCGGTAGTAGCTGGCGTTGTCCAGGCCGCGGAAACTGATGGTTGGGCCACCATCACCGGCTTCGGCCGTGTGGTTGTAGACCACGTCCAGCAGCACTTCCAGCTCGGCGGCGTGCAGGGTTTTGACCATGGCGCGGAACTCGTCGCGGGGCGAGACACCGTCCACACCACTGGCCAGCCGCGGGTCTACGGCAAAAAATCCCAGCGTGTTGTAGCCCCAGTAGTTGCTCAGGCCCATGCCGCTCAGGCGTTCTTCGCTGAGCGAATACTGCACCGGCAACAGGCTGATGGCGGTGATGCCGAGCTGCTTCAGGTGGTTCACCGAGGCGGGGTGGGCCAAACCGGCAAAGGTGCCGCGCAGGGCGGGAGGGATGTTTTCGTTCAGCTTGGAGAAGCCTTTGACGTGGCATTCGTAGAACACCGAATCCGCCAGCGGCACGCGCGGGGCCTTGTCACCGGCCCAGTCGAACTGGTCGAAGGTGACGCGGGCTTTGAGCGCCAGGTCGGCGTTGTCACGGGTGTCCATGTGGCGCGGGTGCAGCCGGTCGCCCGCAAAATGCTCGTCGCGCCATTCAAACTGGCCCACGATGTCGCGGGCGTAGGGGTCGAGCAGTAGCTTGGATGCATCAAAACGGTGCCCCCGGTCGGGCCGCCAGGGACCGTGGGCCCGCAAACCGTACACCAGACCGGGCTGGGCCCCCGGCAGGTAGCCGTGCCACACGTCGCTGGTATGGGCGGGCAGGCGGAACCGGGCGATCTCGTGCTGGCCGCTGGGGTCAAAGATGCACAGGTCCATGGCCTGGGCGTGGGCAGAAAACACCGCGAAATTGATGCCGGTGCCGTCAAAGCTGGCACCCAGCGGCCAGGGCTGACCGTCTTGCATTTCGGGCAGGGCAGGGCGACCGGGAGGGGCCGCGAGAGGGGCAGAGGCAGTTATCAGGCTTTCCATTCAAGCATCACTGTGGCCAGGGGTGGCAGGTTGAGCACTACGGAATACGGTTTACCGTGCATGGACACGGCCTCAGCAGAAGCCGTGCCAAGTGGCGTGCCGACGTTGCTGCCGCCGTAGTGCGCCGAGTCGGTATTGAGCTTTTCGTAGTATGTACCAGCCTGCGGTACACCGAGCCGGTATCCATTCCAGACGTTGGGGGTGAAGTTGCATACCACCACGATGAAGCTGCTGTCGTCCACGCCGCGGCGGATGAAGCTGATCACTGAGCGCTCGGTATCGTTGTGCTCGATCCACTCGAAACCAGCGGGTTCAAAGTCTTGCTGGTACAGCGCCGGGGTATTGCGGTAGAGCTGGTTCAGGTCGCGCACCAGCAGTTGCATGCCGGCGTGGGGGGCTTGGTCCAGCAGATGCCAGTCCAGGCTTTGCTCGAAGTTCCATTCGCGGTCCTGGGCAAATTCGCAGCCCATGAACAGCAGTTTCTTGCCGGGGTGGCCAAACATATAGCCCATGAAGGCGCGCAGATTGGCAAATTGCTGCCAGCGGTCGCCGGGCATCTTGTTCAGCAGCGAGCCCTTGCCGTGCACCACTTCGTCGTGCGAGATCGGCAGCACGAAGTTTTCGGTAAACGCATATACCAAGCTGAAGCTGATTTCGCCCTGGTGGTGCTTACGGTAGATAGGATCGCGCTCCATGTAAGCCAGGGTGTCGTGCATCCAGCCCATGTTCCATTTGTAGTGGAAGCCCAGGCCCCCGGCATAGGTGGGGCGGGATACCGACGGGAAGGCGGTGGACTCTTCTGCCAGGGTGATGGACTGGGGCCGCTCGGTGCCCACTACCTCGTTCATGCGCTTCAAAAAGGCGATGGTTTCCAGGTTTTCGCGGCCACCGTGCACGTTGGGAATCCATTCCCCGGCCTTGCGGCTGTAGTCGCGGTAGAGCATGGAAGCCACCGCATCCACGCGCAGGCCGTCCACGCCAAAGCGCTCCAGCCAGTACAGGCCGTTGCCCAGCAGGAAGTTGCTGACTTCGGTGCGGCCCAGGTTGTAGATCAGGGTGTTCCAGTCGTTGTGGAAGCCTTCGCGCGGGTCGGCGTATTCGTACAGGTGCGTGCCATCAAAGTTGCCCAGGCCGTGCGCGTCGGTGGGGAAGTGGGCGGGCACCCAGTCCAGGATCATGCCCACACCTTCGGCGTGGCAACGCGCCACGAAGCGGGCAAAACCGGCGGCATCGCCAAACCGGGCGGTTGGCGCGTACATGCCCACCGGCTGGTAACCCCAGGAGCCGTCAAATGGGTGCTCGCTGATGGGCAGCAGCTCAATATGGGTAAAGCCCATGTCGCGGGCGTAGAGCAGCAGGGTGTCGCCGAGTTCGTCCCAGTCCAGCCACTGGTTGCCCTCCTTGCGCCGCCAGGAGCCCAGATGCACCTCGTAGATGCTGATGGGCGCATTCAGTGCATTGGCCTGTTTGCGGGTGGTGGATGGCGGCACAAACGGAGGCATGTTGGCGACCACACTGGCCGTGGCCGGGCGCAATTCGGCTTGCAGGGCGTAGGGGTCGGAGCGGGCGGGCAGCACCTCGCCGCCCTGGGTACGGATCTCGTACTTGTATTTGGCCCCGACCTGCACGCCGGGCAGAAACAGTTCCCACACACCGCATTCACGGCGCAGGCGCATGGGGTGGCAGCGCCCATCCCAGAAGTTGAAGTCGCCCACCACGCTGACGCGGCTGGCATTGGGGGCCCACACGGCGAAGCGGGTGCCCGCCACGCCTTCCATCACGGTAGGTTGTGCGCCCAGCACCTCGTAGGGCCGCAGATGCGTGCCTTCGCCCAGCAACCACACATCCATTTCGCCCAGCACGGTGGGGAAGCGGTAGGGGTCGTCGATGGTGGCGCTGTGGCCATCCGCCCATTGCACCTGCAGGCGGTAGGCTGCGCCGGGGGCCAGCGTGACTTCGCCTTCAAAGAAACCGGCTTCGTCCTGCACGGCCAACGGCCCCAGCACCATGCCCTTGGCCGACTCCACCACCACGCTATTTGCCCCGGGAAGGAAACAGCGTATCGACGTGGGGCCCGTGGCCAGCGCGTGCGGGCCAAGTACCGCAAATGGGTCTCCGTGGCGTGCGCCACAAATCATTTCAACATCATGGGCGTGCAGCATAAGAACCGATCTAGAGTGGGTTTACATGGAGGGAATCGCGCTATTGCGGTGTTGTCTGTCACCGCAGTTTGGGCCATTTTTTATAGCGCGTTCGGAGCGTCTGCCGCGATATGCCAGATTTGCTGGGCGTATTCGCGGATGGTGCGGTCGGAGGAGAACACCCCCATACCCGCCACATTGGTGATGGCCTTCGCGCACCAGGCGGACGGCTGGCGGTACAGGTCGTCTACCTGGGATTGGGTGGCCACATAGGAGGCATAGTCGGCCAGCAGCAGGTAGTGGTCGCCACCCCACAGCAGCGAATCCACCAGGGCGCGGTAACGGCCAGGTTCGTCGGGCGAGAATTGGCCGCCCGAGATCGCGTCCAGCACGGCCTTTAGGGCCGGTGTACTGTCGTAGTAGCGCATGGGCTGGTAGCCGTGTTGCTTCAAGGCCTGCACTTCGGGAGTCTTGAGGCCAAAGATGAAGATGTTGTCGTCACCCACGTTTTGCCGGATTTCGATGTTGGCACCGTCGTCGGTACCGATGGTCAGCGCGCCGTTCAGGGCCAGCTTCATGTTGCCGGTGCCTGAGGCTTCGGTGCCTGCGGTAGAAATCTGCTCGGACAGATCGGCACCCGGCATGATGATTTCGGCTACCGACACCCCGTAGTTGGGCATGAACACCAGCTTGAGCTTGTCGCCGATGCGGGGGTCGTTGTTGATGACACTACCCACGTCGTGGATCAGCCGGATGATGGACTTGGCCGTCACATAGCTGGACGCGGCCTTGCCGGCAAAAATCACGGTGCGCGGCACCCAGTCGGCGGTCGGGTTGGCCAAAATGGCCTGGTAGCGGGTAACCACGTGTAAAACATTCAACAGCTGGCGCTTGTATTCGTGGATGCGTTTCACCTGCACGTCAAACAGGCTGTCGGGGCTGACCTTGATGCCGGTGCTCTTTTCAATCGCGTTGGCCAGACGTACCTTGTTGGCCCGCTTGACTTCCATGAAGGACTTTTGGAAGGCCGCGTCGTCTTTTTTGGCCTTGAGTTTTTGCAGTTGGTCCAGGTCCAGGCGCCAGCCCTTGCCCAGGGTGCTATCTAACAGATTCGACAAACCAGGGTTGGCCTGGGCCAACCAGCGGCGCGGGGTCACGCCATTGGTCATGTTGGTGAAACGGTCGGGCCAGATGGCGGCGAAGTCGGCAAAAATGGTTTGCACCAGCAGCTCGGAGTGCAGGGCCGAAACACCGTTAACCTTGTGGCTACCCACGATGGACAGGTTGGCCATGCGCACGCGGCGCTCGCCCTGTTCGTCGATCAGCGACAGCCGCGCCAGGAAGGCGTTGTCGCCCGGACGGTGCCGGGCCGCCATTTCCAGAAATTCCTTGTTGATGCGGAAGATGATTTCCAGGTGGCGCGGCAGCACGTGCTGCATCAGGCCCACCGGCCAGGTTTCCAGTGCCTCGGGCATCAGGGTGTGGTTGGTGTACGAGAAGGTCTTGCAGCAGATAGCCCAGGCTTTGTCCCAGGGCATGCCGTGCTCGTCGCACAGAACCCGCACCAACTCGGCCACGCCAATGGCGGGGTGGGTGTCGTTCAAATGGATGGCGACGTGCTCGGCCAGGTTGTCCAGGGAGGGGTGTTCGCGCAGGTGGCGCACCACCAGGTCTTGCACTGACGCGGACACAAAGAAATACTCTTGCTTCAGGCGCAGTTCGCGCCCGGCAGGCGTGCTGTCGTTGGGGTACAGCACCCACGAGATGTTTTCGTACTCGTTTTTCAAGCTCGCTGCACGGGCGTAGTCACCGGTGTTGAAGGCGTTCAGGTCGATATGGGCGGGTGCCACGGCCTTCCACAGGCGCAAGGTGCTGACTTTTTCGGTGCCGTGGCCGGGCACCACCATGTCGTAGGCCTTGGCAGCCACTTCACCGGCGTTGCGCCAGATGGGGGTGCCGTCCACGTGCTCGACCCAGCCGCCAAAGCGCACGGGGTAGCTGATGTCGGCACGGGGAAACTCCCAGGGCGTGCCGTTTTCCAGCCAGGGGTCGGGGTATTCCATTTGCGCGCCGTTCTGGATGTCTTGCGCAAACATGCCGTACTCGTAGCGGATGCCGTAGCCGAAGGAGGGCAGGCCGACGGTGGCCATGGAATCCAGAAAACAGGCGGCCAGGCGGCCCAGGCCCCCATTGCCCAACGCAGCATCGGGCTCGCGGTCGGCTACGGTTTCCAGGGTTTGGGCAAATTTTTGCAGGCCTGTGGCGGCTTGGCCACGGATGTCCAGCGCGCCCAGCGCATTGGACAGGGTGCGGCCCATCAAGAATTCCATCGACAAATACACCACACGGCGGGCTTTGGCGGCCTGGTCGCGGGCCTGGGTTTGCACCCAGCGTTGGGACAGTTGCTGGCGGGCCACTTGCGACACGGCCAGCATGAGATCGTTGGGGGTGGCTTCTGCGGGGCTGACGCCGACTGTGTCGAGCAAATGCTGCTCGATGCTGGCTTGTATGGAGGTGGCGGTAGGGACAATACGCTGGGTCACAGGGGCATCCTTTATGTGGGTTGGCACAAGCCGGAATCCGATGTTCGGATGGCTTTTTTTCTAGTCTAAGCGCTTTGAATGCGGGTACACCGCTTATTTTGAGAATTCTCGCACGAGGTAACCGGCCGGTAACTGTTTTTTAAATCCTCGGATTAAGATGCTGGCGTTAACCAAAAACCCGGTCAACAATTAGCCCAGGAGTTGCGCCAGTTTCCCCGTTTGCCCAGAAGGCCTGCAGGGGCCGACCCGTAAATCCTAATCCCTTCTCTGGAGACAAAAAATGCAGCAAAACAACTTAGCGCTCGGACTGGACCTGCCCAAACGGGCGATTGCACTGGTGCTCGCCGGTGGGCGCGGCAGCCGACTGATGAACCTGACAGACCGCCGCGCCAAACCCGCGGTGTATTTTGGCGGCAAGTTCCGCATTGTTGACTTTGCGCTGTCCAACTGTTTGAACTCCGGTATCCGCCGCATTGGTGTGATTACCCAGTACAAATCGCATAGTTTGTTGCGCCATATGCAGCGCGGCTGGGCATTTTTGAAAAACGAGATGAACGAGTTTGTCGATCTGCTGCCCGCACAGCAGCGCAACGACAACGAAAACTGGTACCGGGGCACGGCCGACGCGGTCTACCAGAACCACGACATTCTGGAGAGCTACGGTGCCGACTACATCGTGGTGTTGGCAGGCGACCACATTTACAAGATGAATTACGCCCTGATGCTGGCCGACCATGTGGCCCAGGGCCGTGAATGCACAGTGGGCTGCATCGCCGTGCCACGCTCCGAGGCCACCGCTTTCGGGGTCATGGCCATCGACGACAACCGCCTGATCACCGAATTTCTGGAAAAGCCCGCCGACCCACCGTCCATGCCCGGCAACCCTGACATGTCGCTGGCCAGCATGGGCATCTATATCTTCAACGCCGCCTTCCTGTACGCCGAGCTCGAACGCGACATGGCCGACCCCACGTCCAGCCACGACTTCGGCAAGGACATCATCCCCCGCGCCGTGCGCAACGGCCTGGCTACCGCCCACCCGTTCTCCATGAGCTGCGTACCGAATGCAGCCGAAGACGAACCGTATTGGCGCGATGTCGGCACGATCGATGCCTACTGGGATGCCAATATCGACCTGACCGCTACCGAGCCCAAGCTCAACCTGTACGACACCCATTGGCCGATCTGGACCTACCAGGCCCAGCTGCCACCGGCCAAGTTTGTCCACAACACCGACGACCGGCGCGGCATGGCGATCGAGTCCATGGTGTCGGGTGGCTGCATTGTGTCGGGCAGCGTGCACCGTTCGGTGTTGTTCTCCAGCGTCAGGGTGCACTCGTATTCGGATGTCAAGTGGTCGGTGCTCCTGCCCGATGTACAGATTGGCCGTGGCGCACGCATCAACCGGGCGGTGATCGACCGCGGCTGCGTCATCCCCGATGGCATGGTGATCGGCGAAGACGCGGCGCTGGATGCCGAGCGCTTCCACCGCAGTGAAAACGGCATCACGCTGGTCACCTCGGCCATGCTGAAAAAGCTGGCGGGATGAAAGTCCTGCAAGTAGGGGCCGAGGTTTTTCCTCTGGTCAAAACCGGCGGTCTGGCCGACGTGCTGGGGGCCTTGCCCCAGGCCCTGGTGGCCGCCGGTGCCGATGTGCGCCTGCTGCTGCCCGGCTTTCCCGCGATCCTGGCTGGCTTGAAAAAGCCGGTCGTGGTGTGCGAGATCGGTGCGGCTTTTGGCGCGGCGCGGGTGCGCCTGCTGCGCGGCACCATTGCCGCCAGTGGCATTTCGGCCTATGTGGTCGATGCGCCTTACTACTACCAGCGCGCGGGCAACCCGTACCTGGGTGCCGATGGTGTCGAATGGCCCGACAACGCCCAGCGCTTTGCCCTGCTGGGCTGGGTGGCGGCGCATGTGGCAGCGGGCGGGCTCGACCCCGCCTGGACCCCGGACGTGCTGCACGCCCACGACTGGCACGCCGGCATGGCCTGCGCCTACCTGGCTTCCAACCAGGCGGCCACGGTCGCCACCGTCTACACCGTGCACAACCTGGCCTACCAGGGCCTGTTCGATGCCAAGGACTTCCATTTGCTGGGCTTGCCGGTGCGCTTCATGGACCCGACCCGGCTGGAATACCACGGCAAGTTCTCGTTCATGAAGGCCGGGCTCACCCATGCCCAGCGCGTCACCACCGTCAGCCCCAGCTACGCCGCCGAGATTGCCACCACCGAGTTTGGTTGCGGTCTGGACGGCGTGGTGCGTTCGCGCGGTGCCGACGTGTCCGGCATCCTGAACGGGGTGGACGACGCAGTCTGGGACCCAGCGGTGGACAAGGACATCACCACCCCGTACTCGGCCACCGCACTGGCGGGCAAGGCCGTGTGCAAGGCCGCCTTGCAAAAGGAACTCGGTCTGCAGGTGGATACCACACGGCCCTTGTTCACCCTGGTGAGCCGCCTGACACAGCAGAAGGGCCTGGATCTGGTGCTGGCCGCCATTCCCGAAATGCTGGCTGCGGGTGCGCAACTGGCCGTGCAGGGCAGTGGCGATGCCGCGCTGGAAAAAGCCTTTACCGAAGCCGCCGCAGCCCACCCGGGGCAGGTGGCCGTGCGCCTGGGCTACGACGAAAAGTTTGCCCACCAGATGATTGCCGGAGCCGATGCCATGCTGGTGCCGTCCCGGTTTGAACCCTGCGGGCTGACCCAGCTCTATGCCCTGCGTTACGGCACCGTGCCGGTGGTACGGCGCGTCGGCGGGCTGATCGACACCGTAGTGGACACCAGCGAGACCAGCCTGCAGGAAGACACCGCCACCGGCTTCATGTTCGGCCCTGCCAACAAGGAGGCCCTGGCCCTGGCGGTACACCGCACCGTGCAGGCTTTTGGCCAGCCAACGGTGTGGGCGCAATTGCAGCAGCGTGGCATGGCGCAAAACTTCTCCTGGGCCGCTGCGGCCACGCAGTATCTGGCCTTGTACCAGACGCTATGTTCACCCGCCAAGGCTAAAAAATAGCCAAAAAGTGCCATGCGGGAGGCTGTCGGAAAAGCACGCGGGGCGTGACTACAATTCCGCCAGTCCATCCGGCCGTCCTCAGCGAGGATGGCCGGGTTTTTGATCTACCAACTCCCGTCACACCATGCACATCGCCAGCTCCATTTTCAAAGCCTACGATATCCGCGGCATCGTCCCCACCACGGTAGACGAGGCCGTTGCCGAGGGCATCGGCAAGGCTTTTGGCACGATTGCCCTGGCAGAGGGCGAAACCACGGTGGCGGTGGGGCGCGATGGCCGTCTGAGCGGCCCCTCGCTGGTAGCGGCGCTGATCCGCGGCCTGGTGGCAGTGGGTGTTGAGGTGATCGATGTGGGCACGGTGACCACGCCCTTGCTGTACTTCGCGGCCAATACCCTGTGCCGCAGCGGCATCCAGGTCACCGGCAGCCACAACCCCAAGGACTACAACGGCTTCAAGATGGTCATGGGTGGCCGCGCCATCCATGGCGACGAAATCCAGGCCCTGCGCCGTATGATGGAAACCGAGACCTGGTTGCCCCAGGCCGGTGGATCGGTGCGCAGCGTGGATGTGCTACCCGCCTACACCGCCCGCATCGTCTCCGACATCCAACTGGCCCGCCCGATGAAGATCGTGGTCGATTCGGGCAACGGCATTGCGGGTGCATCGGCTCCCGACATCCTGCGCGCCATCGGCTGCGAGGTGATCGAGTTGTTCAGCGAGGTGGACGGTAACTTCCCCAACCACCACCCCGACCCCAGCAAGCCCGAAAACCTGCTGGACCTGATCGCTGCGCTGAAAACCAGTGGTGCCGAGCTGGGCCTGGCTTTTGACGGCGACGGCGACCGCCTGGGCATCGTTACCCAGGACGGAACCAACATCTACCCCGACCGCCAGATGCAGCTGTTCGCCGAAGACGTGCTGCGCCGCGTCCCTGGTGGCACGATTTTGTTTGACGTGAAATGCTCGCAGCGCCTGGCCCCGGCCATTGCCGCTGCCGGTGGCCAGCCGCTGATGTTCAAAACCGGCCACTCGCTGATCAAGGCCAAGATGAAAGAAATCGAAGCCGCGGGCGGCCAGGCCCCGCTGGGAGGCGAAATGAGCGGCCACATTTTCTTCAAGGAACGCTGGTTCGGCTTTGACGACGGCACCTACGCGGGCTGCCGCCTGCTAGAGATCCTGAGCCAGTCGCCCGATGCCAATGTGGTGCTCAACGGCTTGCCGACCAGCTTCTCCACGCCTGAGCTGAATGTGGCCTGTGCCGAAGGGGAGCCGCCCGTGGTGGTGGCCAAGGCCCTGGCCATGGTGGACTTTGCCGCGCCCGCGGTGGTCAGCACCATCGACGGCCTGCGCGTGGACTGGCCCGATGGCTTTGGCCTGGTGCGCGCCAGCAACACCACGCCGGTGCTGGTGCTGCGTTTTGAAGGCCACACGCCTGAAGCCCTGGAGCGCATCCAGCACGACATGCTGGCCCTGCTGCGCCGCGCCAAGCCCGATGCCACCCTGGCAGCCAGCGCACACTGATGCCTGTCTCCGGTTCTGGGCAGGGCATGCGGGTGCTGATCGTCAAGCTCTCGTCTTTTGGCGACGTGGTCCAGACCCTGCCCACCCTGCACGACATGCGCCAGGCCTTGCCTCTGGCCGTCTTCGACTGGGTGGTCGAAGAATCCTTTGCTCCCTTGCTCCAGGCCCACGTGCCGCGCCTGGGCCGTGTCATTCCGCTGGCGCAACGGCGCTGGCGCAAAAGCCCGTTCAGCGCCAGCGTGCGGGCCGAAAAATCTGTCTTCACCCAGACCCTGCAGGCCGAGGCCTACGACGTGGTGATTGACTTCCAGGGCCTGATCAAATCGGCCTTGGTCGCCCGCCAGGCACGGCTCGCGCCCGGTGGTTGGCGCGCCACCTACGGCAATGGCAGCGAAGACTGCGGCTATGAATGGCCGGTGCGTTTCATGGTGCAGCGTCCCCAGCCCATGCCGCCGCGCATCCACTCGCTGCAGCGTTACCGCCGCCTGGCCGCATTGGCGCTGGGCTATCCGCCGCGGGAAGACGGCATTGCCTACGACGAATTGCAGGTGGTCCCCGCACAGCCCGATGGCAGCGTGATGCTGGTCCACGGCACCACCCGGGTTGAAAACGAATGGCCACTGGCGCACTGGGTACAAATTGGCCAGCGTCTGGCAGCCCAGGGATTGCCGGTCAGCGTGCCCCAGGCGAATGCCTATGAAGAAAAGTTTGCCCGCCAGCTCTGCCAGGCGATTGGCCCGCAGGCGCGCATGCTGCCGCGCATGGGCTTGGCCGCGCTGGCCGCGCAAATGGCGGGCTGTGTGGGCGTGGTGGGGGTGGACTCGGGCCTGAGCCATCTGGCTGTGGCTTTGAACCTGCCGCATGTGCAGATATTCAGCCAGCCGCGCATCTGGCGCGCCGGTCCGCTGGGCAGCGCCTACCAGGTGGCCGTGGGTGGGGCAAGGGCTCCCGATGTAGACACCGTGTGGCAGGCATGGCAAGCTGTGTGGCGCGTGTTCCACAACCCCCAGGCTGTTCCTGCATGAATGTTCTGATCGTCAAACTCTCTTCCCTGGGAGATGTGGTGCACGCCATGCCGGCGGCGCAAGACATCTTGCATGCGTTTCCGGGCGCACTGGTGGACTGGGTGGTGGAACCCGACTTTGCCCCCCTGGTGCGCCGCTGCGCTGGCTTGCACCGGGTGATCGAATGCGACCTGAAGCGCTGGCGCGAGACGGTGTTCACCGCCGACACCCGCAACGCCTGGCGGGCTTTTTCCTCCGACCTGCAGTACGAGTGCTACGACGCGGTGCTGGACCTGCAGGGCATGAGCAAGTCGTCTCTGGTGGCCAAGATGGCCCGCCTGGGCTCGGACGGTCTGCGCTATACCCTGGCCAACCAGACCGAAGGCACGGTTTTTCAGGCCCCCACCCGCTGGATTGCCGATGTGGCGGTACCGGTGGAGTCGCATCTCCACGCCGTCGACCAGGCGCGGGTCATGTGTGCCCGTTCGCTGGTCTATGCCCTGCCAGACAAAGTATCTTTTGGGCTGCTGGCGCACGCCGATAAAGCACGACGTGCTACTAAAAGTATAGTAAATCAATTTTTTGACGTGGGCCATGTAGAAGCCACGCCCCTCGTGGCCTTTCTGCATGGCAGCAATCGCGCCGACAAAAGCTGGCCCGAAGCCCACTGGCTGGAGATGGGCCACCGCCTGAACGACCTGGGTTACACCGTAGCCTTTGCCCATGGCAACGACGACGAGCAGTGGCGCAGCGAAAGCATTGCCAACCGGCTGAACCAGGCCGTTGTCTGGCCGCGCATGGCCCTGGGCGCGCTGACCGATGCGCTGGGCGAATGTTTGGGGGTGATCGGTGTCGACAACGGCACCAGCCAGATCGCCACCGCGCTGGATTTGCCGCTGGTGAAGATCTACAACTTCGACACCGTCTGGCGCACCGGCCCGCAGAACCGCGACCACCAACTCAGTGTGTTTGCCGACCCCACGCCGAGCGTCAACGCGGTGTGGAACGCCTGGATGCAAGCCTCCGCCCTGGCAGCACTGCGGGATTCTGCGCATTGATTCTGCGTCTGTATTCCCTGATGACGTGGCTGGCGATTCCCTTGCTGCGCCGCAAGCTGCGCCGGCGCGCGCTGGCCGAACCCGGCTACGGCGTGGCGGTACCCGAGCGCTTTGGCCACTACAGCCAGCCACCCGGCCAGGGTTTTGTGTGGGTGCACGCCGTGTCGCTGGGCGAAACCCGGGCCGCGGCCATTTTGCTGGCCGCCTTGCGCCGCGAGATGCCGGGCATGCGCCTGCTGCTGACGCACGGCACCGCCACCGGCCGGGCCGAGGGCCAGGCGCTGCTGCAGCCGGGCGACGTGCAGGTCTGGCAGCCCTGGGACAGTGCGGGCGCGGTGCGGCGCTTTGTGCGGCACTTCCAGCCCCGCATCGGCATCCTGATGGAAACCGAAATCTGGCCCAATTTACTGGCGGCCTGCCAGGCTGCGGGTGTGCCGGTGGTGTTGGCCAACGCCCGACTTAGCGCCAAATCGCTGCGCCAGGCACAGCGGTTGTCGGCTCTGTCCCGACCCGCCTACGGTGCGCTGACCGCCGTGTGGGCGCAAACTGCTGCCGATGCCCAGCGCCTGGTCGACGCGGGCGCTCCGCCCCCGGTGGTGCTGGGCAATCTGAAGTTCGATGCCACGCCCAACCCCGAGCAACTGGCCGCGGGGCGGGCCTGGCGCAGGGCAGGGCGGCCGGTGGTGTTGCTGGCCAGCGCCCGCGAAGGCGAAGAACTCCTTTTGCTCCAGTATTTACAGTCTTTTAGGCCTCTAGCGCATATTCCATCAGCGCAAGTAGCTCCTAAATTGGGAGTGGCCGACGTGCAGTGGCTGATCGTGCCGCGCCACCCGCAGCGCTTTGATGCGGTGGCGGCGTTGGTGGTGGAGCAAGGATTCAGTCTGTCGCGGCGCAGCCGTTGGCCCGATGGTCCTGAGCCCGCCGAAGTATGGCTGGGCGATTCGCTGGGCGAGATGGCGCGGTACTACGGCCTGGCCGATGTGGCTTTGCTGGGCGGCAGCTTCGCCGCTTTAGGCGGGCAGAACCTGATCGAGGCCGCCGCCTGCGGCTGCCCGGTGCTGATGGGCCCCTCGACCTTCAACTTTGCCGAGGCCGCCGAGTTGGCCGAGGCTGCCGGGGCGGCCTGCCGCGTGGCCGACATGCCCGCCGCCGTGGCCCAGGCCCTGGCCTGGCTCAACGCCCCCGACACCCTGGCCCGGGCCGCAGCCGCCGGGCCGCAATTCGCCAGCGCCCACCAGGGAGCCGCGCGGAAAACGGCTCTGGCAGTCAAAGAATTTTTAGAGTGAAAAGTGCCTTCTGTGCTTATCTGATAAGCATGAAAAGCTCACTTATTGATAGCACTCAGGTCGCTGGCCGATAGGTCAGCCTCCAGCGTGCGGCGCTCGTCGAACACGAAGCAACTGCCCTGGTAGTGCGCGCCGTCGGTCTCCTCGAAGTATTTGAGGATGCCGCCTTCGAGCTGGTAGACGTGGTCCAGCCCTTCCTCGCGCATCAGAATGGCGGCTTTTTCGCAGCGGATGCCGCCGGTGCAAAAGCTGACCACGGTCTTGCCCTGCAACTCGGCCTTGTGCTCCCGCAGCGCGTCGGGGAATTGGCTGAACTTGTCGATGCGCCAGTCGATGGCCCCGGTGAACGTGCCGTGGTCCACCTCGAAGGCGTTGCGCGTGTCCAGGGTAACGACGGGGCGGCCTTGGTCGTCCACGCCCTGGTCCAGCCAGCGCTTGACGGTGGCGGCATCTACCGCAGGGGCGCGGCCCGAACTGGGTTGGATGGCAGGGTGGTCCATACGGATGATTTCGTTCTTCACCTTCACCAGCATCTTTTTGAACGGCTGGGTGGCCGACCAGCTCTCTTTGGGGGCGATGTCGGCAAAGCGCGGGTCGGCGTGCAGGCGGGCGATGAAGCCGCGCACCCCGGCCTCGGGTGCAGCCAGAAACAGGTTGATGCCCTCGCCGGCCAGCAGGATGGTGCCTTTGAGCTGCAGCTCGGTGGCCCAGCCGTGCAGCAGTTCGCGCAGGGCAGGGGCATCGGGCAGGGGGACGAATTTGTAAGCGGAGATGTTAAGGATGGAGTTCACCCTCTGATTTTAGTTAGCCCGGCAGTGCCGCCGCAGCACCCGCTTCCAGGCGGAAGGCGCTGACCAGGCTGGTCAGCCCCAGGGCCGAGCGCTTCAGGTTCTCGGCCGAGGCCGCGCTTTCTTCCACCAGGGCCGAGTTTTCCTGCGTCATCTGGTCCAGCCGGGCCACAGCTTCGTTGATCTGGCCTATGCCCTGGCCCTGCTCGGAGGCGGCGGCGGTGATCTCGGCAATGATGTCGCTCACGCGCTGCACCTGCTGGACGATTTCGGTCATGGTGGTGCCGGCCTCCTGCACCAGCTTGCTGCCGGATTCGACCCGACCCACGCTGGCATCGATCAGGCCCTTGATCTCTTTGGCCGCCTCGGCGCTGCGCTGGGCCAGCAGCCGTACCTCGCTGGCCACCACCGCAAAACCGCGTCCCTGCTCACCGGCCCGGGCGGCTTCCACCGCGGCGTTCAGGGCCAGGATATTGGTCTGGAAGGCAATGCTGTTGATTACGCCAATGATGTCCACGATCTTGCGCGAGCTGTCGTCAATGCCCTGCATGGTGCTCACCACCTGGCCCACCAGTTGGCCACCGCGCGCGGCCACGGTAGCGGCCGAGGCGGCCAACTGGTTGGCCTGGCGGGCGGATTCGGTGTTTTGCGCCACCGTGGCGGTGAGCTCCTCCATGGCAGCGGCGGCTTCTTCCAGGCTGGCGGCGGTGCTCTCGGTGCGGGTGCTCAGATCCATGCCGCCGTGGGCGATTTCGGCGCTGGAATGCTTGATGTCCTGCGACGAGGTGCGGACCTCGCCCACCATGCGGCGCAGCGCCGTCTGCATGGCCGACAGGGCATCCTGCAGCGCACCAATCTCGTCCTTGCGCGTGGTTTCCAGCTTGGCCGATAGATTGCCCGCCGCCACCTCCTGGGCAATACGGGTGCAATGCGCGATGGGCTTGCGGATGCTGGCCAGCACCGGGCCCGACACCCACACCAGCCCCCCCAGCGCCACCGCCAGCACGATCCACGAGGTGCGCGACACGTCTTCGCCGGTGGCGGTGAAGGCGGCAATCGAGCTCTCGGCCAGCTTGCTGCCCATCACCGCGGTTTCATCCACCCCCGCGCGATGCTCCAGGTACAGCGCGTGGGCCTGCACCAGTTGCGCCTTGGCCGCAGCCATATCGTTTTTGGCCAGGGCGGGCATGACCTGGTCACGCGCGGCGGCAATGAACTTCTGCGCTGCCTGGTGCTGGTGGCCAAGCAGCTGCTTTTCCAGGCCATAGGGTGGGTTTTGCGTCCAGTAGGCGACCCGGGCCTCGTACTCGCCCACCAGGCGGGCCACCTGCTTTTGCGCTTCGGCCACCGGCATGGTGCCCTCTACCGCCTGCGACAGCACCAGCCGCAGCTCAATCAGGTACATGGGCGGCGGCAGGATGTCGGCCACCACGTCCTTGGCCACAAAGGTCTGGTGGGCGATGGCGTTGAGGCGGTTAAAGCCCACGTAGGACTGCAGGGCAATCACCAGGGCGGCCAGGATACCCACGGCGGCCAGGAAAAGGGTAGAACTGCGGATAGATCGGAACATGGTGCACCTCTCAATGGCTCAGAACTGCAGATGGCAATCTGCGAAGTGCGAGCCTGCAAGCATGCTATCAGTCGTACACAAATTGTTTCAAATATTTCTTATGAAGTACAACTAATCCCTGGACGGGCCGCTCGTCTCCTGGTCAACCCTTGCCTCGACCCCGCCCTTTAAAATGCCCCGATGTTTGTTCACCTCCGCCTCCATACCGAATTTTCTGTCGTTGACGGCACCAACCGCATCGACGACACCGTCAAGGTAGCCGCCAAGGACCAGCAGCCCGCGCTGGCCATCACCGACCTGAGCAACCTGTTTGGCGCACTCAAGTTCTACAAGGAAGCCCGGGGCAAGGGTGTCAAACCCGTCATCGGGGCCGAGATTTTCCTGGAAGGGCCGGGCCTGGATGCCGCGGCCTTGTCGCGCGTCATCGTGCTGGTGCAAAACAAGCAGGGCTATCTGAATCTGTCGGAGCTGCTGGCCCGCGGCTTTACCCAAAATATCGTCAAAAACCAGGCTGTCATTAAATTCGCCTGGCTGCGCGAACTGAACGAGGGCCTGATCTGCCTGGCCGGTGCCCAGGCCGGGCCGGTGGGCCAGGCCCTGGTGCAGGGCGACACGGTGCGGGCCGATGCCGTGGCCCGCCAATTGGCGGAGGTGTTCCCGCAGCGCTTCTACATCGAACTGCAGCGCGCTGGCCGCCCGGACGACGAGGCCCATGTGGTGGCCGCCGTGCAACTCGCGGCCCGCCTGCAGTTGCCGGTGGTGGCCACGCACCCGGTACAGTTCACCGAAGAGTCCGACTACGAAGCGCATGAAGCCCGGGTGTGCATTTCCGACGGCGAAATCCTGGGCAACCAGCGCCGCGTGCGCCGCTTCACCCGCGAGCAGTATTTCAAATCCAGCGCGCAGATGCTGGCGCTGTTTGCCGACATTCCCTCGGCCATTGCCAACACGCTGGAGATCGCCAAGCGCTGCAACCTGACCCTGGTGCTGGGCAAGCCGCAGTTGCCCGACTTTCCCACACCCCTGGTGGATGGCGTGCGCATGAGTCCCGAGGACTACTTCCGCTACGCCTCGCACGAGGGCCTGAAAGAGCGCCTGCTGCACCTGTACCCGAATGAGGCCAAGCGCGAAGAGGTGCGCCCCGGCTACATCGAGCGGCTGGAGTTCGAGATCACCACCATTTTGAAGATGGGTTTCCCCGGCTACTTTTTGATCGTGGGCGACTTCATCAACTGGGCCAAAAAGAACGGCTGCCCGGTGGGGCCGGGCCGGGGGTCTGGCGCGGGCTCTTTGGTGGCCTACGCGCTGAAGATTACCGATTTGGACCCCTTGCAGTACAAGCTGCTGTTCGAGCGGTTTTTGAACCCCGAGCGCGTCTCCATGCCCGACTTCGACATCGACTTTTGCCAGGGCAACCGCGACCGGGTGATCGACTATGTGAAAGAAAAGTACGGCAAAAACGCCGTCAGCCAGATCGTCACCTTCGGTACCATGGCGGCCCGCGCGGCCATCCGCGATGTGGGCCGGGTGCTGGACCTGAGCTACAACTTCTGCGACGGCATCAGCAAGCTGATTCCCAACAAGCCTGGCATGTCGGTCACGCTGCAGTACCCGCCCGCCACCAAAAAGGAGGGCGACAAGAACAACTACGCCATCGAGATGGAGCCGGTGCTGGCCGCCCGTATCGAGGCCGAAGAAGACGTGCGCACCCTGATCGAGATGGCGCAAAAACTCGAGGGCATGACCCGCAACGTCGGCATGCACGCCGGGGGCGTATTGATTGCGCCCGGCAAGCTGACCGACTTTTGCCCGCTGTACCAGCAGCCCGGCAGCGAATCGGCGGTGAGCCAGTTCGACAAGGACGACGTGGAGGCCATCGGCCTGGTGAAGTTCGACTTTTTGGGCCTGGCCACGCTGACCATTCTGGAAATTGCCAAGGACTTCATCGTCGCCCGCCACAAGGGGCAGGAGAACTTTGCGTTCGAAAACATCGCGCTGGACGATGCCAAGACCTACCGCCTGTTCTCCGAGGGCAAGACCGAGGCCGTGTTCCAGTTTGAAAGTACCGGCATGCAGCGCATGCTGAAAGACGCCAAACCCACCCGCCTGGAAGACCTGATCGCCCTGAACGCGTTGTACCGCCCCGGCCCGATGGACCTGATCCCCAGCTTCGTCGCGCGCAAGCATGGGCGCGAGGTGGTGGAGTACCCGCACCCGCTGGTGGCCGAGATGCTCAGCGAGACCTACGGCATCATGGTCTACCAGGAGCAGGTGATGCAGACCGCGCAGATCCTGGGCGGCTACTCGCTGGGCGGTGCCGACATGCTGCGCCGTGCCATGGGTAAAAAGAAGCTGGAAGAAATGGCCGAACACCGCGCCATCTTCCGCGCCGGTGCCGCCAAGAACGACATCAATGAAGCCAAGGCCGACGAAATCTTCGACCTGATGGAGAAGTTTGCGGGCTACGGCTTCAACAAGTCGCACGCCGCCGCCTATTCGCTGCTGGCGTACCACACCGGCTGGCTCAAAGTGCATTACTGCGCCGAGTTCTTCTGCGCCAACTTGACGGTGGAAATGGACGACACCGACAAGCTCAAACTGCTGTTTGAAGATGCCGGCAAGATGGGCCTGACCTTCGAGCCGCCCAACGTCAACCTGGGCCGCCACCGGTTCGAGCCGGTTACCGACAAGATCATCCGCTACGGCCTGGGGGCCGTCAAAGGCACGGGCCAGCAGGCCATCGAAGCCATCGTGGCGGCGCGCGAGACCGGTGGGCCATTCACCAGCCTGTTCGACTTTTGCGTGCGGGTGGACAAATCCAAGCTCAACAAGCGCACCGTCGAGGCGCTGATCAAGGCCGGGGCCTTTGATGCCATCGAGATCAACCGGGCTGCGCTGATCGCCTCGGTCGACCGCGCCTTCGCCTTTGCCGCCGCCACGCTGGCCAACGCCAACCAGGGCGGCCTGTTCGACATGGACGACAGCCACGGCTCCAGCACCCAAGAGCCCGAGTTGGTCGACACCCCCATGTGGGGCATCAAGGAACGCCTGACGCTGGAGAAAACCGCGGTGGGCTTTTATCTGTCCGGCCATTTGTTCGACGAGGTGCGCAAAGAGGTGCGCCGCTTTGCCAAGCGCGACCTGGCCGACGCGGTGGACAGCCGCGACACGGTGATGTTTGCCGGCATCGTCAGCGACCTGCGCGTCATCAACGGCCAGCGCGGCAAGATGGGCCTGTTCCGGCTGGACGACGGCACCGGCATGGTCGATGCGCGGGTGAGCGACGCGCTGATGCAGGCGCACAAAAACCTGTTCAAGGACGACGAACTCATCATCGCCATGGGCCGGGTGCAAACCGACCGCTTTGGTGGCGGCGGCCTGCAGATGAACATCACCGAAGCCTGGGACCTGGCCACCGCGCGCTGCCGTTACGCCAAGTTCTTGCGCCTGCAGCTCCCACCCAACGCCACCGGCTCCGGGCTGGATATCGCGCAACTGGTGAAAGATTTCCCGCCCCAGCGTGAAATTACCGAGCAGGGCGATGTGGTCCACGGCCTGCCGGTGCGCCTGTCGGTGCAGCGCCAAACCGCCCAGGGCAGCGCCGTGGCGGTGTTGCAGCTGGGCGAACAGGCCCGGTTCTATCCGACCGATGCGGCCCTGGCCTATTGCCAGGGGCAGGCGGCAGAAGCAGTGGTGGCGTACGAGGACTGAACCATCCCATCCCCGTCGTTGTGCTTGCGCAGGCCACGGGGATGGAAAGCGGTGTGCTAACTGACCGGTAGCCATTGGTGCAGGCGGGGTGGGCTCAAGAGGCTCCTGTACTGCAAGGATCCAGGAAGCGATCAGGACAATGGCTTCGTAGTCTTTGCTACTTAACATAATATACATCGTATAAAGTAGAAAACTATTTGCCATCATGAAATTACAACACCAAGTGGCTAGGCCGATTCGCGCATGTCTGCCATACCTATGCCACAGCCCGATGGCCGTGGACAGGCCGTTGCACGACTGCAGATAAAGCCGCGCGACAACCACCAAAGGGTGTACGCTGAATGGCAGCATGGTCCACCGGGCAGTTGGATGCCAAAGCACCAGAACGCACTGGGCGAACCATGGAAAGCAATGGCCGTGGATGCTATTCAAAAAAAAATAGCTGCCTGTGCTTATGCAGAGAGCATGACGGGCACTTTTTCTATGTATTCATCCATGGCAGGCGTGGCGACTCCATCTGCAGCTTGAGACAGCCCTTGGGCTTGACAGACCACGCCCGTCGGGACTTCCTGAGAACTCGCCTCGCCCAACGCAGCCCTGCACAGGCTTTATAGTCAGGCAAAACATCCAAACCGACACAACCAGAGACGCAATGAGCCCACATCCGCAATGACGACCCAGCCTTCCCGACGCCATCCCAGCGCGTTCCATGCGTGGGTTGTGGCAGGCCTTGTTTTTGTGGTTACAGCCTGCGCGGCGGCGCTTCTGGTGTGGAGCATGGAGCAACGCCGCGTGCAAAGCGAGCGTGCCCGTGTAGACAGCATCGTGGCAGACCGGGCCCACGCGATCCAGAGCATGGTGGAACGGGCGCTGTCCAGCACCTATGCGCTGTCGGCCATGGTCCACCAGGCGGGGGGCCAATTCTCGAATTTTGAAGGTGTTGCCAGCGAAATGCTGCCTTTGTATCCGGGGGTGACCACTTTCGGCCTGTCGCCGGGCGGCATCGTCCGCCAGGTAGTACCACTGACCGGTAACGAGGCCAGCCTGGGCTTCAACCAACTCAAGGACCCGGTGCAGGGCAAGGAGGCCAACCGTGCCGTGGAAACCGGCAAGCTGACCTTGGCCGGTCCGCTGAACCTGGTGCAGGGCGGGCTGGGCGTCGTGGGCCGTTTGCCGGTGTATCTGCAGGATTTTCCACAGACAGATGCCAGCCCTTCGGCCGCCAATTTCTGGGGCTTTGTGTATGTGGTAATCCGGCTGCCGGAGGCGTTGGCAAGCAGCGGTGTGGCGCAGTTGACCGAGCACGGCCTGGCCTACGCGCTGTGGCGCGCGCAGCCGGACACCCAGCGGCGGCAAACCATCGCCATGTCCGGCATCCTGTCACCGGAAGATGCCGTGGACCGGGAGGTGCTGGTGCCCAACGGGCGCTGGGTACTGAGTGCTGCGCCGATCCAGGGTTGGGGCGACCCGGCCGGACTGGCGTTCAAAGTGGCGCTGGGCCTGCTGTTCAGCACCCTGCTGGGCTGGGCGGCCCACCTGTTGATGCAGCTCAAACGCCAGGAACAAAATCTGGAAGCCCAGGTGATCGAGCGCACCTACGAGATTTCCGCCACCCAAAACAAGCTGCAGGCCACGCTGGACGCGATTCCCGACCTGATGTTCGAGCTGGGCCTGGACGGCACGGTGTACGACTGCCGCGTGCCCCCTGCCCTGGCGCTGGACATCCGGCCCGACCAGTATCTGGGGCGTAAAGCCTGCGACATACTGCCTGCGCAAGCCGCCAGCACGGTGGATGCAGCACTGCGCGAGGCACAAGGCACCGGACGCTCGGAAGGGGGCCAGGTGGCGCTTACTTTGGCCCAGAGGCTGCAATGGTTTGAAATTTCGGTAGCGCGTAAAACGCCTCTTGCCGCGCCCGTCCAGGACGAACCGCGGTTCATTGTGCTGGCCCGCAACATCACCCAGCGGGTAGAAGCCGACCAGGACCTGCGCATTGCCGCCACCGCCTTCAACGCCCAAAGCGGCATGGCGGTGACCGACGCACATCGCCGCATTTTGCGGTGTAATTCGGCGTTCACCCAAATCACGGGGTATGCACAGGAAGATGTGCAGGGACAAAGCCTGAATATCCTCAATTCGGGCCGACACCCGCGGGAGTTCTACCAAGCCATGTGGGACAGCGTAGACACCAAAGGCACCTGGCGCGGTGAAGTGTGGAATCGGCGCAAGAACGGTGATATCTACCCTGATTCGCGCGGCACCACAGCCGTCAAGGATGCCCACGGCCAGATCACCCACTACGTCAACACCTTCAACGACATCACACAGCGCAAGGCCGCCGAAGAAGAAATCAACCAGTTGGCCTTTTTCGACCCGCTGACCCATTTGCCAAACCGCCGCCTGCTGGTGGACCGGTTGAGCCAGGCTTTGGCACTGGCGGTGCGCAGCCAGCACTTTGGTGCGCTGCAGTTCATCGATCTGGACAACTTCAAGGCCTTGAACGACAGTCTGGGCCATGGCATTGGCGACTTGCTGCTGCGACAGGTGGCCACGCGGCTGGCCGAATGTGTACGCGCCACCGACACCGTGGCCCGCCTGGGCGGTGACGAGTTCGTGGTACTGTTGACACAACTTAGCGCCGACCGCGACGAGGCCGCTGCCCAGGCCGAGGCGGTGGGTGAAAAGATCCGCGACGCCATCACCCGCCCCTACCGGCTTGAGGCGCATGAGCACCAGTTGTCGGCCAGCTTGGGCATCACACTCTTCCAAGGCTCCGAGTCCAGCATCGACGAGTTGCTGAAACAGGCCGACCTGGCCATGTACCAGGCCAAAGCGGCAGGCCGCAACACCCTGAGCTTTTACGACCCTCGGATGCAGGCGGTGGTCAACACCCGGGTGGCGCTGGAAGCCGACATCCGCCGCGCACTGTTGGTGGAGCAGTTCCAGCTGTACTACCAACTGCAGGTCGATGCCCTGGGCAGGCCGGTAGGGGCCGAGGCACTGTTGCGCTGGCCCCACCCGGTGCGCGGCATGGTGCCACCCAACGAATTCATTGCGCTGGCCGAAGACACCGGCTTGATTCTGCCGCTGGGCCTCTGGGTATTGCAGCAGGCCTGTACCCAGCTCCATGCCTGGAGCCTGCAGGCCGAAACCCAGCACCTGACGCTGGCGGTGAACGTCAGTGCCCGGCAATTCCGCCAGCCCGACTTTGTGGAGTCTGTGCTGCGGGTGCTGAGCAGCACTGCAGCCCCGGCACGCCTGCTGAAGCTAGAGCTGACCGAGAGCCTGCTGGTCAATGATGTGGAGGAAACCATCGCTAAAATGCGCTCGCTCAAGGCCCGGGGCGTGGGCTTCTCGCTGGACGATTTCGGCACTGGCTACTCGTCACTGTCCTACCTCAAGCGCCTGCCTTTGGAACAGCTGAAAATCGACCAGTCCTTTGTGCGCGACCTTTTGACCGACCCCAACGATGCCGCCATCGCCCGCACCGTCATCGCACTGGGCCACAGCCTGGGGCTGGCAGTGATCGCCGAAGGCGTGGAAACCGAGGCACAACGCGGCTTTCTGGCAGCCCAGGGCTGTGATGCCTACCAGGGCTACCTGTTCAGCCGCCCACTGCCGGTGCAGGACTTCGAAGTCGGTCTACAGGTGCGCTTGCTGGCCCTTTCGACGGAGTCGGCGGTATTTCCTGACATCTGAGTCCCCATGCCTAAGACACTCAAGCTGATTCTGCTGTCCCTGCGCGATCTCATCGTTTCCGCCGGACCGGTGGTGTTCATCGTGATCGGTGCACTGGCTGCCGCCTACTGGTACCTCGACCCGCAGCCGCCCACAACTGTGACGCTCGCCACCGGCCCGGACGGCAGCGCCTATGCCGAATTTGGCCAGCGCTACGCCAGCGCACTCAAGGCCAATGGCATAGAGGTGGTGCTCAAACCCACCGACGGTGCGGCCGACAACCTGCAAATGCTGCGCAACGGCGAGGCCGACGTGGGCTTTGTACGCGGCGGCAGCGCCGACCCGGTGGCCGATGACGAAGCGGGTTTGATGTCGTTGGGCAGCCTGTTCTACGAGCCGCTATGGCTGTTTTACCGCAGCGACGCGGCCCGCAAGATCGACCCCGCCACCGCCACGCTGACCGCCCTGCCCCAGTTGAAAACGCTGCGCATCAACATCGACAAGCAGGGCAGCGGCGTGCCCGATATCGTGGAAAAGATGTTCAAGGCCAACCACATCGAGGCCCGCACCCTGCGGCTGTCCAACCTGGAGCCCGCACCCGCCGTGCAGGCGCTGCTGGCGGGTAAATTGGACGTGGTGGTGCTGGCCTCGGCCCCCCAGTCGCCGCTGGTGCAGCGCCTGCTGCGCGCCCGCGACATCCAGCTGATGGACTTTGGCCAGAGCGATGCCTACGCCCGGCGTTTTGCCTTTTTGTCGGCCGTGACGCTGCCGCGCGGCGTGGTCGATCTGGCCGCCGACATGCCGCCGCATGACGTGTCCATGCTGGCCGCCACCACCTCGCTGATCTCCAGTGACCAGACCCACCCAGCCCTGCGCCAGCTGTTCGCCCAGAGCGCGCAAACCGTGCACAGCGGCGCGGGCTGGTTCAACCGGGCCCGCGATTTCCCCAACACCCGCACCAGCGAACTGCCGGTCAGCCCCGAGGGTGACCGCGCCATCAACGGCACGCCGCCGTTCTGGCAGCGCTACCTGCCCTTCTGGGCCAGCAACCTGATCGAGCGCATGTGGTTGGTGTTGGGTGGCTTGCTGGTGCTGATGCTGCCGCTGAGCAAGATCGTGCCGCCGCTGTACCAGTTTCGCGTGCGCAGCCGGGTGTTCCGCTGGTACGCCCGGCTGCGCGAGATCGAAACCAAGGTCGATGCGCGCACCGGCGAACGTGATGCCCTGTTGGATGAACTGGATGAACTCTACCGCGTGACCCACCGCATCACCGTACCCCTGTCGTACACCGACGAGCTCTACGCCTTGCGCAACAACATCGAAGCGGTACGCAGGCGGCTGCTGGCGAGCTGGCCGAAGGAGTCAGCACCCTAAAAGAAAAACGGCCCGTGGATACGGGCCGTTTTTGATTACTTCAGCGCCTTGTAGCGCATGCGTTTGGGCTTGGCACCCTCTTCGCCCAGGCGCTTCTTCTTGTCGGCTTCGTACTCTTGGTAGTTGCCGTCGAAGAAGGTCCACTGGCTGTCGCCTTCTGCCGCCAGGATGTGGGTGGCGATACGGTCCAGGAACCAGCGGTCATGGCTGATGACCAGCATGGTGCCTGCGAATTCCAGCAGTGCGTCTTCCAGAGCGCGCAGGGTTTCCACGTCCAGATCGTTGGACGGCTCATCCAGCATCAGCACGTTGCCGCCCGCGATCAGGGTCTTGGCCAGGTGCAAACGGCCCCGCTCACCACCGGAGAGCATGCCCACCTTTTTCTGCTGGTCGGCACCGTTGAAGTTGAAGCGGCCACAGTAGGCGCGGCTTGCCATCTGGAACTTGCCCACGTTCAAAATGTCGAGGCCGCCCGACACGTCTTCCCAGACGGTCTTTTCGTTCGACAAGTCGTCGCGGTGCTGGTCCACAAAGGCCATTTTGACGGTGGAGCCGATCTTCACTTCACCCGAATCGGCCTTTTCCTTGCCTGCGATCAGCTTGAACAGCGTGGATTTACCGGCACCGTTGGGGCCGATGATGCCGACGATGGCACCGGCAGGAATCTTGAAGCTCAGGTTGTCGATCAGCACGCGGTCGCCAAAGGACTTGGTGACGTTGACGAATTCGATCACTTCATGGCCCAGGCGGTCGGCCACGGGGATGAAGATTTCGTTGGTTTCGTTGCGCTTTTGGTATTCGAAGTCGCTCAGTTCTTCAAAGCGGGCCAGACGGGCCTTGCTCTTGGCCTGGCGGGCCTTGGGGTTCTGGCGCGACCATTCCAATTCTTTCTTCAGGGCCTTGGCACGGGCTTCTTCGCCCTTTTGCTCGGCTTCCAGGCGTGCGCCCTTTTGGGTCAGCCAGTCGGAGTAATTGCCCTTGTACGGAATGCCGGAGCCCCGGTCCAGTTCCAGAATCCATTCGGCGGCGTTGTCCAGGAAGTAGCGGTCATGGGTGATGGCCACCACGGTGCCGGAATAGCGCTGCAGGAACTGCTCCAGCCAGTCCACCGATTCGGCGTCCAAGTGGTTGGTTGGCTCATCCAACAGCAACATGTCAGGCTTGCTCAGCAGCAGGCGGCACAGCGCCACGCGGCGCTTTTCACCGCCGGACAGCACACCCACCACGGCATCCCACGGTGGCAGGCGCAGCGCGTCGGCGGCGATTTCCAGTTGGTGCTCGGAGTCGGTGCCTGCGGTGGCGATGATGGCTTCCAGCTCGGCCTGCTCGGCAGCCAGTGCATCAAAGTCGGCATCTTCTTCACCGTAGGCGGTGTAGACCTCTTCCAGGCGTGCCTTGGCAGAGAACACCTTGCCCATGGCGGCTTCGACGCTTTCGCGCACCGTCTGGGTAGGGTCCAACTGGGGTTCCTGGGGCAGGTAGCCGATGTTCAGGCCCGCCATGGGCTGGGCTTCGCCTTCAATGTCCTTGTCCAGCCCGGCCATGATCTTGAGCAGGGTGGACTTGCCCGAGCCGTTGGTACCCAGCACGCCGATCTTGGCGCCGGGAAAAAAGCTGAGCGAAATGTCTTTGAGAATGTGGCGCTTGGGCGGCACGATCTTGCCGACGCGGTTCATGGTAAATACGTACTGGGCCATCGTTTTGAGGGTGAAGTTGCTGACGAAAAATCTGCCGAAACAAGTCGGGCGAACGCCGATTATCCCAGCATGCGACAATCCACAGGTTGCGGCATTCCAATTGGCTGCAACGCCAGCACTTCGCTGGGGGCCAAAACCAAGCCAAACACGCTTGTTTTGCGTCCATTTTTTTAAAAATGTCTGCCTTTGATTGGTGCCCCAGTTCACAACCAGGGCGAAAAGGCCAGCTTCCAAGCGCCCAGGACGGGCGCACAAAAATGAACTTTGAAGAACTGAATCTGGCCCCGGCCATTCTGAAGGCCGTGCAAGAGCAAGGCTATACCGAGCCCACCCCCATCCAGGCACAGGCCATTCCGGTCGTCCTGGCCGGGCACGATCTGCTCGGCGGTGCGCAAACCGGCACCGGCAAAACGGCAGCGTTCACCCTGCCCCTGCTGCAGCGCCTGACCGAGAGCGCTCCGGCAACCAACAAATTTGGTGGCAAGGGCATCCGTGCCCTGGTGCTCACCCCCACCCGCGAACTCGCCGCCCAGGTGGAAGAGTCGGTGCAAACCTACGGTAAATACCTGGAACTGAGCTCCACCGTGATCTTTGGTGGCGTGGGTATGAACCCGCAAATCACCAAGGTCAAAAAAGGCGTGGACATTCTGGTGGCCACCCCGGGCCGTCTGCTCGACCTGATGCAACAAGGCGTGCTGGACCTGGGCCAGGTGCAAATCCTGGTGCTGGACGAAGCCGACCGCATGCTCGACATGGGCTTCATCCATGACGTGAAAAAAGTGCTGGCCGCCGTGCCCAAAGACAAGCAAAGCCTGCTGTTCTCGGCCACCTTCAGCGATGAAATCCGTGACCTCGCCGCCACGCTGCTGAAGAACCCGCAAAGCGTGCAGGTCACGCCGCGCAACACCACCGTGCAGCGCATCACCCAGGTGATCCACCCGGTCGGCCGCGGCAAGAAAAAGGCCTTGCTGGCCCACATCATCCAGGAACACAACTGGAGCCAGGTGCTGGTGTTCACCCGTACCAAGTTCGGTGCCAACAACGTGGCCGAATTCCTGGAAAAGAACGGTATCACCGCGATGGCACTGCATGGCAACAAGAGCCAGTCGGCCCGTACCCAGGCCCTGCAAGGCTTCAAAAGCGGCGATGTGCGCGCCCTGGTGGCCACCGATATCGCGGCCCGCGGTATCGACATCGACGACCTGCCGCACGTGGTCAACTACGAAATCCCGAACGTCTGCGAAGACTATGTGCACCGCATTGGCCGTACCGGTCGCGCCGGTGCCGAAGGCGCTGCCGTCAACCTGGTGTGCCTGGACGAAGAAGGCTTCATGCAGGACATCGAACGCTTCACCAAGCAAGAAATTGCCGTGCAAGTGATCGAAGGCTTCATGCCCGAACCCAATGAGCGTGCAGAACCCATCGCCATGGGTCGCCAGACGATCTGGGGCGGTGCCGGCAAGCCGCCGAGCCGCGACGTGATGCAGGCCGCTGCCAAAGCTGCCCGCACTGAAATGCTGCAGCGCGTGCGCGACAGCAAGGGTGCCAACGGCGACGGCGCTGGCCGTGGCAACGGTGGCGGTCATGGTGGCGGAAACGGCGGCCCCCGCAGCAATGCCCCCCGCAGTGGTCCACGGCCCCCGCAAGGCGACGGCATGGCTCCCCGCCCCCAAGGCGCTCGTCCACCCCAGGGTGGTCGTGGTGGCCGTCCTGGCGGCCCTGGCGGTGCACGCGCCGGTGGCGGCGGCTACGGCGGTGGCAATGCAGGCGGTGGTTACGGTGGCGGCAACAGCTACGGTGGTGGCGGTAACGGAAACGGCGGCGGCTACGGCGGCGGTGCCCAGCCGGACCACACCCGTTCCGCATCCATGGGCGGCCAGGGCCCTGCGCCCCGCCCGGCCCAAGGCGGCCAGCCTGACCCGATGCGCACCAGCGTAGACAGCATGCTCGACCGTGGTCGCCGTGGCGGCTTCGGCGGCGGCAACCGCAATGGTGGCGGTGGTGGCGGCTACGGTGGTGGCAATGGCGGTGGGAACGGTGGCGGCGGCTTCGGCGGTGGCCGCAGCGGTGGTGGCGGATCGCGCGGCCCCGGCGGCCCACGCGGTTCGTTCGGCCGCTGATTTAAGCTTTTTAGGCCGCCTGCGCTTATTCCATAAGCGTGAGCAGCTATTAAATCAGGAGTAAGTCAATCTCCTTACCAGGCGCATGGCATTCGGCATGCGCCTTTTTTGTGGGCGTTTATTTTTACAATCAATGCCCTCCCCCACCCACTTCAAAAAAACACCATGCGACTTCTCCACACCATGCTGCGCGTTGGCAACCTGCAGCGCTCCATCGACTTCTACACCCAGGTTCTGGGCATGCAACTGCTGCGCATGTCGGAAAACGCCGAGTACAAATACACCCTGGCCTTCGTCGGCTACGGCAGTAACCCCGACCATGCCGAGTTGGAGCTGACCTACAACCACGGCGTGGACAGCTATGAGCTCGGCACCGCCTACGGCCACATCGCCCTGGCCGTGCCCGATGCCTATGCTGCCTGCGAGAAGATCAAGGTCGCCGGTGGCCAGGTCACGCGCGAAGCCGGTCCGGTCAAGGGCGGCACCACGGTGATTGCTTTTGTGACCGACCCCGACGGCTACAAGATCGAGCTGATCCAGCGCGCGGAACACGCAGGCGGCTCCGGCATTTAAAGCGTCCCCTATTTGGAGGACGAAGCACCCGCCCCGCGTCTTGACACCGCCCAAGCGCCGGGCGGAACATGGTTTCTTTTTGAGGAGACACCATGGCCACCAAAAAAGCAACTGCTATCGCCGCCAAAACCAAGGCCTTGTCGCTGCACATGGGGCTGAACGCCGTCAGTGGCGCGGCCTATTCGGGCTGGACCGGACCCCTGGCGGCCTGCGAGTTTGATGCCAATGACATGGCCGCGATTGCCAAGGCGCAAGGCATGCAGCCCACCGTGCTGCTCACCAAACAGGCCACCCGTGCCAAGTTTCTAAGCGCCCTGCGCAGTGCCGCCAAATCACTGGTGGCGGGCGATCTGTTCTTTCTGACCTATTCGGGCCACGGTGGACAGGTGACCGACATCGACAACGACGAACCCGACGGCAAAGACGAAACCTGGTGCCTGTTTGACGGCCAGATTCTGGACGACGAGCTGTACTTTGAGTACAGCAAGTTTGCCGCTGGGGTACGCATCCTGGTGTTGTCGGACAGCTGCCACAGCGGCTCGGTGGTCAAGGCCTTGCCCAATGAACCCGGCTCGCGGGCCATGCCCCTGGGGGTGGCCATGCGCGTCTACCGCGACCACCAGGCGTTCTACGACAAGCTGCAGGTCGACGTGGCCAAGGCCGCGGGCGGCCAGGTTGCCGACCCCGACACGGCGTTGACCCAGGTATCGGTCAGCAACCGCCTGACCGCTGTGGTCAGCCAGTTCAAACCGTCATTGGTGCTGGTGTCGGGCTGCCAGGACAACCAGACCTCGATGGATGGCGACCACAACGGCGCGTTCACCGAACAGGTGCTCAAGGTGTGGGCCAACGGCAGCTTCAAAGGCACCTACCGCCAGTTCCACGCCAAGGTGCGCGCAGGGTTGCCGCCCAGTCAGTCGCCCAACCTGTTCACGCTGGGCAAGGCGGGCAAGTTTTTGCAGCAAAAGCCTTTTACGGTCTGAAAAAAAAGCGCCTGAAAAGGCGCTTTTTTGTAGGCACGCGGGGATCAGGCCTTCTTCTTCAAGGCCGCCGTGTCCAGGCACAGCTGGGTAATCCGCCCCCAGTCGCCTGCAATCATGGCATCGGTGGGCACGATCCACGAGCCGCCCACGCACACCACATTGGGCAGCGCCAAAAATTCAGGCGCGTTTTGCAGCGTCACACCGCCGGTGGGGCAGAACTTCACGTCAAAGAACGGGCCGCTCCAGGCCTTCAGCATGGCCGGACCACCGGCTTGCATGGCGGGGAAGAACTTGAGTTCGGTGAAGCCGTCTTCCTGGGCCATCATGATTTCGCTACCGGTGGCCACGCCGGGCAACAGCGCCAGACCTGCATCGCGGCAGGCCATGCCCACGGTGCGGGTGTAGCCGGGGCTCACGCCAAACAGGGCACCGGCCTTGGCGGCGGCTTGCGCGTCGGCGGCGCTGCGGATGGTGCCAGCGCCGATGACGGCATCGGGCACTTCCTTGGCGATGCGCTCAATGCATTCCAGCGCCTGCGGGGTGCGCAGCGTGACTTCCAGCATGCGGATGCCGCCAGCGACCAGCGCCCGCGCCAAGGGCACGGCGTGGGCCACGTCGTTGAGCACGATGACCGGGATGACCGGTGCGTCTTGCATGACTTGCAGGGCCGTCCAACGGCCGGTGTGGTTGCTTAGACCCATGTGAGTGCTCCTTGTTCAGCGGTGAGGGCATTGCGGCGCATGCCGGAAAAAAGTTCGCGGCCCATGCCGAAGGCGTTCGAGGCGCGCAGGGCTTCGGGCATGGTGGCCAGCGGGCGGGCCGCCCACTCCGCATCGGGCACCAGGGCCTGCAGCGTACCGGCTACGGCATCCAGGCGCACCACGTCGCCATCGAGCAGCTTGGCCAGCGGGCCACCGGCCAGGGCTTCGGGGGATACGTGGATGGCGGCGGGCACCTTGCCCGAGGCACCGCTCATGCGGCCATCGGTGACCAGGGCCACGCGGTAGCCCTTGCCTTGCAACACGGCCAGCGGCGGGGTGAGTTTGTGCAGCTCGGGCATGCCGTTGGCCTGCGGGCCTTGCCAGCGCACTACACAGACTACGTCGCGGTTGAGTTCACCGGCGTTGAAGGCTACGTGCAAGGCTTCTTGCGAGTCGAACAGGCGGATCGGGGCTTCGATGATGTGGCGGTCGTCTGGCACGGCGGATGCCTTGATCACGCTGCGGCCCAGGTTGCCTTGCAGCAGCTTCAAGCCGCCGGTGGGGCTGAACGGGTTGGAAGCGGGGCGCACGATGGTGTCGTCTTTCGACTCCCCTACCGTGGTCCAGGTGAGCGCATCGCCTGCCATGGAGGGCACGCCGGTAAATTCGCGCAGGCCGCCCGGGCGCACGGTGAGCACGTCGGCGTGCATGAAGCCCGCGTCCAGCAGCTCGCGGATGATGTAGCCGGGGCCGCCTGCGGCCTGGAACTCGTTCACATCGGCCTTGCCGTTGGGGTACACGTGCGACAGCGTGGGCACTACATCCGACAAGGCGCTGAAGTCGTCCCAGTCGATGACGATGCCCGCAGCTGCGGCCACGGCCACCCAGTGGATCAGGTGGTTGGTAGAGCCGCCGGTGGCCAGCAGGGCGACCATGGCGTTGACGATGCAGCGCTCGTCCACCACCTTGCCGATGGGGGCAAAGCGTTTGGATTTCACGTCGGCCAGCACGGTGCGGGTGGCTTCGCGGGTGAGCTCGTCACGCAGCGCGCCGCCGGGCGCCACAAAGGCGGTGCCGGGCACGTGCAGGCCCATGGCTTCGAGCAGCATCTGATTGCTGTTGGCGGTGCCGTAGAAGGTGCAGGTGCCGGGCGCGTGGTAGGCGGCGGATTCTGCCTTGAGCAGCTCGTCGCGGCCCACCAGGCCCTGGGCGGCTTGCTCGCGCACCTTGGATTTGGCGCTGTTCGACAGGCCCGACGGCATGGGGCCCGCAGGCACAAACACGGTGGGCAAATGGCCGAACTGCAGTGCGCCGATCAGCAGGCCGGGCACGATCTTGTCGCACACGCCCAGCATCAGCGCCGCATCGAACATGTCGTGGCTCAGGGAGACCGCGGTAGCCATGGCGATCACGTCGCGGCTGAACAGGCTGAGCTCCATGCCCGGCGTGCCCTGGGTTACGCCGTCGCACATGGCCGGTACGCCACCGGCCACCTGGGCGGTGGCGCCGTGCAGGCGGGCTTCGGCCTTGACGATGTCGGGGTAGGTCTGCAGCGGCGCGTGGGCCGACAGCATGTCGTTGAAGGCGGTGACGATGCCGATGTTCAGGGCCTTCTCAGTGACCACCTTGAACTTGTCGTTGTTCGGCATACCGGCAAACGCGTGGGCTACGTTGGCGCAACCCATGCGCTCTGCCCCCGGTTTGCGCGTGGCGGCTGCGTCCAGGCGTTCTAGATAAGCGCTGCGGCTGGGGCCGCTACGCGCACGAATGCGGTCTGTGACCGCCGCTACCGTGGGGTGGAGTGTCATGGTCTTTTGGTAACAAAATTACAACCTGAATAGTACTCCCGAACCGCACGCCTGGGCAGCTTAGGAGTTACCAGTAGGGTACGAAAGAGAACTACAAAATGAATAGCTGCTCACGCTTATGAGATAAGCACAAGAGCCCATTTTTATAGATAAGGCCGCCAGCACCTACCTACGGCTTGAAACCGAACGCTGGCAGTCCAGAAGTACAGCAGAGCGGTTGCACCTACACCCAGCAGTCCACAGTCTCCCAGCCATCAGGCGCTTACCAGTTGCCAGTGGAGTACGGCCGTGTTGTTTGCTGCACCAGGTCGGCGGGCTATGGGCCGCTGGATCAATGGCCGCGCCACCAGTCGGGCTTTGTTCGGCGGCACAATCGAAGCATGAGCCTATCCAACACCGCACTTGCCGACCTGCGCAAAAGTTACGAACGCGCCGAACTCAACGAAGAAGCCTCGCACAGCGATCCGCTGCAGCAATTTGGCCAATGGCTGAACGAGGCGATCTCTGCCCAGGTGCCCGAACCCAACGCCATGACCCTGGCTACCGTGGGCCACGATCTGCGCCCGTCCACCCGCATCGTGCTGGTCAAAGGCTATGACGCGCGCGGCATCGTCTGGTACACCAACTATGACAGCCGCAAAGGCCAGGAGCTGGCGGGCAACCCGTTTGCGGCCCTGCAGTTCCACTGGGTGGAGCTGGAACGCGTGGTGCGCATCGAGGGCCGTGTCACCAAGGTCAGTGACGAAGAAAGCGATGCCTACTTCCACAGCCGCCCGCTGGATTCGCGCATAGGGGCCTGGGCCTCGCCGCAGTCGCAGGTGATCTCCGGCCGGGGCGTCCTGGTGGCTAACGCAGCCAAGTTTGGTGCCAAGTTCCTGCTCAACCCGCCGCGCCCGCCCCACTGGGGCGGCTACCGGCTGGAGCCCGACAATTGGCAATTCTGGCAAGGCCGCAAAAGCCGCCTGCACGACCGGCTTCGCTATACCTTAGATAGCAGCTTATGCTGGCTGCGTGAGCGCCTGGCCCCTTAAAAGCACCTAAAATCGCAGCATGTCTTCGTCCCGGCCCCTGTCGCCCAAGCCCGTACCGTGGCTTTTGCCTGGAGAGGCGTTTCCGCCGGTCAGCCAGGCCTGGGGACCCGCAGACCCGGCCCCGGGCCTGTTGGCCGCAGGCGGTGCGCTGGATGTGGACAGCCTGTTGCAAGCCTACCGACACGGCATTTTTCCATGGTTCAGCACCGGCCAGCCGATTCTGTGGTGGAGCACCGACCCGCGCATGGTGCTCAAAATGGATGCCTTCCGGCTGCACCGGTCTTTGCGCAAAACCATAGCTGGCTTTGTAAGCGGGACAAGCACAGAGGTCCGATTTGATACAAGTTTTTCCGAGGTGATCCGGGCCTGCTCGGGCAGCCCACGGCCCGGCCAGTCGGGTACCTGGATCGTGGCCGACATGGTGCGGGCCTACGAAGCGCTGCACCAGGCCGGTTACGCGCACAGCGTGGAAACCTGGATCGACGGGCAACTGGTGGGTGGGCTGTACTGCGTGGCGATTGGCAATGCCGTGTTTGGCGAATCGATGTTCACCCGGGTGCCCGATGCGTCGAAGATCGCGCTGGCGGCCCTGGTGTGTTTTTGCCGCGTCCACGGCATCCCCCTGGTGGATTGCCAGCAAAATACAGCCCATCTGGCATCGCTGGGTGCGCGCGAAATTCCCCGCTCGGCCTTTTGCGCGGAGGTGGCGGTGAATGCCAACCTGCCAGGCCCGGACTGGCAATTTGCCCCCCTTTACTGGACCGCTCTGCAACCCCAACCGCTGGCTACCCCGTGACACACCTCACTGACCTGCCCCTGCAAACCCTGCAGTTTTACGCCACAGCACCCTACCCTTGCAGCTACCTGCCCGAGCGGCAGGCGCGCTCCCAGGTAGCCACGCCCAGCCACCTGATCCAAACCGACACCTATTCCGAACTGGTGCGCGGCGGTTTCCGGCGCAGCGGCCTGTTTACCTACCGCCCCTACTGCGACGGCTGCCAGGCTTGCATGCCTTTGCGGGTACTGGTGACCGCCTTCAAGCCCGACCGCAGCCAGCGGCGCGCCAAAACACAGCACCGCAGCCTGCAGGCCCGTGTGCTGCACCTGGGTTTCATGCCCGAGCACTACCAGCTGTATCTGCGCTACCAGAACGGTCGCCACGCAGGCGGCGGCATGGACCAGGACAGCGTAGACCAGTACACCCAGTTTCTGCTGCAAAGCCGGGTCGATTCGCGCCTGGCGGAGTTTCGCGAAACCCTGGAAGACGGCACGCCCGGTGCGCTCAAGATGGTGTCGATTCTGGATGTGCTGGACGACGGATTGTCTGCCGTCTACACCTTTTACGAGCCCGATGAGCGTGCCAGCTATGGCACTTACAACGTGCTTTGGCAGATCGAGCAGGCGCAGCAACTTGGTTTGCCTTACGTGTACCTGGGCTACTGGATCGCCCAGAGCCCCAAGATGCTGTACAAGGCCCGCTTCCTGCCCCACGAGGTGCTGCGTGAGGGGTTTTGGACCTTGCCCTGAGCCTGGCTATTTCACATCATGCAATCTGGCATTTCACAAGGTAAAATGCAGTACATCTTGTGAGAACTGCCCATGAAAGCGACCGACCCCAGTATTCCTGCCACACCGACTGTCCAGGTAATCGAGCGCATGTTCGCCCTGATCGACGTGCTGGCCTCGCGCGAAGAAGCCATGTCGCTGAAAGAAATCAGCGAAAAAACCGGCCTGCACCCCTCCACCACCCACCGCATCCTGAACGATCTGGCCACTGGCCGCTTCGTGGACCGGCCCGAACCGGGCAGCTACCGGCTGGGCATGCGCTTGTTGGAGCTGGGTAACCTGGTCAAAGGCCGCCTGAGCGTGCGCGATGCCGCCCTGATCCCCATGCGCGAGCTGCACCGCCTGACGCAGCAGCCGGTGAACCTGAGCCTGCGCCAGGGCGATGAAATTGTGTATGTGGAACGCGCCTTCAGCGAGCGCTCGGGCATGCAGGTGGTGCGGGCCATTGGTGGCCGCGCGCCCTTGCACCTCACGTCGGTGGGTAAGTTGTTTCTGGCGATTGACGACCCCCAGCGCGTGCGGGCCTATGCCACGCGCACCGGCCTGAGCGGCCAAACCAAGAACAGCCTGACCGATCTAGGCCAGCTGGAGCGCGAACTGGCGCGGGTGCGCCAATACGGCATCGCCCGGGACAATGAAGAACTGGAACTGGGGGTGCGTTGTATGGCCGTAGGTGTGTACGACGACCAAAACCGGCTGGTGGCCGGGCTGTCCATTTCCGCCCCGGCAGACCGGCTGGACGAAAACTGGCTGCCCAAGCTGCAGACTACAGCCAATGCCATTTCGTCTGCCCTCGGCTACAAGATGGCCCCAGGCAGCCGATAACTGTCGGGGATTTGGAGGATCAGCCCGCGATCTTGACTGCGGTGCGGGCGGTCATGACGTGGTTGGCTTCCACCCAGTGGCGCACGCGCTCGGCATCGGCGATGCGGCTGAGCTTGCCGGCAGAGTCCAGGAACACCATGATCAGCTTGCGGCCCGCCACCTTGGCCTGCAGCACCAGGCACTGGCCTGCTTCGTTGATAAAGCCGGTTTTTTGCAGTCCGATATCCCAGTCGGGGTTTTTCACCAGGCGGTTGGTATTGTTGAACTGCATCATGCGGCTGCCGATTTCGACCTGGTAGCCCTGCGAGGTGGTGAGCTCACGCAAGGTGGGTTCGTTGTAGGCGGCATTCACCAGGGTGGCCAGATCGCGCGCGCTGGACTGGTTGTCGCTGGACAAGCCGGTGGGCTCGACATAGCGCGTATCTTTCATGCCCAGGCCCTTGGCCTTGGCGTTCATCATGGCTACAAAGGTCGGCAGGCCGCCGGGGTAGGTGCGGCCCAGGGCGTGGGCAGCACGGTTTTCGCTGGACATCAACGCCAGGTGCAGCAACTCGCCCCGGCTCAGGGTGGAGCCCACAGTCAAGCGCGAACGGCTGCGTTTTTCGGTGTCCACGTCGTCCTGGGTGATGGTGATTTCTTCGTCCATCGGCAGGTGGGCTTCGTTAATTACCACGCCGGTCATCAGCTTGGTGATCGACGCAATCGGCAATACCGCCTGGTCGTTTTTGCTGAACAGTACTTCGCGGGTGTCCTGGTCGATCACCAGGGCTACGCTGGACTTGAGCGCCAGCGCATCGGGTGCGCCGTGCAAACCGGCCAATTCACCAAACGAGGGCTGGGCCGGGATGATGGCGGCCACGGGGCGCGCGACACGCGATTTGGCGGCAATTTTCGTCTTGGATGCACGGGAAGTAATCCGCACCGCTTTCGCACTGCTGCGCTTGGAGGCCGCACTGCTGCTGGAGGTTTTCTGGATCTCGACCTTCTTGCGCTGCGCGGCATGCGCAGGTGCCGCCATCAGGGTAACGGAGCAAGTAAAAATAGCAACAATTTGTAGCAGGCGGTTCAAAGCAGGACTTTCAGAGGAGGACATGGAATGATCTCCGGACATAAAGGTGTGTGACCAAGTGTATCTAAATCGAAAACTTCACACAAGATCAAAGACTTAGATACGCTTTTTAAAGTGCTATTATTTTAGAGCCGATTCTGCGCTGAAAATGCGGGCGATGCAGCGATTCCGCGCCAATCCCTGAGCCTTTACATCCGGGCAAGCTGCCAGGATGCTTGCAGACCGTCCTGGTCGCGCACGGTTCTTGCTTGTGTTTGGCTTATTTGCCGGGCGGCACAGGCCGACCCCGTAGAATCTACAACGCGGCTTACGTTCGTAAGTCCATGCCAAAACAATCCAGGGAAACCCATGAGTTCAATCAATTTCATTGGCGGTGAAAAGGGCGGCGTAGGCAAGTCCGTGACCGCCCGCGTACTGGCACAGTACTTTTTGGACACCGGCAAGGCCTTTACCGGCTTTGACACCGACCGTTCGCACAACTCCTTCACCCGCTTCTACCCCGACTTCGCGTCGCCCGTGGTGGTGGACAGCTTTGAAGGGCTGGACAAGATCGCCGAGGCGTTCGAAGCTAACCCCGAGCAAAACGTCATCGTGGACCTGGCGGCCCAAACCGCCGCTCCGCTGGCACGCTGGATCCACGACTCCGACCTGTTCGAAGTGCTGGGCGACCTGCATGTGGCGGTGAATTTCTGGCACGTCATCGACGAAGGCAAGGATTCCGTCAATCTGCTGGCCGACCTGATGGCCAGTGTGGGCAACACGCCCAACTACATCATCGTGCTCAACCATGGCCGGGGTTCAGACTTCTCTCTGATGCAGTCCTCGGCCCCCATGCAGCAGGCCCTGGCCTACGGCGCGCGGGTGATCGAACTGCCGCAGCTGCAGGATGCCGCCATGCGCAAGATCGACCGCCAAAGCGCCAGCTTCTGGAGCGCCGTGCACGAGCGCAGCGAGACTGATGGCCTGGGCATGCTGGAGCGCCAGCGCGTCAAGACCTGGCTGCGCAAGGCTTATGCAGGTTTTGACACCCTGCCGCTCTAGCCTGCTCATTAGTTTGCTATAAAAAAAGGGGCAGTACCGGTGTGGTACTGCCCCTTTTTTGTGGGGAGGCAGGAGCGGAATTAGCCCGCGGTGGCTTCTTCCGACTCGGGCTTGGCCCGGCCTTCGCGCTTGGGCAGCGGCTGAATGTCGAGTTCGACTTCGCCGTTTTCCACGCCTTTTTCGTCGGTGGTGATCTTCATGTCCACCGTCAGGCGGCCACCGTCGATCAGGCGACCGAACAGCAATTCGTCGGCCAGGGCGCGGCGGATCGTGTCCTGGATCAGGCGCTGCATCGGGCGTGCGCCCATCAACGGGTCGAAGCCCTTCTTGCCCAGGTACTTGCGCAAGGTATCGGTAAACGTGACATCCACCTTCTTCTCGGCCAACTGGGTTTCCAGTTGCAGCAGGAACTTGTCCACCACCCGCAGGATGACGTCCTCATTCAGCGCCTTGAAGCTCACGGTCGCGTCCAGGCGGTTGCGGAACTCGGGCGTGAACAGGCGTTTGATGTCCGCCATCTCGTCGCCAGCTTCACGCGGATTGGTAAAGCCGATCGTCGCCTTGTTCATGGTCTCGGCACCCGCATTGGTCGTCATGATGATGATGACGTTGCGGAAGTCGGCCTTGCGCCCATTGTTGTCGGTCAGCGTGCCGTGGTCCATCACCTGCAGCAGCACATTGAAAATGTCCGGGTGGGCCTTTTCAATTTCGTCCAGCAGCAGGACGCAATGCGGCTTCTTGGTGACGGCCTCGGTCAGCAGGCCGCCCTGGTCAAAGCCCACATAGCCCGGGGGCGCGCCGATCAAACGGCTCACCGCATGGCGTTCCATGTACTCGGACATGTCAAAGCGGATCAGCTCAATGCCCATGATGTAGGCGAGTTGCTTGGCCGCTTCGGTCTTGCCGACGCCCGTGGGGCCGCTGAACAGGAACGAGCCAATCGGCTTGTCGCCCTTGCCCAGGCCCGAGCGCGCCATTTTCACGGCGGAAGCCAGCACGTCCAGCGCCTTGTCCTGGCCGAACACCACACTCTTCAGGTCGCGTTCCAGCGTCTTGAGTTTGCCGCGGTCGTCGTTGGACACATTGGCGGGCGGAATGCGGGCGATCTTGGCCACGATCTCTTCCACCTCGGCCTTGGTGATGGTTTTCTTGCGCTTGCTCGGCGGCAGGATGCGCTGGGCAGCACCGGCTTCGTCGATCACGTCAATCGCCTTGTCGGGCAAATGGCGGTCGTTGATGTACTTGGCGCTGAGTTCGGCAGCGGCCTGCAGCGCGGCCACGGCGTACTTCACGCCATGGTGCTCCTCAAAGCGCGACTTCAAACCCTTGAGGATTTCCACGGTTTCCTGCACCGTGGGCTCCACCACATCAACCTTCTGGAAGCGGCGTGACAGGGCTGCGTCTTTTTCAAAGATGCCACGGTACTCGGTGAAGGTGGTGGCACCAATGCACTTGAGCTGGCCGCTGGAGAGCGCGGGCTTGAGCAGATTGGACGCATCCAGCGTGCCACCCGAGGCTGCGCCCGCACCGATCAGGGTGTGGATTTCGTCGATGAACAAAATCGCGTTGGGCCGGTCTTTCAGCGACTTGAGCACGCCCTTGAGCCGCTGCTCGAAGTCACCGCGGTACTTGGTGCCCGCCAACAGCGCGCCCATGTCCAGTGAATACACCACGGCTTCGGCCAGAATTTCAGGCACTTCCTTTTGCGTGATGCGCCAGGCCAGGCCCTCGGCGATGGCGGTTTTGCCCACACCGGCCTCACCCACCAGCAGCGGGTTGTTTTTGCGGCGGCGGCACAGGATCTGGATGGTGCGCTCGACCTCGTACTCGCGGCCAATCAGCGGATCGATCTTGCCTTCCTTGGCCATCTGGTTCAGGTTCTGGGTGAACTGCTCCAGGGGCGAGGCTTTCTCGTTCTTCTCGCCACCGCCCTCTTCGCCTTCGGCCTGGTTTTCAGCGGCTTTGACGGGCTCGGGTGGATCGCTCTTCTTGATACCGTGGGCAATGAAGTTGACCACGTCCAGGCGCGTGACACCCTGCTGGTGCAGGTAGTACACGGCATGCGAGTCTTTTTCGCCAAAAATGGCGACCAGCACATTCGCGCCGGTGACTTCCTTCTTGCCGCTGCCGGTGGACTGCACGTGCATGATGGCGCGCTGGATCACGCGCTGGAAGCCCAGCGTGGGCTGGGTATCGACATCGTCGGTACCGGCAACCTGGGGCGTGTTGTCCTTGATGAAATTGCTCAGCGACTTGCGCAAATCATCGATGTTGGCCGAGCAGGCGCGCAAAACTTCGGCGGCGCTGGGGTTGTCCAGCAGCGCCAGCAGCAGGTGCTCGACGGTAATAAATTCGTGGCGTTGCTGGCGCGCTTCCACAAATGCCATGTGCAAACTGACTTCCAATTCTTGGGCAATCATGTGAATTCCTTTTTTGCCTGACTCATTTCGACACCTAACAACTCTTTGTGACTCTCTTGTTACGCACTCTACATGGGTTGCGCTTTGGCTTATTCAAGCCTGCACATTCAACCCACTGGTTCGCTCACGCATTGCAGGGGATGGCCGTTCTGTTTGGCGGCTTCCAGCACCTGGTCCACCTTGGTGGCGGCCACGTCTTTGGAATACACACCGCACACGGCTTTGCCGTCCAGATGGATCTTGAGCATGATCTGGGTGGCGGTTTCGCGGTCCTTGCTGAAAAACTCCTGGATCACCACCACCACGAATTCCATCGGGGTGTAGTCGTCATTGAGCATCAGCACCTGGTGCATTTGCGGGGGCTTGATCTTTTCAGTGCGCCGCTCCAGCACGACCGAACCGCCGTCATCCGGTGGGGATATCGGGGTTACGGGCTGCGGTGGCTTTTTGGGGGTTTTGGTGGCCATGAGGCCATTTTATAGAGCAGTTTGTCCCCCTGCCCGGGCCCGTGCATTCCAACGCTTACGCCAGTGTTGCGCTGACGGCTTCCCGGATAAATAAACCCGCGCCATGCACCTTGGCATCGTGTTTGGCCAAGGCGGCGGCATTGGCCACTTCCTCCGCATGCCCGTACTGGCCCCGCCGGATGCGCACCGCGCCAATCGACAGCGTGGTGAACGGGAAAAACCGCGGCACGCCTTGCCGGTCTTCGGCATGGATGCCGCCTTCGAGTCGCGCAGGCGCATCGAACAAGGCCAGGGCCCGCTCGGCAAACTCCTGCACGATGGCCTCGCAGCGCTGCACCCAGTCGCTGCTTTGGAACAGAAAGATAAAGTCGTCGCCGCCCACATGGCCGACAAAGTCCCGCTTGGCATCGCAATGGGCCAGGGCCAACTTGGCTACCAGGCGGATCATTTCATCGCCCCGCCAGTAGCCGTAATGGTCGTTGAACGGCTTGAAATGGTTCAGGTCGGCATAGCAGGCCACAAAATCGGCCCCGGCATCCATCAGGCGCTCGATGTGCTGGCTGATGGGAATATTGCCCGGCAAAAAGGTCAGTGGATTGGCGTGGCGGGCGGCTTCCAGCCGCACCTCGGTCACCGAGCGCACCAGCTGGTCGCCGGTACCCAGGCCGATGTAGCGCCCGTTTTCGGTCACGATGAAGCCCTCGGTCAGGTAACGCTGGTCTTGCGAGGTCAGGATGCCCACCAGCTCGTCGACGTTATGGTCCCGTTCCACCAGCCGGGGCGCATGGTTGGCGTTGGCCAGGCAGGGCTTGCGACCATGCACTTCGCGGTAATACGGGGTTGCGTAATGGGTCATGAACTGGTGCCGGTTCACCAGGGCCAATGGGCGGCCGTTGTCCACGATGGCAATCGCGTGCAAGTCCTCGTGCTGCAAAAACAAGGCCGATAGCTGGTCGTTGGTGGTGTGCAAGTCGGCACAAGGGGCTTGCTGCACTGCCAGGCCGCGCAACACCCCCGAGCGCGACACCCGCCCCGATGCGGGAAATATCGACACCATGGTGTCGTTCAACACCTCCATGGCGGCTGCATGCACTTTGACCCGGGGAAGCGGCTCGGGCCGGCCCAGCAGATAGCCCTGCCCGTAGGCCAGATCCAGATCGCGCAGCACCCGCAGGTCGTCCGGCGTCTCGATGCCTTCGGCTACCAGCTGGGTGCCAAAAATAGTGGCAATCTGTTTGAGCGCCTGCAGGGTTTGCAGGTTGTCGGCGTGGTGGGCGATGTCTTTGGTGAAGTATTTGTCGATCTTGACGATCTCGGGCTTCACCTGGGACCACAGCCGCAGGCTGGAGCGGCCATCGCCAAAGTCGTCCAGCGCCAGCGACAAGCCCGCGGCACGCACCTCGCGGGCCACCTCGGTCAACTGGTCCATATTGTTCACACGCTCGTGCTCGGTCAGCTCCAGCACCAGCATGCGCGGCAAGACCCCTAAGCTACGCACCCATTGCACCAGCGTGGCGCAACCCTGGCACTGCACCACGTCCACCAGGGCATCGGCGCTGATGTTGACAAACAGCCGTCCGGGCTCCTGCAGACGGCCCCAGCCTTCCAGCGCCACGCCCACGCAGTGCAACTCAAATTCAAACACCAGCCGCTCGCTGCGGGCGGCGCTGAACAAGGCATCTGCCCCAAACAATGCCGTGCCCTCGACACCGCGGATCAGGGCTTCGTGCGCGTAGATGCCGCCATTGCGCAAGTCCACGATGGGCTGGAACACCGACTTCAGCGCGCTTTTGCGCATCAAGTCGGCCAGTGGCCCCACCCCGTGGCGCACCTTGCCCGGAAAGTAGTCGCGCGCCAGGCTCGGCATATCCACAGCGAAAGAATCCACGGCATCACTCCATCTGAACGGCAAAGCCTGGACCCTAAGGCAAGCCGATGACAGCATGGTGAAAACGCGATAGATGCAAGTTATGGGCTTTGAAAACCCATATAAAACCGTATAAACTATATAAATCGTTTAATTGGAGTTTTATACATGACCACTGCCGCCAAAGTTACTACCGCACCGACCCCCGCCACACCTGTTGCTGCCCCCGCGCCTGCGGTGGTGGTCAGCAAGCCTGTTGCACCGAAAAAAGTTGCGGTGCGCGCCAAGGCGGTGAAGCTTGCCAAGCCCGTGGAAGCCAAACCCAAGCCACCCGTGGCCAAAGCCAAAGCGGTGCCTGCGGCCAAGCCAGCCAAGGTCAAAAAGCCCAAGCTGGTGCGCGACAGCTTCACCATCCCCAAGGCCGAATACACCGTGCTGGACGACCTGAAGCTGCGCGCCATCGCCTTGGCCCAGCCCGCCAAGAAGAGCGAGCTGCTGCGCGCAGGCATCAAGGCCCTGGCCGCCCTGTCCGACGCGGCTCTGCTGGTCGCCCTGCAGGCCGTGCCTACGATCAAGACCGGTCGCCCAGCAACAGAAGCTGCCGCCAAGCCCACGGCCAAAAAGGCAGTAAAGAAAGCCTAAAGCAGCTCCGGGGCCTGCACGGAGACCAGCACCGTCTGCCCCACGCCATCGCGCTCGCGGTGGCGCAACCACCACACAGCGCCTTTGCGTACCGAGAACTCGGGCTCGGCCATCCCCAACAATTGGGCAATCGCTTCCCCCAGTACCGGCTGGTGCCCCACCAGCAGCACGTGCGCCTTGCTGTCGGGCCACTGGGCGGCGGCCAGCAACTGGGCCGGGGTGCAGCCGGGGGCCAGCTCGGGGCGCAGCTTGAATTTGCGCCCCAGGGCTTGCACGGTTTGTTCGGTACGCCGCGCCGGGCTGGCCAGCACCCGGGTGCTGTCCGGCAGGTGCCGGTCCAGCCATTGGGCCATGCGTTGGGCCTGTTTGGTACCGCGCGGAGTCAGGCTGCGGTCCAGGTCAGCCAGGATGTCACTGCCCTCCTCGGCCTCGGCGTGGCGCCACAGAATCAAGTCCATATCAGCCCTCGTGCCCGCGGCGGCGCTGGCTGTAGCGGTTCATCAGCGCGGCCTGAGCGCTGTGGCCGTCGGTTTGGGTCCGGGTGTAGAGGCCATCCGCGCCCAGGTCCCAGGCATCGCGCCCGTCCAGCAGATAGGGCACCAGGCATTCGTCGATGACGCGCTGGCGCAGCACCGGGTCGGTGACCGGCCAGGCCAGCTCGATGCGGCGCAGCATATTGCGGTTCATCCAGTCGGCACTCGACAGATACAGCTCTTCCTGCTCGCCGCTGCCAAAGTAGAAGATGCGGGAATGCTCCAGAAACCGCCCCACCACCGAGCGGACCCGGATGTTGTCGGTCCAGCCCGGCACCTGCGCGGGCAGCATGCAGGCCCCCCGCACCACCAGGTCGATGCGCACGCCCTGCTGCCCTGCGCGCACCAGGGCTTCGATCAGGCCCTCGTCGGTCAGGGCGTTCATCTTGGCCACGATACGCCCCGGCACGCCCTGCGCGGCGGCCTTGCCCACCGCGGTGATCTTGGCAATCATCTTGCGGTGCAGATGGAACGGTGCCAGCAACAGGCTGCGCAGGCGCGGCAGTTTGCTTTGCCCGGCAATGTGCAGAAACACCTGGTCCATGTCGGCGGTCAGCGCCGCGTCGGCGGTCAGGTAGCTGATGTCGGTGTAGAGCCGGGCGGTGCGCGGGTTGTAGTTGCCGGTGGATAAATGGCCGTAGCGGCGCAGCTGCCTGCCTTCGCGGCGGGTTACCAGCAGCATCTTGGCGTGGGTTTTAAGGCCCACCACGCCGTACACCACCTGCGCACCGATGGATTCCAGCATCTCTGCCCAGTTGATGTTGGCCTCTTCGTCGAAACGGGCTTTCAGCTCCACCACCACCGTGACCTCTTTGCCCCGGCGCACCGCTTCGCGCAGCAGGGCCATGAGTTCGGAGTCGGCACCGGTGCGGTAGATGGTTTGCTTGATCGCCAGCACGGCGGGGTCGTGCACCGCCTCGCGCAAGAAGGCCAGCACCGCGTCGAAGCTCTCGAACGGCTGGTGCACCAGTACATCACCCTGCTTGAGACGTTCAAAAAACGACTGGCCCTGCGTCAACTGCTTGGGCCAGCTGGCGTGGAAGCTCGGAAATAACAAGGCCGGGCGGTCTACCAGATCGATCAGCTGGGTCAACCGCGCCAGGTTCACCGGTCCGTGCACCCGGTACAGCGCCTGCTCGGGCAGGTCAAACTGTTTCAGCAAAAATTTGGACAAATGCTCTGAGCAGTCGGCAGACACCTCCAAGCGGACCGCCTGGCCGAAGTGGCGCACCTCCAGCCCCTGGCGCAAGGCGGTGCGCAGGTTGCGCACGTCGTCTTCGTCCACCGCCAGATCAGAGTGGCGCGTGACCCGAAACTGCGAAAACTGCCCTACCTGGCGGCCCGCAAACATCTCTTGCAAATGGGCGCGCACCACGCTGGACAGCGACACGAACAGCATGCGATCGCCCGACACGGCATCGGGCAGGCGGATGAAGCGCGGCAGCACCCGGGGCACCTTGACGATGGTGATGTCGTTCTCGCGGCCAAAAGCATCTTGGCCACTCAGGCGGACGATGAAGTTCAGCGACTTGTTGGCCACCTGGGGAAACGGGTGCGACGGGTCCAGCCCCACCGGCACCAGCAGGGGCCGCACCTCGCGTTCAAAGTAGCTTTTCACCCAGCGCCGCTGCACTGCGTTGCGCTCACCGTGCGAAATGATCTGAAAGCCCTGCTCGGCAAACGCGGGCTGCAACTGGTCGTTGTACAGCGCGTACTGGCGGGCCACCAGCGCGTGGGCCGCCGTGGCCAGCGCCTTGAAGGAATCGACGGTGTAGACGCCGCGGTAGTCGTTGGTGTGGGCGGCGATCAGGTGCGGGGCGCCGCGCACTTCGAAGAATTCGTCCAGATTGGCAGAAACGATGCACAAATAGCGCAGCCGCTCCAGCAGCGGAACGTCTTCGCGGATCGCCCAGTCCAGTACGCGTTCATTGAAGGCCAGGATGCTATGGTCGCGGTCCAGCAGCGCGACGGCGGAATGGGAAGCAGGGGAAGCTTGTGGAATATCAGGGTGGGGCATCAGGTGGGTACAGGCAAACGGGCGCGAAGGGTAACAGCCAGTGTGCGTTGTTTTGATGTCAAATTGGTGACAGCCACGTGACGGTATGCAGACAGCAAAAAGGGGCCTAAAAATATATAATTTTTAGGCCCCTTGTGCTTATCCAGTGAGCGTAAGCAGCTATTTATTCAATAGCACAACATGTCAGGTGCGGTGGATCAGCAAGGTTTCGTAGACAAAGTTTTGCAGGATCACCTGGTCGGCCGCGTCGATGTCGTGGAAGTTGATGCCGTGCGAGTACACCGTGTGGAAGGTGGCACCGTCGGCAGTGCTGCCCGCCGACTGCTGCACGCTGCGGATCGAAGCAGTGGTGTTGATGGTGACATCCCGGTCCGAAGTCTGGTCCCGCAGGGAGAATTCGATGTCGATCAGGTCGCCCGATGTGCCCAGAGGCCGGGCGGTGGACACCAGCGCACCACTCAAGCTGATGTCTGACAGCGTAGCCATCTTGAAATTCTTGGGATCGATACTGCTTTTGATCTTGACCGGCAGGTTGGCCTTGACCCGCACCGCCTTGCGCAAACCCACTTTCTGGATCGCACCCGGAAACGACAGCAGCAGGAAAGCACGGGGCGCTGTGACCACCGACTCGATCTTGCTGCTGAAGGTGAATACCGACACGCCGGAGAACACCCGAATGATGACGCTTTCGCCCTCGGCCATGGCGGTGCTTTCCTGCGGGATCTTCAGCAGCAGGTAATCGCCGGGCACAAATCCGATCAGGGTGGTGTAGTGCACGGTGGGGTTGGCCGACTGGCTGGACATGATCTGCAGGCGTACACCCACCTGCAGGTTCATATCTTCAAACTCGATACTGGATTTTTTGGTCATGGCAATGGAGATGCGGGTTTATTTGTTGGTTGCTCGAAACAAACTTGGTTTCTAGCGCTGTATGCAAATTTTAGCCCCCGTGGCCCACCCTGGGGCAAGCTAGGCCGCGGCGCCGTAAAACGAAGGGGCCTGCAGAGAAAAACTGAAGTGCACCGTCGGGGCGCTGATGTCGTTGAACGGCATGCCCAGCGCGATTTCCCCGGTGCCGTGCAGTTGGCAGTCGTCACGGCGTAGGGGTACGTCGGTGTCGCTGCCGGTGAACCGCACCCAGGTACCAAAGCTGCTCAGGTCGGTGATGAAAAACGCGCCATTGCGCCAGTCGATGCGGGCATGCAAGCGCGATACACGGGGGTCGTTGATGAAAAACTCGGCCTGGTCGGTACGCCCCAGGTGCACGGGCATCTGCTTCGACGAGAAGCTGCGGTTGACGTCCAGGTAGGCCAGGTGGATCTGCCCTCCGTTTGGCACAGCCGGTCGTTCGATGTCGGCCAGGCTGGCCTGCATGGTGACAAATTCGGTGCGGGCATCTTCCTGCCACTCGATTTTGTACAGCGGCACCGCCTCCTGGCGGCCCCGCAAGTTCACCGGCCCCAGACTCAGAACGCGCAGGCCCAGGGTGTCGTCCAGTTGGGCCACCACCGTTTCGGTCGCCCAGATCTGGTTGCCACCGGACAAATCGCTCAGGCGCGAGGCCACATTCACCGCGTCACCAAAGCAGTCGCCGTCGACCTCCACCACCTCGCCGCGGGCTATGCCGGCCTTGATTTCCATGCGAATGGCATCCGGCCACTTTTGCAGACGCTGCTGGTGGCCGCGCTGGATGGCGATCACCGCGTTGGCGGCATTGCCGGCGTCGGCGAACACCGCCAGCACGCCATCGCCCAGCTTTTTCACCACGCGGCCCTGGTGGGCCTCGCAGACCTCGCCGATCCATTGGGTGATGCGGGTCACCGCCCGCGTGGCTTTTTCATTGCCCAAGGCCACGTAGAAGGCAGTGCTCCCGGTGAGATCGGCAAATACAACGGTGGCCAGTTCGCCCATGCTGGAGACTTTGTGAATGGTCAGAAAAGTGATGAACGCAGTTTAGTACAGCAGATAAACGGCTATCGGATTGCGTACGCTTCGTGAAACAAATTATGAAAAGGAAACGCGCAGTTACTGCAACCATCCAACGGCAGGAACTGGCGGCGGTCCCCAAATGGTTCGCTGGCCGCGCATTCAGCCCCACGTCTTACACCCAGTTACCAAAACGGCGCATTTGCACGGCTTTGGGCATTAGCCTGTGCTACTGTAGTGTGTAATTTGTCACAAATTTCTTATTTAATACATTTTTCTTCATCGACCGGCACCTCCCTGCACCTTCTTATGGCTTGGGACTCTACCTCCATCAAAAACAGCCTCTACAGCATCCTGGGTATGGATTCCGCTCGGGCGGATGCCGGACGTGCACAGCAACTGGAGCAGGTGCGTGCGGCCATGCTGGAATGTCTGGGCGATGTAGGAGGCTTTGACGGCCCGATCCTGCGGCAGCGGGTGGCGTACGCCAAAGACGTGCAAACCCTGTGGTTTCTGCGGGCGGACCTGATGGGCGTGCTGGCCAGCCGCGACGGCGAAGGTACCGCCCGGGCCCAGATGGACCAAATTGCTCCGCTGTTCCAGGGCCTGCTGCCCAAGGGCTTGGTCTCGCGCTCCAGCAGATTGCGTTGACTTTCAGTGGTGGTGGTGACCGCTGTGGTCGTGGTGACCAGGGTGACCGTGGTGGTCTTGCGATGCACTGCTGTGCGACACATGGCCCCAGACCACCATCGCCTCTCGGCCTTGCAGGGCCAGTTCCACCGATGCGCCCACGGGTAGCAGCACCTTGGTTTGCACATGGCCAAACGGCAAATTGGTCAGCACCGGCACCTTGAGCTGGCTGCGCAGCCAGGCGACCACGGTGGCCAGGCGGAAGCTGCCATCGTGCGGTACCTTGGTGAACTCGGTGAACTGCCCCAGCACCACGGCTTTTTGCCGCGCCAGCACGCCGCTGTACAGCAACTGGGTCAGCATGCGCTCGATGCGGTAGGGATGCTCGCCCACGTCCTCCAGAAACAAGATGCCGCCGCTGATCTGCGGAAAGTACGGCGTGCCGATCTGCGACACCAGCACCGACAGGTTGCCGCCCCACAGAATCGCATCTTTTAGATAAAAGTCGCCTTCCGTGCTTATCCCATAAGCGTGAGAAGCTACCGAATCCATAGCAAGCTGGGCATCTTCGCGGCCCAGCCGCCAGCCCGTACCTTCGCCCTGCCCGGCCACCAGGTCGTCAAAGCAGGCTTCCATGATGTCGTCGGGCGTGCCGTCCACGCCAAAGCCCTCGCCCAGCGCCGGGCCGGCCCAGGTGATGGCCCCGGTTTTGGCCAGCAAGGCGTTTTGCAGGGCGGTGAAGTCGCTGTAGCCCACAAACTGGGTGCCGCGCTCGATCGCCTGGGTCAGCGCCCGGTAGTCGATGCTGCCCAGGATGCGGGTGAGGCCGTAGCCGCCACGCGTGGTGAGCGCAATGTCGGCGCCACTGGCGGCGGCGCGGTGGATGGCGGCCACGCGGGTGGCATCGTCACCGGCAAAGCGCATATGGCTTTTGAGGGCATCGGGGTCGATTTCGACGGCGTAGCCCAGGGTTTTGAGCCGGGCCACGCCGCGCTTGAAGGCAGCCTTGTCGCGCACCGCGCCGGAGGGGGAGTAGATGTAGATATGTTTCACGGGGCCAAGTATCCCATCGCCTGGGCTGCTTCTGCGCCGGGTGGGCCGTCCAGGCGCAGCGTGTTGCCGGGGAACGCTTCCTGCGGCTCCCAGCCCTTGGCGGCAAAGGCGCGCAGCGCGGCGCGGTGGCCATGGTCGGGGAACGGGGCGGTATCCAGGGGCGCGGTGTCGGCCCCCAGCCGCACCAGGGCCTGGATGCGCTCTGCGGGCAGCAGCGGCGCGCCTTCGCCTTGCAGTACCAGCACCACCTGGTCTATGCCCAGCCGGTCCAGCCACGCACACAGCGCCTGGCGGTGCCAGTCCCAACGGTGGAAAGCTTCTTTCTTGGGCTTGTCGCTGCGGCCAAAGCCCACCAGGTCCGGGGCCAGCACGCGGAAGCCCGCAGCGGCCAACGCTGTGGCCATGGTCTGGAATACCTGGCTGCCGCCAGTGCGGCTGTGCAGGCACAGCACGGTACGGGCTGTGCGGGTGGTAGGGCCGGTGTCCCGGTAGTGCATGCGCAGGCCTTCCACGTCGGTGTAGTGCTGCGCGGCTTCGGTAAAACAGGTTTCCGGTGTGCGCAGGGCATCTTCGCGCAAGGGAATATGGCTTTGCCGCTGCTGGTTGCGCCGCTGCTGGAAGAAGTCTTGCAGCACACCGGCGCATTCGCTGGCCAGTACCCCGCCCTGCACCTGGGTCTGGTGGTTGAGTTGCGGCTGGTCAAACACGTTGATCACCGAGCCCGCCGCGCCGGTCTTGGCATCCAGCGCGCCAAACACCACGCGCTGCAGCCGCGCATGCAGCATGGCCCCGCTGCACATGGTGCAGGGCTCCAGGGTGACGAACAGCGCGCAGCCATCCAGCCGGTAGTTGCCCAGCGCCTGGGCCGCCGCGCGCAGGGCCTGGATTTCGGCATGCGCCGTGGGGTCGTGGCCGTCGATGGGCGCATTGCGGCCCGTGGCGATGACCACGCCGTCTTTCAGCACCACCGCGCCCACGGGCACCTCGCCCGCTGCAGCGGCCAGGCGGGCCTGGGCCAGGGCGAGTTGCATGGCATCTTCGTCGGTCATCGGCTGTTTACTATGGTTTTAATAGCTAGTTGCGCTTATGGAATAAGCGCTAGAGGGCTAAAAAGCTTAAGGTTTTTCTTCGGGAACATCGCGGGGCGTTTGCAGTGCGGCATCCAGCGCTTGTTTGACTTTTTGCTGCACCTGCTGGGCTGATGCAGGGCCTTGCGGCGTGGCCACGGTGGGCGCAACTTGCTGCACTATTTGCTTCTTGGCCAGCAGGCTGATGAGCATCACCACGACGAGCAAACCCACCACACTGAAGACGGCGCGCATCACATTTCCTGGTGCCAAACAAGCCTGGATTTTACGGTCTGCCCGGCCCATTTCGGGCTGTCGCTAGGGATGGCTACAGACCAATGGGGGGCATCGGCCAGGGCCTGCGCACAAAACGCGTCGTCCTCGACCAAGGCAACCTGGATGGTGGAAGGCAGCGCGGTGTCGGCCATGGTGGCCCATTGTCTGCGCGCATGCCGCAGTCTGTGGGCGTGTCACTACAAATAGCGACAAGCTTTCAGACCATGGGAGCAAGGCACTTTGTCACACATTGAAAGAAGCTTATCTGGGCTTACATCCATGGCTGGCAGAGAATGGTGCCTCATGAAGACACCAATCTGCCGCTGCACCTGGGCCGACAGCAGTCCGCTGATGGCCACCTACCACGACGAAGAATGGGGCGTGCCCGAGCGCGACAGCCGCAAACTGTGGGAGAAGCTGGTGCTCGACAGCTTCCAGGCCGGGCTGTCCTGGGCCATCATCCTGCGCAAGCGCGAGGGCTTTCGCGCCGCCTTTGCCCAGTTCGACCCCGAGGCGGTGGCCCGCTTCACCCCCGCCGATGTAGACCGGCTGATGCAAGACCCCGACATCGTGCGCTCTCGCGCCAAGATCGAGGCCACCATCGGCAACGCCCAGGCCTACCTGGCCATGCAGGCCGAGGGCGTGGACTTTTCCACCTGGCTGTGGGGCATGGTGGGCAGCGCGCCCATCAAGGGCAACGGCGCGGTGCTGACCCAGTCGCCGCTCTCAGCCGACATCTCCAAGGCCCTCAAAAAACGTGGCTTCAAGTTTGTCGGCGCGGTAACCATCTACGCCTGGATGCAGGCCGTGGGCATGGTGGACGACCACAGCGAACGCTGCTTCCGCTACCAGCCGGGTTGATGCATGGCCCACCAACCCCCGCTCTTTGCCGAGTCGGCTTCATCCACCGCGCCCGTCCGTCCGCAGCCGCCCGACCCGGCCTGGGCCGCGCTGGCCGAGACCCTGCCACGCCACCTGCGGATAGGCACCTCTTCATGGACCTATCCCGGCTGGGCCGGCTTGCTGTGGGATGGCGACTACCCTGATGCAACGCTGTCCAAACACGGCCTGGCTGCCTACGCCCAGCACCCGCTCTTTCGCACCTTGAGCGTGGACCGCAACTTCTACCGCGCCCTCAGCGCCAGCCAGTACGCGGCCTATGCAGCCCAGGTACCCGACGACTTTCGCTTCGTGGTGAAAGCGCCAAGCCTGGTCACCGACGCCCTGGTGCGCGCCGACAACGGCCGTGGCCAACAGACCAACGCCGCTTTCCTGGATGCCGAGCTGGCCGTGCAGGATTTCGTGTTGCCTGCGCTGCAAGGCCTGGGCCACAAGGTCGGTGCGCTGGTGTTCCAGCTCAGCCCGCTGCCACCGCAGTGGTTGGGCCGGATGCCGGACGTGCTGGCGCGGCTAGGCCGGATGCCGGACGTGCTGGCGCGGCTAGGCCGGATGCTGGCCGCCCTGCCCACTCTAAAGCCCACCGCACCGGACGGCGTGGTTGCCGTGGAAGTGCGCGACCCGGCCTTCCTCACGCCCGATTTCGTCTCCGTGCTGCGCAGCGCCGGTGCCACCTATTGCCTCGGCCTGCACCCCAAGCTGCCGCCCATTGGCGAACAACTCGGCATGCTGCGCGCCCTCTGGCCCGGCCCACTGGTCTGCCGCTGGAACCTGAACCGCCTGCATGGAGCCTACGGCTACGAAGATGCACGTGACCTGTACGCCCCGTTCAATGCCATCGTCGACCCCGACCCAGACACCCGGTTCGCCCTGGCCAAAGCCGTGGCGGGCACCATTGGCCGGGGACAGAACGCTTTCGTCACCATCAGCAACAAGGCCGAAGGCTCGGCACCGCTCACCGTGTGGGCACTGGCGCAAGATGTGCTGGCTGCGATGTCGCTACGGATGGGGACGGACCGGACCCCGTAAATCACCAGAAAGGGCCGGAGCCCAGCGTGCATAGCGCCGCGCTGCATCCGCCGGAGCCACACCGCCATCACCCCGGGCTTTGAAGCCCTGATGCCGCAGCACGTCAACAAATCCTCGCCCCTGCTGCCCCTGCTTCCCCTGCTTCCGCAGCTGGAACCCCGACTGCAGCCGATGGCCGTAGCTTGAGGTTTATGTATCAAATCGGCTTTTTGTGCTTATTCCATGAGCGTAAGAAGCTATATTTTATATAGCACTAAGTCGGCGGCCAGGACGCGACCATGAAATCCACAAACGCCCGTACCCGCGCCGCCAACTGGTGGCGCTGCGGGTAGACGGCGTAGATGTCGGCATCGGGCGTGCTGTACTGGGGCAGCACCTGCACCAGGCGGCCATCCTGCAGGTAGCGGGCGATATCCCACTCGGCGCGCATCAGGATGCCGTGGCCGTCCAGCGCCCAGTTGACGGCGATCTCGCCGTCGTTGGTGGCCAGGTTGCCGCGGGTCTTGACGGCCTCGGTGTGGACCGTGCGCCCCCGGCCACTGGACAGCCGCCACAAACCATAGGCTTCTTCACCCTGGCGGATGCCAATGCAGTTGTGCCGCGTCAGGTCGTTGGGCACCTTGGGGCTGCCGTGCTGCGCCAGGTAGGCCGGTGCGGCGCACAGCAGCCGCCGGTTCGGAGCGATGTGCCGGGCAATCACCCGCGTATCCGGCGGCGCGCCAAAGCGGATGCAGACATCGAAGGCATCTTCGGTCAGCGGCGGCGGATTCACCGACAGCTGCAACTGCACCTCCACCCCGGGGTACTGCCGTGCAAAGCGCGAAATGCGCGGTGCCACCTGGCTGCGCCCAAAACCCAGCGTGGCGTTGACGCGCAGCAGCCCCTGCGGAATCGCCTTGGACGCACCGACCAGCGCCTGCATGCCGTCGATCTCGCCCAGGATGCGCCGCGCATGGGCCAGATAGACCTCGCCCTCGGGTGTCAGCCCCATGCGCCGCGTGGTGCGGATGACCAGCGGCACCCCCACGCGCGACTCCATCAGCGCCAGGTGCTTGCTCACGGCGGGGGTGCTGATGCCCAGCTCGCGGGCCGCCGCGCTCAGGCTCCCCGCGCTGGCCAGGGTAGAAAAAAAGCCCAGATCGGCGGGTTGGATAGCGTTGCCCATGGCGCTTGATTGTTGAATTCAGGTTAACGGTGGTTTCACTTTGAGGGTGAGCATAAAGCACCTTGGCTTTTTACAGTAACGCCACCTTCCACTCCTAAACGAGACAACGCCATGAAAACCTACACCATCGCCACCATCCCCGGAGACGGCATCGGCAAAGAAGTCGTGCCCGCAGGCCAGCAGGTGCTGCAGGCGCTGGCCGCCGCCAGCCGCACGTTCCAGTTCCAGTTTGAAAACTTTGACTGGGGCGGCGACTACTACCGCCAGCACGGCGTGATGATGCCCGCCGACGGCCTGGAGCCGCTGCGCCGCAAGGACGCGATCCTGTTCGGCTCGGCAGGCGACCCGGACATCCCCGACCACATCACCCTGTGGGGCCTGCGCCTGAAAATCTGCCAGGGCTTCGACCAGTACGCCAACGTGCGGCCCACCCGCATCCTGCCCGGCATCGACGGCCCGCTCAAGCGCTGCGGCCCCGAGGACCTGAACTGGGTCATCGTGCGCGAAAACTCCGAGGGCGAATACTCCGGCGTGGGCGGTCGGGTGCACCAGGGCCACCCGATCGAGGCCGCCACCGACGTGACCATGATGACCCGCGTGGGCGTGGAGCGGGTGATGCGCTTTGCCTTTCGGCTGGCCCAGTCCCGCCCCCGCAAGCTGCTGACGGTGGTGACCAAGAGCAATGCCCAGCGCCACGCCATGGTGATGTGGGACGAGATTGCCGTGCAAATCGCCCGGGAATTCCCCGATGTGCGCTGGGACAAAGAAATTGTGGATGCCGCCACCGCCCGCATGGTGAACCGCCCGGCCACGCTGGACACCATCGTCGCCACCAACCTGCACGCCGACATCCTGAGCGACCTGGCCGCCGCGCTGGCGGGCAGCCTGGGCATTGCGCCCACCGCCAACATCGACCCCGAGCGCCGCTACCCCAGCATGTTCGAGCCCATCCACGGCTCGGCCTTCGACATCATGGGCAAGGGCCTGGCCAATCCGGTGGGCACCTTCTGGAGCTGCGTGATGCTGCTGGAACACCTGGGTGAGGCCGCCGCCGCCGCACAGCTGATGCAGGCCATCGAGCAGGTCACCGCCAACCCGGCCCTGCACACCGGCGACCTGGGCGGCAAGGCCACCACCGCCCAGGTGACCCAGGCGGTATGTGATCTGCTGGCGGTACCCGCCCTGCGCCGAGCGGCCTGAACACCGACCCAACCCCTGCCCATTCGCAGGGGGCTTTCCATACCGCACCCCGACTTATTAAACAGCCAGCAAGTGCTGTCGGGAGCTGCCGTGCCCACTTACCTTACTGGAGACATGCCATGCGTCGATTTTTCGGAAAACTTTACGTCCAGGTGCTGATCGGCGTGTTCGCCGGTATCGCCCTGGGCCACTTTGCGCCCCCCCTCGCCAGCGACTTCAAGCCGCTGGGCGACATCTTCATCAAGCTGATCAAGATGGTGTTTGCCCCGATCATCTTCGCCACCGTGGTGCTGGGTATCGCCCGCATGGAGAACATGAAGGAGCTGGGCCGCGTCGGCATCCGGGCGCTGGTCTACTTCGAGGTGCTGTCCACCTTTGCGCTGGCGCTGGGCCTGGTGGTGGTGAACCTGGTGGAGCCCGGCAAGGGCATGAACATCGATGCCAGCCAGCTCGACACCAAGGCGATTGCCAGCTACACCGCCAGCGCCGCCAAGCCCGAGGGTTTTGTCGACTTCATGCTGCACCTGGTGCCCACCAGCATCGTCGACGCGCTGGCCAAGAACGACATTCTGCAGATACTGGTGTTCGCCACGCTGTTCGGCATCGCGCTGTCGCACATCGGCCCGCGCGCCAAGCCGGTGGTGGACTTTCTGGATGCATTCACGCACGGCATCTTCTCCATCGTCGGCATGGTCATGCGGCTGGCCCCGCTGGCGGCCTTTGGCGCCATGGCCTTTACCGTTGGCAAGTACGGCCTGGGTTCGGTGGTATCGCTTGGCAAACTGATGGGCACGATGTACGCCACCTGCGTGCTGTTTGTGGTGGTGGTACTGGGCGGCATCGCCCGGCTCTCGGGCTTCAGCCTGTGGAAATTTCTGAAGTACATCAAGGACGAGCTGTTTACCGTGCTGGGCACTAGCTCGTCCGAGTCCGTGGTGCCACAGCTCATGCACAAGCTGGAGCATGCCGGTGTCTCCAAGCCCGTGGTCGGCCTGGTCGTGCCTGCGGGCCTGACCTTCAACCCCGACGGCCAGTGCATCTACTACACCATGGCGGCCATCTTCATCGCCCAGGCCACCAACACGCCGCTGACGCTGATGGACCAGCTGGTGGTGCTGGGCGTGCTGCTGCTGACCTCCAAGGGGTCGGCCGGTGTCACCGGTTCGGGCTTCATCACCCTGGCGGCGACGCTGGCATCGATGGGCAAGATTCCGGTCGCGGGCATGGTGTTGCTGCTGGGGGTGGACCGCTTCATGTCCGAAGCCCGTGCCATCACCAACACCATCGGCAATGCGGTCGGCACGCTGGCCATTGCCCGCTGGGTGGGTGCGGTGGACCGCGACCGCCTGGCCCGTGTGCTGGACGGCCAGGCCATGCCAGAGGTAGTGGACGCAGTGAACGCCGCGCCCTACGCCGTCCCCTTGCGTGCAGACCACCCCGCACAGGCTGTGGCCTGAACCCGAAAGCCCGGCCCCATGCACCCCACCGATCCAAGCAGCCTGCTGCGCGCCATGTTCGATGCCGCCATCGCTGCCGCCCAGCCTGCGCTGTGCGTACCGCCCCATCTGCCAGCTGCGCCAAAAGGCCGGTTGGTGGTGATCGGCGCAGGCAAGGCCTCCGCCGCCATGGCCCGTGCGGTAGAAGACCACTGGCCAGGCCCGCTCACCGGCCTGGTCGTTACCCGCTACGGCTACGCCGTGCCCTGCGACCGCATCGAGATCGTCGAGGCCGCCCATCCGGTGCCCGATACCGCCGGCGAAATGGCCGCGCGCCGCATGCTGCAGCTGGTACAGGGCCTGACCGAAGACGACCTGGTGCTGTGCCTGGTCTCCGGTGGCGGCTCGTCTTTGTTGCCATTGCCGCTGCCCGGGCTGGCCCTGGCCGACAAACAGGCACTGAACCGCGCCCTGCTGGCCAGCGGTGCCAGCATCCGCGAGATGAACTGCGTGCGCCGCCACCTGTCGGCCATCAAGGGGGGCCGTCTGGCCGCCGCCTGCCACCCGGCGCGGGTGCTCAACCTGCTGCTGTCCGACGTGCCGGGCGACGATCCCATCGACATCGCCTCCGGCCCTACCGTGCCCGACCCCAGCACCTGTGCCGACGCGCTGGCCATCTTGCGCCGCTACGCGATTCCCGTGCCGCCGCAGGCGCTGGCCTGGCTGGAAAGCGGCGCGGGCGAAACCCTGAAACCCGGCGATGCGCGCCTGCCCCGTACCGAAACCCGCTGCATTGCCACCCCCCAAATGGCGCTGGAAGCCGCCGCCGCCGTGGCCCGGCATGCCGGTTACACGCCCTACATCCTGGGCGATGCCATCGAGGGCGAAGCGCGCGATGTCGCCAAAACCCTGGCTGGCCTGGCGCTGCAGGTGGCACACCGGGGCCAGCCGTTCACCGCCCCCTGCGTACTGCTGTCCGGCGGCGAGACCACGGTGACCGTGCGCGGCCACGGGCGTGGCGGGCGCAATGTGGAGTTTCTGCTCTCGCTGGGCATTGCCCTGGACGGCGCGCCGGGCATCCACGCGCTGGCGGGCGACACCGACGGCGTGGACGGCCAGGAGGAGATTGCGGGGGCGGTACTGGCCCCCGACACACTGGCCCGCGCCTGGGCGCAGGGCCTGAGGCCGCGCGAGCGCCTCGACGACAACGACGGACACGGTTTCTTCGAGGCGCTGGGCGACTCGGTGGTGACCGGCCCGACGCTGACCAACGTAAACGACTTTCGCGCCATCGTGATCACCGCTGGCGCTTGCAAGGAAACTGGATATGCGACGTAACAAGCACGCCAAGATCGTGGCCACACTCGGCCCGGCCAGCGACGACAAATCCACCATCCGGGCGCTGTTCGATGCCGGGGCCGATGTGTTCCGACTCAACTTCAGCCACGGCAAGCACGCCGACCACCAGCGCCGCCTCGACCTGCTGCGCGAGATCGAGCGCGACACTGGCCGCCCCATCGCGGTGCTGCTGGACCTGCAAGGCCCCAAGCTGCGCATCGGCACCTTTGCCGCCGGCCCGGTGAGCCTGGCCGAAGGTGCTGCATTCCGGTTCGATCTGGACAGCCAGACATCCGGCAGCAGCAGCCGGGTGGCGCTGCCCCACCCGGAGATTTTTGCGGCATTGGAAATCGGCACCGAGCTGTTGCTGGACGATGGTCGCCTGCGCCTGCGCGTCGAGCGTTTCGGACCCGACTTCGCCGACACCCGCGTGATCAACGGTGGCCCGCTGTCCGACCGCAAGGGCGTGAACGTACCCGGCGTGGTGCTGCCCCTGTCGGCCCTGACCGAGAAGGACCGGGCCGACCTGGCCTTCGGTCTGACGCTGGGCATCGACTGGGTCGCGCTGTCCTTCGTGCAGCGGCCCGAGGACATCATTGCGCTGCGCGCCATCGTTGCGGGCCAGGCCGGCATCGTCGCCAAACTGGAGAAACCGGCCGCCATCGCCGCGCTGGAGGCCATCGTGGCCGAGACCGATGCGGTGATGGTGGCGCGTGGCGACCTGGGGGTGGAAATGCCCGCCGAGCAGGTGCCGTCGATCCAGAAGCGCATCGTCCACGCCTGCCGCCGCGCGGGCAAGCCCGTCATCGTGGCCACGCAGATGCTGGAGTCGATGGTGGCCGCCCCGGTGCCTACCCGCGCCGAGGCCTCGGACGTGGCCACCGCCGTCTACGAAGGGGCCGACGCGGTGATGCTATCGGCCGAATCGGCCAGTGGCCGCTACCCGGTGGAGGCCGTGCAGATGATGGCACGCATCATCGCCCACACCGAGAGCGACCCGCGCTACCGCGAAGCCATCGACGCAGCGCACCCCGCACCCCTGGCGCTGGCGGCAGATGCCATCGGCAGCGCACTGCGCGACATCACCGGCCTGCTGAATGCAGCGGCCACCGTGGCCTACACCAGCTCGGGCTACTCGGCCCTGCGCATGGCACGGGAGCGGCCCCATGCGCCCATTCTCGGCATGACCCCCGCGCTGGCCACTGCGCGCCGCCTGGCCCTGGTGTGGGGTGTCCATGCCGTGCTGTGCCCTGAGGTGGCCGACGTGCCCGAGATGGCCGCATTGGCCAGCCGCACCACCCTGCAAGAAGGCTTCGGCACCCCGGGCCAAACCATCGTCATTTCGGCAGGCATGCCGTTTGGGACATCTGGCACCACCAACCTGCTGCGCATTGCGCATATCTGAGCCCGCACCCAACCCGCTGGAGACCCCCATGAAAAAAGCATCTATCCGCACCACGGGCCTTTTCCTGGCCCCGGCTATGGCCCTGGCCGTATCCGCAGGCAGCGCCCTGGCCCAAGCCTGGCCGGGCAAGGCTATCCACCTGGTCGTACCGTTTCCGCCCGGCGGCACCACCGATGTACTGGCCCGCGCGCTGGGTGACAAACTGGCACAAAGTCTGGGTCAGCCGGTCATCGTGGAGAACAAGGCCGGCGCCGGGGCCACGCTGGGCGCGGACTATGTCGCCAAGTCCAAACCCGACGGCTATACCCTGCTGATGGGTGCTGTGCACCACACCATCGCCCCGGCGGTGTATAAAAAACTGCCCTACGACTTCCAGAAGGATTTCGCACCCATCACCACCGTGGCCATGGTGCCCAATGTGCTGGTGGTCAACGCCAATACCCCGGCCAAAACCACCACCGAGCTGGTGGCCCTGGCCAAGGCCCAGCCCGGCAAACTGACCTACGGCTCCAACGGCAACGGCACGGCCCAGCACCTGATTGGCACGCAGTTCGAGAATCTGACCGCCACCGACATCATCCACGTGCCCTACAAAGGCAGCGGCCCGCTGGCGGTGGACCTGCTGGGTGGGCAGATCACGATGTCGTTCGACACCATCACCCCGGTGCTGCAGCACATCAAGGGCGGCAAGCTGCGCGCTCTGGCCGTCACCACCGCCAAGCGCTCCTCCGCCCTTCCCGATGTGCCCACACTGGACGAGGCCGGGCTGAAGGGCTTCAACATCGGCACCTGGTTTGGCGTGCTGGCCCCGGTGGCCACCCCCAAGGACATCACGCTGCGGCTGAACACCGAGATCGTCAAAGTGGTGCAGTCACCCGACTTTCGCAAGCGCATGGAGGAGATTGGGGCCGAGCCCATCGGCAACAGCGCCGATCAGATGGCCCAGCAGATCAAGGACGAATCCGACAAGTTCGCCAAGCTGGTGAAAGACAGCAAGGTGGCGGTGGAGTAGGCCAAAATTTAGGTATAAAAAAGGCAGCTAGCGCTTATTGGATAAGCACAAGAAGCTACAAATTTTGTAGTATTTGCAGCCCACCCGCTCAAAAGCCGGTTTGGCAGGTAAACAGCACCCAGCATGCGGGCTTTTTCCAGCTGCGGCACGCGCATGCCGCGCGCGGCTTCCAAAAGCCTTTTCTTGAACCCAGTTGGCACACTGGTTTGTAGACCGCACGGCATACATTCTCAGAAGAAATTGACAGATAGCGCTTATAGAACAAGCTTCTTTAGCTATTAATTTTATAGCTTTTTTCGAAAAACCTATCCCCTACAATGGAACCACCCCAAGGCAAGTCGTGTGAAGGCGTGCGGTGCGCCCAGCTGGCTTCGCACCGTGAAAGGTCTCCGTTCGATGATCTCTATTGCCTCTCCGCAGCCCGGGAACCGCAGTGCCGCGTGGCCTTTGCTGGCCAAGGCCACCCTGGTAGCCCTGCTGCTCACCGCGCCAGCTTGGATTTTGGGCCCGATCTTCGGCGACGACTTCTTCTACCACCTGCTCTACAACACCTTCTTCAATGAGCAGCTGCGCGCGGGAGATTTCTATCCGCGCTGGCTTTTCAACGGCAATGCCGGTCTTGGCGGCCCGGTTTTCTTCTTCTACGGCGCGGTCCCGTCGTTTGCCACCTGCTTCTTCTCCGTTTTTGGACTGAGCGTTCCGCACCAAATGGGGGCGGCCGTGTTTGTGGCCACCTTGGGCAGCGGTGTAGCCGCCTATGTATGGGCCCAGATGGTGGTCTCCCGCCCGGCGGCGGTGGCGGCAGCCTTGCTGTATATGGCGCACCCCTACCACCTCAATGTCGATCTGTATCTGCGTTTTGCCTTTGCAGAATACTGGTCTTTTGTCTGGATGCCGCTGGTCTTTGCCGCCATGGTGGCAATCACCCGCGGTCGGCCCCATTTTTGGCTGTTGGGTGCGGTCTCGTATGCCTTGCTGATCGCGACCCATCCGCCCAGCGTGTTGATCTTTACCGGTCTGCTGGTTCCTTACGGGCTCTGCCTGCTGGTTGCGGCACCGGGACCGCAGCGGCTGGCCATCGCAGCCCGCATGGCCGGGTCGTTGGTACTCGGGGTCGCCCTGGCCGGCATCTACCTGGTGCCCGCCCTGACCACCCAACAGTTCGCCAGCTATGCCGAGGTGTTGAAAGTGTGGGATGCCCGCTTTTTTGTGGACCATGCTGGCCTGTGGCGCGACGGGTTGTTGCTGTCGCACGTGTGGCGCTATGGTGCCGATCCGGCCATGATGGTCTATGCCAATGCGGTGGCGTTCTCGCTGCTGGTGACCATGGTCTGCGTGGGTGTGGCCTGCGTGCGCGCCGAGTCGCCCCGCCAGCGCCTGTGGCCCCTGTTCTGGGCCTTGATCGTCGCGCTGACGATGTGGTCCATGGGCCGTGACGCCCTGCCTTTCTGGGAATTCGCGCACTACCTGCAACGCATCCAGACCCCCACCCGGCTCAATATGGCCATGGTGCTGGCGCTGGTGCCCCTGGTCGGGTACGCGGTAGACCGCTGGCCGCCCGGCAGAGCGCTCGCCGTAGTGGCGTGGGTGGTGGTGGCGGTGTATGCCGCCACGTTCTGGGTCCCCTCGGCTAAACAGATCTACTGGGGCTGGACCAAGTATGCCCATGTGCAGACGGGCAGTGCCATCTTGCCGCCAGAATCACGCCCGGTGGAGGTTCCCCGCGCGCTGGCCAGCAACGCAGCGATGTCCGCACTGGGCGAGGCCACGCCCCGCGCAGCCTTTCTTTCGGGCTTGGGAACCGTGTCAACGCCGCAATGGGGGCCCAATGGCATCGTGGTGGAAACCCAAAACGCCCAAGCGGATGCCCTCGTCGTACACCAGTTCAACTACCCGGGCTGGCGTGTGGTGAGTACACCACCCAGCGCTTTCAGTGTGGGTGCCACGCCCCAAGGCCTGCTGTCCATCCAGCTTCCGGCCGGTACGTACCGCTTGTCTATCACCCGCAGCAAGTTGCCTGCGGAATGGACGGGGCTGGCGATCACGGCGAGCGCGGTGGTGGTCGCACTGGGCGTGCTGCTGGTGATACGCCGCCGGAAAAGGCTATGACTTCTTCCAGGTGAACATCGCCGAGGCCACGTAGTTCCACACCGTGCCGACCACCACGCCGGCCAACCCGGCAAGCCACCATTCCTGCTGGCGGTTGAAGATCATGTTGGCCACGCCCACATTGCCCACTGCACCGACACCGCAGACCAGGTAGAACGACAACAAGCCGGTGAAAAAGTGCATGCCGCGCAAGCGCCGGTCGCGGTAGGTGAGAAAGTTGTTCAGAACGTAGTTGGATGTCATGGCGGCCAGCGTGGCCACGATCTGCCCGACCGCGAACGGCACATTTCCTACGCGGAACGCCAGGAAGAGGATCAAAAAGTGGACGAACAGACCGCTCCCACCCACCAGCGAAAACAGAATCAGGCGCGGCGGCAGAATATGGCCGAAGCGCTTGTCCAGGATCAGCATGATGTACTGCCAGAGCACGGCAGAATCCAGCTTGCTCTCCCCCGCGAAGCGCTCGCGGAAGACGAATGGCAGTTCCGCGTAGCGCGGGGGCGTTGGCGACGACGCAAACAGGTCCAACAAAATCTTGTACCCCTCGCCGGACAGCCGCCGGACAGCGCGGTCGAAAGCCTCGCGCTGAACCAGGAAAAATCCACTCATCGGATCGGTGAGCGGCGATGCCACGACCAGCTTGGCCAGGTAGGTGGCAAACCGGCTCATGGCCGCGCGCTTGTTGTCCCATTCGCCGACCGAGCCGCCTTCGCAGTAACGGCTGGCAACCACGAAATCCAGTTTGTCCTCGCGCACCTTGGCCAACATACGCGGAAGCAGCGTCTCATCGTGCTGCAAATCGGCATCCATCACCACGATAGAGGGAGCTGATGAGGCCAGAACGCCCTCCACCACCGCCCGCGACAAGCCGCGTCGGCCGATGCGGTGCAGGCAGCGCACGCGGGAGTCTTCCCGGGCGATGCTGCGAACCAAGTCGGACGTTCCGTCGGGCGAATCGTCATCGACGTAAATCACTTCCCAGCGGATGCCTGCCAACACGGCATCTAACCGGGATATCAACTCGCGGATATTGTCGCGTTCGTTGAACGACGGCACCACGATCGAGAGCTCAAGCATCACGTTTCTTTCAAAGGATGGTCGCCGGACGGCCCCCTAGAAACATTTTGGCACATGAGTTACTTGCGTTGCCGAATCAAGCCAACTCGTTACAACCCTCCACCGCTTTCCGACTGGAACTCTACAACGAGCCCAATGGGAAATGCAACGGGATGCCTGTCAGATGGCCCCCGGATCCAACCCGTTGCCCCCTGCCGTCACTCCCACTCAATAGTGGCAGGTGGTTTGCTCGATACGTCGTAGGTCACGCGGTTGATGCCGCGCACTTCGTTGATGATGCGGCCCGACACCTTTTTGAGCAGCGCGTAGGGCAGCTCGGCCCAGTCGGCGGTCATGAAGTCGCTGGTTTGCACCGCGCGCAGGGCCACCACGTAGTCGTAGGTGCGGCCATCGCCCATTACGCCCACGCTCTTGACGGGCAGGAACACGGTGAACGCCTGGCTGGTGAGCTGGTACCAGGTCTTTCCGGTGGCCTCGTCCTTAAAGTTGTGTAGCTCTTCAATGAAGATCGCGTCGGCCCGGCGCAGCAGGTCGGCATATTCCTTCTTCACTTCGCCCAGGATGCGGACCCCCAGGCCGGGGCCGGGGAAGGGGTGGCGATAGACCATGTTGGCGGGCAGGCCCAGGGCCACGCCGAGTTCGCGCACTTCGTCTTTGAACAGTTCGCGCAGGGGCTCCAGCAGCTTCAGGCCCAGTTGCTCGGGCAGGCCGCCCACGTTGTGGTGGCTCTTGATGGTGACGGCTTTTTTGCTTTTGGCACCGCCGGACTCGATCACGTCGGGGTAGATGGTGCCCTGGGCCAGCCACTTGGCACCTTTTGCGCCCTCGCCTTTGAGCTTGGCAGCTTCTTGTTTGAACACGGTGACAAACTCGCCGCCGATGATCTTGCGCTTGGCTTCGGGGTCGGTCACGCCCGCCAGTTTGCCCAGGAACAGGTCGCTGGCATCGGCACGGATCACCTTGGCGTGCAGCTTACCCACGAACATGTCCATCACCATGTCGCCCTCATTCAGACGCAGCAGGCCGTGGTCTACAAAGACGCAGGTCAGTTGGTCGCCAATCGCGCGGTGGATTAGGGCAGCGGCCACGGACGAGTCGACGCCGCCCGACAGACCCAGAATCACCTCTTCATCGCCCACCTGGGCACGGATGTGGGCTACGGCCTCGGCGATGTAATCGCCCATGATCCAGTCGGGGCGGGTGCCGCAGATGCCGAGCACAAAGCGGTTCAGCAGCGCCTGGCCTAGTACCGTGTGGGTCACTTCGGGATGGAACTGCACGGCATAGAAATGGCGGGATTCGTCGGCCATGCCGGCGATGGGGCAGCTGTCGGTGCTGGCCATCAGCTTGAAGCCAGGGGGCAGCTCGGTGACCTTGTCGCCATGGCTCATCCACACATTGAGCATGCCCTCGCCCTCGGGCGTGGTGAAGTCGGCAATGTCTTTGAGCAGTGCGGTGTGGCCGCGGGCGCGCACGCTGGCAAAACCGAATTCACGGGTGTGACCGGTTTCCACCTTGCCACCCAGTTGCTGCGCCATGGTTTGCATGCCGTAGCAAATGCCCAGCACCGGCACCCCCAGGTCGAACACGGCCTGGGGGGCGCGGTCGGTGGTGTCCTCGGTCACGCTGGCGTGGCTGCCTGAGAGGATGATGCCTTTCAGGTTGCCGTCGGCGGCGTAGGCGCGCATCCATTCGTCCGTCACATCGCAGGGATGGACTTCGCAAAACACATGGGCATCGCGCACGCGGCGGGCGATGAGCTGGGTAACTTGCGAACCGAAGTCGAGGATGAGGATTTTTTGATGGGACATGGTTAAAAATGAAAAACGGGCAGCACGTGGGCTGCCCGGATCTATCGACAAAAATGCGCTTTAGGCTTGCGCTGGAATCCGCAGAACCTGGCCGGGGTAGATTTTGTCCGGGCTGCTCAGCATGGGCTTGTTGGCTTCAAAAATCTGCGGGTACAGATTGGCGTTGCCATAGGCTTTTTTGGCCACAGCACTCAAGGTGTCGCCGCTTTCGACCGTGTGGTAGGTGCACTCGGGCACTTCGGGACAGGTCATTTCATCGGCCACACCGGCCACGCCATGGACATTGCCGCAGCAAACGACGATCTTTTCGCGGGTTTCCATGTCGGCCACAGCACCACCCACGGTGACGACCTGGTCGGCGCCATTGAAGCTGATGGTCAACCCGTCGGTAGACAAGCCTTGCGCCTTGATATAGGTGCCAATCGCATCCGCCGCCGCCGTGTTGGCCGCAGCGGCCTTTTCCGCGTTGCTTGGCTCCGCCACTGCAGCAGCGATTTCAGGCTTGTTGCCAAACAGTTTTTGACCAGCTTCTTTGATAAACGAAATCATGCCCATGGAATTTCTCCTTTAAACGGTATACAACCCAACAGCAAAAATACTGTCGGGGCTATTCTGACCGGTAGTTGGGGGCTTCCTTGGTGATTTGCACGTCGTGTACATGGCTTTCGCGGATGCCGGCTGAGGTAATTTCCACAAATTCGGCTTTATTTTTCATATCTTCGATGGTGGCGCAACCGCAGTAGCCCATGCTGGCCCGGATGCCGCCCGCCATTTGGAAAATGATGGAGACCATGGAGCCCTTGTACGGGACCCGGCCTTCGATGCCTTCGGGCACCAGCTTGTCGGCGTTGGGGTTCTCGGTGCTGACTTCCTGGAAGTAGCGGTCGGCACTGCCCTGCTGCATGGCACCGATGCTGCCCATGCCGCGGTAGCTCTTGTAGCTGCGGCCCTGGAACAGCACGACTTCGCCCGGCGCCTCTTCGGTACCGGCAAACATGCCACCCATCATCACGGTGCTGGCACCGGCGGCAATGGCTTTGGCGATGTCGCCGCTGTAGCGGATGCCGCCGTCGGCAATCAGGGGGATGCCGCTGCCCAGCAAGGCGGTGGCCACGTTGTCGATGGCCATGATCTGTGGCACACCCACGCCCGCCACGATGCGGGTGGTGCAAATGCTGCCTGGGCCGATACCGACCTTGACCGCGTCCGCACCGGCTTCGGCCAGGGCCAAGGCGGCGGCACCGGTGGCGATGTTGCCGCCGATCACGTCGATATGGGGGTAGTTTTGCTTGATCCAGCGCACGCGGTCGATCACGCCCTTGCTGTGGCCATGGGCCGTATCCACCACGATGGCATCCACACCGGCTCGCACCAGGGCTTCGACACGTTCTTCCGTGCCCTCGCCCACGCCCACGGCTGCGCCTACGCGCAATTGGCCTTGGGCATCGCGCGCGGCGTTGGGGAAGCTGGTTTGCTTGGTGATGTCTTTAACCGTGATCAGGCCCTTGAGCTCGAACGCGTCGTTGATGACCAGCAGGCGCTCCAGCTTGGATTTGTTCAGCAGCGCCTTGGCTTCGGCCAGCGACGCGCCTTCCTTGACCGTGACCAGCTTCTCGCGCGGGGTCATGATCTGGCTCACGGGCACGTCGTAACGGGTTTCAAAGCGCAAGTCGCGGCTGGTGACGATGCCGACCACCTTGCCGCCGTCGCATACCGGAAAGCCGGAAATGCCCAGCTGGGCCGACATATCGATCACCTGGCGCACGGTGTGGCTGGGGGTGATGATGACGGGATCGCGCAGCACACCGGATTCGTAGCGCTTGACCTTGAGCACTTCGGCAGCTTGCTGCTTGGGTGTAAAGTTTTTGTGCACGATACCCATGCCGCCTTCCTGGGCCATGGCAATAGCCAAGCGGGCTTCGGTGACCGTGTCCATGGCGGCAGACACCAGGGGCAGGTTCAGGGTGATGTTGCGGGAGAGGCGGGTCGCAAGAGACGTGTCCTTGGGCAGGACTTGGGAGAACGCTGGCACTAGCAACACATCGTCGAAAGTGAGCGCTTTTCCTAGCAGACGCATATAGAAAGCTCCAAAAGTCAGATTGTACTAGCCCGCGCGCTCCTCCTTTTCTGTAACAAACGCAGCGCAATTGCGTGCAGACCCGTCCAAAGCGTTCAAATCACCAGGGCCCACCGCTAAACTGCGCGCATGAAACTGCACAAATCGCTTGTTATCGCCCTCGGGTGCGCTTGGTCATTGACTGCACTCGCCCAGTGGCAATGGATTGACAGCGGTGGCAGAAAAGTGTTCAGCGACCGCGGCCCGCCGCCCGACATTCCGGCAAAAAATATTTTGCGCCAACCTGGCGGCACGCCTAAAAATGCGCCGGTTGCCGCGCCTGCCGCACCGGCTTCGGCAGTCTCTGCCCCCAAGGTCAGTGGCGTGGACAAGGCTTTGGAAGAAAAGAAAAAGCAGGCCGAAGCGACCGAAGCCGCCCAACGCAAGGCCGAAGTGGACAAAAACGCCGCGGCCCAGGCCGAAAACTGCACCCGTGCCAAACAGTCCAAGGCCAATTTCGATTCGGGTGTGCGCATTGCCCGCACCAACGACAAGGGCGAGCGCGAAATCCTCGACGACGCGGCCCGTGCCAGCGAACTCAAGCGCCTGCAGGACGTGATCAGCGCCGACTGCAAGTAGGCTCAGTACCCGGCCTTCGCTCCCGCGCGCTTCTTGGTAAACAGGCCCGCACGGCCAGCGCCCTGGCGGCTGAAGCGTGTGCGGCGAGCAACCTTGGGGTCCACGGTAAGCGGGCGGTACAGCTCCACCCGGTCGCCGTCTGCCAACGGCTGGGTAGGCGCAGCCAATTTGCCCCACACCCCGCTATCCAGGCCCAGTGTCTCCACACCCGCAAAAGCGGGAAGCACGCTGCAGGCCTGCAAGGCATCGGCCAAACACGCACCCGCGAGCAACTCCAGCGCCACTTCGACCACCTGGCCGGGCGCCACGGCACACACCACGGTGATGTTCAACCCCGTGTCAGCCATACACCTGCTCGGCGCGCTTCACAAAGGCATCGACCAGACTGCCCGCGATGCGGTCGAACACCGGGCCGACCAGGGCCGATAGCGCGATGTTGTCAAAGCCATAGTTCAGCTGCAGATCGACCCTACAGGCGCGCTGGCTGCCGTCGCCCACAGGGGTGAAGCTCCAGGTGCCATCCAGGTTGGAGAAAGGGCCTTTGATGAGCTTCATCTGCACCTGGCGGCTTGCCGGACTAGTCACATGGGTGTTGTGGGTGACGAACTTCTGGTGGATGCCGCCAAACGCAATGCCCACTTCGGCGGTCATGCCATTGGCTTCTTCGCTGAGCACAGCGGCCTGGTCGCACCAGGGTAAAAACTGCGGATACAGCGCGACCTGGGTCACCAGGGCGAACATTTCTTCGGCGCTGTACCAGATGAGGACGGACTTGTGGACGTTTTTCATAGAATGGAGGGCTGCGCGGGATTGTAGAACCTGCTCCCGCCCTCCTCCCTACTAGCATTCAATGGCCAAAAAACCCGATCCTACCGCCCGCATTGCCGACAACAAAAAGGCCGCTTTCAACTACTTCTTCGAGGAGCGCATCGAGTGCGGCCTGGTGCTGGAAGGCTGGGAGGTCAAGTCGCTGCGCGAAGGCAAGGTGCAGCTCACCGACGGCTACGTGGTGGTGCGCGCGGGCGAGCTGTTTTTGATCGGTTGCCAGATTCACCCGCTGAACTCGGCCTCTACCCACATTAGCCCCGACAAGGTGCGCACCAAGAAGCTGCTGCTGCACAAGGAGCAGATCAAGAAAATGATCGTCAAGGTGGAGCAAAAAGGCTACACCCTGGTGCCGCTGAACCTGCACTGGAAGGCCGGCAAGATCAAGTGCGAGATTGCCCTGGCCAAGGGCAAGGCCGAGCACGACAAGCGCGACACCATCAAGGACCGCGAAGGCAAGCGCGAGGTCGAGCGCGCCATGAAGTCGCGCCAGCGCTGATCCTGCCGCTCTACCGGTATACCCGTAGCCGCGTCCTGCGGGGGGGCAGACGAGTTACATTTCCACGCAATTCGACGTGGAAAACCTATGCCTACCTTTATCTCCAATCTTTCTGTCAGCAAGCGCCTGGGCTTGGGCTTTGCCATGGTGTTGGCTCTGTCGGTAGCCATCATCGTGGTGGCTATTGGGCGGCTGAATGCCGTGGCCGATGCCGCCCAATACATGGTGGCCTCTCCCATCAAAACCGAGCGCATCGTGGGCGACTGGTACCGCAACATCCACACCGGTGTACGCCGGACCGGCGCCATTGCCAAAAGCAACGATCCCGCATTGGCGGGCTTTTTTGCCGAAGACCAGGCCGCATCGACCAAAAGCTCGAGCGAAAACCAAAAATTGGTGGAGGCACTGATGCGTACGGAACAGGAAAAAACCCTGTTCAACCAGATATCCGAGCAACGCAAGGCCTATATCTTGGTGCGCGACAAGATTCTGGAGCTCAAAAAAGAAGGCAAGGGTGAAGAAGCCAGCAGTTTGCTCGACCAGCAATTCACGCCCACCGCCAAAAGCTACATGGGCAAGATGGAAGAGCTGCTGGCCTACGAGCGCCAGGACATCGATGTCCAGGCCAAAGGCATCCAGGACAACTTCACCACCAGCCGCAACCTGATGCTGCTTCTGGGCGCGGTCAGCCTGGTACTCAGCGCGGTGATCGCCTGGCTGCTGTCGGGATCCATCACCGGGCCCTTGGCCCAGGCCAGCGCCGTCGCCCGCCAAGTGGCCTCGGGCGACCTGAGCGCCCGTATCGACAACCAGCGCACCGACGAACTCGGCGAACTCCTGTCCAGCCTGCAAAGCATGCAGACCAGCCTGGTGCAGGTAGTGTCGAATGTGCGCTCCGGCTCGGAAAGCGTCTCTACCGCCAGTGCCGAGATTGCCGAAGGCAACAACGACCTGAGCGCCCGCACCGAGAGCCAGGCCAGCGCCCTGGAGCAAACCGCGGCCTCCATGGAAGAGCTCAGCTCCACCGTCAAGCAAAACGCCGACAACGCCCGCCAGGCCAACCAGCTGGCCTTGAGCGCCTCCAGCGTGGCCATCCAGGGCGGCCAGGTCGTGGGCCAGGTGGTCGAGACCATGAAGGGCATCAACGAATCGTCGCGCAAGATCTCGGACATCATCCAGGTGATCGATGGCATTGCCTTCCAGACCAACATCCTGGCGCTGAATGCCGCCGTGGAAGCCGCCCGCGCGGGCGAACAAGGCCGCGGGTTTGCCGTGGTGGCCAGCGAAGTGCGCAGCCTGGCCGGACGCTCGGCCCAGGCCGCCAAGGAAATCAAAAGCCTGATTGGTGCCAGCGTGGAGCGGGTCGAACAAGGCTCTTTGCTGGTAGACCAGGCCGGCGTGACCATGACCGAGGTGGTCAACTCCATCCGCCGGGTGACCGACATCATGGGCGAGATCAGCGCTGCCAGCAACGAGCAGTCGCTGGGCGTGGCCCAGGTCGGCGAAGCCGTAACCCAGATGGACCAGGCCACCCAGCAAAATGCCGCCCTGGTCGAGGAAATGGCCGCGGCCGCCAGCAGCCTGAAAAACCAGGCCCATGATCTGGTGCAGGTCGTCGCCGTGTTCAACCTGGGTGCCCAGGGGGGGCCGCAGAATCTGTCGCTGGGTATGCGCCGCTGAGCGGGAACCTTTCCACGCGCCCGGTATCATCTTTGCATGCGCCGACTCGTCCTCATCCTCATGATCGCCTTGCTGCCCCTGCGCGGCTGGGTGGGCGAGGCCATGGCCATGGAGATGTTGGCCCAGCATGCACCCGCTATACAAAAAGTAGCTGCTCACGCTCACCACACCAGCACAAGTAGCACTTTTGACATGGAAATGCAGGCCGACTGCCACGAAAGCGCAGAAGCCACATCGTCCGATACCGGCACCTCCCACTGCGGCACCTGCCCGCTGTGCCAGATGTGCCACACCGTAGCCGCCCCCGCCTCCTCGGCGGCGGTTCCAACCCCCTGGCTGCCGCATGCGCAGCCCACCACCGGCCCCGCCCGGTTTGCCAGCGCGAGCGCCGCATTTGCGCTGAAACCACCGATTTCCTGAACGTCCCAGCCGTAGTCCGTCCGCAATTTGCCTGAACCGGCAGCGTTGCGGGCATTGCTTGAGTCGTTCAGGAGATTGTTTTGAAAACCCTATTTTTAAGCGGCAGTCTGCTGCTCTGTGCCGCCGCGTGGGCGCAAAGTCCCGCCGATCCCTCGGTACGTGTACCCACAGTCACCTACCGCTCTGTGTTTGCCGATACCCCTGCCGGGGTGGAAGCCCGGCCGCTGGACTGGAGGCGCGCCAACGCCGACGTGGCCCAGTTCCCACGCGGCCATGCGGATGTGCTGAAGTGGGAGCAGGCCGCCGCGCGGGCCACCCAGAAACCGCGGGCTGCCCCATGAGCCGCCGCTTTCGAAGCACCGGCATGGCGTGGGCCCTGCTGGCCCTGACGGGCTGCGCCACGCTCTCGCCCGATGGTGACCTGGGGGCCGTACAGCAACTCATCCAGGGCAAAACCGCCGGAGTCAGCCCGCAGTTAAGCCCCAACCCGCAAGCCGTCGCCGATCTGCTGGCCCAGCCGCTGAGCGCCGAGGCTGCCGTGCGCATCGCCCTGCTGAACAGCCCGCAGCTGCAGTTCTCGCTGGCCACGCTGGGTGTGAGCGACGCAGACCGTGTGCAAATGGGCCGCCTGCCCAACCCGCACTTCGCCATGGGCCGCTTCACCGAAGGCGACACGCGCGAGATAGAACGGGTGCTCAGTTTCAACGTGCTCGGGCTGCTGGCCCTGCCCTGGCGCGCCCAGTGGCAAGGCCAGCAGCACGCAATGGCCCAGTTGCAGGCTGCGCAGGACGTGGTGCGGCTGGCCGCAGACACGCGCAAGGCCTGGATCACCGCCGTGGCCGCCCAGCAAAGCGCCCTGTACCTGCGCGACGTGAAAGAGGCTGCCGAAGCCGGGGCCGAGCTGGCACGGCGCATGGCCCGGGTGGGCAACTGGAGCCGTCTGGAGCAGGCCCGCGAACAGGTGCTGCTAGCCGATGCCACCGCGCAGCTCGCCCGCGCCCGGAACCTCGCCTACAGCACCCGCGAAAAGCTCACCCGCCTGATGGGCCTGTGGGGCGCGCAAACCGGCTTTGTGCTGGCAGACCGCCTGCCCGACCTGCCCAAGGCCGCCACCGAGATGACCGATATCGAGGCCCAGGCCCTGCGCGAACGGCTGGACGTGCGCGCCGCCGTGGCCCGCACAAGCTATATCGCCCGGCAAGAAGGCTTTGACAAGGTGGCAGGCTATTTCGACGGCCTGGCGCTCAGCTACACCCGCAACACCACCTTCGACAACGCAGCGGGCAGCAAGTCTGCCAAGCGCGGCTGGGAGCTGGAGCTGCCCTTGCCCCTGTTCGACTGGGGCGGTGCCCGCAACGCCCGTTCCAAGGCGGTATACCTGCAATCCACCGCCCAGGTGCGCGCCGTGGCCATCCAGGCCCGGTCCGAGGCGCGCGAGGCCTATTTTGGCTACCGCACTGCGTTCGATCTGGCGGTGCACTACCGCGACGAGATCGTGCCGCTACGCAAGTTCATCAACGACGAACTGGTGCTGCGCTACAGCGGCATGCTGGCCAGCGTATGGGAACTGCTGGCCGACACCCGCCAGCAAAGTTTGAGCGTGGGCAGCGCCATCGAAGCCCAGCGCGACTTCTGGCTGGCCGAAGCCGACCTGCAAATCGCACTCACCGGCACCTCGCCCGGCGCGCTGGCATCCCTCTTGTCGGGCGCAGCCGCCGACACCGCATCTACCCAAGGACATTGATATGGACCGCAGAACTTTTTTCGGCAGCGCAGCCCTTTCCGCAGTGGCAGCCGCCAGCGTCAGCAAAGTGGCCCTCGCCGCCCTGCCCGAGCCGGTGACCGCCACCACGCCCGCCACCGCCCCGCCGCTGGTGCCAACCACGGGCCGCCCCTACAACCCCGTGGTCACGCTCAACGGCTGGACCTGCCCCTGGCGCATGAACGCCGGAGTGAAAGAGTTCCACCTGGTAGCCGAGCCCGTGGTGCGCGAAATCGCCCCGGGCATGCAGGCCACGCTGTGGGGCTACAACGGCCAGTCGCCCGGCCCCACCATCGAGGTCGTGGAAGGCGACCGCGTGCGCATCTTCGTCACCAACCGCCTGCCCGAGCACACGACCGTCCACTGGCATGGTCAGCGCTTGCCCAACGGCATGGACGGCGTGGGCGGCCTGACCCAGCCGCAGATCCCGGTGGGCAAGACTTTCGTCTACGAGTTTGTGGCGCGCCGCCCCGGCACCTTCATGTACCACCCGCATGCCGACGAAATGGTGCAAATGGCCATGGGCATGATGGGCTTCTGGGTAACGCATCCCAGGGCCAAAACGCCTTTGGTTGCCGAGGTGCAGCGCGATTTCTGCTTTCTGCTCAATGCCTATGACATCAGCCCGGGTAGCACCACGCCCCGGCCCAACACCATGCTGGACCAGAACCTGTGGACCTGGAACAGCCGGGCCTTCCCCGGCATCGACAGCCTGAACGTGCGCCAGGGCGACCAGGTGCGCATCCGCGTCGGCAACCTGACGATGACCAACCACCCCATCCACCTGCACGGCCATGAATTTGTGGTCACCGGCACCGACGGCGGCCCGGTCCCCCCCAGCGCCCGCTGGCCCGAGGTGACCACCGACATCGCGGTGGGCCAGATGCGGCAGATCGAGTTTGTGGCCAATGAACCCGGCGACTGGGCCCTGCACTGCCACAAAAGCCACCACACCATGAACCCCATGGGCCACACCGTGCCCAACATGATTGGAGTGGACCACCGGGGCCTGGTGCAAAAGATCCAGAAACTGGTGCCCGACTACATGCTGATGGGCGAGCGCGGCATGGCCGACATGGGCGAGATGCAAATGCCCATCCCCGACCAGACCCTGCCCATGATGACCGGCACCGGCCCCTACGGCCCCATCGAGATGGGCGGCATGTTCACCACCCTCAAGGTACGCAAGGACCAGCAACCGGGCGGCTACAGCGACCCCGGGGCCTACCCGCAACCACCGGGCACGCGGGCGTTTGAATGGACCGGCAGCCTGGCCGAGCCCGCACGCCCCGCGGCCGTGGCCCCCGTCGATGCGCTGCAGGTGCACAAACCTGGCGCAGGAGCCCACAGTAGCCATTGAGGCAATTGCTCTCAAATTCGCAGCTGCTCACGCTCATGGAATAAGCACGAGAGCTCGATTTTCTTTAAATTTTGAATCCTGGAAAAACACCATGCAAAAAAGCACCCTGTCCCTGATCGCCACCCTCCTCGCCACCACCAGCGCCCTGGCTTTGGCCCACGGCGATGCCACCCACGCCAAAGCCGCTGGCCCTGTAAAAATGGAACAAAAGGCCTGGGGCATTGCGGGCAACCCTAAAAAGGTCAACCGCACCATCACCTTCACCATGACCGATGCCATGCGCTTCGACCCCAGCCAGATCACGGTGAAGCAGGGCGAAACCATCCGGTTCGTCATCCAAAACGGCGGCGGCATGCTGCACGAAATGGTCATCGGCACCCCCCAGGATCTGGACGAGCACGCCGCGCTGATGGTCAAGTTTCCCAACATGGAGCACGACGAGCCCTACATGGCCCATGTCGGCGCAGGCAAAACCAGCGAAATCGTCTGGAACTTCAACCAGGCGGGCAGCTTTGACTTTGCCTGCCTGATCGCCGGGCATTACCAGGCCGGCATGCGCGGCAAGATCACCGTCGCGGCTAAATAAACCCAAGGAACCACCATGCGTACCATCACCACCGCTCTCAAAGCCCTGGCCATCGCCGCCATCAGCACTGCCGCCCTGGCCCAGGCCACTCTGCCCTACACCGACGGCGAAGTCCGTAAAGTCGACCTGTCGGCCCAGAAAATCACCCTCCAGCACGGCGAGATCAAGAACCTGGACATGCCGCCCATGCGCATGGTGTTCCAGGTCAAAAAGCCGGCCCTGCTGGAGGGCGTGAAAGCGGGCGACAAGGTGAGGTTCACCGCCGAGCAGATCAACGGCGCGCTGGTGGTCACCGATCTCCAGCCTGCGCCAGCGTCTCAATGATCGGGCACGGCAGCTCCTTGCCGGTGTGTTCGCAGCTGTCGATCAGGTGCGACAGCGCCTGCTGCATGCGCTGCAGGTCGGCCAGCCGGGTGCGGATCTCGTCCAGCCGCTGGCCCGCAATCTGCCGGATGGCGTGGCGGTCCAGGCCGTCCTCCAGCGACAGCAGCTCGGCCACCTCGTCCAGCGAAAAGCCCAGCTCCTGCGCCCGCTTGATGAAGCGGATGCGCTGGCCCAGCGCCGCCGGGTAATGCCGGTAGGCCCCGCGAGCCTCGGGCACCGGCAGCAGGCCGCGCTGTTGGTAGTAGCGGATGGTTTCCACTCCGACCCCGGCGGCTTTCGCCAGCTTGCCGATGGTCAGGGTGGCGGTGGGAGTGGTATCCATCAAAAATCTTTCAAAAATCACTTGACTCTGGGGTGGACTACGGAGTCTATGCTCCACCTATAGAGTTTGCAAAGGAGCCTCCATGAAAGACCCTGTCTGTGGCATGACTGTGACCGAAAAGTCTGCCCACGCTCATCCCTACTTGGGTCATAGCTACTATTTTTGCAGTGCAGGCTGCAAGACCAAGTTTTCCGCCAACCCGCAGAAGTACCTCGCTCCACCAGAGCCCAGCCCGGCACCCGCAGTGGCCGGGGCCATCTACACCTGCCCCATGCACCCCGAGGTGCGGCAAGACCATCCCGGCAGCTGCCCGCATTGCGGCATGGCGCTGGAGCCGGAAATGCCCAGCCTGGACGAGGCCGAAAACCCCGAGTTGGTGGACTTTCGCCATCGCTTCTGGTGGACCTTGCCGCTCAGCGTGGCGGTGATGGTGCTGGCCATGTTGGGGCACCGCCTGCAGTGGTTCGACATGCAGGTGCAAAGCTGGATTGAGATGACCCTGAGCCTGCCGGTAGTGTTGTGGGCGGGTGCGCCGTTTTTTGTGCGCGGCTGGCAGTCGCTGCGCCACCGCAGCCCGAATATGTGGACGCTGATCAGTCTGGGTACGGGCGCGGCATTTGTCTACAGCCTGGTGGCCACACTGGCACCGCAGGTGTTTCCGGCATCGTTTATGTCCATGGGCCGGGTGGCGGTGTACTTCGAGGCGGCGGCGACGATCATTTCGCTCACGCTGCTGGGCCAGTTGCTGGAGCTCAAGGCCCGCTCGCAGACCTCAGCGGCCATCCGGTCCCTGCTGGGCCTGGCCCCCAAGACCGCCCGCCGCATCGCCGACGACGGCAGCGAGGCCGACATTCCGCTCACCCACGTGCACATCGGCGATCGCCTGCGGGTGCGCCCTGGCGAAAAAGTACCGGTAGACGGTGTGGTGCTGGACGGCAGCAGCGCGGTAGACGAATCCATGCTGACCGGCGAGCCCATGCCTGTCACTAAGCGCAGCGGCGACAAGCTGATTGGTGCCACGCTCAACACCACGGGTGCGCTCACCATGCAGGCCGAGCGGGTGGGCTCCGGCACCATGCTGTCGCAAATCGTGCAAATGGTGGTGCAGGCGCAGCGCTCCAAAGCGCCGATGCAGCGCATGGCCGACAGCGTGGCGGGCTACTTTGTGGGGGCGGTGGTGTCCATCGCCGTGTTGACCCTGATCGCCTGGGGAATCTTCGGCCCCGCACCCAGCTGGAGCTACGGCCTGATCAACGCGGTGGCCGTGCTCATCATCGCCTGCCCCTGCGCGCTGGGCCTGGCCACGCCCATGTCCATCATGGTGGCAACAGGCCGTGGTGCCACCCAGGGCGTGCTGTTCCGCGATGCGGCGGCCATTGAGAACTTCCGCCAGATCGACACCTTGATCGTCGACAAAACCGGCACGCTGACCGAAGGCAAGCCGGTGTTCCACAGCGCCCTGGCCCTGCCGGGCTTCGATACCGATGGCGTGCTGCGCCTGGCCGCCAGCCTGGACCAGGGCAGCGAGCACCCATTGGCCGATGCCATCGTCCGTGCCGCCCGCAGCCAAGGCCTGGCCCTGGCCCCCGTGGAGGGCTTTACATCGGCCAGCGGCATCGGCGTGCAAGGCCAGGTGGACGGGCATGCGCTGGCGCTGGGCAATACCGTGTTGCTGCAGCAAATGGGCATCTCGGTGGCCGCGCTGGAGGCGCAGGCCGAAACCTTACGCAGCCAAGGTGCCAGCGTGATTTACCTGGCGGTCGATGGCCGCTTAACAGGCATGCTGGCCGTTGCCGACCCCATCAAGGCCAGCACCGCCGAAGCCCTGGCCGCCTTGACCGCTGCAGGCATCCGCATCGTGATGGCCACCGGCGACGGTGTCGGCACCGCGCAGGCCGTGGCCCAGCAGCTGGGTATCACCGAGGTGCATGGCGAAGTCCAGCCCGCCGACAAGCTGGCCCTGGTGGTGCGGCTGCAAAAAGAGGGCCGCAAAGTGGCCATGGCGGGCGACGGCATCAACGATGCCCCGGCGCTGGCCCAGGCTGACGTGGGTATCGCCATGGGTACCGGTACCGACGTGGCCATGCACAGCGCGCAGGTCACGCTGGTGAAGGGCGATTTGCGCGGCATCGCCACGGCGCGGGCCTTGTCCCAGGCCACCATGGCCAATATGCGGCAGAACCTGGGTTTTGCCTTTGTCTACAACGCGCTGGGCGTGCCGCTGGCTGCGGGCGTGCTGTTTCCCTGGACCGGCTGGCTGCTGTCGCCCATGGTAGCGGCCCTGGCCATGAGCCTGAGTTCGGCCTCGGTCATCACCAACGCCCTGCGCCTGCGCCACGCGAAAATAAATACACACGGATAGGCTATGAAGACCATGACTACTTTTGAAATCACCGGCATGACCTGCGGCGGCTGCGTCAAGCGCGTACAAGCCAAACTGGAAGCCGTCGTCCCCGGCGTGCAGGTCCAACTCACGCCTCCCCAGGCCACGGTGCCGGGCCCTGCCGATGTGGCCGCCCTGCAAGCCGCGCTGGCGGGCAGCCACTACGCCATCACAGCACCCGCCGTGGTCGACCCACCACCCGCTGTGGCTCCCAGCTGGTTCGCCACCTACCGCCCGCTGTTGCTCATCCTGGCCTACATCCTGGGGGCGAGCCTGCTACTGCAGGGCGCACAGGTCAGCGCCATGGGCACCATGCACTACTTCATGGCCGGGTTTTTTTTGGTATTTTCGTTCTTCAAACTGCTGGACGTGCGCGCCTTTGCCGATGCCTATGCGGGCTACGACCTGCTGGCGCGGCGCTGGCGGCCCTGGGGCTTTATCTACCCGTTTGTGGAGCTGGCGCTGGGCGTGGCCTATGTGGCCCACTTCCAGCCGGTGCTGACCAACGCGGTGACGCTGGTGGTAATGGGCTTCTCGGCCATTGGTGTGATCGGTGCGGTGCTAAACAAGCGCAGCATCCGCTGTGCCTGCCTGGGCACGGTATTCCAGCTGCCCATGTCCACCGTCACCATCATCGAAGACGTGGGCATGGTGCTGATGGCCGCTATGGCGCTAGTGTTGTAGCTACCAGGTGCCTTTGGGCTTGCGGGCCCGCACGGCGGCGGAGACCATCTCCACCGTCGCAGCGCGGTTGGCTTTCTGGGCGAAGTCGATGGCGGTGAGGTTCTTCTGGTTCTTCAGCAGCGGGTCGGCACCTTCGTCCAGCAGCAGCTTGACGGCATCGTCGCTGCCGTACTGCGCGGCCATCATCAGGGGGGTGCTACCGTTGGGCGAAGCCGCGTCGATGTAGGCAAAGTTCTCCAGCAGCAGGCGCATGACGTCCACATGGCCGTGGGTAGCGGCGTAGTGCAGCGGGGTCCAGCCGGTCTTGTTGACATCCGCGCCCTTGGCGATGAGCTGGGTGCAAATGTCCAGCTCGCCCTGCAGCGCGGCGATCATCAGCGGACTCTCGTCCTGGGCGGTGCGGGTTTCGGTCTTGATCTTGGGCCAGGCCAGCAGCGCGTTGGCGGCTTTGAAGTTTTCGCCTTTCAGCGCCAGGTACAGGCCCGAGCGGCCCTGCGCATCGGTGGTGTTGCCGTCAAAACCGCGTTGCAGCAGCGACTGGATCTCGCCGCCATTGTCGCGCTGCACAGCGGTAAAGAAGTCGTCGAACGAACCCGCCTGTGCGGCATTAAAACCCATTAGAACAATAAGATAGACGGTTTTCTTGAAGTGCTTTATCACGATAGAACTCCGCGAAACAGGCGGTCGAAATTGGCGCTGGTGGTGTGCGCCACCTCTTCGACCGACAGCTTTTTGATGTCTGCCACCTGCTTGGCGACATACGGCACATAGGCAGGCGTATTGGTCTTGCCGCGGAACGGCATGGGTGCCAGGTAGGGGCTGTCGGTCTCGATCAGCAGGCGGTCCATGGGCACAAAGGCGGCCACATCGCGGATGTCCTGGGCGGTCTTGAAGGTCAGAATGCCCGAGAACGAAATGTAAAAACCCAGGTCCAGCGCGGCACGGGCCACGGCCTGGGTTTCGGTGAAACAATGGAAAACGCCGCCCGCGCTGCCGGGCGAGCCATCCTCGCCCAGCTCGCGCAGGATGGCGATGGTGTCGTCGGACGCACTGCGGGTGTGGATCACCAGCGGCTTGTCCACCTGGCGGGCGGCGCGGATGTGGGTGCGAAAGCGCGCACGCTGCCATTCCATGTCGGCCACGCTGCGTTCGCCCAGGCGGTAGTAGTCCAGCCCGGTCTCGCCAATGCCCACCACGCGGGGCAAGGCCGAGCGCTGCAGCAAATCCTCCAGCGTGGGCTCTTGCACGTCGTCGTTGTCGGGGTGCACGCCCACCGTGGCCCAGAAGTTGTCATAGCCGGTGGCCAGGGCATGCACGTCGGCAAATTCCTCCAGCGTGGTGCAGATGCACAGGGCGCGGGTCACCTGGGCCTCGGCCATGGCGGTGCGGATGGCGGGCAGGTTGGCTACCAGGTTGGGGTAGCTGAGGTGGCAATGGGAATCGGTAAACATGGCAGCGCGCGAAAGCGCGGAGAGAACTAGATGGTTTGCGTGGGGCGGTCTGACGCAAGATGGGGACCCAAGATTTCTTCAATCTTGATCTTCAGCACGCGGGCTTTTTCCTCTTTGGGAAACTGGACGCCCACGCCCTGGGTGCGGTTGCCCGCGGCGCGGGCAGGCGTGACCCAGGCCACGCGCCCGGCGATGGGGTAGCGCTGGGGGTCGTCCGGCAGGGACAGCAGCACATACACGTCGTCGCCCAGCTGGTAGTCGCGGGAGGTGGCGATGAACAGGCCGCCCTCGGTGAACATCGGGATGTAAGCCGCGTGCAGCGCGCCTTTTTCCTTGATGGCCAGTTGGATGACGCTGGGGCGGGGTGAGGAATGGTTGCTGCTCATGGCCGTGAGTTTAGGACGTTTTGGGCCCGACCCACCAGCGATTCCAGCAGCAGCCCCGCATTGAAGGGGTGTTCCACCACACGGGCGGTGGCGCTCAGGTCTTTGGACCACTGGGTGAGTGCCGCCACAGCTGGTGCGGCGGGCAGATCGCTGGCCGCAAAAAACCGCGGCGCGGCCCCCATGCGGGCCAGCAGCAGGTCGTGGCAGAGCTTTTGCAAGGCATCGACCACCTGGGCCGGGGCCCAGTCGGCAAACACCGTCAGCGCGCCCTGCCCCACGGCGCGGGGAATGGCCGACCAGCTCTGCGCGGTGCGCCCGGCGCGCGCCCATTGCAGGGCATTTTCCGGGCGGCTCCCGGCGGCGGCCAGCAGCACAGTGGCATCGGCAGCAGGCACGCCCTGCGCCTGCAGCCAGGCGGTGGACACATCTTTTTCAGGCCAGACCATGTTGTGGCCCATGCAGCGGCTGCGGATGGTGGGTAGCAACTGGTGGGCCGCCCCCGTGGCCAGCACAAACTTCACGTCGCCCGGCGGCTCCTCCAGGGTTTTGAGCAGGGCGTTGGCGGTAATAACGTTCATGCGCTCGGCCGGGTACACCAGCACCGCTTTGCCCCGGCCCCGACCGCTGGTGCGCTGCGCAAACTCCACCGCATCGCGCATGGCTTCCACGCGGATTTCCTTGCTGGCCTTGCGCTTTTTGTCGTCGATGTCGGACTGGGCCTTTTCGCCCAGCGGCCAGCCCAGCTCGACCATCATGGCCTCGGGCATCAGCAGGCACAGGTCGGCGTGGGCGTGTACTTCAATCGCGTGGCAGCTGGCGCACTGGCCGCAGGCTCCCTGGGCGGTAGGTGTATCGCACAGCCAGGCACGCACCAACTCCATGGCCAGCGTGTACTGGCCCAGGCCGCTGGGGCCTTGCAGCAACCAGGCGTGGCCGCGCTGGGCCAGCAGACTGTCGCGCTGCTGCGCCACCCAGGGGGGCAAAAGGGGGTTGCTCATGCCGACTCCATCCAGCCGCGCTGCACCAGCACGCTGTGGATTTGCTGCCACACCGCGTCGCGCTCCACGTCGGCAGCGATGCGCGCGAACCGGGCCGGGGCCTGGGCGGCGCGCTGGGCGTAGCCATCGGCCACGCGGGCAAAAAAGGCGGCGGGCTGGGATTCAAACCGGTCGGGCACGCGGGCCCCCGCCAGCCGCTCGGCGGCCACGGCGGGTGGCAGATCGAACCACAGCGTCAAATCCGGGTTACGAACAAAATCAGCACCTAGCGCTGGTACAGACTGCACGAGCAGCTCCAAATACGATAGCACGCCCAGGTCGAAGCCCCGGCCACCACCCTGGTAGGCAAAGGTGGCATCGGTGAAGCGGTCGCAGACCAGCACCTCGCCGCGGGCCAGGGCGGGTTCGATCACGTTTTGCAAATGGTCGCGCCGGGCGGCGAAGACCAGCAAGGCCTCGGTCAGCGGGTCCATGGCATCGCCCAGCACCAGGGTGCGAAGCTTCTCGGCCAGCGGCGTGCCGCCGGGCTCGCGGGTCAGCGTGACTACCCTGCCCTGCGCCCGGAAGGCCGCGGCCACGGCGGCGATATGGCTGGACTTGCCCGCGCCGTCTATGCCTTCAAAGCTGATAAAGATGCCAGGTGGGTTCATTTTTTGCGCTGGAATTTATTGACGGCGGCGTTGTGTTCGTCCAGGCTGCTGCTGAACTGGCTGGTGCCGTCGCCGCGCGCTACAAAGTACAGGGCGGTGGTGGGGGCGGGCTGCACCGCTGCCAGCAGCGACTGCGTGCCGGGCATGGCAATCGGCGTGGGCGGCAGGCCCCGGCGCAGGTAGGTGTTGTAGGGCGTGTCGGCTTGCAGGTCACGTTTGCGCAGGTTGCCGTCAAAGTCGGCACCCAGGCCGTAGATCACGGTGGGGTCGGTTTGCAGCGGCATGCCGATGCGCAGCCGGTTGTTGAACACGCCCGCCACCAGGGTGCGGTCGCCCGACTGGCCGGTTTCTTTTTCGATGATGCTGGCCAGGGTCAGGGCCTGTTCCGGGGTTTTGGCTTCGCTGGTGGGCTGGCGCAGCGCCCAGGCGGCGGCCAGTTTTTTGTCCATGGCGTGCATGGCCCGCTTGAGCACCGCAAAGTCGCTGCTGCCCTTGGAGTAGGTGTAGGTGTCGGGGAAAAAGCGGCCCTCGGGATGCACACCCGGGCGGCCCAGCGCGACCATGATGGAATCATTGCCCAGCGCTTGGCTGTCGGGCCTGAGCTGCTCTGCTTTGGATAGCGCGGCGCGCACCTGGGTGAAGTTCCAGCCCTCTACCAGCGTCACCGAGCGCAGCGCCTCATCGCCGCGCACCAGCTTGCCCAGCAGGCTGATGGGCGTGGTGCCGGTGGCGATTTCATAGCTGCCGGCCTTGATCTGGCGGGCATCGCCCGAGGCGCGGAACCAGGCGTAGAGCAGCATCGGCGAGGTTTGCACGCCTGCATCCACCGCTGCCTGGGCCACCCCGCGCGCGCCCGTGCCGGGCTCGATGGACAAATCCAGCGACGGCGCAGCCAGGGCCAGCGGCTGGTGTAACCACCACCATGCTGCGCCGCCGCCCACACCCGCTACCAAGAGCAAAACCAAGATCAGACGACGCACAGCCTTACAAGCCTTATAGATAACAAGGGGGGATGATAATTCACGCTATGAACCTTTTACCCAACGGCTCCGCCCCCCTCACCCACCTGGGTGTCATCCGCGCCGAAGGTGCCGATGCCGCCAGATTCCTGCACGGCCAGCTCACGCAAGACTTCGCGCTGCTGGGCACGACTGAAGCCCGCCTGGCCGCGTTTTGCAACGCCAAGGGCCGCATGCAAGCCAGCTTTGTCGGCTTCAAACGCAGCCCCACCGAGATTTTGCTCATCTGCCACCGCGATCTGCTGGCCGCCACGCTCAAGCGCCTGAGCATGTTCGTGATGCGCGCCCAGGCCAAATTGACGGACGCGACGGCCGACTTTGCGCTCTACGGAGTGATCGGAGGACCGGAGCAACCCGCCTGGACCACCGCCACGGTAGACGGCACCACCACCATCGCCCTCTACCCGGCCGACGGCCAGCCGCGCGCGATGGTTATCGCCCCCACCGGCAGCCCCGTGCCCGCAGACTCGGCACTGGGCCTGGACCTGTGGTTGTGGAGCGAGGTGCGCAGCGGCATCGCCACGGTATCCACCCCGATTTTCGAGGCCCTGGTGCCGCAGATGCTGAATTACGAGTCGGTCGGCGGTGTGAACTTCAAAAAAGGCTGCTACCCCGGCCAGGAGATCGTGGCACGCAGCCAGTTCCGCGGCACCCTGAAGCGCCGCGCGGCCATCGTGCATGCGGACGTGGCGATGGCCGCTGGGCAAGAGGTGTTCCATTCCGCCGATGCCGAGCAGCCCTGCGGCATCGTGGTGCAGGCCGCAGCGTCCCCCGAAGGCGGGTGGGACGCGATTGTGTCGCTGCAGATTGCCGCGATGCAGGACCGGGCTTTGACCGTGGATGGCGCGGCTTTGACCCTGCTGCCCCTGCCGTACGAGCTACTGGCGGATATCTAAAAACATCTCGATGTGCGGAATCCCCACTTCCGCGTACACCTCGCCCCGCGGCGTGAAGCCCAGCCGCTGGTAAAAGCCCTGGGCGCTGGTCTGGGCGTGCAGGCAGACCTCCACGTCGCCCCGCTCCCGCGCGGCTTGCACCAAGGCCTCCAGCACCTGCTGTCCCAGGCCGCTGCCGCGCAGGCTGGCGAGCACCGCCATACGCCCGATCCGCCCGACACCCGGTGCATGCACCAGCAGCCGTCCGGTCGCCACCGGTTCCCCTTGGGTATCGCAGATAACAGCATGCACGGCGGTCTGGTCGGCCACATCCCACTCCATGTCGGCGGGGATTTTTTGCTCGTGTACGAACACCGCCGTGCGGACTTGGGAGGCTTGGGCGCCCAGTTGGCTCCAGGGGCCGAGCCTGGTGGGGTCAGATCCCAATTGCGCGCTCCATCACTGCCGTAGCAGAACCCTGAAAATCCGCATTTGGGCTCTGACCCCTCCCGGCGGTTCTCCGTGACGGACGGTGCAGGTTTGCACGGTCCCTGACGGCTGATGGTTTGTTCGCGTCAACCCGCCAATAGGGGTCAGAACCCAAATGCGAGTATTGGTCCGTCGCCAATTTACCGTTCATCGCGCAATTGGGGTCTGACCCCCATTGGCTAATCCGCATGGGGGAACCCGTGGGTCCATTAATCAAAGTAGTCATAAATTGAATGCGTTACGCAGGGCCTGCGCAGCAGCCTGGTGCGCCAACTTGGCCTCAGGTATCGCCCGGCCCATTTTGATGAATTCGTGGGTCACGCCGCGGTAGATATCCAGGTCCACCGGCACACCGGCCAGCCGTAGTTTGTCGGCGTACAGCACGCCCTCGTCCACCAGGGGGTCGCATTCGGCCAGGCCGAACCAGGCGGGGGCTACGCCGTCCACGTCGGGGGCTTCCAGCGGGGCAAAACGCCAGTCTTTGTAGTCGCCGGGGGCACGCAGGTACTGGTTAAAAAAGAAGTCGATGTGTTCGCGCTCCAGCAGAAGGCCGCTGGCGAAGCGGCTGTGCGAGGGCGTGTCGGCATGGGCCGCGCAGCCGGGGTAGAACAGCAGTTGCAGGGCCAGCGGCAACTGCGCGTCGCGGGCCTGGATGGCGCAGACCGCTGCCAGTGTGCCGCCAGCGCTGTCGCCGCCCACGGCCACGCCAGTCGAGTCGGGATGGGAGGCCAACCAGGCCAGCGCGTCCCAGGCATCGTCCACGGCGGTGGGAAAGCGGTGCTCGGGCGACATGCGGTAGCCCAGTGAGACCACCGCACAGCCACTCAATCGGCTGAGTTCGCGGCACAGGATGTCGTGGGTGTTGACGCTGCCCACCATGAAGCCACCGCCGTGCAGGTAAAGCAAGGTGGGCAGGCGGTCAAAAGAAGGCGCGTAGCGCCGGGCAGGCAGGGCAAAGCCGTCGCGGGCTGCAATCGTGAAGTCGTCCACCCGCGCCAGGTGGGCCTTGGGCACTTCCAGCATGGCCGCGCCGATTTCATAGGCATCGCGGGCTTGCTGGGGCGTGAGCAGGTGCATGGGCGTGCGGCGGGCGCGGGCCATGCGGTGCAGGACACCGGCCATGGCGGGAGTAAGGGGAGCGGTATGCATGGGCCGCCATCGTAACGGCCTACTGTCACGGCATTGCCACCGAAATATTTTCTACTACGGACTTTAAGGAAATACCCCAAACCATGCCCACCCAGGAGCGCCCGCAAAGCCGGGGCGAAGAAATCGCCAACACCCTGAGCCACGGCATTGCGCTGGCGGCGGTGGTGGTGGGCGTGCTGTTTCTGCTGCTGGCCACGGGCCCGCTGCGGCTGGGCACTTGCGTGTTTGCGGCCACCATGCTGCTGCTGTACCTGTCGTCCACGCTGTACCACGCGCTGCCTGCGGGGCGCGCCAAGCAGTTGTGGCTGCGGGTGGACTACGGGGCGATTTATTTCTTCATTGCGGGCAGCTACACGCCGTTTGCCCTCGGGGCGATGGTTGGCATCTGGGGTTGGACGCTGTTCGCCCTGGTCTGGCTGCTGGCCATTGCGGGTACGGCCCTGAAGGTGCTGGGCCATTTATCGCATCCCTGGTTGTCCACCGGCCTGTACCTGGCCATGGGCTGGCTGGTGCTGGTGGCCGCTGTGCCCTTGGTAGGACAGTTGTCGCCGTCAGGGCGGGCCTGGCTGGTGGCCGGGGGCCTGGCCTATACCGCCGGGGTGGTGTTTTTTGCGCTGGACGGGCGCTGGCGGTATGCGCACGCGGTGTGGCATGGCTTTGTGGTGCTGGGAAGCGCCTGCCATGCCTGCGCAGTACTGTCACACTTTTGAAATCAAACCGTCATGATGGACGGACCTGCTTGGGGTTCAATACGGGTATTCCCACACCCATCCCCAGGACTACCCCATGAATGCCATCAAAGAAGCCCAAAAATTCATCGCCAAGCGCCCCGAATCCGAGGCGGCGCGCACGCTGGCCCAGTTGGTGCTGACGCTGGAGTCCACCGAGCCGTTTCCGCTGGAAAAACTGTACGCGCTGGACCTGGAGCGCTTTGACCTGGCGCTGGACATCCTGAAGGAATGGCGGCTGGACCGCTACATCGCGGGCAAGTCCAAGCTGTACGACCTGTCGCTGCAAATCCAGGAACAAGGCCCGCAAGACCGCACCTCGCACTTCGGCGAACTGAACTGAGGTTTTTACAGCGGCTGCACCTGCCCCATGTCGGGCCGCAGCAGCCACTGGGCGAACTCATCGGCCATTTGCTGGCTGGCGGCGATGGCACCGGTCCAGGCTTTGGCGCGGCGGGGCAGGTCCAGGCCGTAGTGGCTGAAGTCGGCGCGGTCGGGCAGTTTGCCATTGGGCAGGGTTTTGACCCAGTCGGGATTCGGGGCCAGCACCAGCATGTTGTCCAGAAAGCTGGACGATTTGTGCCGCCAGGTCAGCCGCTTGTCCAGCCAGCCGGGCACTACCGCTTTTTGAAAATGCGGATACAGCACCAAACCGGCAGTAGACACATTTTTTATATCTTTTAGGCCATCCGTGCTTATTCCATCGGCACGAGCAGCTATTTTTTGCATAGCAATCTTGGGCCGCAGGTATTGCAGGTGCAGGTGGTAGTCGGTGAGGCCGCCGTCCCAGTAGGCACCGGGCGGCGCGCCGGGAATGTCGTGTACCGCACGCAGCACAAACGGGATGGAGCAACTGGCCAGCAATGCAGGCACCAGGTTCTGCGCCGTCAGGTCGAACTGGCGGGTCGGGTAGTCGCGGCTGCGAAACGGCAGGCGCGCGTGCTGGCTGGAGAACACCACCCGCTCCAGCCAGGCACCCATGGTTTTACGGCGCAGTGCATTGGCCAGGTAGGCCCCCGCAAAGCCCAGCGGCGTGCGCAAGGCCTGGTCGCGGGCCAGCAGGTGCCGCCCGCGCGAGGTGATGATGTGCAGCTTGAAGCAGGGGTGCTGCAATACCTCGGCCTCGCGCCCCGCGTAAAACGCCTTGAGGTTGCCGCCAAACACCCGGCTGATGGTGTCGGGCGTGGGCATTTTGCGGCCCGGCGGCAGGTCGTAGTGCTGAAAAATGTATTCCTGCTCCAGCCGGTCAAAGCCCTGCAGCGGGTCTTTCAGGCAGGCGGTGGTCATGCGCCAGGCACCGATGGACGCACCCACCAAATGGATGGTGTGGGCGCTGGCCCGCAGCCAGTCGCCAAACAAAAAACGGTCCAGCCGCCCCAGCACCAAGCCTTTTGGGCCGCCTGCGGCCGCCGGAATCACCCGTACATCACGGGGTTGCAGGCCGTGCTGCTGCAGGTGTTTAAAGGCCGTGGGGCCGGCATACAGGCTCAGAGCCCTCAAACAAAGGCCCCGAGATCGGTTTTGGCCGACCAGTCGATCGGGTCCTGCTGCAGCACCATGTCGATGTCCAGGCCCAGCGCCAGCCCCACCTCGCCGGGGTAGCTGCCTGCCAGCGCGCTTTCGTCAAACTCCACCTCTTTGGCGCGGGCGCGCCAGGCGGCCAGGTGCACCACGCCTGCCAGGGGCTCGTACACGCCGTCGTCAAACGGGAAGATTTGCGACTGCAGGGCATCGACGATGCGGTCGGGAAACTGCCATTTGCGGGCAAACCCCGCGCCCACGTCGGCATAGCAAAAGCCCAGGCGCTTGGTTTCCATGCGGGCGCGGCGCAGGTCGAGTGGCAGCACCTGCTGGTTCAGGGCCGCCATCTCCTGCGGCATGCCCATGTGCATCACCAGCTCGCCCACGGCATGCACCAGGCCTGCGGTGAAGGCAGTGGCCGGGTTGTGCCGCACCGCGCCGGCCAGCGCCCTGGACAGCTTGGCCACGTTCAAGCTGTAGCGCCAGAACTGCTGCAGATTGACCCCCGGTACGGCCCGAAAGCTCAGGCCCAGCGCTGCGGCCTGGGCCAGGCTGCGCAAATGGTCAATACCCAGAATCGCCAGCGCCTCGGGAATGCTGCTGACCTTGCGCGACAGGTTGAACATGGCCGAATTGGCCAGGGTCAGCAGCCGGGTGGTCAGGGCCGGGTCGGTGCCGATCAACTGGCCGAGCTTGCGCAGGTCCGGCTCGGGGCGCGCCAGCTCGCTGAGCAGCAGCGCCACCGCCTTGGGGATGCTGGGCAGGGCCGCTTCGGAGGCTAGCAGTTCTTTTAACTCCATGGGGGCGGGTTCCTGGCGGGTGGGATAGTGCATGGTAAAGGATTCAGCCCTTCCCACGCAGGTGCTTTGCTATCTGCCACCCTGTAGCTTGGCAAAAGCCGAAGCCATGGCCGACTGGGCGGGTGGGCCGTCATTGCGCCGGGGCTGTTGCTGGCCGCGGGCTGCGCCTTCAAAGCGGTTGTCGCGCGGTCCATCGCGGCGAGCCGGAGCATCGCCGAGCTTCATGCTCAGGGCGATGCGCTTGCGCACCACGTCCACCTCGACCACGCGCACCTTAACGATGTCACCGGTCTTGACGACCTCGCGGGCATCGGTGGTGAACTTATGGCTGAGCTGGCTCACGTGGACCAGGCCGTCCTGGTGCACGCCCAGGTCCACAAACGCGCCAAACGCGGCCACGTTGCTCACCGTGCCCTCCAAAATCATGCCCTCGACCAGGTCCTTGATGTCTTCCACCCCGTCGTTGAAGCGGGCCACCTTGAAGTCGGGGCGCGGGTCGCGGCCAGGCTTTTCCAGCTCGGCGATGATGTCCTTGACGGTGATCACGCCAAATTTTTCATTGGCAAACAGCTCGGGCCGCAGGGTTTTGAGCATGTCGGCGCGGCCCATCAGCTCGGTCACCGGCTTGGCGGTTTGCTTGATGATGTCTTGCACCAGCGGATAGGTCTCGGGGTGCACGCCGGTCATGTCCAGCGGGTTGTCGCCGCCACGGATACGCAAAAAGCCCGCGCTCTGCTCGAAGGTTTTGGCCCCCAGGCCGCTCACCTCCATGAGCTGCTTGCGGTTTTTGAACGCGCCGTTGGCCTCGCGCCAGCGCACCACGGCCTTGGCCACCGTGGCCGACAGGCCGGACACGCGGGTCAGCAGCGGCACGCTGGCGGTGTTGAGGTCCACACCCACCGAGTTCACGCAGTCTTCCACCACCGCCTCCAGGCTGCGGGCCAGGTCGTTCTGGCTCACGTCGTGCTGGTACTGGCCCACGCCGATGGATTTGGGGTCGATCTTCACCAGCTCGGCCAGCGGGTCTTGCAGGCGGCGGGCGATGCTGGCGGCACCGCGCAGGCTCACGTCCACGTCGGGCATTTCCTGCGAGGCAAATTCGCTGGCGGAATACACCGACGCGCCCGCCTCGCTGACCACCACGCGCTGCATGGCGGTTTGGGGTGCGCCGCTGGGGTCGGTATGCTTTTCCAGCAACTTCATCAGATCAGCGGCCAGCTTGTCGGTCTCGCGGCTGGCCGTGCCGTTGCCGATGGCGATCAAGTTCACGCCGTGTTTGGTGCACAGCTTGGCCAGGGTGTGCAGCGAGCCCTCCCAGTCCTTGCGCGGCTCGTGGGGGAAGACGGTGGCGGTTTCCACCAGCTTGCCCGTCGTATCGACCACGGCCACCTTCACGCCGGTGCGGATGCCGGGGTCCAAGCCCAGCACCACGCGCGGGCCAGCAGGGGCGGCCAGCAGCAGGTCGCGCAGGTTGTCGGCAAACACCTTGATGGCCACCTTCTCGGCCTCTTCGCGCAGCTTGGCGAACAGGTCCCGCTCGGTGGACAGGCTGAGCTTGACGCGCCAGGTCCAGGCCACGCATTTGCGGATCAGATCATCGGCCGGACGGCTCTGGTGGCTCCAGCCCAGGTGGATGGCGATGCGGCCTTCGGCCAATGAAGGCTTGCCTGGCTCAGGTTCGACAGGCAGCACCAGCTTGGCATCCAAAAATTCCAGCGCCCTTCCCCGGAACACGGCCAGCGCCCGGTGCGAAGGGATGCGGCCCATGGGCTCGTCGTAGTCGAAGTAGTCGCGGAACTTGGCGATGTCGGGGTGGTTTTCGTCCTTGCCTGCGGCCAGTTTGCTGCGCAGCAGGCCTTCATTCCACAGCCAGCCGCGCAGGTTCTGAATGAGGGCCGCGTCTTCGGCCCAGCGCTCGCTGAGGATGTCGCGCACACCGTCCAGCACGGCCTGCACGGTGGTGAAGTCGTCGCCGTTTTCGCCTTTTTCGGCCTTCACAAAGGGCTGGGCGGCCTCGGTGGGCAGCAGCAACGGGTTGGCAAACAGCAGGTCGGCCAGCGGCTCGATGCCGGACTCGCGGGCGATCTGGCCCTTGGTGCGGCGCTTGGTTTTGAAGGGCAGGTACAGGTCTTCCAGCTCCTGCTTGGTGCTGGCCGTGAACAGGGCAGCGCGCAGCGCGTCGGTCATCTTGCCCTGCTCTTCGATGCTTTTCACAATGGCTTCGCGGCGGTCTTCGAGTTCGCGCAGGTAGCCCAGGCGAGTTTCCAGCTCGCGCAGCTGGATGTCGTCCAGCCCGCCGGTGACTTCCTTGCGGTAGCGGGCGATAAACGGCACGGTGGCCCCACCGTCGAGCAGCTCTACGGCGGCGCGGATCTGTTCTTCTCGGGCTTTGATTTCTACTGCCAGCTGGCGAATAATTTTCTGCATGAACGGGAGCGGTTGGAATACAAGGGCGAGAGTTTGCCACAGCCGCGTGGCCACCAGATTAGGATAAAAATCGGCACTTCACGCTGATGGGTCCAGCACAAGCAGCTACTGATTCAATAGCATTTGCCGCAGTTTGCTTTGCATCGGGGTGCCCACCACACCGCCCATCGCCACCCGTGCCTGGCTGCGCGCCGTGGCATCCACCAAGTCGATCTCTTGCACCACCTGCCCGGCATCGAACACAAAGGCCACATCGGCCAGTGCCAGCACGTCGTCCACGTCGTGGGTGATCATCAGCGCCGGAATGCCCCATTGGCGGCGCACTTGGGCCAACTCTTCACGCAGGCTTTGGCGCAAGGCCGGGTGCAGGGCCGCAAACGGCTCGTCCAGCAGCAGCACCTGGGGCTTGCAAGCCAGGGCCCGGGCCAAAGCCACCCGTTGCTGCTGCCCACCCGACAGCGTGGCCGGGCGGCTGCGGGCCAGTGCGGCCAGGCCAAAGCTGTCTAAAAGGGTCTGGATGTGGGCTTGCTCGGAGGCCGACAGGCTGCGTTTGCGCCAGCTCTTCAGGCCGAAGGCGATGTTCTCTTGCACCGACAGATGCGGAAACAGCGCGTAGTTTTGCGGCAAATAGCCCACGCGGCGCTCGGGCGTGGGAATGTTGATTTTTTGGGCCGCGTCGAACAGCGTGCGCCCGTCCAGCCGGATATGGCCTTGCGTGGGCCGTAGCAGCCCGGCAATCGCCTGCAGGGTCAGGGTTTTGCCCGCGCCCGACGGGCCGTAGAGCGCAGCAAACGGCACATCGCTGGCGAAGCGTACGGCCAGATCGAAGCGCCTGCGGCCATCCGCGACCGTCAATTGAATATCTACATCGATCATCACAGGTGGGTGGTCCAGAGCACATGCATTAGCACCCCCTTCCAGAAACACCGCAGAACTGGCTTTGCCAGGCTGCTGGTGTTGCCCCCTGCAAGGGGGTTGGAGGCCACACGAAGTGGGCAAGCCTGGGGGTGTGCCATAAGCCCATCAAGGTTTGCCGAAGCCGTATTTAGCCAAAACCTGCTGCGCGGAATCGGTGAACAGGAAGCTGACGAACTTTTGCGCCACGGCCTTCTGCTGGCTGTCGCTGACCACCGCAATCGGGTACGACACCGGCGTATGGCCGGGCGGGGTCAGGACAATCTTCACCTTGTCGCCAAACAAAATCGCATCAGTGCGGTAGACAAAACCGGCCTCCACCTCGCCGCGGCTGACGTAGTCCAGCACCTGGCGCACATTGTCGGCCTGCACCAGCTTGGGCTCCAGCGCCGTCCACAGGTTGGCACTGGTCAGGGTTTGCTGGGTGTAGCGGCCTGCGGGCACCGTGGCGGGCTTGCCGATGGCGATTTTGCGCACAGTGGGGTTGGTCAGGTCTTGCAGGGTCTTGAGGCCGGGGCCGTCTTTGCCGGGCTCCACCAGCACCAGGCTGTTGGTGACGAAGCTTTTGCGGCTTTCAGGATGGACCAGCTTCTGCGCCACGGCCCGGTCCATGGTGTCTTGGTCGGCACTGGCAAACACGTCCACCGGTGCGCCCTGGCTGATCTGCTGCAGCAGCACGCCAGATGCGGCGAAGTTGAAACGCACGGTGGCACCGGGCTGGCTGGCCTCGAACTTGGGGCCTATTTCCTTGAACGCATCGGTCAGGCTGGCGGCGGTGGAGACGGTGATTTGCTGGGCGCTGGCAGCCAAAGGCAGGAGCAGAAAAAGGCTGAAAAGTCGCATGGTCGGGCTTAACGGAGTGAAAAAAAGCGGTTCGACAGCACCAGCACGGTGATCGACAGCACCGAGGTGATGGCCACCAGCAGCAGCGCCAGGTCGCCCTGCCCGGCCTGCACGGCGTCGTAAATCGCCATCGACAAGGTTTGCGTCTGCTGCGGAATCGAGCCCGCCACCATCAGCGACGCGCCAAATTCCCCCATGGCGCGCGCAAAGGCCAGCAGCGTGCCCGCCAGGATGCCGGGCCAGGCAAGAGGAAGCGTGACGCGCAAAAACACCGATAACGGGCTTTGCCGCAGCGTGCTGGCCGCCGCCTCCAGCGAGCGGTCGACCCCTGCAAACGCCGCGCTGGCCGATTTGAGCACCAGCGGCAAGGCCACGATGCTGGAGGCCACCACCGCGCCGTGCCAGCTGAAAATGATGGTGTAGTCCAGGTGCTCCCGCAGCCAGCTACCCAGCGGGCTGCGCCGCCCGGCGGCGACCAGGATGGCGTAGCCGATCACCGTGGGCGGCAGCACCAGTGGCAGCATGCACACCGCCTCCAGCACGCCGCTGCCGGGAAATTGTTTGCGGGCAAATACCCAGCCCAGAGCGATGCCCGCGATGGTGGCCAGCAGCGTCGCCACCGCCGCCACTTTGAGCGACAACAGCAAAGGAAACCAGTCCATGGTGGCGAGCAATGCAGACATGGCTGCATTGTATCCAGCCAGATATAGCGCTAAGGTGCCAGCAGTTCCTGGAGCGCCGCAATATCCGCCGCCGCAGCGTTGCGGGCGGACTCCTCCACCGCGCGGTAATGCCGCACCAGCTTCTCACCCAGCGGCGACAGCGCCGTGCCCCCGCCCTGCACGCCCCCGGCGGCCGTAGTGACCACCGGTGCCACCAGGGCCCGGTTCATCTCGTCCACCAGCACCCAGGCGCGCCGGTACGACATGCCGAGCTGGCGGGCCGCCGCCGAGATGGAGCCGGTTTGCGCAATGGCTTCCAGCAGATCGACCTTGCCCGGGCCGATGGCAATACTGGCATCGCGGTAGATGCGCAGGCGGAACTGGGCTTTGGAACTTGCAGTCACAACGGCTTCACGAATAAACCGATGGTCAGGCACACGCCGATCCCCACGATGGCGATGCGCAGGTATTTTTCGTTCACCCGGTGCAGCGCCCACGAGCCGATCAGCCCGCCGACGATGGCGCCTGCACCCAGCACCAGGGCGGGCTGCCACTGCACCTGGGGCGAGGTGATGAACAAGGCCACGGCAGACGCATTCATCACCCCGGCCAGTACGTTCTTGGTGGCCCCGGCATTGCGGGTGGGCAGCCCGGCCATGGTCAGTGCCGCCATCATCAAAAAGCCGATGCCGCCACCAAAGTAGCCGCCGTAGATGGCGATGAAAAACTGCGCTACCGCCGCGCCCGCAGGGCCGATGTGCACTGCGGCCTCGCCCGGCTTGCGGAAAAAGCTGCCCCAGGCAAACACCACGGTGGCAAACAGCACCAGCCAGGGCACCAGCCGGGTGAAGATGTCCGACGGGGTGTGCAGCAACAGCAGGCCGCCCAGCGCCCCGCCCAGCACGCTGACCAGCAGCAGCGCCCAGAACGGCAGTGCGCCCGCGCCGGTGACCAGCTTGCGGCCCGCGAAGCCAGAGGTCAGCTGGCCTGGGAACAGCGCCACGGTGGAGGTGATATTGGCCGCCAGCGGCGACATGCCGGTCAACATCAGCGCGGGCAAGGTGACGAAGGAGCCGCCCCCGGCCAGAGAGTTCTGCAAACCCGCCCACAGCCCCGCCACCAGAATCAATGCAAGCACGTGGGCTTTCCTCAGAGAAAAAGATAAAAATAGCCTCTAGCGCTTATTCCATAAGCACGAGAAGCTATTTAATGTATAGCAAATCAGGCCAGGGCCAAATCCACAATGCCTTGCGCCTCTTTGGCGATGCGGCGCAGATGCTCTTCGCCATGGAAGCTTTCGCAGTAGATTTTGTAGATGTTCTCGGTGCCCGAGGGGCGCGCGGCGAACCAGCCGTTCTCGGTCATCACCTTCAGACCGCCCAGGCTGGCACCGTTGCCGGGGGCCGAGGTCAGCACCTTGGTGATGGGCTCGCCCGCCAGCTCGGCACTGGTGACCTGCTGCGGGGTGAGCTTGCCGAGCTTCTTTTTCTGCTCCGGCGTGGCGGGTGCGTCGATGCGGTCGTAAGCGGGGGCGCCAAAGGCATCGGTGAGCAGCTTGTAGGCTTCGCCAGGGTCGCGGCCGGTGCGGCCAATGATTTCGGCGGACAGCAAGGCGGGCACCAGGCCGTCCTTGTCGGTGGTCCACACGCTGCCGTCGCGCCGCAGAAAGGAAGCGCCCGCGCTTTCTTCGCCCACAAAACCCAGGCTGCCGTCGCACAGGCCATTGGCAAACCATTTGAAGCCCACAGGCACCTCGTACAAATTGCGGCCCAGGCGCGCGGCCACGCGGTCGATCATGTTGCTGCTGACCAGGGTTTTGCCGATACCGGCCTGCGCACTCCAACCGGGGCGGTTCTGGAACAGGTAGTCGATGCACACGGCCAGGTAGTGGTTGGGCTGCATCAAGCCCACGCTGCGGGTGACGATGCCGTGGCGGTCGTGGTCGGTGTCGCAGGCAAAGGCGATGTCGTACTTGTCTTTCAGGCCAATCAGCGAAGCCATGGCGTTCTTGCTGGACGGGTCCATGCGGATGCGGCCATCCCAGTCCACCGACATGAAGCGGAAAGTGGCATCCACCTGCTCGCTCACCACGCTGAGGTTCAGCGCGTATTTTTCGGCAATGCGGGCCCAGTAGTGCACGCCTGCGCCGCCCAGCGGGTCCACGCCCATGCGCACGCCGCTGCTGCGGATCACATCCATGTCGATCACATTGGCCAGGTCGGCCACATAGTGGGTGACGTAGTCATGGCGGTGGGTGGTGTCGGCGCGCAGGGCCTGGGCGTAGGGCATGCGCTTTACGTCCTTCAGGCCGGTTTCCAGGTGCACGTTGGCGGCTTTTTCGATCCAGCCGGTGATGTCGCTGTCGGCCGGGCCGCCGTTGGTGGGGTTGTATTTGTAGCCGCCGTCTTCGGGCGGGTTGTGCGACGGGGTCATCAAAATGCCGTCGGCCAGGCCGGTGGTGCGGCCCTGGTTGTAGACCAGGATGGCGTGCGATACGGCGGGCGTGGGGGTGTATTCGTCGCCCTCGGCCAGCATGACGTGCACGCCGTTGGCGGCCAGCACCTCCAGCGCGGTGGCCCCGGCAGGCTCGGACAGGGCGTGGGTGTCAATACCCAGAAACACCGGGCCGGTGATGTTGTTGAGTGCGCGGTACTGGCAGATGGCCTGGGTGATGGCCAGCACGTGCTGTTCGTTGAAGCTGCTGTTGAATGCGCTGCCCCGGTGGCCCGAGGTGCCGAACGCCACGCGCTGAGTGCTTTGCGCAGGGTCGGGGCGCAGGCTGTAGTAGGCGGTGACCAGGCGTGGCAAATTGACCAGCATGGAAAGCGGTGCGGTATGACCGGCAAGGGGGCTGTGGGACATGGAGGGGTCCATTTCTTGTGTGGGGTTTGTCTCGCTGGAGCCTGCACGGCAGGCGCGCAAGCAGCAACATTGAACCACACCCGCCCCCCACTTTGGGCCTGTTACAACGCCTTACCCTGATAAATTTAAAGCGCTTTGGAGGGTGGGCCAACCCGCGGTCCGGCTCACGTTGTAAGTTCTGTCGCCCTGCCCCGACGAATGGCCATCGACCACCCTTTTTTCCAGGAGCCAGCATGGCAAATGCTATTCAATATATAGCTTCTATCGCCCTATCCATCAGCACAGGAGCCGTATTTTCTTCGGAAAGCATGTGCACGCAAGCGTCGGGCAAAAACCGGCTGCCGGTGGTGGAGCTGTACACCTCGGAGGGCTGCAGCTCGTGTCCGCCGGCCGACCAGTGGCTCAGCCAGCTCAAGGGCCAGGCTGCGGTGGTGCAGGCCTTCCACGTAGGCTACTGGGACCAGCTAGGCTGGGTAGACCGCTTCGCCACACCGGCCCACACCGTGCGGCAGCGCCAAGTGGGCACGTGGAACCAGCAGGCCACTATTTACACGCCGCAGGCGGTGTTGAACGGCGAGGAATGGAAGCGCTGGGGCGGCACCGTCGCCGACAAGGACGCCGGGCCCGCACTGGCCCAGATCAGCCTGCACCAGGTCGGAACGGACCAGTTCGAGGCCATGGTCACGCCGGGGCCCAGTGCGCCCGGCCACTGGTCGGCCTACTGGACCGTGACCGAGAACGGCCACAGCTCCAAAGTCCAGGCCGGTGAAAACGCCGGGGAGTTCTTGCAGCACGACTTTGTGGTGCGCCAGTATGTGGTGGCGGGCGTGTACGCCAGCGATGCGCGCGCGCCGCAAAAGCTCGCCTTTCGCAGCATCGCCAGCAGCCACGACCATCCACGGCGCATCAATCTGGTGGTGTTTGACCCGCAAACGGGCAAGACGCTGCAGGCCCTGGCCGCGCCCTGTTAAGCAGCCCGCAGCACGTAGCCGATGCGCGGAAAGTGCACGTGCACCGTGCCCGCCCGCGGGTCCACCCGGCGCAGCGTGAAGTGCATGCGGGTGGCGGCCACCAGTTCGCCCTCGGTCGCCTCCGTGCCAAAGCTCTCGGCGTGCACGCGGACCTGGCTGCCCAGGGGGATGCCATGGTCGTCCTGGAACACCTCTTCCGCCAGGGGCAGCGGTGTGGCGGCTGCAGCCACGGCAATCGCCTCCGCCGGTGCCATGCGCCCGGCCTCGCCCTGCTCAAACGCCGCCACGCGGTCCATCCAGGCCAGCACGCCGGAGGTGGCATCCAGAATGCCTGCGATGTTGGACACATTCACGCGGGTGAACCACAGCGGCGCGTAGACGGCAAAGTCGGCCAGGCAGGGGGTGTTGCCGACCAAAAACGCCTGGTCTTCCAGCATGCTGGCGATGCGGCGCAGGTAGGACTTGTAGGCCGTGGTGGCATCTGGCACCCGCAGGCGCGGGGCGATGCCGCCCATCTTGGCCCGGTCGTCCACAAAAGCCTGGGCAAAGCCGGGCGGGGCCTTGGCAAACAACTGTGCCGCACCCTGGGGCTGGAAGTTGTAGGCCATGGCAGCGGCAAACAGGGTGGTGTCGCCCCACTGCGCCAGCACCCGTGCCAGGCCTTTGTGGCTGGAGGGCGACAGCGACGGGGTGGGCTGGCGGTGCTCCAGCACGTCGCAGATCAGGGCAGTGTCGCAGTAGATGTCGGCGCCGATTTGCAGGATGGGGGTTTTGCGGTAGCCACCGGTGAGCGCCTCCACGTCGGGCTTGGGTGCGATGGGTGGAATGTTGACCGACTGCCAGGCCAGTTGCTTGAAGGCCAGCACGCGGCGGATCTTTTCAGCGAAAGGCGAAGTTTTGTAGTGGTGCAGGATCAGGTCACTCATGCAGGTCTCCGTTAGTTTGGCTTGGAATTCATCCGGGAACGCAGGTAAATCAACACCGCGCCCAGCGCCGCCGCAATGCCGCCGCCCACCACCATGGCCAGCCCCAGGTCATCATCGGCACGCTGGGTGAACAGGCCCAGCACCAGGGTCAGCAGCCCGCCGTACAGCAGGATCCAGATGGTGTTTTCGACCCGGGCAATGGTTTTTTCGGTGAACATGGGCGCACTGTAACCCCGTGTGTCACCGAGCGCCAGATTTACAAGAAAAAGGCCTCTAGCGCTGATGGAATGGGCGAGAGCAGCTATTATTTTCAGAGTACTTCAAATACGCCTGCCGCGCCCATGCCGCCGCCGATGCACATGGTGACCAGCACCCGCTTGGCACCGCGGCGCTTGCCTTCGATCAGTGCGTGGCCGGTGAGACGCTGGCCGCTCACGCCGTAGGGGTGGCCCACGGCAATGGCGCCGCCGTTCACGTTCAATCGGTCTGCGGGAATGCCCAGCTTGTCGCGGCAGTAGATCACCTGCACCGCGAAGGCTTCGTTCAGCTCCCACAGGTCGATGTCGCTGACCTTCAAGCCCAGGCGCTTGAGCACCTTGGGGATGGCGAACACCGGGCCGATGCCCATTTCGTCCGGCTCGCAGCCCGCCACCGCAAAGCCCAGGAAGCGGCCCAGCGGCTGCAGGCCGCGCTGGCTGGCCAGGGTTTCGTTCATGACCACCACCGCGCCGCCGCCGTCGGAGAACTGGCTGGCGTTACCGGCGGAGATCAAGCCACCTGGAATCGCCGAGCGCAGCCCGGCAATGCCTTCCGCCGTGGTGCCTTCGCGGATGCCTTCGTCCTGGCTCACGGTGACCTCCTTGGTCATCAGGCCGCGCACCTTGTCGGCCACGCCCATGGTGACGGTGATGGGCGCGATCTCGGCGGTAAACCGCCCGGCGGCCAGTGCAGCGCTGGCTTTTTGCTGGCTGGCCGCGCCGTATGCGTCCATCTGCGCGCGGGTGATGCCGTAGCGCTGGGCTACCATTTCAGCGGTTTGCAGCATGTTCCAGTAGATCTCGGGCTTGTTTTTGACCAGCCAGGGGTCGGTGAGCATGTGGGTGTTCATCTCTTGCTGCACGCAGGAAATGCTTTCCACCCCGCCTGCCACATACACATCGCCTTCGTTGGCGATGATGCGCTGCGCGGCCATGGCGATGGTTTGCAGGCCGGACGAGCAAAAGCGGTTTACGGTGACACCCGATGTCGTTACGGGACAGCCTGCGCGCAGGGCGATCTGGCGGGCGATGTTGGCCCCGGTGGCACCCTCGGGCGTGGCGCAGCCCATGATCACGTCGTCCACTTCGGCGGCTTCAATGCCTGCACGGGCGATGGCGTGCTGCACCGCGTGGCCGCCCAGGGTGGCGCCGTGGGTCATGTTGAAAGAACCCTTCCAGCTCTTGGCCAGGGGGGTGCGGGCGGTGGAAACAATTACAGCGGCGGTCATGTTCTGTGTTCCTTAGATGAAGGTTTTGCCGTCAGCGGCAAGCTGTGCCAGCAAGGGCGCGGGGGTCCAGAAGGCAGCGTCGTCCAGCGGGTTCTGGGCAAAGCGCTGCATGGCCTGCACCACGTTGAACAACCCGATCTCGTTGGCGTAGTGCATGGGGCCACCGCGGTAGATGGGGAAGCCGTAGCCCGTCAAATACACCATGTCGATGTCGCCGGATTTGGAGGCAATGCCCTCCTCCAGAATGTGCGCGGCCTCGTTCACCATGGCGAACACCAGGCGCTGCACGATCTCCTCGTCGCCAATCTTGCGCGGCGTGATGCCTAGACTGGCCCGGTGGTCGGCCACCATCTTCTCCACCAGCGCGCTGGGCATCGCGTCGCGCTTGCCCGCCTGGTAGTCGTACCAGCCCGCGCCGGTCTTCTGGCCAAAGCGGCCCATCTCGCACAGCAGATCGGCGGTTTTGCTGTACTTCTGATGAGGCTGCTCCACATATTTGCGTTTGCGGATGGCCCAGCCGATGTCGTTGCCCGCCAGGTCGCCCATGCGAAACGGCCCCATGGCCATGCCGAACTTTTCCAGGGCCTTGTCCACCTGCGCCGGGGTGCAGCCTTCGTCGAGCAAAAAGCCCGCCTGGCGGCCATATTGCTCAATCATGCGGTTGCCGATGAAGCCGTCGCACACGCCGGACACCACGGACGTTTTCTTGATTTTTTTGCCCAGCGCCATCACCGTGGCCAGCACGTCCTTGGCGGTGGCCTTGCCGCGCACCACTTCCAGCAGCTTCATCACATTGGCCGGGCTGAAAAAGTGCGTGCCCACCACGTCTTGCGGGCGCTGGGTGAAGCTGGCGATTTGGTCCAGGTCCAGCGTGGAGGTGTTGCTGGCCAAAATCGCGCCAGGTTTCATCACGCGGTCAAGCTGCTGGAACACGGCCCGTTTCACGCCCATGTCTTCAAACACGGCTTCGATCACCATGTCGGCATCTTTCAGGTCGTCGTAGCTCAGCGTAGTGCTTAAAAGCGCCATGCGCTGCTCGTACTTGTCTTGTTTGAGCTTGCCCTTGGTGACTTGGGCCTCGTAATTCTTGCGGATGGTGGCCACGCCGCGCTCCAGGGCTTCGGGCTTGGCTTCCAGCATCTTCACCGGAATGCCCGCGTTCAGGAAGTTCATGGCGATGCCGCCGCCCATGGTGCCCGCGCCGATGACCGCTATGCTGTTGATAGCACGTTGCGCCGTATCGGCGGGCACATCGGGTATTTTTGACGCTGCACGCTCGGACGCAAAAATGTGCCGCAGCGCCCGGCTCTCGGGTGTCCACATCAGGTTCAGGAAGGTGCTGAGCTCGAAGGCCATGCCCGCCTCAAACTTCTGCTTGGTAGCGGCCTCCACCGCGTCTACGCACTTCAGCGGAGCCGGGTAGTTCTTCGCCATGCCTTTGACCATGTTGCGGGCAAACTGAAAGTAGGCATCGCCCTGCGGGTGCTTGCATTGGAGGTTACGTACCAGCGGCAAGGGGCGCACGTCGGCAATGGATTGGGCAAAAGCCAGGGCTTCTTCCAGCAGCGATTCGGGCGACGCGGCCAGCTTGTCAAACAGCTTTTGGCCGGGCAGCGATGCCAGCAACTCGCTCTTGACCGGCTCGCCGCTGACGATCATGTTCAGCGCGGCTTCCACGCCCAGCACCCGGGGCAGGCGCTGGGTACCGCCCGCGCCGGGGATCAGGCCCAGCTTGACTTCGGGCAGCGCCACATTGCAGCCCGGCGCGGCCACGCGGTAGTGGCAGCCCAGGGCCGTCTCCAGCCCACCGCCCATGCACACCGAATGGATAGCAGCCACAACAGGCTTAGCCGAGTGCTCAATGGCCAGAATCATGCTCAGCAGATTCGGCTCCTGCATGGCCTGCGGCGTATCGAATTCCTTGATGTCCGCCCCGCCCGAAAACGCCTTGCCCGCGCCGGTCAGCACAATCGCCCCCACCGCCGCGTCGGCGTTCGCCTGCGCCAGCCCGGCGGTCACCGCACGGCGCGTCGCCAGCCCCAAACCGTTGACCGGCGGGTTGTTCAACGTGATCACGGCGATGTTGCCGTGGACTTGGTAAGGAACGGGGGAAAGGGGGTTGGGAGCCGTCATGCGTACACCTCGGGGTTGAAATAGAACGATCGTTCGATTTTTATTCTAGAGGCTCACGGCAGGATCACGTCTGCTGGTTTGTCCCAGTTGGGACAGGATTTAGAGGCTGGTGCCACCTCGCGAAATACAGAACAGATGTACAAGTCAACGGTATAAATCCGCGTCATTTCAGCATCATTCCGCACGACTAACGGCTGTCTTCGCGATCTATCGAATGGCGGACCGACAAATAGCTACGCACCGGGCCTCAAACAACGAATTAGGTTATGAACCAAGAGACGAGATTGCGTTTTTGTAGGCGTGTAGCTCGCTGAATCCGCTCTACCAACAGCTGCTTCTCTAGCTGAGGGTGCTTATGGTCAATCCCTTCGTTATAGAGGTACTGAACTTCATCCCAGAATGAAGCAATTGCCGTAATGAACCGATGCAGCATCGCAGGCTGAATACGTAAAGTCGCCGCACTTGGCGTTTGGTAACTTGTTCCTCCGGGAACCGGAAACAGAATTTCTGACGGCACGGGCCACAACTCTGGATGATCCTTTGTGAGGAGGTTAAGGCTCTTACCATCACCATGACGGCAAACGTTTCCCACAAGATGAAGCAAGGCAAGATCTTCAGAAGCTTCAAATTGATCAAGGGGATGCCCCCGCAAGGTCATGAAAAGTGCAATGACCTCCTCCCACGCGTTCGCTTGCGCTTTTACTGCAATTTCGGATTTGACCTTCATTTCATTTGCACACCGAGCGAGGTAGGAACGAAGCTGCCGCTCCCATATCGATTGCAAAGAGAGGCAAAAGGCTGTGGTCGTTGCGAACAAGAGGCTCTCGGCGTCCGAAATCGAAAAACTATCGAGTGCGTTATCGCTTGTCCGAAGACGATGCAGATTCGCATCCAATGTCGCCAATGCCGGATCAACGACATCGTCCAAGAGGGCGATTGCAACACTGCCATTTGAGAGGGCATGCACATCTGTCCATGGGGCACCGCCCCAGCATCCATAGCGCAGCGTAGCGTTTTCCATAATTGGATGATGTCCAGTCAGATTGAGTTGTTGTTCGTACATGGTGCTAGCCATCGTCCGCTTCTTGTCCCAACATCGTACAAGCAAGACCGGCGCACTAAACCTCTAGCCATTCGCGGCAAATCCCGGCATTCGCACGCAACTGCGCGGGCGTGGCAGCCAGCACCACCTGCCCCCGCCCCATCACCAGCACCCGGTCGGCCACCTCCAGCGCCAGGGCCTGTTTTTGCTCCACCAGCAACACCGCCACGCCCTGGGCTTTGAGCAGGCGCAGGGCAGCAGCCACCTGCGCCACCACCTGGGGGGCCAGGCCTTCGGTGGGTTCGTCGATGACCAGGAGCTGGGGGTTGCCCATCAGGGCGCGGGCCAGGGCCAGCATTTGCTGTTCGCCACCTGACAGCACGCCACCGGAGGTGTGCTCTCGAGCCTTGAGGTGGGGGAACAGGGTGTATACGGCATCAAAAGTCCAGGGGCCGTTGCCTTTTTGGCCCAGCAGCAGGTTTTGCTGCACGCTCAGGCGGGGAAAAATGTCACGGGCTTCCGCCACATAGGCGATGCCTTGCTGGGCGACGGCAAACGGCGGCTGACCCACCAGTTGCTGGCCGTGCCACAGGATGGAGCCCTCGCAGCGCACAAGGCCCATCAGAGCCTTGGCGGTGGTGGAGCGTCCCGCGCCGTTGCGGCCCAGCAGGGCTACGGTTTCACCGGGCTGGATGGCGAACGACACGCCGTGCAGCACGGGGGTCTGGCCGTAGAAGGCGCGCAGGTTTTGGACGTGTAGCATCAGGCCCCCTGCCCCAGGTAGGCGGCTTGCACCCGCGGGTTGGCGCGCACTGCATCCGGTGTGTCGAAAGCAATGACTTCGCCCGCCACCAATACAGCGATTTTGGCCGCTACCGCTGATACCACCTGCATATCGTGCTCTATTATCAGTAGCGTTTTGCCTTGGGTTACGTCGTGGATGAGCTGCACAAAATGAGTGGCTTCCTGCACGCCCATGCCCGCCGTGGGCTCGTCCAGCAGGATGACGCTGGCCCCGCCTGCGATGGTGATGCCCAGTTCCAGCGCGCGCTGCTCGGCGTAGGTCAGGTGGGCGGCCAGCACGTCGCGTTTGCCATCCAGCTGCACCTGGGCCATGAGCTGCTCGGCCCTTTCGCGCACGTCCTTAAGGCCACTCAGCAAGCGCCAGAAGGTATAGCCATAGCCTTGGCTCCACAGCAGGCTGCAGCGCAGGTTTTCGAACACGCTGAGCTGGGCAAACAGGTTGCTGGTCTGGAAGCTGCGCGACAGGCCTGCGCGGTAGATCTCGAACGGCTTTTTGCCCTGGATGGCCTGGCCGTGCAGCAGAATCTGGCCGCTGCTGGGGGCGGTGCGGCCACTGATGAGGTTGAACAGCGTGGATTTGCCCGCGCCGTTGGGGCCGATCAGGGCTACGCGCTCGCCCGTGGCCACCGTCAAATCTGCACCCCGGATGATCTGCGCCGCGCCGAAGTTCTTGCGCAGCGCGATGAGTTGCAGCGCGGGCGTCATTTGCGCATCCCCAGAACCCCGCCCACCACCAGAACTGCAACAGCCCCGGCCCAGCTCCAGCCACTGGCCGCGTCCAACGCTAGACCCAGAAAGCGCAGCTCCGACCCCAACGATGCCCGTAGCTGCAGCTGGTACACCATCTCCACCATGGCCGCGAACCCGGCAAAGGCCAATGCCCAGGCCGCATACCGAGGCACATCGCGCCAGCGCAGCCGCCCCGCCAGGCTGACCACGCCACCCGGCACCCACACCACCATGGCGATGAACACCAGCCCCACATACAGCAGCCAGGCCTTGGTGATGCCGCTGAGCAGCACATTGGCCAGCACCATCAGCACGGCACCGACCACAGGGCCGAAAAAATGGCCCGAGCCGCCCAGGTAGGTAAACAGCAAATACGCGCCCGAGCGCTGGCTGCCCAGCACGTCGGCGGTTACGGTCTCGAAGTTCAGCGCGGCCAGCCCACCGCCGATGCCTGCAAAAAAACCAGCGATGACCACGGCCATGAAGCGGATGCGCCGCGCATCAAAGCCCACAAACTCCACCCGCTCGGGGTTGTCGCGCACCGCATTGAGCATGCGGCCCAGCGGGGTGCGGGTGAAGGCGTACATCAACCCCGTACACACCAGGGTGTAGGCGGCCACCAGGTAGTACACCTGCAGCTGCGGCCCGAAAGTAATGCCGAAAGGCGACGCGCCCGCCACGCGGTTGCCCGACACGCCCGCCTCGCCGCCAAACACCTGCGGCAGCAGCCAGGCCAGGGCGGCGACCAGCTCACCCAGGCCCAGCGTGACCATGGCGAAGGTGGTGGCCGACTTTTGCGCCGTCAGCCAGCCCAGCAGCAGCGCCACCCCGGCACCTGCCAGCCCGCCCACCACCGGCACCAGGCTGACTGGCAGCACGGCCGCGTTCAGCGCGTGGATGGCGGCGAAGGCGCCCAGGCCGGAGTAGATGGCGTGGCCAAAACTCAGCATGCCGCCCTGCCCCAGCAGGATGTTGTAGCTCAGGCAGACGATGGCGGCGATGCCCATCTGCGTCAGCAGGTTCAGGCCCAGGCTGCTGCTGAAAACCCAGGGCGCGGCCAACAGCACCAGTGTGAATGCGGCCCCTGCTGCCTTAGTCCGCACGCCGCCCCCACAGGCCTTGCGGGCGCACCAGCAGCACCAGAACCAGTAGCAGGTACGGCAGCAGCGGCGCAAACCGGCTGAGCATGTCCATCCCCACCGCAAAGGTCTGCAGCACGCCGATCAACAGCGACGCGCCCAGCGCCCCGGTCAGCGAACCCATGCCGCCCACCACCACGACCACAAACACCACAGAGCCCACGGTGGCCGCCATGCCCGGCTCGGTGACAAAAGCGTTGCCGCCCACCACGCCTGCCAGCCCGGCCAGCGCCGCGCCGCCGCCAAACACCAGCATGAAAATGCGCGGTACGTTGTGGCCCAGGGCCTGCACGGCATCGGGGTGGGTCAGCGCCGCCTGTACCACCAGGCCGGTGCGGGTGCGGGTGAACAGCAGCCACAGCGCCAGCCACATGCCCAGCGCCACCAGCACCATGAAGGCCCGGTAGGCGGGGAAAGGCGTGCCCCACAGCGTAAACAGTGGCCCGGCCAGCGCCTCGGGCACCCGATAGTCCACCGGGCCACGCCCCCACGCCAGTTGCACCAGCTCGCCCAGCACGGTGGCCAGGCCAAAGGTCACCAGCATCTCGGCCTTGTGCCGCCCGGCACCGTGGGCGTGCACGCGGCGCAGCACATAGCGCTCAAACGCCGCGCCCGCCAGCCCCACCAGCAGCGGGGCCAGCAGCAGCGCGGGCCAGAAGCCCAGCACCAGGGTCAGGCTGTAGGCCACGTAGGCGCCCAGCATGTAGAAACTGGCGTGGGCCAGGTTCAGCACCCCCAGCAGGCTGAAAATCAGCGTCAGCCCCGCGCTCAGCATGAACAGCACCAAGCCGTAGCTGAGGCCGTTCAAGAGCGAGAGGGTGAAGAATTCCATGCGGGCGGGCGTATCCAGAGGTTTTGGCGGCAAACTTACAAGCCGTTTAGGCCTCCAGCGCCCTATCAATGAGCGTGAGCAGCTATTTTAATCGTAGCAATTACAGCGGGATCACCCCGGCAGCCGGTAATCCTTCAGCATCTCGCGCAGCCGCATTTTCTGCATCTTGCCGGTAGCACCCAGCGGGATGGCGTCGACAAACACCACGTCGTCGGGCACCTGCCATTTGGCGATTTTGCCCTCGTAAAAGGCCAACAACTCGGCCACGCTGAGCTCGGCACCGGGCTTTTTCACCACCACCACGATGGGCCGCTCGTCCCACTTGGGGTGGGCCACGCCGATGCAGGCGGCCATGGCCACCGCCGGGTGGGCCACGGCGATGTTTTCTACCGCGATGGAGCTGATCCATTCGCCGCCAGACTTGATCACGTCCTTGCTGCGGTCGGTGATCTGCAGGTAGCCGTCGGCATCGATGGTGGCCACGTCGCCGGTGGGAAACCAGCCATCCACCAGCGGGCTGGGCTCGGGGCTGCGGTAGTAGTCGGCCACGATCCACGGGCCTTGCACCAGCAGATCGCCGGCCGACTGGCCATCGTGCGGCAGGGGCTGGCCGTCGTCGCCCAGTACCTTCATATCTACGCCGTAGACCGCCCGGCCCTGCTTCAGGCGCATCGCCAACTGCTCTTCTTTGGATAGCAGCAGATGCTTGTTCTTCAGGGTGCACAGCGTGCCCAGGGGCGACAGCTCGGTCATGCCCCAGGCGTGGATCACCTCCACGCCGTAGTCGTGCTGAAAGGCCTTGACCATGGCCGGGGGACAGGCCGAGCCGCCAATCACGGTGCGTTGCAGGCTGCTAAAGCGCAAGCCCGCGGGCTGCATGTGGCCCAGCAGCATCTGCCACACGGTGGGCACGCCTGCGGCAAAAGTGACCTTTTCCGACTCGATCAAGGTGTAGACCGAGGGGCCGTCCATGGCCGGGCCGGGGAACACCAGCTTGCAGCCGGTAAGCGCCGCGCTGTACGGAATACCCCAGGCGTTGACGTGGAACATGGGCACCACGGCCAGCACCGCGTCACGGGCGCTGAGGTCCATGGCATCGGGCAAGGCCGCGGCGTAGGCGTGCAAGGTGGTGGAGCGGTGGCTGTAGAGCACGCCCTTGGGATCGCCGGTGGTGCCGCTGGTGTAGCACAGGCTGGAGGCGGTGTTTTCGTCGAACTGCGGCCACACGTAACTACTGGAGGCGGCAGCGATCCAGGCTTCATAACTCACCAGGTTGGGGATGCCGGTGTCCGCAGGCAGCTTGTCGGCATCGCACAGCATCACCCAGTGCTGCACCGTGGGACACTGGGCGTGGATGGCCTGCACCAGCGGCAGGAAGGTGGCATCGAAGCACAGCACCCGGTCTTCGGCGTGCTGGGTGATCCAGGCGATTTGCGTGGGGTGCAGGCGCGGGTTGATGGTGTGCAGCACCCGGCCCGAGCCACTCACGCCGTAGTACAGCTCCAGATGCCGGTAGCCGTTCCAGGCCAGCGTGGCCACGCGGTCGCTGAAGGCCAGGCCCCAGCCGTCCAGCGCGTTGGCCACCTGGCGAGCGCGGGCGGCCACCTTTTGGTAGCTGGTGCGATGGATGTCGCCCTCGACCCGGCGCGAGACGATTTCGCCGTCACCGTGGTGGCGGTCGGCGAAGGCGATCAGGGTGGAGATCAACAGGGGTTGGTTTTGCATCAGGCCCAGCATCGGCGGTCTCCTAAAAAATGGTTTCCCAGTATTGCCCGACGGTGGTGGCCTGCGCCCCGGTGTTGACCCGCAGTCTGTCGCGTGCGCAACATGGCCCTGCGCACTGTGCGTCCTCATGAACTGCGGGACAATCCCCTTATGACTACTGCCGCAGAGAACGCCACCGAACTAAACCTCGACCTGGGCCTGGCCTGGCGCAACCGCTTTGCCACCCTGGGCACGGCCTTCTACACCAACCTGCAGCCCACCCCTCTGCCCTCACCCTACTGGGTGGGCCACAGCCTGGCGGTGGCGCGCGAGCTGGGGCTGGACCCGGCCTGGCTCAGCTCCGAGGACGGCGCGCAGGCCTTTACCGGCAACACCGCCATCCGCAGCACGCAAACCTTGGCCAGTGTCTACAGCGGCCACCAGTTTGGCCAGTGGGCCGGGCAGCTGGGCGACGGGCGGGCGATTTTGCTGGGCGAAGTAGTCACACCCAGCGGCCAGGGGCTGGAGGTGCAGTTCAAGGGTGCGGGCCGCACGCCCTACTCGCGCATGGGCGATGGCCGGGCGGTGCTGCGCTCCAGCATCCGCGAATTCTTGTGTAGTGAGGCGATGCATGGTTTGGGCATTCCCACCTCGCGGGCGCTGTGCGTCACCGGGTCGGACGCGCCGATCCGCCGCGAAACCATAGAGACCGCCGCCGTGGTGACCCGCGTGGCCCCCAGCTTCATCCGCTTCGGGCACTTTGAGCACTTTGCGGCGCGCAACCAGATCGAGCCGCTGCGCCAACTGGCCGACTTTGTCATCGACACCTACTACCCCGCCTGCCGGGATGCCGTGAATCCCTATGCGGCCCTGCTGCAGGCGGTAACCGAGCGCACCGCCGAGCTGATCGCCCAGTGGCAGGCCGTGGGCTTTTGCCACGGGGTGCTGAATACCGACAACATGAGCATCCTGGGCCTGACGCTGGACTACGGCCCGTTCCAGTTTCTGGACGGCTATGACCCCGGCCACATCTGCAACCACAGCGACGACCATGGCCGCTACGCCTATGACCAGCAACCCAATATCGGCAACTGGAACCTGTTTTGCCTGGGCCAGGCCCTGCTGCCACTGATCGGTGCGCAAGAGCCTGCCCTGGCCGCGCTGGAAACCTACAAGACGGCTTTCCCCGCCGCCCTGGCCCGCCGCATGCGCGCCAAACTGGGCCTGGTGGATGCGCAGCCGGGCGACCAGGCGCTGGCCGACGGCATTCTGGCCCTGTTGGCGCAAGAGCATGTGGACTTCACGATTTTTTGGCGCACCCTGAGCCACTGGGTAGCTCAAACGCCTGGTAAGTTGCCCAACGCCGTACGCGACCTGTGGGTAGACCGCGATGCCGCCGACGCCTGGCTACTACAATATTCAGAGCGGCTTGCGCCGATGGATAGGGCGCAGGCGGCCGATTTGATGCTCAAAACCAACCCGAAGTTTGTGCTGCGCAACCACCTGGGCGAAGAAGCCATCCGCCGCGCGAACCAAAAGGACTTTGCCGGAGTCCACACCTTGTTGGCGTTGCTGGAAACCCCGTTTGACGAACATCCGGGGTTGGATGCCTACGCCGACTTCCCGCCCGACTGGGCTTCCTCCATTGCCATCAGCTGCTCATCATGACCCACAAAATTGAAAAAACCGACGCCGAATGGAAAGCCCTGCTAGCCGAAAAAGGTGCAGAACCCGCCGCCTTCCAGGTCACCCGCTTTGCTGCCACCGAACGCCCCCACACCGGCAAGTACGACCAGAACTGGGCTGCGGGCGAGTACCGCTGCATCTGCTGCGGCAACAAGCTGTTCGACTCGGCCACCAAGTTCGATGCAGGCTGCGGCTGGCCCAGCTTTTCGCAAGAAGCCGCGCCGGGCGCGATCGAAGAGATCACCGATGTCAGCCACGGCATGCGCCGGGTGGAAACCCTGTGTGCCGACTGCGGCGCGCACCTGGGCCATGTGTTCGACGACGGCCCCTCGCCCACCGGGCTGCGATACTGCATGAATTCCGCATCGTTGGATTTCAAACCTAAGTAACCGTTTCTGTTCATGAAAATTCTGCTCGATTTCCTGCCTATATTGCTGTTCGTCGCCGCCTACAAATTCACCAGCATCTACATCGCCACCGGCGTGCTGATGGTGGCCACCGTGGTGCAGATGGCGGTGACCTACGCCATCGACAAAAAGCTCACCACCATGCACAAGATGACTCTGGGCATGGTGCTGGGTTTTGGCGCGCTCACGCTGGTGCTGCAGGACGAAAACTTCATCAAATGGAAGCCCACCGTCCTCTACATCGCCATGGCCCTGGCCATGTGCGTGGCCATGTGGGGGATGAAGAAAAACTACCTCAAGCTCATGCTGGGCAGCCAGCTGGACCTGCCCGACCCGGTGTGGATGCGCCTGAACCTGGCCTGGATGCTGTACTGCCTGTTCATGGCCGCCATCAACGGCTACGTGGCCGCCTACTACACCACCGACCAGTGGGTCAACTTCAAGATCTGGGGTTATGTGTTTCCGCTGGTTTTCATGGTCGGACAAGGCTGGTACGTATCGCGCTATCTGGGGCCCGATGAGTCCGAAGTTGCCACGACCGACACCGCCGAAACCGACAAGACTGTATGAACATTACCGCCGACAACATGGCGCTGCGCCTGCGTGAAAAATTGGGCCCCACCCAGCTCGAAGTGCTGGACGAAAGCGCCGACCATGCGGGGCACGCTGGCTCCAACGGCAGCGCGTTTGGCACGCATTTTCGGGTGCGGATTGCTTCACCTTTGTTTACGGGCAAGCCCCGCGTGGCGCGCCATCGCCTTGTGTATGATGCGCTGCAAGAATTCATTGACCAGGGCGTTCACGCCATCGCGATTGAAGTCCTCTAGCCTTCTTTTATTTCTGAGCCGACCGCTCCCGGCTGCTCGCAACCCCCTCCTAGGAATCGCATGAAAAAAACACTGTTATCCACCATGGTCGCCGCTGCTTTGCTGGGTAGCCTGGCCCTGTCGGCAACGGCCCAGAACATCGCCGTGGTGAACGGCAAGGCCGTACCCAAAACGCGCATCGACGCGCTGGTGCAGCAAGTCACGCTGTCGGGCCGCCCAGTCACGCCGGAAATGGAAGGCCAGATCAAGGAAGAAGTCATCGCCCGCGAAATCTTCATGCAAGAAGCGCAAAAGCGCGGCCTGGATGCCAGCGACAGCTTCAAGCTACAAATGGACCTGGCCCGCCAGACCCTGCTGATCCGCGAACTGTTTGCCGACTACCAAAAAGCCAACCCCGTCACCGATGCCGACATGCAGGCCGAGTACGACAAGTTCGTGGCAGCCAACGGCGGCAAGGAATACAAGGCCAGCCACATCCTGGTGGCCACCGAAGCCGAAGCCAAGGCCATCATCGCCCAGCTCAAAAAGGGCGGCAACTTCGCTGCCATCGCCAAAAAGTCCAGCACCGACAAGGGTTCGGGTGCCAAGGGTGGCGACCTGGATTGGGCCAACCCCAGCAGCTACGTGAAAGAGTTCACCGAAGCGCTGATCAAGCTCAAGAAGGGCCAGACCACCGACACCCCGGTGAAGAGCCAGTTCGGCTACCACGTCATCCGCCTGGACGACGAGCGCCAAGCCCAGTTGCCCAAGTTCGAGGAAGTAAAGCCTGAAATCTCCAAGCAGATGTCGCAGCAAAAGCTGGTGCAGTTCCAGGAACAACTGCGCGCAGCCGCCAAGGTGGAATAAGCCTTTGTGCAACTGAAAAAGCGGCCCAGGCCGCTTTTTTTACGCCCGCCCATCCACTGCGCATCGCCAGCAGTCCGGCCAAGCCGGTGTTGTTGCCAGCCTATGGAACATATTCTCTATGCGGCCAACCCAATATCTCGAAGCAATGGACCCCATTTCTGTATCGCAATTTTCTTGAAACCTCCGCCGGTGGGATGCAGCTCATTGGCCCAGTCGCCGGCGCCGAGGGTGCCGCGGCTGTCCACCAGGTGTAAATGCCCAGGGTCCATTGCGACGATGTTCAACAGCACCTTGTGGAAGCGGTCGAGCAGCAGCTTCACGCATAACTGTTGCAGGTCTGGCGGAACACCTGCATTCACCAGGGCCGGCTGGAGCCAGCCTTGCTGACCAAAAACCCCTTTGCCGTCGGGTATGGCGTAGTCGTAGCTGTGCATGATGATGTGGCAGTCGAGCGAGGTGCGCGTGTAGATCACGCCGATCAGCTTGCGGTAATACTGGTCCATACGATCGAGAAAACCGTCCAGCCCCTGCTCACCCGCCTGGAAGCAGCCCTCGGCAGTGGTTTCTTTCGAGCACTTGTCCTTAAGCAAGGGGCGCATATCGTTGAAGCCGGCGAAGTCATTGCCGCCGCCACTGATCAGCACGGCCGATAGACCGGAGCCATACAGTTTCAAAGCTTGGTTGATGCTTTTGGCATACTTGCCATCCACATAATCAAAAGCTTCAGCGCCGTTCATTCCCTTGACCAAAATGACATGCGACTTGGTTTCTACCATGGGGCCAATGTAATTGATGAGGCTACCACCGGGAAACAAATACCAGAACCAAGAATCTCCAATTGCCATCATGGTGGGAAACGCGCCTTGATTTTGCATTATGGTGGCGTCCCAGTAAAAATTCGACATGGTGCAGTCCTTCATTGATTTGATAAGGACTCCAATTTAGGCCGCCAAAGCTGTACGGACATCCTCCAAATAGGGGAGCTAGGTCGGTAAATCCTTAAATGTGCTGCTAGATGAAATGCACGTACGCGCAGCACCGGCACCTCGCGCCACCAGCCACCAAATGGCGCAGAGCTTCTCGTAGACGACATCCCGGGCGGATGCGGATTGAACTGTGGCGACATGGAACCCACGGCCCCATTCGATTGAACTCAGCGCACCAACAGCCAACTTGTAGCGGTTAAGGTCCCGATCAACACCGGCTGGTGCAGCAGGTAGTACGGCAGGCTCCAGCGGCCCAGCCAGGCCAGGGGGCGTGGAGCAGCGCCTTGCAGCCACTGCGGATGCTTCCTAAACAGCCAGAAACCGGCAGCCATGCCCCACCACAGCACGCCCAGCCAGGGGAAAACAGGCACATAGTCTTCGGTGATGGGCTTCTGGGTGATCCAGCCCAGCCAATTGACTGATTTTTGGTTGAAAAAAGTGGCACTAGCGCTTATGGGTAGAGCGTAGGAAGCTATGAATTTAGAAGCAATTGCCAGTCCACCCATGGGCCACAGCCACAGACCGCAGCGGGCCGTGAGCCGGGCCACCAGCAGCATCACGGCCATGCCGTGCAGCACGCCGAAGTAAATCCAGCTGTCCGGGAACATGAAGGCAGACCCGGCCGACACCAGCAGCGCGGCCCCCGCCACCTGCGCCCAGCGCCGCCAAAAACGCGGCCAGCCCACGGCGTGCTGCGCAGCCACCGCCTGGCCCAGCCCGGCGCAAAACAGAAACAGGCTGACGATGGCCACCCGCTGCCAGGTCCAGAACGGGTCGGCGTAGAAGTTTTGCGGCCACAGGCCCGCGTGGGCCAGGTCGAAGCTGAAGTGGAAAGCCGTCATCCACACCACGGCCAGGCCCCGCAGGGCATCGACGCGGTCGAACCGGGCCTTCAAGGCTTTCAACCCTGCGCAGCCACCCGGTCGGCCTTGCTTTGCAGCTTGTTCAGCGCGCTCAGGTAGGCCTTGGCGGAGGCGACCACAATGTCGGGGTCGGAGCCGGTGCCGTTGACCACGCGGCCACTGTTTTGCAGCCGCACCGTGACTTCGCCCTGGCTCTCGGTGGAGCCGCTGATGGCGTTGACCGAGTACAGCACCATTTCGGCACCGCTTTGCACATGCATTTCAATGGCCTTCAGCGACGCGTCCACCGGGCCGTTGCCGTCGGATTCGCCCTTGACCTCTTTGCCATTGACGGTAAACACCACGCTGGCCTGCGGGCGCTCGCCGGTTTCGCTGTGCTGCGACAGCGACACAAAGCCGTACTGCTCGTTGTCGTGGGCTACGCTCTCATCGCTGACCAGGGCCAGAATGTCTTCGTCAAAAATCTCGCTCTTGCGGTCGGCCAGCTCCTTGAAACGGGCGAAGGCGGCGTTGATGTCGGATTCGCTCTCCATGCTCACGCCCAGGTCTTGCAGGCGCTGCTTGAAGGCGTTGCGGCCACTGAGCTTGCCCAGCACAATCTTGTTGTGGCTCCAGCCCACGTCTTCGGCGCGCATGATTTCATAGGTGTCGCGGGCCTTGAGCACGCCGTCCTGGTGGATGCCGGAGGCGTGGGCAAACGCGTTTGCGCCCACCACCGCCTTGTTGGGCTGCACCACAAAACCGGTGGTCTGGCTGACCATGCGGCTGGTGGCCAGGATGTGCTTGGTGTCCACGCCAATGTCCAGCCCGAAGTAGTCGCGCCGGGTTTTAACCGCCATGACGATTTCTTCCAGCGAGCAATTGCCCGCCCGCTCGCCCAGGCCGTTGATGGTGCATTCCACCTGGCGCGCGCCGCCGATCTTCACGCCAGCCAGCGAATTGGCCACCGCCATGCCGAGGTCGTTGTGGCAATGCACCGACCAGATGGCCTTGTCGCTGTTGGGCACGCGTTCGCGCAGGGTCTTGATGAAGTTGCCGTACAGCTCGGGGATGGCGTAGCCCACGGTGTCGGGCACGTTGATGGTGGTGGCACCCTCGGCAATCACCGCCTCGATGACGCGGCACAGAAAGTCCATGTCGCTGCGGTAGCCGTCTTCGGGGCTGAACTCCACGTCCGCCACCAGGTTGCGCGCAAAGCGCACCGACTGCTTGGCCTGCTCGAACACCTGGTCGGGTGTCATGCGCAGCTTTTTCTCCATGTGCAGCGGCGAGGTGGCGATGAAGGTGTGGATACGGCCGTGGGCCGCGTCTTTCAGGGCCTCTGCCGCCCGGGAGATGTCGCGGTCGTTGGCGCGCGACAGGCCGCAGACGGTCGCATCCTTGATGGCACGGGCAATCGCCTGCACGCATTCAAAGTCCCCCACCGAGCTGGCCGGAAAACCCGCCTCGATCACGTCCACCTGGAGGCGCTCCAGCTGGCGGGCAATGCGCAGCTTTTCGTCGCGGGTCATGCTGGCGCCGGGCGACTGCTCGCCGTCACGCAAGGTGGTGTCAAAAATGATGAGTTTGTCGGTCATGGGGTGCTCCTGTGGGGATTATTTTTCAGACGGTGGCCGCTTCGGTACGGGGGGTATTTTCACGGTTTTTGGCACGCTGCAAGCCGCTGAGGATGGCTTTGAGCGAGGCAGACACGATGTTCGCGTCCATGCCCACGCCAAACACGGTGTGCTGCTCGTCAATACGCAGTTCCAGATAGGCCACGGCCTGGGCGTTGGCCCCGGCACCCAAGGCGTGCTCGTGGTAGTCCAGCACGCGCACCTGAGTGGCGGACGTGGCGTTGAGGTGGTTCACAAAGGCATCGATGGGGCCTACGCCCTGCCCGGCTGCGGGCACCACGGGTGTGGCGATGGTGGCGGTGCCGTATTCGCGTTCAAACAAAGCCCACAAATCCTGCGCGGTGAGTTCCTTGCCCGCGCCGTCCATCACGGCTTGCACGATCTGGCTGAACTCGATTTGCAAACGGCGCGGCAATTCCAGGCCGTATTCGCTCTCCAGTAAATAGGCGATGCCGCCCTTGCCCGACTGGCTGTTGACGCGGATCACCGCCTCGTAGCTGCGGCCCAAATCCTTGGGGTCGATGGGCAAGTACGGAATGTCCCAGGCCGCGCCCTCTTGCCGGGCCGAGAACGCCTTGCGGATGGCATCCTGGTGCGAACCCGAGAACGAGGTATAGACCAGGTCGCCCGCATACGGGTGGCGCGGGTGCACCGGCAACTGGTTGCAGTGCTCCACCGTGCGGCGGATCTCGTCGATCTGCGAAAAGTCCAGGCCCGGCGACACGCCCTGGGTGTAAAGGTTCAAGGCCACGTTGACCAGATCCAGGTTGCCGGTGCGCTCGCCGTTGCCAAACAAGCAGCCTTCGATGCGGTCGGCCCCGGCCATCAAGGCAAATTCGCCCGCTGCCGTGCCCGTGCCCCGGTCGTTGTGCGGGTGTACCGACAACACAATGCTGTCGCGCCGCTCCAGGTGGCGGTGCATCCACTCGATCATGTCGGCAAAAATGTTGGGCGTGGAATGCTCCACCGTGGACGGCAAATTGACGATGCATTTGTGTTGCGGCGTGGGCTGCCACACCGCAGTGACGGCATCCACCACGCGCTTGGAAAACGCCAGCTCGGTGCCCGAAAACATCTCGGGCGAGTACTGGAAGGTCCAGCGGGTGCCGGGCTGGGTGGCGGCAATGTCGCAAAACATCTGCGCATGGCGCACCGCCAAATCGACAATGCCGTCTTCGTCCATGCCCAGCACCACCCGGCGCATCACCGGCGCGGTAGCGTTGTACATGTGGACGATGGCCTGCTTGGCCCCCACCAGCGACTCGAAGGTGCGGCGGATCAGGGATTCGCGGGCCTGGGTGAGCACCTGGATGGTCACGTCATCGGGAATGAGCTTGTCTTCAATGAGCTTGCGCACAAAGTCGAATTCGACCTGCGAGGCCGACGGGAAACCGACTTCGATCTCCTTGAAGCCAATCGCCACCAGCGTCTCGAACATGCGCAGCTTGCGGGCCATGTCCATGGGCTCGATCAACGCCTGGTTACCGTCGCGCAGGTCGGTGCTGAGCCAGATGGGGGCCTGGGCCAGCACGGCATCGGGCCAGGTGCGGTCGGTCAAGCGGATGGGGGCAAACGCGGGGTACTTGCTGGCAGGTTGCTTCAACATGGTCATTTCTTTCAAGGTTTTCCTAAAACCAGCAACCCAACGCAAAACGGCCCGTTGCTGGTGCATACGGGCCGTTGTGAGGGGTGATGACGCTTTAAGTCGCGTGCGCTACCGTCTCCGCCCGAAGGGGATTAGTAGTAGCGCTAGGGAAATAAAGTGCATAGTTGTGGATTCTAGCCTTGTTTTTTACTTGTGCAGGCCGCGTTCGTCAGGTTCGTCCTTCGAGGTGCTGATCACGCTGGTCTGCACGCCCTTGAACTTGCGCCAGGCGTACACGCCGTAGCCACTGAAGCCATACACCACAAAGGCCGCAAACAGCACAATGGGCGGGTGGATGGTGATCACGGCCAGGCCCAGGGCGATCAGCACGATCACCACAAACGGCACGCTCTTTTTCATCTGCACGTCTTTGAAGCTGTAAAACGGTGCATTGGTCACCATACTCAGGCCCGCGTAAATCGACAGTGCAAACATCACCCACGACACATCGGTGGGCGGCACGTCCAGGTCGTTCATCAGCCAGATGAAGCCGGCAATCAACGCAGCGGCAGCGGGCGAAGGCAGGCCCTGGAAGTAGCGTTTATCGACCACCGTGGTGTTCACGTTAAAGCGCGCCAGCCGCAGGGCGGCGCAGGCGCAGTGCACAAAGGCGGCAATCCAGCCCCAGCGGCCCAGGCCTTTGAGGGTCCACATGTAGGCAATCAGCGCCGGGGCCGCGCCGAACGACACCATGTCGGACAGCGAATCCATCTGCTCGCCAAAGGCGCTCTGGGTATTGGTCATGCGGGCCACGCGGCCATCCAGGCTGTCGAGCACCATGGCGCAAAACACACCAATCGCGGCCTGGTCGAAGCGCCCGTTCACCGCCATCACGATGGCGTAGAAGCCGCCAAACAAGGCCGCCAGGGTGAACAGATTGGGCAGGATGTAGATGCCCTTGCGGCGCTTGCGCACCAGCACTTCAGGGTTGGATTTGGGACCGGGGTTGAGGCCCGGGTCGTTGCCGTGTTGCATGGCGGTTGCCTGTCAAAAATAGAAAATTGCGCGGTGCGCGCTGGGGGAACTTGGCTGGGTGGGCCGGGTAGGCCGGTGTCAAGCAAATCATGCACGCTGGCCATGGGCAGCAGGCGGAATGCGGCCCAGTGTAAGCCAATCAACCCGTGCCGTTGAAACCGATTGCTATAGTTTTAAACTCCTAAAACGAGAGCTTATCACGCTTACAGAATAAGCACAGAAGGCTATTTTCGGCACCTATAAATGGGCCCAAAACCCCAAAGTCACCCTCCCCCCTTGGGCAATGGCTCGCCGCGTACAAAAGCCACCACCGTGGGCAGTACCGGGGCCAGCCAGTCGAGAGGGCGGGCCAGGGCGGCCACAGCGGTAACGTGGCCGATGTGGTCAAAAATGCGCACGTCCACCGCGGTGCCCGCGGCCCGCAGCCGGGTGGCCAGACCAATGGTGTTGCGCTGCGTGTTCACCACCGTGTCGCTGCGCCCCGCCAGTAGCAAGGTGCGGGGGGCCTTTTGGGCGGCATACAACAAGGGCTGCGAATCGGCCGGAGTTTGGGGCCAGCCGAAGGCGACCTGCACCTCGGGGTCGACTATCGGCAAGAAGTCGTACGGCCCGGCCAGGCCGATCCAGCCCGCCAGGCGGCTGGGTGCCAGGCCCAGAGGCAACAGCCAGCGCGGGTCCAGGGCCAGCATGGCGGCGTTGTAGGCACCGGCGGAATGGCCCATCACCATGACGCGCTCCGGGTCGCCGCCCAGGCTGGCGGCATGCGACAGGGTCCACTGCAGGGCCAGGGCGCAGTCGGCCAGCAGGCCCTCATAGTGCACCTGCGGGCTCAGGCGGTAGTCGGCCACCACGGCGATGATGCCGTGGGCCGCCAGGGCTTCGCCCACAAAGCGGTAGTCGGCCCGCTCGCCGCGTGTCCAGTTGCCGCCGTAAAAAAACAGCACCACCGGTGCGCCGCCAGGGACGGTACCGGTGGCGGGCTGGTACACGTCCAGCCGGTGCCGCGGGTCCGGGCCATAGGGCACGCCGGTGGGGCCGTGGTAGGTGTCGTGGGCGACCAGGCGGTCCAGCACTTGCGCGCCTGAGCAGCCGGATACCAGGGCGGCAATGGCCGAGCCGATGCCGATGAGGCCCAGGCGGCGAGAGATGGGATGGGAAGAATTGGGCATGCAGGCTGTACGCCGCAAATCAGCGTTTGGATTCACCCGCCTTGCGCTTTCTGTCGCTGGTGCCACAGCCGCCACACCAGGTAGCCGGTGAGCAGCACATTGCTGGCCAGCACCAGGGCGGTCAGGGCGGACGGGCGGTGCCACAAATGGCTGAGCTCGAACGGAATGTATAGCCCACCCGACAGCGCCGCCAGCACCTCGCCCCAGGTTTTGTCGAACCACAGGCCATAGGCCTCTACCAGCCGCAGCACCACGTAGCACACGCCCAGCAGCACGAGGGACTGCAGGTGCGCGCCCGGCAGCAGGTCGGCGTAGTGCAGCAGCAGCGACGGATAGCGCGCATCCGGGTTCAGGCCGAAGCGGCCAATCAGCTCGATGGCCAGATGCCGCACGTCGTGGTGCACCAGGTCCAGCAGGCCCAGCAAGGCGGCCAGGGCGGCAAAGCCCTTGAGGGCCTCGAACGCCGCGATGGCGTGCAGGGCCTTACGGTCGCCGGGCGTGGCGGGCATCAGGCCGCGAGAGCCTGCGCGAAGTCGGCCAGCAGGTCAGCGGCATCTTCCAGGCCCACCGACAGGCGGATCAGGCCGTCGGCAATGCCCATTTGCGCGCGCACCTCGGCCCCGGCTTCCCAGAAGATGGTGGGGGCCACGGGGATGATCAGCGTGCGGGTGTCGGCCAGGCCGGTGGCCTTGACGGGGATCTGCAGGCGGTTGATGAAGGCCAGGCAGGCATCGGCATCGGCCAGCTCAAACGACAGCAGCCACGATCCGGCGCTGAAATGCGCTTGGGCCCGGGCGTGCTGCGGGTGCGATTCGAGCATGGGGTAATGCACCTTGACGACGGCCGGGTGGGCCTCCAAAAACTGCGCCAGGGCCATGGCGGTGGCGCTGCTGTGGGCCACGCGCAGGGCCAGGGTTTCGGCCCCCAGGGCGATCTGGTGGGCGTGCTCGCTCATCATGGACGCACCCATGTCGCGCAGGCCTTTTTTGCGAATTTGCTGCAAACCCCACTGGCGCGGGTCGCCCTTGCGGTAGTTGGCAAAAATGGCCGGGTAGTTGCTCCAGTCGAACAGGCCGGTGTCGGTGACCGCGCCGCCCATGGCGCTGCCGTGGCCCGCGATGGTCTTGGTCAAGGCGTTGACCACCAGGCTGGCACCCACGCTCTTGGGCTTGAACAGCACCGGCGAGGTGATGGTGTTGTCCACCACATAGACCAGGCCGTGCGCCTTGCAGACCGTATCAATGCCCACGAAATCGGGGATCTGCGTGCCGGGGTTGGCGATGGTTTCCACAAACACCATGCGGGTGTTGGGTTGCACGGCGGCGGCCACGGCGGCGGCATCGGTGGCATCTACCGTGGTCACCTCAATCCCCAGGCTGCGCAGGGTGCCGAAGACACTGTTGGTGTTGCCAAACACGTAGCGGCTGGCCACCAGGTGGTCGCCCGCGCGCAGCAGGGTCAAAAAGATGCCGCAAATCGCGCCCATGCCGGTGGCAAAGCAGATGCTGCCCAGGCCGTCTTCCATCTTGGTGATCTTGGCTTCCAAAGCCGCCGTGGTGGGCGTGCCCTGGCGGGCGTAGTTGTACGCGCCCTTGAGCGTGCCCTGGAACACGCCGATCAAATCTTCCACCTTGTCAAAACCGTACTGCACCGAGGTGTGCACGGGCATGTGCACCGCGCCGTTTTCCACGCCAAAGGCCCGGTCGCCGTGGATGATGGTGGTGCTGAAACCTTGCGTCGCCATAAACTGCTCTCTTCTCTTGTGAAACTTTGGCCCCAATTAGAGCATTCCAAGCGCCCGGTATCCCGTCGCAACGGGATGTTACGATTTAGTGCTACCTCCGGCCTAAATCGGCCCGCACCCTTTTCTCTACCAACCCGAGACTCCCCCATGCTGCAATCTATCGAAGCCCGTACGGGCACCGCCGTCGGCGCGCAATGGTCTGAATCCACCCAGGCCGACATCGACCGCGTTGTGGCCGCTGCGGCCGCTGCATCCGACGCGTTTGCCGCCACCTCGGCCGCCCAGCGCGCCAGCCTGCTGCGCGCCCTGTCCACCGCCCTGGAAGCCGAGCGTGCCACCCTGGTGGCCCTGGCCGACCGCGAAACCGGCCTGGGCCTGCCCCGGCTGAACGGCGAACTCGACCGCACCACCTTCCAGCTGCGCGGCTTTGCCGATGTGCTGGAGGCTGGCACGGTGCATGCCTATGTGGACGACGAGGCCGTAGCCGGCCCGCCACCCGCAGGCCGCCCGCACCTGGCCCGCGTACGCGTGCCGGTGGGCCCGGTGGCCATGTTCTCGGCCAGCAACTTCCCGTTTGCCTTCTCGGTACTCGGCGGCGACACGGCTGCCGCCCTGGCCGCAGGCTGCCCGGTGGTCGTCAAAGGCCACCCCGCCCACCCCGAGCTGTCGCGCCAGACCGCTGCATTGGCGCAGCGCGTGGTGGCAGAACAAGGCCTGGATGCAGGCGTGTTCGGCTTTGTGCAAGGCGGCTCCATCGAGGTAGGCGTGCAACTGGTGCAGGCCCCGGCCATCGCCGCCGTGGCCTTTACCGGCTCCTTCAAGGGCGGCACCGCGCTGGCCAAGATAGCAGGGGACCGCCCCCGCCCCATCCCCTTCTACGGCGAACTCGGCTCGGTGAACCCGCTGGTGGTCTTGCCCGCCGCTGCCGCCAAGGACGGCCCCGCGCTGGCCGCCACACTGGCCGGCTCCATCTGCCAGGGCGCAGGCCAGTTCTGCACTAGCCCCGGCATCGTGCTGGTGCACAAAGATGCTGCCTCTGACGCGTTCATCGCCGCCTTCGCCGCCGCCCTGCAGGCCTTGCAGCCGCACGCCATGCTGTCATCCGCCATCCGCTCCACCTTCGACAAGGGCGTGGCCCGATGGCGCGCCGACCCGGCCCTGACACCGCTGGTGGCGGATGTGTCCGACGCAGCCGCCCCCCGCCCCTTCCTGGCCGAAGTGCAGGCCGCCGACTTCATCGCCAGCCACGCGCTGCACGAAGAGGTGTTTGGCTCCGCCGCCCTGGTGGTGCGCGTGGCATCCGTCGATGAAACCATCGCCGTGCTGCGCGCCATCGGCGGCACGCTGACTGTCACCCTGTGGGGCGCAGAGACCGAGGACGCGTCCACCCGCAACCTGGTCCGCGCCGCCACCCAGGTGGCCGGCCGCGTGCTGTTTGCAGGCGTGCCTACCGGCGTGGCCGTGACCGGCGCGCAGCACCACGGCGGGCCGTTCCCGGCCTCCACCCAGCCGTTCACCACCTCGGTGGGCTATGCGGCGGTAGACCGCTTCCTGCGCCCCGTGGCCTTGCAGGATGCACCGGCCTGGCTGGTGGAACGCAAGGGCGTGCCCTGCTGATCTGATTGCTACCTGTTTAATAGCTTCTCACGCTGATGGAATAAGCGCTAGCGGCCTAAAAGGCTTGTAAAGAGAAGATGTAACCAAACTGTCTGTCGCGCCTGCCTGGGGGTAAGATCGTTGGCGCATACCGGCCTGCCGAGTGCCATCCATCGCCACGGGGAACGTCATGGCAGACATCTTCCTGAGCTACAACGAAAAAGACCGTCCACGGGTGCGCCAACTGGCGCAGGCCCTGGAGCGCGCGGGCTGGTCCGTCTGGTGGGACCGCCGCGTGCCTGCGGGCCTGACCTGGCGCAGCCTGCTGGAGCAGGAGCTGCAGAACATGCGCTGCATGCTGGTGCTGTGGTCGAATAATTCCGTCAAAAGCGAATGGGTCTGTGAAGAAGCCACCGAAGGGCGGCTGCTGGGGCGGCTGATCCCGGTGTTTCTGGAGCGCGTGCGCCCGCCTGCCGGGTTCCGCGAGGTACAGGCCGCCGACCTGGTGGACTGGGATGGCAGCCACGACACCATCGGCCTGCAACAACTACTGGACGACATTGCCCACAAGCTGGGCACCCCTGCCGTGGTGCAGGAACCGGTGCCCCGCCCTCCTGTGAACCCGCCGCAACCCCCTCAACCACCAGATCCGCATCCTGCGCCTTGGCAACCCTGGAAACACTGGGGATTGATGGCCGCGCTGCTGCTGGTGGCTGTGGGTATCTACCTGGGGGTAGGTGCCGTCAGGCACCGCGAGGCGGTGGTGCCCATGGCGGCCCCAACCGCCGCCAGCACGCCCAGCGCCGCGGTCATTGCAGACCCGCCCACCTTCGGCATGCCCACCACCATTCCCGACTTGGCCCCGACCGCCCCGGTGCCGGTGGTAACCGCCACGGCCCCCCCTGCAAAACCACCGTCTGCAACGCCCAAACGCACGCCACCCGCCCGCTGCAGCGCGATCAACGAGCGCGTAGGGGCGGGCGAGTCCCTTTCGGCGGCAGACCAGGCTTTTCTGAACAAGGAGTGCTAGCCATGCAACGCCTCACCCTCTGCGCCTTGGTTCTCTTGACTGCCTGCACCCAGATGCCGCCGCCCGGCCCCGCAACCCCGCCCCCGGTCCCCGTGGCGGCCAGCCCCGTACCGCCTCCCGCCGCCCCACCACCGCCCACTCTGCCCTATGACGAGGCCGTCAGCAACGCCGCCACCGCACTGTTCAAAAACGCCCAGTTGCCCGGCCCGCCGCGCTACGCCGTGGTGATCGACCCCCTGGTGGACGGCATGACCGGTGCCCAGTCCAACGCCACCCGTTCCATGGGCCAGCGGCTGGAGGCCATGATCCGCGCGCAGTACCCGCAGTTCGACCTGCAGCCCTTCACGGCCGCCAATGTGGCGCGCAGCCCGCTGGTGCTGATCGGCACCTTCACCGGCGTGAACGCGGCACGGCAAACGGCGGGCGTGCGCGAGGCCTACCGCATCTGCTTTGCGTTGGCCGACCTGAAGACCGGCAAGCTGGTCAGCAAGGGCCTGGCCTTTTCCAAGCCCGAGGGCGTGGACACCACCCCCCTGGCCAGCTTCCGCGACGCGCCCGCCTGGACCGAAGACCCGGCCACGCTGGGCTACATCCGCACCTGCCAGGGCACGCGCGCGGGCGACCCCATCAACGCCCTGTACACCGAACGCATCGTCGCCGCCGCCCAGGTAGCCGAAGCCATGGAAGCCTACGACGCAGGCCGCTACCAGGAGGCGCTGGACCTGTACACCAGCGCCCAGCGCACGGCAGCGGGCGACCAGTTCCGGGTCTACAACGGCATCTACCTGGCCCAGTGGAAGCTGGGGCGGCGCGACCGGGCCGAGGCCGCCTTCGGCAAAATTGTGGACTTTGGCCTGGCGCAAAAACGCCTGGCGGTAAAGTTTTTGTTCCGCCCCGGCTCCACCGCTTTCGGTACAGACAACCGCCAGACCGAAGCCTACCCCCTGTGGCTCAAATCCATCGCCACCCAAACCGCCAGCAGCCCCGCCTGCCTGGAAATCACCGGCCACACCAGCGCCACCGGCCCCGAGCCGCTGAACGAACGCCTGTCGCAACTGCGCGCCGAATACGTCAAAACCCGCCTCGAAGCCACCAACCCCACGCTGGCCAAACGCAGCATCGCCAACGGCATGGGTTCCCGGCAAACCATGGTGGGCAACGGGCGTGACGATGCCTCGGACGCGCTGGACCGCCGGGTGGAATTCAAAGTGATTGGGTGCTAAATGGCTACCGCCGCGCTGGATCTGCTGCGCCAAGCCAAGGCCGCCTACGGCCCCGAGTACGAAAAGCACCTGTTCGAGCAGTACAAGCTCTACGTGGACATGGCCGACCGCATCAGCGCCCGGCGCATGCTGGCCAATTCGTTCTTTGTGGGCGTACACACCGCGCTGATCACCGCCTTCACCGTGATGCTGAAAGAGAAGGTGCTACAGCCCACCCTCACCGGCCTGGCCCCATTTTTGGCCGTGGTACTGCTGTGCTTCATCTGGTGGCGGGTGGTGCACTCCTACCGCCAGCTCAATTCCGCCAAGTTCAAGGTGGTCCACGCCCTGGAGCAAATGCTGCCCGTCGCCCCCTATGACGCAGAGTGGACAGCCCTGGGCCGCGGCGATGATGCCCGCCTGTACCTGCCGCTAACCCACGTGGAGAACTGGGTGCCGGTGTGCTTTGGCGTGCTGTATGTGCTGCTGGGGCTGACGCTGTACACGGGTGGATGAAAAATAGGCCGCATGCGCTGGTGGGACGGGCGGGAGCAGCTCTTTTTTAGATAGCAGAATCACACCATCCACGGGTTGAGCAAGGAAACCCGTGTTTTTGCATAGTCGCTCGTGTCGCGCGTCACCACGGTCAAGCCGTGTTGCAAACCGATGGCGGCGATGAAGAGGTCGGGTTGGGTGAAGGTGTGGCCGGACTTTCTGCCGTCTTCCACCAACAAACGCCATTTGAACAACGTGTCTTCGTTGACCGGGAGAATGCGTCCCTCAAACATGGGGCGCACTTTATGGGTCAACCACTCGTGCAACTCCTCGCGGCGCAGTGCGTCGCCCACCAGTTCAATGCCAAAACGAATTTCGGCCAGCGTGACAGTGCTGACAAACAGCAGGTCAAGGGGCTGCGCTGCCACCCAGGCCACCACCTTGGGCTCGGGCCGGGGCCGCCGCAGCTCCGACAAGATGTTGGTGTCGAGCAACCAACCCGTCACAGTACGACATCCCGAACCGGCATGGGGCTGCGGGTGGGGGCAATATCAATATCGGGATAAGGCGAGGCTTGCAAAGCGTCGACCAAGGATTGGCCAGTGCGGTTGCCCTTGAGTTGGCGGAATTCAGCGGCTGCGATCACCACCACCTCGTCCCGCCCGTGTACGGTGACATGCTGCGGGCCTTCGCTGTGCACCAAGCGCACCAGTTCGCTAAAGCGCGCCTTGGCATCCTGTAGCAACCAGCTTGCATAGGGCAAGCGCGGGGCCTTGGATTTTCGGGTGGAGGTTGGGCGAGGCACTAAAATAGTCATACTGACTAGATTAACATAGCTATCGCACGATCATCCGAAAAAACTTCTTACACCCGAAAAGTTACAAAAATGTAGGTAAATCCTTCATTCCTCCTGTACAAGAAGCTACACAAACCATAGCAACCTACTTCACGCCCACCGCATCCACCATCCGGTAATACAGACCGTACTGGTCGTCGTTCAGCACCGCAAACGTGCCCTCCACGATGACCGGCTCCAGGCTGTACTTCACCGGGGTCTTGGTCTTTACCTCGACCATACTCTCCGGCCCGCCGGGCAGGCAGAACGAGCAGGTCAGCGGCACCGAGGTGAGCAAAAAGTGCTTTTGCTTTTCGCCCGCGTCCAGCGGCACCATGAAGCCCTGCACGCGCTGGGTTTTCTGGTGCAAGGCCAGTTGCGGCAGGCCGAAATTGGGCAGGATACGGTTCTTGATGGCCTTGGTCTTGACCGCCGTCAGCACCGACCACGGCACCACGTCGGCCCGCTCGGCCAGGGGGGCGAATGGGCTGTTCGGGCTGTGGAAGCCGGGGCCGGAGCCCGCGGGCAGATCGACCGGCTGGGCAAGTACCGAACCGGCAGATCCGGCGAAGAGGGCCAGGCCCAGAAGCATAAATTTCAATCGCATGGTCGTCGCTTTCAATCAAGTCACCAGTGTCATACCGGCATGTTTGGCGGCACCCACATCAAAGGTCATGGTGCGCAGGCAACCCGCTTGGGCAGCGGAACGCTCAATCAGGCAATCGGCAAAATCGGCCTTACCGGCTTTGAAGACGCGCAATGCGCGGACCACCTGGTCTGCGGCTTCAATTTTGAACTGCTTGGTGCGCACGATGGCATCCAGGGCGGCAGCTACCTGGGCGCGGCTGAGGTCGTAGCTGAACGACAAAACCCAGACCAGCTCGACGATGGACACCAGCGTGATATAGCCCGTGTCGGCGCCATCCAGTGCGTCGATCAGCGCGCTGGCTTTGGCCGACTGTTTGGGATCGTCCTGCATGATGTAGCGCACCAGCACATTGGTATCGAGGCCAATCACCGGGCCGATGCTCCGCGGGTGGCGATGGCCTGGTTCATCTCTTCAATCGACACGGTTTTAACGGCTTTGCCGAACATGCCCTTCAATTGGGTCACGGACCGGGTTGCCGCCACGAATTCGTAACGCCCTGGCTCCAGTTCCACAAACTCCACCCGGTCGCCGGTGTCGACCTGCATGGCTTGGCGCACATCGGCCGGGATGGTGATTTGGCCTTTGGAGGAAATGGTGGCGGTGGTCATGTGGGTTTCCTTATTCCTTACCTTATTGTAAGGCGAATGGATCTCTCTAGTGTTCGTGCTTCATCCCGCAATATTTGCCAATCGCAATCCCCTTGCAAGCCGCTTGCAGGGCTTTCAGGCACAGCTCTTCGCCCTTGCCGGCCTCGCGGCATTGGGCGGCGGCTTCGTGGGCGGCGGCGATGGCGCGGTGGCGGGCGACGTCTTCTTTGGTGTCCTGGGCGCTCTCGGCGGCGATGGCGCTGGCGGTGCAAAGGCTGCAGAGGAGCAATGCGGCAAGGGTTTTGGTCATCAAGATTCCTATCAACGGTGATTCAACAAAGTAGTGACGTCCAGGCGGTAGGCCTCCCAGGCGGGCAGCGCGGCGGCCAGGGTGGCAACCACCGCGCCCAGCAGCAGCACCCACCATTCAGAGGGCAACCAGATCCAGCCGGTCAGCGGCAGCGAGCGTTCGGCCTGCAGCCAGCTGCCCACCAGACCCGCCAGCAGATGCCCGCCCAGCAAGCCCAGGGCGGTGGCCAAGGCGGCCAGCAGCAGCGCCTCCACCAGCACCAGCCCGGCCACTTTGTAAGGGGACGCGCCCAGCATGCGCAGCATGGCCAGGTCGGCGCGGCGCTCGCGCACGGCGTTCCACAGGGCGATGAAGACGCTCAAGCCCGCCGTCAGCAGCAGCACCGCGCCAAAGCCGCGCAGCACCTCGGTGCCCACGCCCACCATGCGCAGCAGGCGGGTGATTTCCACGGCGGGCGCGGCGGCCTGCATCTCGGTGGTGGTGTTGATGAAGCGCGGAAAGGTCACTGCCGCCAGCGGGCTTTTGTAGGTGATCAGCGCCAGGGTGATTTCGCGCTCCTGCTCCAGGATTTTTTGGTCTTCCTCGTCCAGGGCGGTGGCTTTTTCGTGCACTTTCCAGACCGATTCGGTGGCCGTCAGCACCAGCCGGTCCAGCACGCAGCCGCAGGGGGCCAGCACGCCGGTGACGGTGTAGGGGAAGTCACCGTGGATATGGCCGGTGCCACCGAGGCCGTGCGAACCGTAGAAGGTGTTGCCCACGGCCAAGCCCGTATTTTTGGCCACCTGTGCACCCATCAGGGTCTGCATGGGTTTAGTCCACAGCGTGCCCTGGGCCAGGGTGGCACCGTAGTGCGCGGCATAGGCCGGGCTGGTACCCACAATGCGAAAGCCCCGAAAGGTATCGCCCAGGCTGATGGGGATGAGCTGGGCCACGCGCGGGTCTTTTTCAAGCTGCTGCACGGCCTCCAAAGGGATGTTGCCCGGCGGCACGTCGATGTGGAACACGCCCGCCAGAATCAGCTGCATGGGGCTGCCTTTGGCACCCACCACTGCGTCGATCCCGGCCAGGTCGCGCTCAAACGCCCGGTCCATCTGCTCGCTGGTGATCCACACAAAGGTGATGCTGGCCAGGCCCAGCGCCAGCAGCAGCAAGTTCAGTGCGGCAGACAAGGGGCGTGACCACAGGTAGCGGAAGGCAATTGCTACGATCTTCATAGCTGCTCACGCTGGTCAGATAAGCACGGGGTGCCAATTTGGCATGTCAACGCCTGCGGCAAGGCTGCCGCCACCCGCGCGTCGTGGGTGGCGATGACCAGGGTGGCCTTGCAGCGCTGGGCGCTGGCTTGCAGCAAGGCCAGGGCAGATTGGGCGGCGGCATCGTCCAGGCTGGCGGTGGGCTCGTCGGCCAGAATCACCTGGGGCTGCAGCAGCACGGCACGGGCCAGGGCGACGCGCTGCGCCTGGCCGCCGGAGAGCTGGCGGGGTTTGCGCGCAGCCAATGCCCCCAAGCCCAGGGCCTCCAGCGTGCGGTGCACGGCCTGCGGGTCGTCGGGCACGCCTGCGGCCCACTGGGCCATGGCCAGGTTGCCGGCCACGGTGAGCGCTTCACTCAAGTGCAATTTTTGGGGCAGGAAGCCGATGGCGCTGGCCCGCCATGCGTCGGTAGCTATTCTTTGAATAGCAGCCAGATCTTGACCGGCCACCGTGATCTGCCCGCTGCTCGGGCGCAGCAGGCCCGCGGCCAGCGCCAGCCAGGTGGATTTGCCCGCGCCCGACGGGCCGCGCAGCAGCAGCACAGCGCCCTGGGGCACGTCGGTATCGGGGAATTCCAGCGGCTCAGCGCCTGGGTAGGCGTAACGCAATTGCGCTGTTCGGATCAACGCGCCAACCTTTGCGTGGGAGCGCAATCGCCGCAAATCCCGCGCAGCGCCAGGTCCACGCTGACGTTTTGCTGCCCCAGGGTTTTCAGGGCCTGGATGGCGGCAATGGCGGCCTGGGCCAGCTCGGCGTTGGTTTTGTCCATCTGGCCTTCCAGCGGCAGGTCGCGGTGGCAGTTGTTGCACTCGAAATGCGGCGCGGTAGGCACGTCCTCCAAGATGGCCTGGTAGTGGCGCACGCGCTCAGCATCCACCTTGCAGCGCAGCAGGCCCACTTCCGACAAGCGGTCCAGCAGGCGGTAGAGCGTGACGCGGTCCAGGGTGATGTTGGACTCGCGGGCCAGGGCCTCTTGCAGTTGTGCGTGGGTCCAGCGCGTGTCGGCGTGGGCGCGCAGCCAGTCCACCACCAAGCGGGCGGCATTGGTGCGGCGCAGACCGTGGGCGACCAGCAGGTCGTCCGAAGAGGTGGAAGATAAAGATGCAGCCATAGGGTTCTCGAACGCCTTTAACGCAACACTGTTGCGATATACTTTGATGCAATTGGGTTGCATTATCGCGCCAATTTTGCAACTGCCACCGACTTTACCCAGGCTCTATGACCGTCCGTTCCCGTCCCCGCTTCCTCGCCCTATCGGCACCTGCCCGCCTGCTGCGCGTCATCCCCGCCCTGCTGCTTCTATGGCTGGCCGTGGCCTGGGCATCCGGGCCATGGTGACGCTGGACGGCCTGACCGTCACCTACCGCGACCGCCCCACCCTGCACGGGGTCAGCGGCAGTTTTGCGCCCGGCTCGCTCACCGCGGTGGTGGGGCCCAACGGCGCAGGCAAAAGCACGCTGCTGAAAAGCATTTTGTCGCTGCTGCCCATCGCCCAGGGCAGCCTGCAGGTGCACACGCCGCGCTCGCGCATCGCCTATTTGCCGCAGCAGTCGGCCATCGACCGCAGCTTTCCCATCACCGTGCATGACTGCGTGTTGCTGGGGGCCTGGCAGGCAGCGGGGGCGCTGGGCGGCTTGGGCAGCGCCGTGCTGGATGAGGCGGATGCCGCCCTGCACACCGTAGGCCTGTGCGGGTTTGCGCAGCGGCCCATCAGCGCCTTGTCGGCGGGGCAGTTCCAGCGGGTGCTGTTTGCGCGGCTGCTGCTGCAGGACGCGGACTTGATTCTGCTGGACGAGCCCTTCAACGCCATCGACAGCAAAACCACCGCCGAGCTGCTGGCCCTGGTGGCCGACTGGCACGCCCGCCAGCGTACGGTCATCGCAGTGCTGCACGACCACAGCCAGGTGCACCAGCACTTCCCGCAGACCCTGCTGCTGGCGCGCGGCGTGGTGGCCTGGGGCGATACGGCCCAGGTGCTGACCCCGCAGCATCTGGGCCAGGCCCGCCTGCTGGGCGAAAGCTGGGACGACCATCTCCATGCCGCTTGAAGCCATGCCCCATTTTTACGACCTGGCGATTACCCCCTTCGCCGACTTCCTGTTCATGCGCCGCGCCCTGGTCTCGGCCCTGGCGCTGGCCCTGGGCGCGGCCCCGCTGGGCGTGTTGCTCACGCTGCGCCGCATGAGCCTGTTTGGCGAGGCGCTCAGCCACGCCATCCTGCCCGGCGTGGCGCTGGGCTTTTTGTTCTTTGGCCTGTCGGCCATCGCCATGACGCTGGGCGGGCTGCTGGCGGGCATGCTGGTGGCGGCGGTGTCGGGCCTGGTGAGCCGCGCCACAGTGCTGCGCGAGGACGCAAGCCTGGCCGCGCTGTACCTGGTGTCGCTGGCGCTGGGCGTGATGCTGGTGTCGCGCCGCGGCTCGCAGCTGGACCTGCTGCACATCCTGTTTGGCAGCGCGCTGGGCGTGGATGCCAGCGGGCTGGTGCTGGTAGCCGGGGTGGCTACGCTCACCGTGGCGGCGTTGGCCGTGTTTTACCGCGCGTTTTTGCTGGAGAGTTTTGACCCGGCCTACCTGCAAAGCGCGAGTGGCCGCAAGGCCGCGGTGGTGCAGCAGGGCTTTTTGCTGCTGGTCGTGCTGAACCTGGTCGCGGGCTTCCAGACCCTGGGCACGCTGATGGCCGTGGGCATCATGATGCTGCCCGCCGTGTCGGCCCGCCTGTGGCACGACACCCTGCCCGCGCAAATGCTCAACGCGGTGGCGCAGGCGGCGGTGGCCAGCTTCCTAGGCCTGCTGATCTCCTACCACCAAGACACCGCCAGCGGCCCCACCGTCATCGTCTGCGCCGGAAGCCTGTACGCCCTGTCGCTCTTGCTGGCCCCACGCGGCTGGCTGCGCCAACACAAATTTACCAACTAGGAGTTTCTATGCTTTTCAAACGCGTTTTCGTTGCGCTGGCCGTAGCCATGTCTTTTGGTGCTTCGGCCCAAATCCCGGTCACCACCAGCTTCAGCATCCTGGGCGACCTGGTACGGGTGGTGGGCGGCGACCGGGTGGCCGTGACCACCCTGGTCGGCCCCAACGAAGATGCCCATGTGTTCGAGCCCAAACCGGCCGATGCCAAGGCCATTCTCCAATCGAAACTGGTGGTGAGCAACGGCTTGGGCTTTGAGCCCTGGATGGGCAAGCTGGTGCAATCTGCCGGGTACAAGGGGGCCAGCGTGATCGCCTCCACCGGCGTGCAGCCGCGCAAAATGGAAGACGATGGGCGCGTCATCACCGACCCGCATGCTTGGCAGAACCCGGCCAATGTGATCTTCTATGTGAACAACATCCGCAAGGCCCTGGAGCAGCTCGACCCCGCCGGGGCCGCCAGCTACCAGGCCAACACCGCCGCCTATGTGGCCGAGCTGCAGGCGCTGGATGCCTGGGCCACCACCCAGTTTGCCGCCGTGCCCACTGCCAAGCGCAAGGTGATCACCTCGCACGACGCGTTTGGCTACTTTGCAGCCCATTACCAGCTGAAGTTTCTGGCCCCGCAAGGCGTATCCACCGACGGCGAAGCCAGCGCCAAGCAGGTCGCCAGCCTGATCCGCCAGATCCAGCGCGAAAAGATCAAGGCCGTGTTTCTGGAAAACATGGCCAATCCCAAGCTGCTGGCACAGTTGTCCAAAGAAGCCAACGTCGTCCCCGGTGAGACCTTGTATGCCGACGCGCTATCGGCCCCCGACCAGCCCGGTGCCAGCTATTTGAAGATGGCGCGCCACAACATCACGGCGCTGGTGGTGGGTTTGCAGAAAAATTAAAAACCAGCAGCAGGTTGTTGGCAGGCATTTCCACCCGCTCCCGCAGTTGCAGGCCCACTAGCGCCGCCTGCTGCACCACGTTGTCCAGTTGGCGTATGCCCCAGGCGGGATCGCGCTGGCGCAGGTCGGCATCAAAGTCCAGGTTGCCCGCCGACGTGGGCACACCGCGCTCCAGGTAGGGGCCGTAGGTGATGAGCACGCCTTGCGGTGCCAGATGCCCTGCAGCACCGCGCATCAGCGCCGCGCAGGTGGCCCAGGGCGAGATGTGCAGCATGTTGGCGCAGTAGATGGCATCGAATTTTTCTACCAGCGGCCACGGGGCCAGCACATCCAGCCGCACAGGCGGCAGCACATTGGCCACCCCGGCCTGCGCGCACCAGTAGGCGATGGAGCCAAAAGCATCGTCCTGCGCGTCGCTGGGCTGCCAGGTCCAACCAGGCAGGCCCCACGCAAAGCCTGCCACGTGCTGGCCGGTACCGCTGGCGATTTCGAGCGCGGTGCCCTGGGAGGGCAACACGCGCTGCAGAACTTTCAGGATCGGCGACAGGTTGCGCTCGGCGGCGGGGCTGTGTTGGGGGGTGGTGTCCATACAGATTCGTTCAAGCAGGCATCCAGGCCGCGCAGTGCCAGCACTGCTCAAACCCGCCCTCCACCAGCTCACCGCAGACGCACTGCCAGCGGTGCTGGGGCGGGTTTTGCAGGTGGTGCAACAGGGTACGGGCGCGGGTTTCCTGGGTAGGGTGGTGGATCCAGACCTCGGGCAGGCACTGGTCGGGTGGCAAATCGCCCGCAATGCCGCTGAGGTACTGGCGCTGCACGCTGGCGGTGATGCCTTCAAACTGCAGCGCATCTACCCACAGCGTGGCGATGGCGAGGTTGGGGGCTTGGGTCAAGCGCAGCATGGCACCAAGCATACGCCGCTGAAATCACAAAAACTACACTTTTTATAGCTGCTTGTGCTGATGGAATAAGCACGGGAGGCCTAAAACACTCTCAATGCTTCACCAGGTTGGCAAACGTCTTGCGGAACTTCTCCACCTTGGGCGCGGCCACCATCAGGCAATAGCCGTGGCCGGGGTGGTTCTCGAAGTAGTCCTGGTGGTAGGCCTCGGCGGGCCAGTAGTTGCGCAGCGGCTGCACCTCGGTGACGATCGGCTTGCGGTAGCTGCCGCTGACCGCCAGCTCGGCCAGCACAGTGTCGACCACGGGCACCTGCTCGGGCGTGCTGGTGTAGATGCCGCTGCGGTACTGCGTACCCACATCGTGGCCCTGCTGGTTCAGCGTGGTCGGGTCGTGGATGACAAAAAAGACCTCCAGGATCTCGCGCAGGCTGATCTGCGCCGGGTCAAACTCCAGCCGCACCACCTCGTTGTGGCCGGTCTCGCCGCTGCACACCTCTTCGTAGCTAGGGTTGAGTGCCTGGCCATTGCAGTAGCCGTTTTCCACGTCGGTGATGCCTCGCACCTTCACAAACACCGCCTCGGTACACCAAAAACAACCGCCTCCTAGGGTAATTACGTGGCGTGCGGCGGGTGTGGAGGGAGTAGAGGAGGACGTGTTTTGCATAGCCTGCTTTGTACTCCTTTTTTAGGAGTACGCACTTGTACACTCACATTGTCTTCAACTTTACTGAATTAAAAGTTTGGAGCCAAAACCTATGCTAGCGCTCGTCCATTGAGCACAAGCAGCTATTAAAAAGTGAGCATATGGAATTGGGCGAATTTAAACCCTTGTTGACCGCACTGGTGCTTCCGCCTGCCGCACCGCTGCTGCTGGCGTTTTTGGGGCTGCTGTTGGTGCGGCGCAAAAAAGCACTGGGCGGCGCGCTCTGCGTGGCAGGGCTGGGCGGTCTGTGGCTGCTGGGCTGCAACGCGGTGGCCGTGTGGCTGGCGCTCAACATCCTGCCGCAGGTGCCCGCCCTGCCCCCGGCCACGGCGGCGTCGGTGCTGCAGGCGCACCAGGTGCAGGCAGTGGTGGTGCTGGGCGGCGGCGTGCAGGCCTTGGCGCCCGAGTACGGTGCAGCCCAGCCCACGGCGGATACGGCGACCCGCCTGCGCTACGGCGTGTGGCTGGCCCGCCAGTCGCAGTTACCGCTGGCCTTTGCCGGGGGTGTGGGCTGGGCCAACAGCGGCACGGCCACGCCGTCCGAAGGCGCCGCCGCCCGCGCTGCCGCGTTGCAAGACTACGGCTTCGCCCTCCGCTGGGTAGACGACCAGTCGCGCGACACCATGGAAAACGCCACCAAGTTGCACGCCCTGCTGGCAGCCGACGGCGTGCAGCGCATTGCCCTGGTCACCCACGCCTGGCACATGCCGAGGGCGCAGATGGCGTTCGAGCGGGCCGGATTTACCGTGGTTCCCGCACCCACCGGCTTCACCCTGCCGCAGCAGCGCAGCCTGATGGAATGGCTGCCTACCGGCCACGGTCTGCAATCGTCCCGCGAGGTGCTGCGCGAGTGGCTGGGCTTACGGGTGGCAAAGCCCCTGCATTGACGCATCCCAGGGGCAAGGGCTACATTAATAACCCGCCAGTCAGTAACCCATGCCCACCTCCACCACCCCCGCAGAACCCCAAGCCAAGCGCGCGCGCCGCAAGGAAGCGCGGCCCGGCGAGCTGCTGGCGGCAGCGTTGGACCTGTTTGTAGAAAAAGGCTTTGCCGCCACCCGGGTGGAAGAAGTCGCCCGGCGCGCCGGGGTGTCCAAGGGCACGCTGTTTTTGTACTTTCCCAGCAAGGAAGAGCTGTTCAAGGCGGTGGTGCGGCAAAGCCTGTCGGCCCGGTTTTTTGAGTGGAGCGCCGAGGTAGACGATTTCACCGGCAGCAGCGCCGACCTGTTGCGCCATGGCATGCTGAGCTGGTGGGAGCGCGTGGGCAACACCCAGGCATCGGGCATGACCAAGCTGATGCTGACCGAGGCGCACAACTTCCCCGAAATGGCCGCCTTCTACCAAACCGAGGTGGCCCTGCCCTACCAGGCGCTGGTGCGGCGCATTCTGCAGCGCGGCATGGATAGCGGCGAATTCGCCCCGGTGGACCCGGACCTGGCCACCTACAGCGTGACCGCGCCGCTGATTTTCCTGGCCATGTGGAAGCACTCCATGGGCAACCACCCCTGCGCCCCGGCGGCGCTGGACCCGCAGGCCTACCTGGCCTCGCAACTCCATATTCTTTTGAACGGGCTGCGCGTGCGGCCCCCACAGATTCCTTTATGAAACCCTGGATAAAGTGGGCCACTGTGGCCGTGGTCGCTGTGGTGCTGGTCGGCGGCATCGCCCGTGCCGTACAGACCCGCCAGCAGCAACAGGCCGCCGTGGCCGCCGCCGCGCTGGCCCCACCCGCCAACGCCATCGAGCTGGCCCGCAGCGACGTGGTACTGGCCCAGACACGCACCCTGGCCCAGGGCCTGCCCATCTCCGGGGCCTTGAAAGCGGCAGACTCCGCCGTGGTCAAGGCCCGGGTGGCCGGGGAGCTGCAGGGCCTGACGGTGCGCGAGGGTGACAGCGTGCAGGCCGGACAGGTGCTGGCCCGCATCGCACCCACCGAAGTGCAGGCCCGCCTGCAGCAGGCCGTGGAACAGGCCGCTGCGGCCCAGGCGCAGATCGACATTGCCCAGCGCCAGTTTGCCAACAACCAGGCACTGGTCGACCAGGGCTTTATCTCCAAAACCGCACTCGATGCTTCACAGGCCACGCTCAATGCCGCCCAGTCCACCCACCGCGCCGCCCTGGCCGCAGCTGCCGTGGCGCGCCAGACGGTGGCGGATGCGGTGCTGCGCGCGCCCATCTCGGGGGTGGTGTCCCAGCGCCTGGCCCAGCCGGGCGAGCGCGTGGCGCTGGACACCCGGGTGCTGGAGATCGTGGACATCCGCCGCATGGAGCTGGAGGCCTCGGTCAGCGCCGCCGACGCGGTGGCCCTGCGGGTCGGGCAGACAGCGCAATTGCACATCGAAGGCAGCGCGTCGGACGCCCAGATCGCCGCCACCGTGGCCCGCATCAACCCCAGCACCCAGGCGGGCAGCCGCAGCGTGCTGGTGTACCTGGCCGTAGCACCCGCGCCCGGCCTGCGCCAGGGCCTGTTTGCCGAGGGCACGCTGGGCACGGCGCAAGTGGCCACGTTGGCCGTGCCGGTGAGCGCGCTGCGCACCGACAAGCCCCTGCCCTATGTGCAGGTGGTCGCCAACGGCAAGGTGCTGCACCAGACCGTGGTGCCCGGCCTGCGTGGCCAGGTGGGAACCGAGGCGATGGTGGCGGTGAGCGGCCTGGCCGAGGGTGCGCAAGTCATCCAGGGCAGCCTGGGCGCGCTGGCCGAAGGCACACCCGTCACCTTCACCCAGGCGCGGTAACCCCCTATGTGGTTCACCCAGGTCAGCCTGAAAAACCCGGTTTTCGCCACCATGGTGATGCTGGCCCTGGTGGTGCTGGGCGCGTTCTCGTACCAGCGCCTGCAGGTGGACCAGTTCCCGAATATCGACTTTCCGGTGGTGGTGGTCACGGCCGAATACCCCGGGGCTTCGCCCGACATCGTGGAGAGCGAGGTCACCAAAAAGATCGAAGAAGGCGTGAACGCGATTGCCGGTGTCAACACCCTCACCTCGCGCAGCTACGAGGGGCAGTCGGTGGTCATCATCGAGTTCCAGCTCTCGGTGGATGGCCGCAAAGCTGCCGAGGACGTGCGCGAAAAAGTGGCCGCCGTGCGCCCGCTGCTGCGCGACGAGGTGAAGGAGCCGCGGGTGCTGCGCTTCGACCCGAGCAGCCGCGCCGTCTGGTCGCTGGCCGTCATACCCGATGCCAGCAAAGGCAAAGCGCTCAGCGCGATTGAACTGACCAACTGGGCTGACCAGGTGCTGAAGAAGCGCCTGCAAAACGTGCGCGGCGCGGGCTCGGTCACGCTGGTGGGTGGCACCCAGCGCCAGGTCAACATCTACCTGCAGCCCCGCGCCATGGAAGCCCTGGGCGTAACCGCAGACCAGGTGGTCAACGCGGTGCGGGGCGAAAACCAGAACCTGCCGCTGGGGTCCATCCGCAACCTGGCGCAGGAGCGGGTGGTGCAAATCGATGCGCGCATGCAGCGCCCGGAAGACTTTGGCCAGATCATCGTGGCCCGCAAAAACGGCCTGGTGCGCGTGGACCAGGTGGCCAGCGTGGTGGACGGCGCGCAAGAAATCGATTCCCTGGCGCTGTACAACGGCCAGCGCACCCTGCTGCTGAGCGTGCAGAAGTCGCAGGACGAAAACACCATCGAGGTCGTCGATGGGCTCAACAAGGCGATTGCCGAGCTCACCCCCCAGCTGCCGCCCGGCCTGCGGCTGGAGCCCATCACCGACGCGGCCCGGCCCATCCGCGTGGCGGTGGACAACGTGCGCAAGTCGCTGTTCGAAGGCGCGGCGCTGACCATCCTGATCGTGTTTTTGTTCCTGAACTCGTGGCGCTCCACGGTGATCACCGGGCTGACGCTGCCGATTGCGCTGATCGGCACTTTTTTGTTCATGAACATCTTTGGCTTCACCATCAACATGATCACGCTGATGGCGCTGAGCCTGTGCGTGGGTTTGTTGATCGACGATGCCATCGTGGTGCGCGAAAACATCGTGCGCCACCTGCAAATGGGCAAAACGCCCTACCAGGCGGCGCTGGAGGGCACGCAGGAAATTGGCCTGGCCGTGCTGGCCACCACATTCTCTATCGTGGCGGTGTTTTTGCCGATTGGCTTCATGGGCGGCATCATCGGCAAGTTTTTCCATGAATTTGGCATCACCATCGTGGCGGCGGTGCTGATTTCGATGTTTGTGAGCTTTACGCTGGACCCGATGCTGTCCAGCATCTGGCACGATCCGGCTGTCGAAGCCCACGGTCAGCACCACAAACCCGTGGGCTTTTACGACAAGACCATAGGCCGCGTGACCCAGTGGTTCGAGCGCGCTACCGACCGGCTGGCCGACGGCTACCAAACCATCCTGCGCTGGGCGCTGGGGCACAAGCTCACCACCCTGGCCGGGGCGCTGGCCATTTTTGCCACCAGCCTGGTGATGGTGCCGCTGCTGGGCACCGAATTTGTGCCCAAGGCCGACTTCTCGGAAACCACGCTCAATTTCTACACCCCGGTGGGCTCGTCGCTGGAGGTGACCGAGGCCAAGGCCCGGCAGGTGGAGTCCATCGTGCGCGAGTTTCCTGAGGTGCGCTACACCCTGGCCACCCTCAACACCGGCAACGCGGCGGGCAAGATGTACGCCTCGCTCTACATCCGCCTGGTAGACCGCAAGGCCCGCAGCCGCAGCGTGGACCAGATGGCCAGCGTGCTGCGCGAACGCCTGCGCAGCGTACCGGGTATCACCGTGACCCATGTGGGCCTGCTGGACTCGGTGGGCGGCAACAAGCAGGTGGAGTTCTCGCTGCAGGGGCCGGACCTGCGCGTGCTGGAGCGGCTGTCGCGCCAGGTCAGCGACAAGATCCGCCATATCCCCGGCTTGGTGGACCTGGACTCCAGCGTCAAGCCCGACAAACCCACCGTGCACGTGGAAGTGCGCGCCGAGGCCGCCAGCGACCTGGGTCTGGGCGTGGCCAGCATCGCCAGCCAGTTGCGCACCCTGGTGGCCGGGCAAACCGTGGGCAACTGGCGCGCCCCCGACGACCAAACCTACGATGTCAATGTGCGCCTGGCCCCCAGCGCCCGCAGCACCGCCGAAGATCTGCAGCGCCTGCCCTTCATCACCGCCACCAATGCCGACGGCAGCCCGCGCGTGGTGCGGCTGAACCAGGTGGCCCGCATCACCGATGCCACCGGCCCGAACCAGATCAACCGCCGCAACATGGCCCGCGAGGTGTCGGTGAATGCCAACGTGTACCTGCGCTCGGCGGGCGAGGTGTCCAACGACATCCGCACGGTGCTGGACGGCATGGCCCTGCCGCCGGGCTACCGCTACCAGTTCAGCGGCTCCACCAAGAACATGGCCGAGGCCTTTGGCTACGCCATCTCGGCGCTGGTGCTGGCGGTGCTGTTCATCTACATGATTCTGGCCAGCCAGTTCAAAAGCTTTTTGCAGCCGCTGGCGCTGATGACCGCCCTGCCCCTGACGCTGATTGGCGTGGTGCTGGCGCTGCTGCTGTTCCAGTCCACGCTGTCGATGTTCTCGGTGATCGGCGTGGTGATGCTGATGGGCCTGGTGACCAAGAACGCGATTTTGCTGGTGGACTTTGCCATCCGCGCCAGAGACGACGGCATGGAACGCTCAGAGGCGCTTTTGCTGGCCGCCAAGGTGCGCCTGCGCCCCATCCTGATGACCACGCTGGCCATGGTTTTTGGCATGGTGCCGCTGGCCTTTGCGCTCAGCGAAGGCTCCGAGCAACGCGCCCCCATGGGCCAGGCGGTGATGGGCGGTGTCATCACCTCCTCGCTGCTGACCCTGGTGGTGGTGCCGGTGGTGTATTGTTATATGGACGACTTGGCAGGCTGGCTACAACGTAAATGGATAGCAAAACGCCCGGCCCTGCCACTTTCCCCCCCTAAAATCAAAGCTTAACTGCACCTGAACCCAAACACCACCATGACCACCACCGCCCAGCTTGAACAGTTCCGCTTCAACATGATCGAACAGCAAATTCGCCCCTGGGATGTGCTGGAACCCGCGGTGCTGGCGCTGCTGAACACCGTCAAACGCGAGCAGTTTTTGCCCGCCGAGAGCCAGGCCTTTGCCTTTGTAGACATGGAAGCCCCGCTGCCTGGCGGCCAGTGCATGCTGTCGCCCAAGGTGGAAGCCCGCGCCCTGCAAGACCTGAAGATCCAGAAACACGAGAAGGTGCTGGAAATCGGCAGCGGCTCGGGCTACATGGCCGCCCTGCTGGCCGCCAGCGCCCACAGCGTGCTGTCGCTTGAAATCCTGCCCGAACTGGCCACCCTGGCGCGCAACAACCTGCGCAATGCCGGTGTGCGCAACGTCGAAGTCCGCCAGGCCGACGGTGCCCTGGGCGCGGCCGCAGACGGCCCATTCGATGTCATCGTGCTCAGCGGCTCGGTGGCGGCGGTGCCGGAAGCCATCAAGGCCCAGCTCAAGGTGGGTGGCCGTCTGTTTGCGGTGGTCGGCCAGGAGCCCATGATGTGCGCCAACTTCGTCACCCGCACCGGCGAAACCACCTACGCCACCACCCAGCCCTGGGACACCGTGGCCCCGCGCCTGGTGCACTTTGCCGAGCCTTCGAAGTTCTCTTTTTAATCCACGCCCTACCCATGATTGCCCAAATCACCCCCACCGACCTGCCCCAGTGGCTGCAAGGCCAGACCGCCCCCGTGGTGCTGGATGTGCGCGAACCCGGTGAATGGCAGGCGGCCAGCGTAACGGCCGAAGGCTTTACCCTGGTGCAGCTCTCCATGGGCGACATCCCGGCCCGGCTGGCCGAGCTGGACCCGCACCAGCCTATCGCCTGCCTGTGCCACCACGGTGCCCGCAGCCAGCGCGTGGCGCAATTTCTGGTGCAAAACGGTTTTGAGAATGTGGTCAATATCGCCGGTGGAATCGATGCTTGGTCGCTGCAGCGCGATGCCAGTGTGCCCCGGTACTGAGCGACAAAGCTGCCAAGCGACTGACACTGATTTCACAAGGATGACCATGCCCCGCTTCCCGCTCGCCTCCTGCACCTTAGCCCTGCTGGCCGCTTTTTCTGGCGCTGCACAAGCGCAAAGCCTGATCGAACTGTACGATGCAGCACGGGCCACAGACTCGACTTACCAGTCGGCCAAGGCGCTGTATGACGCGAACCTGGCCAAGGCCGACCAGGCCAAGGCGGGTATCTTGCCCAGCGTAGGCTTGGCGGCCGGTCTCAACCGCAATTTGCTCGAAGGCCGCAATCCGACATTTGACAAAGACTACACCGCCCAATCCGCAACGCTCAGCGCCTCTCAGCCCCTGTACCGCCCGGCCAACCGCATCACCTACCAGCAAGGCCTGAAGCTGGTTGATGTGGCCCAGGCGCAACTGGCCGCTGCCGAGCAGGACCTGGTGGTGCGTGTGGCCCAGGCCTACTTTGACGTACTGGGCGCGGGTGACACCCTGAATTTTGTGCGGGCGCAAAAAACCGCTGTGGGCGAGCAGCTGGCCTCGGCCAAGCGCAACTTTGAAGTGGGCACGGCCACCATCACCGACACCCGCGAAGCCCAGGCCCTGTTCGACCTGGTGCGGGCCCAGGAAATCGCCGCCGAAAACGACCTGCTGGTGAAAAAGCTGGCACTCGACACCCTGGTCAGCAAGGTCAACGCCCAGCCCATTCCCTTGGCGCAGCCCGTGGTGCTGCCCACCGTGCAACCCGCCGACATCAGCACCTGGGTCCAGCAAGCCGAAAGCCTGCAACCCAACGTAGTGCAGGCCGTGGTGGCCCTGGACGTGGCCCGGCTGGAAACCCAGAAAGCCAGGGCGGGCAACCTGCCCACGCTGGACCTGACCGCGGGCTATAACGTCAACCGCTACCCCAACGGCACCACCAGCGCCCTGCCCGGTTCACGCACCAACACCACCCAGATCGGTCTGAGCTTCAATATCCCCTTGTTCGCGGGCTTCTCCATCCAGAACCGCATCCGCGAAACCCTGTCGCTGGAAGATAAAGCCCAGGCCGACCTGGATGCCGCCCGCCGCGCCGTCACCCAGGCCACCCGGGCGGCGTTTTATGGCGTGCTGTCGGGCGTAGGCCAGGTCAGCGCCCTGGAAGCCGCCGAAACCTCCAGCCAGATCGCGCTGGATGCCAACAAGCTCGGTTACCAGGTGGGTGTGCGCATCAACATCGACGTGCTGAACTCGCAAAGCCAGTTGTTCCAGACCAAGCGCGACCTGGCGCTGGCCCGCTACAACGTGCTGCTGGGCAGCCTGAAACTGCGCCAGGCCAGCGGCAGCCTCAAGCCCGAGGACCTGCAGGCCATCAATGCGCTGCTGGTGCGGTAAAAAAGCCAATAGCTATTGAATTAATAGCTACAAATCCTTATTCGACCGGCGGATAAGGCATTTTTTACCCTGAAATCAGCCCCACACCCGCTGCGCCACCCGCAGCATGTTGCCGCCCATCACCTGCGCGGCATCGCCAGCGGACATGCCCACGTCTTGCAAGGCTTGCGCCAGCACCTGCCAGGTCTCCACCGGGGTGTAGCGTGCGCGGCTGATGGCCCGGTTGTAGCCCGCAGATGGGGGCCACCAGTAACTGGGGTCGTACGCCCCCGGCGGGTCGTCTTGGAGTTCGGGCTGCGCAAAGCTGATGTCCAGCCCGATGCCCACATGCTGCACGCCCACCAGGTCGGCCACGTAAGCCGCATGGCGGGCCACGTCGGCAGCGGTGGGCGCGTCATGGCCCAGAAAGAACGACACCCCCGACACGCACACCACCCCGCCGGTGGCGGCGCAGGCGCGGATTTGCGCGTCGGTGATGTTGCGGCCATGCTCCACCAGCGCCAGCGGATTGGCGTGGCTGAAGATCACCGGGGCGCTGGAGGCGGCCATGATGTCCAGGCTGCATTGGCGCCCGGTGTGCGAGCAGTCCATCAGCATGCCCGCGGCGTTCACCGCCTGCACCATGCTCGCACCCAGCGGGGTCAGGCCGCGCTCGGTGTCGTGGCAGCCGTCGGCCACGCTGTTGTTGCGGTTGTAGGCAAAGTGGATCTGGCGCACGCCCAACGCGGCGTACAGCGCCACCATCTCGGGCTGCTCCAACAGCGGCATGGCACCTTCCAGGTCGAAGCCGATGGCGACCTGGCCATTCGCTTTGGCTTGCGCAATGTCGGTCACGCTGTGGGCCAGCCGGTAGCGCTCCGGGTGGGCGGCAATGGTGGCGCGGAACCCGGCAATCACCGCCATCACCTGCTGCACCGGGTTCATGTCCATGCCGACGTTGATCGACACGTAGTCCACCCCGGCGGCATGCAGCCGGTCTATCGGCGCAAAACTGGCCTGCGGGTGCAGTGGCAGACAGGCGTGGGATTCCCAGTGGGTCATGGTGTGGCTTCTTTCCTTCGGAAGCCTACGGCGGCTTCCATCAGTTGGCGGGTGTACGGCTGGGCCACGCGGCTGGCGGCCAAGTCGGCGGATGCCAGCATTTCCACCGTCTGGCCGCGCTGCATCACCATCAGGCGCTGGCACAGGTGCGTGACCACAGCCAGGTCATGGCTGACCATGATGAAGGTCAGGCCACGGCGGGCGCGCAGGGTTTCCAGCAGGTTCAACACCTCCGCCTGCACCGAGGCATCCAGGGCCGAGGTGGGCTCGTCCAGCAGCAGAATCTGCGGCTCCAGAATCAGGGCACGGGCAATGGCGATGCGCTGGCGCTGCCCGCCCGAGAGCTGGTGCGGGTAGCGGAAGCGAAAGCCCTGCCCCAGGCCGACTTCGTCCAGCGCGCGCTCGATGCGTGCCTGCTCGTCGCCCATGCCGTGGATGGCCAATGGCTCGGCCAGCAGGCGGTCCACCGTGTGGCGCGGGTGCAGCGAACCGTAAGGGTCCTGGAACACCATTTGCACCAGTCGGCGGAACGGCTTGCTGCCGGGCAAGGGCTGAGGAGCAGGCCCCAGCAGTTGCACAGTGCCGGTTTCACGCTTCGCCAGCCCGCAGATGGCGCGCAGCACGGTGGATTTGCCCGAGCCCGATTCGCCCACAATGCCAAAACTCTCGCCCGCCTGCACGGTGAAAGACGTGTCGGCCACGGCCACAAAGCCGTCGAAGCTGACGCGCAGGTTTTTGACCTCCAGGCCTACAGACGCGCTCATAAAGCCCACTCCGGCTGGCGGTTCAGCGTGGGCAGCGGGTGCCGGTTGTCGCCGAGCTGCGGCAGGCAGTTCAGCAGGCCCAGGGTGTAAGGGTGCTTGGCCTGGGCCAACCCACCCGCAGGCAGCTCCTCGACCACCCGCCCGGCGTACATCACCAGAATGCGGTCGCAAAAGGTGGAGACCAGGCGCAGGTCGTGCGACACAAAAATCAGGCCCATGCCGCGCTGCACCACCAGCGCGTCCAGAATCGCCAGCACCTGGAGCTGCACGGTCACGTCCAGGGCCGAGGTGGGCTCGTCGGCAATCAGCAAATCCGGGTTGGCGATCAGCATCATGGCAATCATGGCGCGCTGGCCCATGCCGCCCGACACCTCGTGCGGGTACAGCTTGTACACGCGGGCCGGGTCGTCGATCTGCACCTGCTCCAGCGCGGCCAGGGCCTGCGCTCTAGCCTGGGCATTCGATACCTTGCTGTGCGCCTGCAGCGTCTCCACGATCTGGTCGCCGATGCGCATCACCGGGTTGAGTGAAAACTTGGGGTCTTGCAGCACCATGGCGATGCGGCCACCGCGCAGGGTGCGGCGCTCCTGGGCACTGCAGTGCAGCAAATCCGTGCCCTTGAACGCCAGGCGTTTGGCGCTGACCCGGCCCTCGGGGGCCGTCAGGCCCAGAATCGCCCTACCCGTCTGTGACTTGCCCGAACCCGATTCGCCCACGATGCCCAGGCGCTCCTTGCCCAGCGTGAACGACACGCCGCGCACCACCTCCACCCAGCCGCCATCGCGGTTGGGAAAGGCGACCCGCAGGTCATCGACCACCAACAGGGGTTCCGTCATTTCACGCCTTTCGGGTCCAAGGCATCGCGCAAACCGTCGCCCACCAGGTTGAACGCCAGACTGACCAGAAAAATAGCCGCGCCCGGTGCCGCCGCCACCCACCACTGGTCGAGCACGTACTGGCGGCCATTGGCAATCATCGCGCCCCACTCGGGTGTGGGCGGCTGCGCGCCCAGGCCCAGAAAGCCCAGCCCGGCAGCGGTGAGAATGATGCCCGCCATGTCCAGCGTGACCCGCACGATCACCGAAGACAGGCACAGCGGCATGATGTGGTGCAGCACAATGCGCCAGGGCGACGCGCCGATAAGCTGCACTGCGGCAATAAAGTCGGTCTGGCGCACGGTCAGCGTTTCGGCCCGGGCCATGCGCGCATACGGCGGCCAGGCGGTGATGGCAATGGCGATCACCGCGTTTTCGATGCCCGGGCCCAGGGCCGCCACAAAGGCCAGCGCCAGAATCAGCCGGGGAAAGGCCAGAAAAATATCGGTTATGCGCATCAGCGCCGCATCCACCATGCCGCCCGCATAGCCCGCCACCGTGCCCACCAGCAGCCCGATGGGCGCGGCCAGCACAGCCACCAGCACGACGACCATCAGGGTGATGCGCGAGCCATGGATGAGGCGCGACAGGATGTCCCGCCCCTGGTCGTCGGTGCCCAGCCAAAACAGGTGCGAGGGTGGCAGCAGCCGGGTGGTGCGCAAATCGCCCACCGTGGGCGAATACGGTGCGATCCACGGGGCCAGCAGGGCCACCAGCACCAGCGCCAGCACGATGCCTAGGCCCAGCACCGCCAGCCGGTTGCGCAGAAAGATGCGCCACGCGCCATAGGCCCGGCCCCAGGCGGCCTGGCGGCGCGAGGCGGGCCGGTCGCTCATCAGCCAGTCGTGCAAACTTAGGGTGGTCATCGTGTTCGGGTACGGGGGTCTAGGGTTTTGTAAAGCAGATCCGACAGCAGGTTCAGGCCAATGAAGATCGAGCCCACCACGATGGTGCCGCCCAGCACCGCGTTCATGTCGGCGTTTTGCAGCGAATTGGTGATGTACAGGCCCAGGCCGGGCCAGGCGAATACGGTTTCGGTCAGCACCGAGCCTTCGAGTAAACCCGCGTACGACAGGCTGATCACGGTGACCAGCGGCACCATGGCGTTGCGCAGCGCGTGCCGCCAGATGATGCGGACTTCGCTCAGGCCCTTGGCGCGGGCGGCCACGATGTACTCCTGCCCCAGCTCGTGCAGCATGAAAGAGCGCGTCATGCGGCTGATGTAGGCCAGCGAAAAATAGCCCAGCAGCGAGGCGGGCAGGATCAGGTGCGACAGCACATTGCCAAACGCGTCCCACTGCCCGGCCATGGCCGCGTCCAGCAGCAGCAGGCCGGTGACGGGGGTCAGGGTGTATTCATAGACCACATCGATGCGCCCCGGCCCGGCCACCCAGTCCAGTTTGGCGTAGAACAGCACCAGCCCCATCAGCCCCAGCCAGAAAATCGGCACCGAATAGCCCACCAGGCCCACCACCCGCACAATCTGGTCCACCACGCCGCCCCGGCGCACGGCGGCCCACACGCCCAGCGGCACGCCCAGGCCCACGCCAATGATGATGCCCAGCGTGGCCAGCTCGAAGGTGGCGGGAAACGCGCGGAGGATGTCGTCCATCACCGGGTGCGAGCTCAGCACCGAGGTGCCAAAGTCACCGCGCAGCACCTTGCTGATGTAGATGCTGAACTGCTCCCACAGCGGCTTGTTGAAGCCCATCTCCTCGCGCACCCGGGCGACCAGCTCGCCCGAAGCCCGGTCGCCCACGATGGCCAGCACCGGGTCGATGGGCATGACCCGGCCAATGAAGAAGGTGACGGCCAGCAGGCCCAGGTAGGTCAGGACGATGACGACCGCAAACCGCCCTACGGCCTGGAGTTTTCGCATGCAGGTTTAGCGCTTGCTGGCGGTAAACATGTAGTCCGAGCCAAACGTGGGGCCGAGCTTGAAGCCCGCCACGTTGCTCCGCACGGCCGCCACTTCCACCTGCTGGTACAGCATGATGAAGGGGCTGGTCTTGCGGAATTCGGCCTGCATGTCTTCGTAGATCTTTTTGCGTTTGTTGGTGTCGCGCTCCACCACGGCGGCATCGGCCATTTTTTCCAGCTCGGGGGCAACCCAGGCATTGCGCCAGGCCAGGGGCTTGGCCTTGGCATCGTCGCTGTTGTCAGAGTTCTGCACAAAGGTGGCGTTGCTGTGCGGGTCCCAGTAGTCGGCGCCCCACTGGCCGATGTACATGTCGTGGGTGCGGGCGCGGTACTTGGTTAGCACCTGCTTGCCGTCGCCGGGGATGATTTCGATGTCGATGCCCGCGCGCTTGGCGTTTTGCTGGAAGGACTCGGTGATGCCCTGCACCGGCTGGATGGTGCGCATGTCGATGGTGACCTTGAAGCCATTGGGCAGCCCGGCCTTGACCAGCAGCGCCTTGGCCTTGTCGACATCCAGCTTGTACGGGTTGACGGTGCTGGCACCCAACAGGCCCACGGGCAGGAAGTTCTGGTCCACGGTGCCGATGTTCTTGATCAGCGTGTCGCCGATGGCAGCGTAGTCCACCAGCCATTTCAGGGCTTCGCGCACCTCGGGTTTGGCCAGGTTGGGGTTCTTCTGGTTCAGGCTGATGTAGTAGACCGTGCCCTTGGGGGCCGATTCGATCTTGATGTCCTTGTTGCTGGCCATAGCGGCCAGGTCTTGCGGGGCCAGGTTGCGGGCCATGTCGATGTCGCCCTTTTCCAGCAGCAGGCGCTGGGTGCTGGATTCCTTGATGTGGCGGTACAGCACGCGGGCCAGCGGGGCTTTTTTGCCGTAGTAGCTGTCGTTGCGCTCCAGCGCCACCACTTCGTTGGCCCGCCATTCGCGCAGCTTCAAGGGGCCGGAACCGGCGTAATGCGTCTTGAGCCAGGCATAGCCCAGGTCGCCCGCCACTTCGTTGGCCAGCACCAGCTTTTTATCCACCACCGCCCCCACGTCGGCGGTCAGGCAGTTCATCACAAACGACGGGGCGTAGGCCTTGTCGGTTTCCAGCGTCAGGGTCAGCGCTCCGGTGGCCTTGATCTTGTCTTTGACGTTGGTTTTGCTAAAGCCGAACTGGGTGAGGATGAAGGCCGGAGACTTGTCGAGCAGCACCGCGCGCTGCAGCGAGAAAGCCACGTCTTCGGCGGTAAGTGGGTTGCCCGAGGCAAACTTCAGGCCGGACTTGAGCTCGAAGCTGAAGGTCTTGCCGTCGGCCGACACCGTCCAGGACTTGGCGATGTCGTTGACGAGTTTGGACGGGTCGTTGACATCCAGCCGCACCAGCCGGTCGTAGGTATTGCCCATCACCTCGCTGGCCGAGATTTCAAACACCTCGGCCGGGTCCATGGTGATGATGTCGTCAAACGCAAAGGCCACCACCAGCGTGTCCTTGGGCGTGGCGGCCAGGGCGGGTGCCATGCCGTAGCCTAAAACCAGGGTCGAGGCCAAGGCTGCTGCCAGCGCGCGGCGGGAAAGTACGGGTGTCGTAAAACGCATCTGAACATCCTTTGGGTAAGAGGCAAAAACTACTCAGGGGAACTCCGCAAGAAGCATGCTAACTCCGACGCATGGGGCTCAAATCGCCCAGCGCGTCGCTGTCAATCAGGCCGTAGTGGCCGGGTAGCGCGTAGTGCCACCACTCGTTCGGCAGATGCTCGAAACCCGCGCCCTCCATCACCTGCAGCAGCAGCAGGCGGTTGGCCTGGGCCTGGGCCGACACCTTTTCACTGAAATGGTGCGAGGCGTCGCCCATGTCGTCGAAAGCCGTGCCCATGTCCAGCTCGGCGCCTTGCGCGTCCACCAGGGTCAGGTCCACCGCGGTGCCGCGCGTGTGGTTAGAGCCGATGGCGGGGTCGGCCACATAGGCCTGGTCGGGCGCGGTTTCCCACAGCAGCACCTGGGCCTCGTGGGGACGAAACGCGTCGAATATTTTCAGCCGCAAACCCACCTCTGCGGCCAGCAGCACGGCTTTGCGCAGACAGGCTTCGGCGTCGCGGTGCAGCAGGCAGTGGGCCCGGTCGTAAATGGGGCGGCCCGCGATGTTGTTGGCGGTGGCGTAGGCCAGATCGAGCACGATGCCATGGGTTTCCGGATGGACCTGGACAAGAGGATGGGGCATGGAGCAAATAAATAAAAATGGCTCTGGTGCTATTCGCACCTGCACCTGTAGCTACTTATCTTATAGCAAATGCCTTATTACCGCGTCCGGCAAACCAGGCTGGACTACTGTACAGCCTGGGCAGGAGCCGGTGGGATATCTGATCCGGGTGCTGGTGCGGGGGTGGCCTCGGCCACCGGTTCCGCCACGCGCTGGCCCGCAGGCAGCGGCAGGTAGGCCAAGGCATCCGCAGGCCCCATGCCCCAGGTGAAGGCAGCCGGGCCCTGTTGGGTGGTACCGGTGCCAAAGCCGCGTAGCGCATCGGTGGCGGTAAACGCCATACGCAGGTGCACGCCGCCGTCGCAATGCAGCGCCAGGTTGCCCGCCGCCGTAGCGGTGTAGCGCAAGTCTCCCACGCAGGTCTGGCTGGGCTGGCTGGGCTGGCTGGCCGCCAGCCTGAGCGTGCCGCCAGAGCGGTCGTAAAAAATGGTGGCCTGGCCTTCCAGCAATACGCCGTTGACCACGGCATACGCGGGCACGCTGCTGGCCATCCAGCCCTGCAAGCGGGACTCCATCTTGGCGCAGCCCAGCAAGGCCAGGCTGGCCGCAAGTGCAGGAAAAAGAGCTTTCATCGCGCGATGGTAGTCCTGGGGGCCACCGGCTTAAGCGCGGGGAAGCGGGTGCAAATGGGGCTATTTGTGCGCTTAGATCCCGTTCTTAATCGTCGTCCGCCGGGTCCAGCGCCGGGAACAGCACCTCGGTGTAGCCCAGTTGCGTCAAATCCCGCATGCGCGTGGGGTAAAGCCTGCCGATCAGGTGGTCGCACTCGTGCTGCACCACGCGGGCGTGGAAGCCCTCCACCGTGCGGTCGATGGCATCGCCATACTGGTCAAAACCGGTGTAACGGATGCGCGACCAACGCGGCACCAGACCCCGCAGGCCGGGGACCGACAGGCAACCCTCCCAATCGTTTTCTTCCGCGTCGCCAATGGGCGTGATCACCGGGTTGATCAGCACCGTGGGCGGCACGACGGGCCGGTCTGGGTAGCGCGGATTTACCTCCGCCGTGCCAAACACCACCAGCTGCAAATCCACCGCTATCTGCGGCGCCGCCAGCCCCGCGCCATTGACGGAACGCATGGTGTCCAGCATGTCGGAGATGAGCAAGTGGAGTTCGTCGGTGTCGAATACGGTCACCGGCTGTGCCGTGCGCAGCAGGCGGGGGTCGCCCATTTTGAGGATGGTGTGGAGGGTCATAAATATCGTTGAAGTACCCAGTCAGACTTGCACAGCATCCCGTTCCACAAACGGCCGAAGCTCAGGGCGCAAGGCTTTGTCGGTCACCAGATCCACCGGACAGCCCAACAGATCTTCCAGGTAAAACTGCACTCCGAAATAGCGGGCCGAGGTAGCAGGACCGTCAAAGGAGACGAGAACGTCCACGTCGCTGCGGGCCGTGGCGGTATCGCGGGCCATGGAGCCAAACAACGCCAATTGGACGACACCGAACAGGCGGCCCAAATGGGCTTTGTGCTGGGTCAAAAGTTCGAGAGTGGTTTGGCGGTCCATGTCGGCAGTTTAGTCCGTTGCACCATCCCCCGCCTGCAACAACGCCAACATCCCCGCCTCATCCAGCACGGTGATGCCCAGCGCCTGCGCCTTGTCCAGCTTGCTGCCGGCTTCCTCGCCCGCAACAACGTAGCTGGTCTTTTTGCTCACCGAACCGGCCACTTTGGCACCGGCGGCTTCCAGCAAATCCTTGGCTGCGTCGCGGCTCAGGGTGGGGAAGGTGCCGGTGAGCACAAAGGTCTGGCCTGCCAGGGGCTTGGGGGTTTGCTGGGCGGGTTCGCCCTCCTCCCAGGTGATGCCACAGGCGCGCAGCTGCTCGACCACTTCGCGGTTGTGCGGTTGGTCGAAGAAGGTGCGGATGGCCAAGGCCACGATGGGGCCGACATCAGCGACTTCCAGCAGTTGCTCTGCGGTGGCATCCATCACCGCGTCCAGCTTGCCGAAATGCCGGGCCAGCGCCTTGGCGGTGGCCTCGCCGACGTGGCGGATGCCTAAACCGAACATAAAGCGCGGCAAGGTGGTGTTTTTGGACTTTTCCAGCGCGTCCAGGATGTTCTGCGCCGACTTGTCGGCCATGCGGTCCAGGGCGGACAGCGCGGTGAAGCCCAACTTGTACAGGTCGGGCAAGGTGCGGATCACGCCCGTGTCCACCAGTTGCTCCACCAGCTTGTCGCCCAGGCCTTCGACCTCCACCGCGCGGCGGTGGGCGAAGTGCAGGATGGCCTCTTTGCGCTGCGCAGGGCAGAACAGGCCGCCGCTGCAACGGTGGTTCATCTCGGTTTTTTCGCGCACCACCTTGCTACCGCAAATGGGGCAGGCACGCGGCATGCGGAAGTTGGGCACGTAGTGGGCCCGTGGCTTGGCCACGATGCCGACGACTTCGGGGATCACATCCCCGGCCCGCCGCACGATGGCGGTGTCGCCCACCCGCACGCGCTTGCGGCGCAGCTCGAACAGGTTGTGCAGGGTGGCATTGGTCACCGTGACACCGCCCACAAAAATGGGGGCCAAGCGGGCCACGGGCGTGAGCTTGCCGGTGCGGCCCACCTGTACGTCGATGGCGGTAATGGTGGTGAGCTGCTCCTGCGCCGGGTATTTGTGCGCCACGGCCCAGCGCGGCTCGCGCGACACAAAGCCGAGCTGGCGCTGCAGGGCCAGGGCGTTGAGCTTGTAGACCACGCCGTCGATGTCATACGGCAGGCTGTCGCGGGCGGCACCGATTTTCTGGTGGTACGCTACTAATTCCGTAGCACCTCGTGCAATCTCCACCTGCGCAGCCACCGGAAAACCCCAAGACTTCAGGGTTTGCAGCAGCGCGTAGTGCGTCTCGAACTCCGGCCCGCCCTGCTCCGGCGCGGTCACCTCGCCCAGGCCGTAGGCGAAGAAGCTCAAAGGGCGCTGTGCTGCTATGCCGGGGTCGAGCTGGCGCACGGCACCGGCGGCGGCGTTACGCGGATTGACGAAGGTTTTGTCACCCTTTTCGCGCTGGCGCTCGTTGAGCGCATCGAAGTCGGCCAGGCGCATGTAGACCTCGCCACGCACTTCCAGCACCGGCGGGGCACTGCCTTGCAGGCGCAGCGGAATCTGCCGCATGGTGCGGATGTTTTGCGTGACATCCTCGCCGTACTCGCCGTCGCCCCGGGTGGCGGCCTGCACCAGCACGCCCTGCTCGTAGCGCAGGCTCATGGCCAGGCCGTCGAACTTGGGTTCGGCCACGTACTCGACGGGCGGGTCGGTCTCGGTCAGCGCCAGTTCCTTGCGGATGCGGGTGTCGAAGTTCTGCGCGCCGCTGGGCTCGGTATCGGTTTCGGTGCGGATGCTGAGCATGGGCACGGCGTGGCGCACCGAGGTGAACTCGGGCAGCGGCTTGCCGCCCACGCGCTGGGTGGGCGAGTCGGCGGTCAATAGTTCGGGGTGGGCGGTTTCCAGCGCCTGCAGGGCACGGAACACGCGGTCGTACTCGGCATCCGGCACGGTGGGCGCGTCCAGCACGTAGTAGCTATGGCTCCAGGCATTGAGCTGGGTGCGCAGCGCTTCTATTTCTATAGCTACTTGTGCTGGTGGGACGAGCACGGGAGGGCTAAAAAGGTCTGAACTTTCCATGGCACTCAGCTGAACAACCTGCGCGCCAGTACCGAGCCCGCCGCCAGCTCGCGCGAGTCCAGCGTGTCATACAGCTGCTCCAGCGAGGCACCGATGCCGTCCAGCGCATCGCGCTGCAGCGGGTAGCCCCGGTCGTCGGTCAGGCTGCCGTCCATGGCTTCGGCCAGGGCGGCGGCGGTGTCGCGCAGGCGCACAAAGGGCTGCTCGGCGCGGTCGACCTGGGGCACGTCCAGGCTCAGGGTGATTTCGCGCAGGGCCGATTGGTCGGGGTCTTCGGCCAGGGCGGCTTGCGCGTCGAAGGCCAGGCCCAGGATGGGCGGCATGCCGGGCGTGCTGCTGGGCAGCAGCATGCGGCCGGGGATCAGGCTGGGCACGAAGCCCAAGCGGGCGGCGTGCTGCTGCACGTAGCCGGGGCTCCAGGCGGCGTGCACGGCGCGCAGAGTAAAGCCCAGCTGGGCATCGTGGTCGTTGGCGAATTGGTCGAGCTCGCGGCCCCGGGCCACTTCTTCACGCATGTCGGGAAACTCGGGCAGGCCGCTCACCGTGTCGGCATAGGCCTGGGTTTTGATGACGAACTCGGAGAACTCGATCTCGTTGAGCGCACCGGTGCGGTTGGCCAGTTGCACACCCGCCTGCAGCTGGCTGTAGCGCTGGCCTGCCAGCGGGGTTTCCCACTGCTGGCTGGCCACGTTCAGGCCCTCGATGGCAAAGGGCTTGCTGCCGACGCGGCGGGTGGGCGGCATGGCGGCCAGGGCGGCATCGCCAGACACCGGTTGCTCCAGCGCGATGGGGGCCAGCACGTCGATCAGCGCGTCCATGCCGGGCTTGCGCTCGGGCGTGGGCAGCGGGGGGAGTTCCTCGCCGTCAAAAGCGGGGTCGCGGCGCTCGGCATCCGGCGCGCTGGGCTCAACAGGGGTGGGCAAGGGATCGGGCTGCTTGGGGGCGTTTTTGCGCGCCGACCAGGTGTTATAGGCCACGACGGTGGCCAGGACGATCCCGCCGCCGATGGCCAAGCCGAGTTGTAGGGTGGTGGTCATGATCACATTTCGGCCATGGATAGGGCCGACTCCATATCGACTGCCACGATGCGTGAAACGCCCTGCTCCTGCATGGTCACACCAATCAGTTGCTGGGCCATTTCCATGGCGATCTTGTTGTGGCTGATGAAAAGAAACTGGGTTTCGCGGGCCATGCTGGCTACCAGTTTGGCATAGCGTTCGGTGTTGGCGTCGTCCAGCGGCGCGTCCACTTCGTCGAGCAGGCAAAACGGTGCCGGGTTGAGCATGAAAATCGCGAACACCAGGGCGATGGCGGTCAGGGCTTTTTCGCCGCCCGACAGCAGGTGGATGGTCTGGTTCTTCTTGCCCGGCGGCTGGGCAATGACCTGCACGCCGGAGTCCAGGATTTCGTCCCCGGTGATGACCAGGCGAGCATTGCCGCCGCCAAACAGCTCGGGGAACATCTTGCCGAAGTGGCCGTTGACGGTGTTGAAGGTGCCCGACAGCAGCTCGCGGGTTTCGCCATCAATCTTCTTGATGGCATCTTCCAGCGTGGTCATGGCCTCCACCAGGTCGGCGGTCTGGGCATCCAGGAATTGCTTGCGCTCGCGGGCCACGGCCAGCTCGTCCAGTGCGGCCAGGTTCACGGCCCCCAGGGCGGTGATTTCGCGGTTCAGGCGGTCGATTTCGCTCTGCATGCCGGGGATGCGCACATTGCCTTGCACGATGGACGTGGCAATCGCCTCCAGGTCGGCATTGGCTTCTGTCAACAACTGGGCAAACTGCTCGGAGCCCAGGCGCGCGGCCTGCTCCTTGAGCTGGAATTCGGTGATGCGCTGGCGCAGCGGCTCCAGGGCGCGCTCGTTTTGCATGCGGGCCTCGTCGCTGGCGCGCAGGCGGGCCGTTAAATCGTCGTACTGGCTGCGCTGGGCGGCCATTTCGGCTTCGCGCTCCAGCTTAGCCGCCAGGGCGGTTTGCAGGCCGCCCTGGGCGGCTGCGTCGTTCAGGCGGCCCAGTTCGTCTGCCGCGCGCTGCTGCTCGTCGGTCAGGGCCACGGTTTGCTGCTGGGCCATGTCCAGCGAACGGCTCAATTCCGCCCGGCGGGCACCCAGGCTGCGCTGGGCGAAAGTGGCTTCTTGGGCCTGCCGCTCCAGGCTGCGCTGCTGCTCGCGGCACTCGGCCAGCTTGCGCTGCACTTCGATGACGCGCTCGTCGAGCTGGGCGTGGCGCTCCTGGCTGTCGGCGAGCTGCATGTCCAGCTCTTCAAACCGGCCTTCCGCGTTGACACGGCGCTCCTGCAGCTCGTCCAGCTGGGCTTCCACCTCGGCCAGGTCGCCTTCGAGTTGCTGGCTGCGCACGCGCGCCTGCTCGGCCAACTGGCCCAGACGCAGGGTTTCGACCTGCAGGGCGTGGGCCTGGGTTTGCGCCTCGGTGGCCTCGCGCCGGGCCGACACCAGGCGGCTGGACGACTCGTTGTAGGCCGCTTCGGCCCGCACCAGGGCGTAGCGGGTTTCTTCGTTGATCAGGGTCTGGGCGCGCAGTTGCTTCTCTAAGTTCTCGATCTCTTGCGCCCGCGCCAGCAGCCCGGCCTGCTCGGAATCGGGCGCGTAAAACGCCACGCTGTGCGGGCCCACGGCGTGGCCGCTTTGCACGTAGATGACCTCGCCCGGCTGCAACTGGCTGCGCTGGTGCAGGGCATCTTCAAAACTGGGCGCGGTGTAGCAGCCGTGCAGCCAGTCGGCCAGCAAGGCGGCCAGCCCGGCATCGTTGAGGCGCAGCAAGTCCGCCAGCCGTGGCAAGGCGGCAGAATTTTGCGATGGGCCTGCGGGCGGCGGGCTGTAAAAGGCCAGCTTGGCGGGCGGTACGTCGCGGCCATCCAGCCCGGCAAAGGCCCGCACCATCTCCAGCCTGGACACGGCCAGCGCGCCCATGCGTTCGCGCAAAGCGCCTTCCAGTGCGTTTTCCCAGCCCTGCTCGATATGCAGCTGGGTCCAGATGCCTTGCAAGCCGTCCAGGCCGTGGCGGGTCAGCCAGGGCTTGAGCTTGCCGTCGGTCTTGACCTTTTCTTGCAGCGCCTTCAGGGCTTCCATGCGGGCCGAGATATCGGCCTGGCGGGCGGATTCGGTGTTGACGGCGGTTTGTTTGGCGCGGCGGTCTTCGTCGAGCTGGGGCAAAAATTCTTGCAGCTCGTGCAGGCGTGCAGCGGCCACGCTGGCAGCTTCAGAGGCCTCCTCCAGCTGGGCTTGCAGTTGGCCCAGGCGGGCTTCGTCCGGCGCGGCCAGGGCTTTTTTGTCGACCAGCAGGCGCTCGCGGCGCTGGTCGAGCTGGCGGCTTTGCTCTTCGATGCTGCGCTGGTCGGCGGCCAGCACCTGGATCTGCTGCTGCACCTGCACCACGCCCGTGCGCTGCTCGTTGGCGGCGCGGCTGGCGGTTTGCAGGGCATCTTCCAGGTCGGGGATTTGCCCGGCCTGCTCTTCCACCTGGGCGGCCAGCAGCTCGGCTTTTTCTTCGGCCTCGATACCGGAGGCCTCTAAATTCTCCAGCTCGTACTGGGCATCTTCCTGGCGCGTGGCCCACTGCTGGATCTGCTCTTTCAGGGTGGCCATGCGCAGCTCGACGCGCTGGCGGCCTTCCACCACGAAGCGGATTTCGCCCTCCAGCCGCCCTACTTCGGCGCTGGCCTCGTACAGTTTGCCCTGGGCGCGATTCACGGCATCGCCTGCGTCGTAGTGCGCCTGGCGGATGGTTTCCAGCTCGGCTTCCACGTGGCGCAGGTCGGCGATGCGCGACTCCAGGTCGTTCACCGCCTGGGCGGCCTCGGTTTTGACCTTGCTTTGGTCAGATTCGCTATCGACCTTCTTCAAGAACCACAGCTGGTGCTGTTTCAGCGTGGCGCTGGCGTGCAGGCTGTTGTACTTTTGCGCCACCTCGGCCTGCTTTTCCAGGCGCTCCAGATTCGCGTTGAGCTCGCGCAGGATGTCTTCCACCCGGGTCAGGTTCTCGCGGGTGTCGCCCAGGCGGTTTTCGGTTTCGCGGCGGCGCTCCTTGTATTTGGAGACACCCGCGGCTTCTTCCAGGAACAGGCGCAGCTCTTCCGGGCGCGACTCGATGATGCGGCTGATGGTGCCCTGGCCGATGATGGCGTAGGCGCGTGGGCCCAGGCCGGTGCCCAGGAACACGTCTTGCACGTCGCGGCGGCGCACCGGCTGGTTGTTGATGTAGTAGCTGCTGGTGCCGTCGCGGGTGAGCACGCGCTTGACGGCAATTTCGGCAAACTGGCCCCACTGGCCGCCTGCGCGGTGGTCGTGGTTCTCGAACACCAGCTCCACGCTGGCGCGGCTGGCCGGTTTGCGGGTGGTGGTGCCGCTGAAGATCACGTCCTGCATGGACTCGCCACGCAGCTCGCTGGCCTTGCTCTCGCCCAGCACCCAGCGCACCGCATCCATGATGTTGGACTTGCCACAGCCGTTCGGCCCCACCACGCCGACCAACTGCCCGGGCAGGTGGAAGGTGGTGGGTTCGGCGAAGGACTTGAAGCCCGCGAGCTTGATGGATTGGAGGCGCACCGGAAGTGTGGAGGGCTTTTGCTAAGGGTTTACATGCGGCCCGCAGGCGGCACAGAGAAAAGTCAGTTTACCCGAGGCCTCCAAGGCACTGGCACAGGCCGGGGGCGAACAGCTATATTTTACGTAGCTGCTCGTGCTCATTGGATAAGCACAGAGGCCCGATTTTATGCCCCATCCTGCCCCCCAACCCTAGCCCCCATTGAGCGCTTTTATGGCCTTATTATTCCGACAGGGATAAAATTACCCCGTAACGGATAATTCCACCCTAAAACCTGGGAGCCTATGGCTGACACCTTTACCTACCGCCGTACCGCCCTGGCCGCCAGCTACTGCGATGCATTGGAAGGCCGCGGCATTCTGGACGCGACCTCGGGCCTGTTTCTGGCCGCGCCCCGGCGCACCGGCAAGTCCACCTTTCTGCGCGAAGACATGGTGCCCGAAATGCGCGCGCGCGGCTGGCAGACCCTGTATGTGGACCTGTGGTCCGACCGCAGCCGCGACCCGGCCGAGCTGATCATCGCCGTGGTGCGCGACACCCTGGCCCAGCTGGACGGCCCGGTGCTCAAGGCCGCCAAAAGCGTGGGGCTGGACAAGCTCAACGTGCTGGGCGCGCTGAGCCTGGACCTGAGCAAGATCGGCCAGCCCGGCGGGGCCACCCTGTCCGACGCGCTGGAGCGGCTGCACACCAAGAGCGGCAAACCCCTGGTGCTGCTGGTCGATGAAGCCCAGCACGCCTTGTCCACCGAGGCCGGTACGCGGGCCATGTTTGCGCTGAAGGCCGCGCGCGACCGGCTCAACCAGGGCCGGGCCGTGCGCGGTCTGCACCTGGTGATGACCGGCTCCAACCGCGACAAGCTCACCCACCTGGTGCTGCGCCGCAGCGAGCCGTTTTACGGCGCGGGGGTGACGCGCTTCCCGCTGCTGGACCGCGGCTTTGTGGAGGCCTATGCCGAATGGCTGCGGCCCCAGTTTGCCGACGGCAAGGCCTTCAGCGCCGACACGCTGGAGCGGGCTTTCACCCTGGTGGGCCGCCGACCGGAAATGCTCAAGCGCGTGGTGGGCGAGGCGGTGGCCGACTGGGGCGGCGCGCAGGCGCTGGACGCACTGATCGAACGCAACGCCCAGGAGATACAGCACCGGGCCTGGCAGGAATTTGCCTCCACCTACAACGCCCTGCCCGACGCGCAAAAAGCCGTGCTGGACGCGATTGCCCGCCTGTCGCCCGACTACACCCCGTTTGCCGAAGCCGCCCTGGCCGCCTACCAGGCGGTGGTGGGCAAGCCGCTGAACAACTCGGCCATCCAGGGCGCGCTGGATGCCCTGCGCGACAAGGAGCTGATCTGGCGCGCCGGACGCGGCGACTACGCCTTCGAAGACGACGGCCTGCGCGCCTGGTACCTGGAGCAGCACCCACAGCCGCAGTTGCTGGGAACCTGAGATTGCTATTGATTCAATAGCTGCTCGTGCTGATGGGATAAGCACGGGCAGCCGATTCTCCTTAAATCCGGAGTTAACGTGCCACGCCCAGCAGCTTGTCCAGCAACTCCGGCTGCTCCAGCAGGCCGCGTGCCGTACCGGTATGGACCACGGTGCCACGGTCCAGCACGGCGGCGGTATCCGAGATGGCCAGAATCGCCTGCGGGTGCTGCTCCACCAAAATGGCCGACAGGCCTTCTTCGCGGGTAATGCGGCGGATGGCGCGCAGCAGCTCCTGCACGATGATGGGGGCCAGGCCTTCGCAGGGCTCGTCCAGCAGCAGCAGCGTGGGGTTGAGCACCAGGGCCCGGCCCATGGCCAGCATCTGCTGCTCGCCACCCGAGAGCTGGGTGCCCAGGTTGGTCTTGCGCTCGGCCAGCCGGGGAAACAGGCTGTAGACCCGCTCCGGTGTCCAGGGGCTGGCGCTGCGCCCGGCACGGGCGGGCCGGGCCACGGCGGTCAGGTTCTCGTGCACCGTCAGCGATTTGAAGATATTGCGCTCTTGCGGCACCCAGCCAATACCGGCGGCGGCGCGCTCGTGCGAGGGCAGGCGGTGCAGGTCCGCGCCGCCCAGGCGGATGCTGCCCGCGTGCTGGCGCGTGGCCCCGGCCAGGGTGTTGATGAGCGTGGTTTTGCCGGTGCCGTTGCGGCCCAGCAAGGCCAGGGTCTGGCCCGCCTGCAGGGCCAGCGACACGCCGTGCAGCACTACCGCCTCGCCGTACCCGGCGCTCAGGCCTTCGATGTTCAAGAGTTCAGCCATGGACTTCCTCACTGTGGCCCAGGTACACCGCCTTGACTTGCGGGTCGTTGGCGATGGTCTGTGGGTCGCCCTCGGTCAGCACCGTGCCGTTGACCAGCACCGTCATGCGATTCGCGAAGCTGAACACCAGGTCCATGTCGTGCTCGATCAGCAGAATCGACACCTCCGGCGGCAGCGCGGCCACGGTGTGCAGCAGCTCTTCGCGCTCGCCTGCGGGCACACCGGCCACCGGCTCGTCCAGCAGCAGCACCCGGGGTTCGCAGGCCAGGGCGATGGCGATCTCCAGCAGGCGGCGCTTGCCGTAGGCCAGCACCCGGGTTTCCTGGGCCATCACCGCGGTCAGGTGGAACTGCTCCAGCAACTCCTCGCAGCGCTGGGTCACATCGCGGCGCGCCCCCAGCGCCTGCCACCAGGAGCCGCCCAGGCCCCGGTGCTGCGACACCACCATGGCCAGGGTCTCCAGCGGGGTCAGCGAGTCAAACAACTGGTTGATCTGGAAGGTGCGCACCAGCCCACGGTGCACGCGCTGGTGCGGCGGCAGCTGGGTGATGTCCTGGCCCTCGAGCACGATGCGGCCCGCGGTGGGCTGCAGCACGCCGGTCAGCAGATTGATCAGCGTGGTCTTGCCCGCGCCGTTGGGGCCGATCAGCGCATGGCGCGCGCCCTGGTGCAGGTCCAGCGTGACGTTGTTGGTGGCGGTGATGCCGCCAAACTGCATCACCAGACCCTGGGCCGAAAGTACCGTCTTGGCGCTCATGGTGCGCTCCGGTGCTTGCGTGGCAGGCGCCAGGTCCAGGGGCGCAGCAGGCGCTCGCGGCCCACCAGCACCAGCACCACCAGAAACAGGCCGATCCAGAAGGTCCAGTACTGCGGCGTGATGCTGGACAAGGCATCCTGCATCAGCTTGAACACAATCGCGCCCAGCACGCCGCCGTACAGCCAGCCCACGCCGCCCACCACCAGGATCAGCATCACGTCGGCGGAGCGGTGGAACTCAAACAGGTCCAGCGAGGCAAAACCCGAGGTCTGCGCCAGCAAGGCCCCCGCCGCGCCCGCCATGCCCGCGGCCAGCGTGTACACCACCACCAGGCGGCGGTGCACCGGGATGCCGATGGCCATGGCCCGCAGCCGGTTGTCGCGGATCGCCTTGAGCGTGGCCCCAAAGGGCGAATGCACCAGCCGCCGCGCCAGCACGAACAACACCAGCAGCACGGCCAGCGAATAGCAAGCCGCCGTCTGCCCGGCCAGATCGAACTCAAACCGGCCCAGCACCGGCCCCAGCACCACGCCTTGCAGGCCGTCGGCACCGCCGGTCAGCCAATCCAGCTTGTTGGCCAGCTCCATCAGGATCAGGCCCACGCCCAGGGTGACCATCAGCCGCGTCAGGTCGGTGCCGCGCAAGATCGTGGCACTGCAGGCCGCGCCTAGCAGCGTGGCCGTGGCGATGCCCACCGCCAGGCCCACCAGCGGGTCGGGCATGACCAGCTTGGCAAACAGGGCGGCCGAATAGGCCCCCATGCCAAAAAACGCCGCGTGCCCCAGCGAGACGATGCCGGTGTAGCCCAGAATCAAATCCAGCGACAAGGCAAACAGCGCCACGATGGCGATCTCGTTGACGATCAGCGCGTGGCGCGGCAGCACCCAGGGCGCGGCCAAGGCCAGCAGCCACAGGGCAAATTCCCAGGGCTTCCAGCGGCCCGCCTTGAGCAAGAGGTTTTGCGTTTCCATCATTTGCCCCCTTGGCGCACAAACAGACCCTGGGGTCGCCAGATCAGAATGGCGATCATCAGGCTGTAGACGATGAAGGCCCCCAGCTTGGGGATGTAGTACTTGCCCGCCACGTCGGCAATGCCCAGCAGCAGGGCGGCCAGCAGCGGCCCGGTGATGCTGGAGGTGCCGCCCACGGCCACCACGATCAAAAAGTACACCATGAACTTGAGCGGAAAGCTCGGGTCCAGGCCCAGCACCTCGGCTCCCAGCGCACCGCCCAGCCCGGCCAGGCCGGAACCCACGGCAAAGGTGCCCAGAAACACCACGTTCACATTGATTCCTAGGCCTGCGGCCACCCGCTGGTCGTCCACCGAGGCGCGCAAACGGGTGCCAAACCGGGTGCGGGCCAGCACGTACTGCAAGGCCACGGTCAGCGCCGCGCACACCGCGATGATGAACAAACGGTAGTGCCCCATCCCAAGCATGAAAGCGCCCTCGCCCAGCTCGGTGCGGCCCTTGAGCCACGCAGGCAACTGGATGATTTGCGGGCTGGAGCCAATGAAGTAATCGGCACTGGCCACGGCCATGAAGGTCAGGCCGATGGAAAACAGCACCTGGTCCAGGTGCGGCTTGCGGTACAGCGGCCGGTACAGCGTGCGCTCCAGCACCGCGCCCAGCAGGGCCGAGATCGCAAACGCCAGCGGCAGGCACAGCAGAAACGGCACGTTTGCGCGCTGCATCAGCAGCACCGTGGCATAGCCGCCCACCATGGCGAATGCGCCGTGGGCCAGGTTGATGAAGTTCATCAGCCCCATGGTCACGGCCAGGCCCACGGCCAGGATGAAGAGCAGCATGCCGTAGGCAATGCCGTCAAAAAGAATGGTCAACATGCGCGGCTGCCTGCGGGCTTACTTGGCCTTGCCAGGGTCTTTCACGTCCTTGATGACCGCGAATTCCACGTTGTAGAGCTGGCCATTCTTGCGCTCCACCTTGCGCAGGTAGATGTTTTGCACGATGTCGCGGGTTTGCGCGTCGATGAAGATGGGGCCGCGCGGGCTCTCGAAGATCTGGCCTTTCATGGCCGCCAGCAGCGCATCGCCGCCGCCCTGCCCTTTGCTGGCGCGCAGGGCTTCGTAAATGACGCGCATGCCGTCATAGCCGCCCACGGCCATGAAATTGGGGCGCAGGCCCTTGTTGGCCTTGCCGAAGGCATCGACAAACTTGGTGTTCAGCGGCGACGGGTGGTCGGTGGAATAGTGGTGCGAGGTGACCACGCCCAGAGCGCCGTCGCCCATGTCGTTGAGCTGGTCGTCGTCGGTCACGTCGCCGGTGCCGATGAGCTTGATGCCGGCCTTGTCCATGCCGCGCTCCAGAAACTGCTTCATCACCGCCGCGCCCGCACCCGAGGGCACAAACACAAACAGCGCGTCGGGCTTCAGGTCGCGAACCTTTTGCAGAAACGGCGCGAAGTCCGGGCCGCGCAGGGGCACGCGCAGGGTTTCGGGCACCTGGCCGCCGTTGAACAAAAAGCGCTCCTTGAAGTACTTTTCGGCATCCAGGCCGGGACCGTAGTCGCTGACCAGGGTGACCACGGTCTTGATGCCGTTCTTGGGGGCCCAGTCGGCCATGCTCACCGCCGCCTGGGGCAGCGTGAAGCTGGTGCGCACGATGTAGGGCGAGGCCTGGGTTATGCTGCTGGTGGCCGCGGCCATCACCACCAGAGGCGTTTTGGACTGGGTGGCGATGGGCGCGGTGGCCAGGGCCGAGGGCGTGATGCCAAAGCCCGCCAGCACGTTGACCTTGTCGTTGACCACCAGCTCCTGGGCCAGGCGCTTGGTCACGTCGGGCACGCTGGTGTCGTCTTTCACGATCAGCTGGATCTTCTTGCCCGCCACGGTGTCGCCGTTTTGCGCCATGTACAACCGGGCCGCTGCCTCGATCTGTCGCCCGGTGGAGGCCTGCTGGCCGGTCATGGGCAGGATCAGGCCGATTTTGAAAGTGTTGTCTTGCGCTATGGAATAGCTAGCTGCCAACGCCGTAGTGGCAAGCACGGAAGCCCGCAGAAAGGTTCTTTTATGCATGGTTTGTCTCCTGGTTTTAATTCTGGTGCGGATGCGCTCAAACACCTTATTGCCGCAGAACATACCCGCTTATGTCAGCAAGTGTAAGTGAATGAAACAGCTAACTGTTAGTGCAAAAAAGCCATACCGGGGGTAGGACGGCGACTACACGCATTTGCGGCCTCGTCTGCTACGTGTAGGTAGGCGCATTCTCCATACTGGTGCATCTACCAACCACAAGGACAACACCATGAACTCACTCTCCCATACTGCCCGCACTGCAACCATCGCTGCCATTGCCGCTGCCGTGCTCACCCTTAGTGGCTGCGCAGGCATGACGCGGCAAGAAAGAGGCACCGCCACCGGTGCCGCGATCGGCGGCGTTGCCGGTGCGGTGGTGGGCGGCGGCGTGCTGGGCACGGCTGCCGGTGCGGTCGTCGGCGGTGTCATCGGCCACGAAACCAACAAGTAAGGTACAAACCCTGCGGCCTCGGCCGCATGGTTTTGCTATGCTTTAAGTAGCTGCTTGTGCTCTATCCATAAGCGCAAGCAGGCTTTTTTGCTTGTATTTTTGAGGTCTACGCAGCCTCGTTATTCGAATATCGTATGTTGGTATCACTCTATATCCACATACACGTCTAACCCTAAGACTCTGTTCAAGGTCGCCAGTTGCTGCGACCGAACTGTTTCAAGGAGTTGGACACATGGCATTCGTTAAAAAACTACTGGTTTTCGCAGCGCTGGGCGCTTTGAGCCTGGCCGCTACCGTTGGCTACGCAGCCGACAAAAAAGTCGTGGCGGGCTACCAGACCGATGCCCTGCCCTCGTCGGTGGGCATTGCCAACGGCGACTATGCCAAGGCCACCGGTGTTGAGATCGACTTTCGCCGCTTCAACTCGGGTGCGGACATCTTCGCCGCCATCGCCTCGGGCGACGTGCAGATCGGCTACGTGGGCTCCAGCCCCTATGCCGCCGCCACCTCGCGCGGCCTGGACGTGAAAGCGTTTTACGTGGCCTCCATTTCCGGCACCGACGAGGCGCTGGTGGTGCGCAATGGCTCGGGCATCCATACGGTGGCCGACCTCAAGGGCAAGAAGCTGGCCGCCGCACCCGTGTCCACCGACCACTACCAGTTGCTGGCGCTGATCAAAAGCCAGGGCCTGACCGGAAAAGACGTGCAGATCTTTGCCATTCCGCAGCCCGAAATCGTGGCGGCGTTCAACCGCGGCGATATCGACGGCGGCTTTGTCTGGGATCCGGCGCTGACCGAACTGAAAAAGACCGGTAAGGTGCTGGTCACCTCCAAGGATGTGGCCGAAAAGGGCGCGCCCACCTTCTCAGCCTGGGTGGCCACCGCCGCCTTTGCCAAGGAGCACCCTGGGTTCCTGAAGTCCTTCTCGGATGTGATCGACAAATACTCCAGCTCGTTTGCCAACAACAAAGCGGCCTGGACCGCCGACAGCGACAACACCAAGGCGCTGGCCAAACTGCTGGGCGGCACCTCGGCCGACCAGGCTGCGGCCCTGCAAAACCTGTCGCTGCTGAGCCTGAACACCCAGGCATCGGATGCCTGGCTGGGTGGCGGCGAAAAGTCGGGCGTGGCCCGCATCCTGAAGGAAACCTCGGTGTTCCTGAAAGAGCAAAAGAAGATCTCCGAAGTGCTGCCCAGCTACGCCAGCTTCGTCACCCCCACCGCCATGGTCGCCTTGAAGAAGTAAGCCCATGCTGCGAGTTGACAACGCCAGCGCATTTTTTGCGGCCCGCGATGGCCGCGCCGTGCAGGCCCTGGACCGGGTGTCGCTGGACATTCCCCCAGGCGGCTTCGTGGTGGCATTGGGCACGTCGGGCTGCGGCAAGTCCACGCTGCTCAACGCCATGGCGGGCTTTTTGCCTCTGTCGGGCGGCTCCATCACCCTGGATGGCCGCCCGGTGGCGGGGCCCGGCGCCGACCGCGGCGTGGTGTTCCAGAAAGACACCCTGCTGCCCTGGAAGTCGGTGGTCGACAACGTGGCCCTGGGCCTGCAGTTTGAAGGCCTGGGCCGCAACGAGCGGCGCGAACGCGCCCAGGAGCTGCTGCGCCTGGTGGGCCTGCAGGACTTTGCCGATGCCGCACCCTATGAGCTCTCGGGCGGCATGCGCCAGCGCGTGGGCCTGGCCCGGGCCCTGGCACCCAACCCCGATATCCTGCTGATCTGGCTGGGCATTGGCGAAACCTCCAAGATCGTGCTGCTGAAACTGGCCATGTTTGCGCCCATCGTGCTATCGGCCCAGGCCGGTGTGCGGGCGCTGCCGCAGAAACGGGTGAACGCTGCGCTGTCGCTGGGGGCCAGCCGTTGGCAGTTGTTCAGCGCAGTGGTGCTGCCGTCTGCCCCGCCCGAAATCCTGACCGGCATCCGCATCGCGCTGGGCGTGGGCTGGGGCACGCTGGTGGCTGCAGAGTTGATCGCCTCCACCCGGGGCATTGGCTTCATGGTGATGTCGGCATCGCACTTTTTGGCCACCGACGCGGTGTTTGTCGGCATTGCCGTGATCGCCGTCTGCGCCTTCGGGTTCTCCATCGCCATGCGCCTGCTGGAGGGCTGGCTGGTACCCTGGAAGGGCAAGCACTGAGATTGACAGATTTTTTGGGTCTACTATCAAAAAAATAGCTTCTCTCGCTTACTCCATAAGCGCTAGCGGCTATTTTCTTCCAAATACCGCACCGCCCTGCGCCACGGCGGTGTACCTGCTTCCCTTTTCCACTAGTAGCGTGGGGGATGCCCAGCGCATTCTTCTAATAGTGCATCTAAATGTAACTACCGCTACACATTCAGCGGTGTGCCAGGGCTATAACCTGTGCCGGAGCATCTTTACACCAGCGTGTGCATACTCCCGCAGATTGGCACGGTTATTGTTACGTTTGTTTACTTCCAAGGCATGGGCCTTTGTCTTTTCACCTCCCGTGCAACCCAGACCCCACCTATGAACCCGCTCAACAGCTTCTCCATCCGTTTTCGCTTGTATTTCAGCACCGCCTTCTCCTTGCTGCTGCTGGTCGCCATTGGCCTGGTGGGCTACTGGGCGCTGGACTCCACCCGGGGCACGGTGAAGGTGCTGGTGGAGCAAAAGGTGCAGACCCTGACCGACATGAACGAGCTGCGCATCACCCTGGCCCAGGTGCGCCGCAATGAAAAAGACATCATCATCAGCTTCAACAACGCGGTCGAAGTGGCCGTGTTGCGCGAATCCTGGCAAAAGTCGCTGCAAAGCTTCGGCAAAGGGCTGGTCGCCTTGCGCAGTGCCCAGGGCAGCGACACTACCTACCTGAAAATGCTGGATACCTCGCAGGCCGAAATCAAGGCCTACACCGAGGGTATGGCGCCGGTGCTGACCCAGATCGAGGCGGCGCAGATCGACGGCTCGGTGGGCGGGGCCTATGCCGAGAAGCAAAAATCCCACGTGGATGCCATCGACAGCCTGCTCCAAAAAGCCGCCACCACCTCGCGCGAAGAAATGCAGGCCGCACAGGCCGGTATCGACCAGCGCACCCGGGTGCTGTCGGGCATCCAGCTGGGCATTCTGGTACTGGCCCTGCTGGTGCTGATTCCGCTGACCTTCTTCAGCGTGCGCAGCCTCACCCGCTCGCTGGCCCAGGCCTGCCACATCGCCGAAGAAATCGCCCAGGGCCATTTGTTTGTGCCGGTGCAGGCGCAGCAGAACGACGAGATTGGCCAACTGGTCAACGCCATGGGGCGCATGCAGGTGTTTTTGCGTGAACTGGTGGCACAGGTGCAACTGGCTGCCCGCACCATCCACGCGTCCAGCACCGAAATCGCCGCGGGCAACCAGGACCTGAGCCACCGCACCGAGCACACCGCCGCCAACCTGGAAGAAACCGTGGCCGCCATGGCCGAACTCACCGGCAACGTGCAGGAGAGCGCCAATGCCGCCGCCCAGGCCAACCGGATGGCCCAGTCGGCTGCCGAGGTGGCCACGCGCGGTGGCGAGGTGGTGTCGCAGGTGGTGGTGACCATGCGCGAGATCAACGCCAGCTCCAAAAAGATCGCCGACATCACCAGCGTGATCGACAGCATCGCCTTCCAGACCAACATCCTGGCGCTCAACGCCGCCGTGGAAGCCGCCCGCGCAGGCGAGCAAGGCCGGGGCTTTGCGGTGGTAGCCAGCGAAGTGCGCCTGCTGGCCCAGCGCTCGGCCCAGGCGGCCAAAGAGATCAGCACGCTGATCGGCACCTCGGTCGCCAAGGCCGACGAAGGCGCCAAGCTGGTGGCCCGCGCGGGCAGCACCATGGACGACATCGTGGGCAGCGTGCAGCAGGTCACCACCATCATCCGCACCCTGTCCAGCCAGGCCAGCGGCCAAAGCAGCAGCATCGCCCAGATCAGCGAGTCGGTGGGCCAGGTGGACCAGGTGACGCAGCAAAACTCGGCCCTGGTGGAAGAATCTGCTGCGGCATCGGAATCGTTGCGCGAGCAGGCGGATGCACTGACCGAGGCAGTGAGCCGGTTCCGGCTGGAGGCCTGAACCGACTAGGTTGGGCGCTTAGCCCAACCAGCGCCGCGCGTTGTGCCAGAGCTGCATCCAGGGGCAGTGAAGCGGCTACCTGGATATTTGAGCTACTAGATCAAATAAGCTGTCTGCGCATAATAGACCTGCGCAGGCAGCTATGAATTACAGAGCACTAGAAGCATTTCAGGCCAACCTACCGTGCCAGTGCCAAATGCCCTTTAATTGCATCCTCCACGGCCAACATATCCTCCTTTGAGAGGACACCCAGCTGGCTTTTAAGCCGCGCTTTATCAGCCGCCATAATCTGATCAGCCATCGCCTTGCTGCTTTGCCCGCCGACTGTTACGACGGCTTCACCGGGATAAGTCCGCCCCGTGTTGCTGGTCATGGGCACCACCACCACCCGAACCAAATTCCTGTTGGCGGCATCGTTGCTTACGATCACTGCCGGGCGCGTCTTGCGGATTTCACTGCCAACAGATGGGTCGAATTCAACCCACCAGACTTCACCACGCTTCATTGGCGATATCCTTTGACAGCGCGTTGCACCATTCCGCCGCATCCGCTTCGCGGGCCGTGTCTGCGGCCATTGCTTTGTAGCCATCGTCCAGGGAGTTTCCGAGAACATGGGGCCGCAGCAAGTCCTCAATAAACTGGCTCATACGGCGTTTACCGATCGTGCGCCACAAGCCTTCGTAGACTTCTTCATCCAGGGTGATGGTCATTTTCTTATGCATAGCGAACTCCATAGTTAATATGTGTACGTACACATTATCCTATTTTCAACAACGATCCGCAGAGTGCAGAACGGGTTGCACAAGCGCCGCGATGGTTGTGGAGTCGGATTTCTGACGCCTACCCTGCGTTCCAGATGTCTGGATCACCCCAACCAGCGCCGCGCGTTGTGCCAGAGCTGCATCCAGGGGCTGAAGTCACTCTGGTCGCCACTGGTCCAGCTCATTTGCACGTTGCGGAACACGCGCTCGGGGTGGGGCATCATGGCGGTGAAGCGACCGTCTGCCGTGGTCACGGCGGTCAGGCCACCGGCGCTGCCGTTGGGGTTGAAGGGATAGGCCTCGGTGGCGGCACCGGAGTTGTCTACGAAGCGCATCGCGGCAATCGCTTGGGACGCATCGCCCCGGTAGGCGAAGTTGGCGTAGCCCTCGCCGTGCGCCACCGCGATGGGCAGGCGGCTTCCGGCCATGCCTTGCAGGAACACGCTGGGGGATTCCAGCACTTCCACCATCGACAAGCGGGCTTCAAAGCGCTCGCTGCGGTTGGTGGTGAAGCGCGGCCAGGCCTGCGCGCCGGGGATGATGTCGGCCAGCTCGGCAAACATCTGGCAGCCATTGCACACGCCCAGTGCCAGGGTGTCCTGGCGGGCGAAGAACGCCTTGAACTGCGCCGCCAGCACCGGGTTAAAGGTGATGCTGCGTGCCCAGCCTATGCCTGCGCCCAGGGTGTCGCCATAGCTGAAGCCGCCACAGGCCACTACGGCCTGGAAGTCTTGCAGCTGGGCGCGGCCGGTTTGCAGATCGGTCATGTGCACGTCGAACGCGTCGAAACCGGCCAGACCGAAGGCGTAGGCCATCTCGGTGTGCGAATTCACGCCCTGCTCGCGCAGCACGGCCACCTTGGGGCGGGTCAGCATCAAGGCGGGCGCTGCTACATCTTTCGTAGCTGCTTGCGCTGATACAGCGAGCACAGAGGTGCTATTGGGCATAAATACATGCATGCCTGGATCGGCGGCGGCACCGGCGGCGGCGTGTTCGGCATCGGCACCGGCAGGGTTGTCGCGCTGCTGGCAGATCTTCCAGCTCACGCTGTCCCAGACCTGGTGCAGGTCTTCCAGCTTGGCAGTGAAAACCGCCTTGGCATCGCGCCAGACCTGCACTTCGCCCACGCCTGCGCTGATGGCGCTATCGGCAGGACGGGTCTTGCCGACAATGTGGCTGTGCTTGGCCAACCCAAAACTGCGCAGGGTCTGGATGGCGGCATCGCGGTCGGACGTGCGCACTTGCAGCAGCACGCCGAGCTCCTCACAGAACAGGGCCTTGAGCGTCAGCTCTTCACGGCGCGGGCCGACCTGGCCTGCCCAGTTCTTGCTGTCGCCCACGTCCATGCGGCTGTCGCTGATGCCGTCGCCCTCGGTGACCAGCAGGTCCACGTTCAAGGCCACGCCGACGTGCCCGGCAAAAGCCATTTCACAGGCCGCCGCGAACAAACCACCATCGCTGCGGTCGTGGTAGGCCAGCAGCTTGGGGCGTAGCGCGTTGACGGCGTTGACCAGGTTGACCAGGTCTTGCGGGTCGTCCAGGTCGGGCACGGTATCGCCCACCTGGTTCAGGGTTTGCGCCAGGATGCTGCCGCCCATGCGGTTCTGGCCCTTGCCCAGGTCCACCAGGATCAGCGTGGTGTCCTCAGAAGCATTGAGCTGCGGGGTCAGCGTGCCGCGCACATCGGCCAGGGTGGCGAAGGCGGTGACGATCAGGCTGACGGGGGACGTGACCTTCTTTTTGTCAGAGTCGTCCGTCCACTGCGTGCGCATGGACAAGCTGTCTTTGCCCACGGGGATGGAGATGCCCAGCGCCGGGCACAGCTCCATGCCCACGGCTTTTACCGTGGCGTACAGGGCGGCATCTTCGCCGGGCTCGCCGCAGGCCGCCATCCAGTTGGCGGAGAGCTTCACGCGCGGCAGATCGAACGGTGCGGCCAGCAGGTTGGTGATGGCCTCGGCCACGGCCATGCGGCCGGATGCGGGGGCGTTGACTGCGGCCAGCGGCGTGCGCTCGCCCAGGGCCATGGCTTCCCCCGCGAAGCCCTTGTAATCGGCCAGTGTCACGGCGCAGTCTGCTACCGGCACTTGCCAGGGGCCGACCATCTGGTCGCGGTGGCTCATGCCGCCCACGGTGCGGTCGCCGATGGTGATCAGGAAGCGCTTGCTGGCCACGGTGGGATGGGCCAGCACGGCTATGGTGGCTTTTTGCAGGCTCACGCCGGTCAAGTCCACGGGGGCGAAGGTGCGAGCAACCGTCTTCACATCCCGGTGCATCTTCGGCGGCTTGCCGAGCAGCACGTTCATGGGCATATCGACCGGGCTTTGAGCCTCTGCATCGGCCACGATCAACTGGCGCTCTTCAGTCGCCACACCGACCACCGAGAACGGGCAACGCTCGCGTTCACACAGCGCAGTAAACGCCGCCAGCGACTCGGGCGCGATGGCCATCACGTAGCGTTCCTGGCTTTCGTTGCACCAGATTTCTTTCGGGCTCATGCCGCTTTCTTCCAGCGGCACGGCGCGCAGGTCGAAGCGTGCGCCCCGGCCTGCGTCGTTGGTCAGCTCGGGGAAGGCATTGCTCAGGCCGCCAGCGCCCACATCGTGGATGGCCAGGATGGGGTTGGCCGCGCCTTGCATCCAGCACTGGTTGATGACTTCCTGCGCCCGGCGTTCGATCTCGGGGTTGCCGCGCTGCACCGAATCAAAGTCCAGCGAGGCCGCATTGGCACCGGTGGCCATGGAGCTGGCCGCACTGCCGCCCATGCCGATACGCATGCCGGGGCCGCCGAGCTGGATGAGCAGCGAACCGGCGGGGAACTCGATCTTGTGCGTCTGCGTGGCATCGATGGTGCCCAGGCCACCGGCCAGCATGATGGGCTTGTGGTAGCCGCGGCGGATGCTGTCCACGTCGGAGGTCACGGTTTGCTCGTATTCGCGGAAGTAGCCCAGCAGGTTGGGCCGGCCGAATTCGTTGTTGAAGGCCGCGCCGCCCAGCGGGCCCTCGGTCATGATGCTCAAGGGGCTGGCGATGTGCTCGGGCTTGCCGATGGACACGTCGCCCTCTTGCGGCCAGAGCTTGGACACCGTGAAACCGGTCAGGCCCGCCTTGGGCTTGGAGCCACGGCCCGTGGCACCTTCGTCGCGGATTTCGCCGCCCGCGCCGGTGGACGCACCGGGGAATGGCGAGATGGCGGTGGGGTGGTTGTGGGTTTCCACCTTCATCAGCACGTGGTGCAAGGCGCTACTCTTTTCGTAGCTGCTTGCGCCCTTTCCATCAGCGCTAGAGGCCGATTTGGCTAAAAATCGCTCAATCTCGTAGCCTTCCATGACAGAAGCGTTGTCCGAGTACGCCACCACGCTGTGCTGCGGTGCCAGCTGGTGGGTGTTGCGGATCATGCCGAACAGGCTCTTGCTTTGTGCCACGCCGTCGATGGTGAACTCGGCGTTGAAGATCTTGTGGCGGCAGTGCTCGCTGTTGGCCTGGGCGAACATCATCAGCTCCACGTCGCTGGGGTTGCGCTGTAGCGTGGTGAAGGCATTGACCAGGTAGTCGATCTCATCTTCGGCCAGGGCCAGGCCGAATTCGGTGTTGGCCGCCAGCAAAGCGGCGCGGCCACCGCCGAGCACGTCCACCTGGGCCAGGGGCGCGGCTTCCAGTGCGGTGAACAGCTCTTGCGCCTGGCTGCGGTCCAGCATGGCGCTCTCGGTCATGCGGTCATGCAGCAAATCGGCCACCTGGGCCAGTTGCGCAGCGGTCAGCACGGTTTTGCCCAGCAAAGGCTGCTTGACTGTCAGCCGGTACTCCACGAAGCGCTCCACCCGGCGCACCGCCAGGCCGCAGTTGTGGGCAATGTCGGTGGCCTTGGAGGCCCAGGGCGACACGGTGCCGAAGCGCGGTGTCACCACCAGCAAGGGGCCTTCGGTGGGGCCTGCATACGGGTCGCCATAGGCCAGCAAACCGGTCAGTTGGTCCACCACGGCCTGCGCAGGCGCGGCATCGCTGGCCACCAGGTGCACAAAGCGTGCGGCCACGCCGGTGATCTTGTCATGAATGGCTTGCAGCCGGGGCAGGAGTTGCTGTACGCGGAAGTCGCTAAGGGCGTTGCCGCCTTCAAACTGGGAGATATGCAAGGTCACGGTGGCGGCCTGGTTGGGGAAGAATGGGGACCGGGTGGCCGGTGGGCCCAGCGCAGAAACCGCTGGTACGGGCAAACCCTAGAGCGCAGAATTTTAACGGTTGCGCGGGCAGCGGCAGCGGGCGCTGCAACCCGGCGCGGCATCTAGGATAATTAGGGGCTATGACCATTACTTACAAAGATGCAGACGGCATCGCAGGCATGCGCGTCGCGGGCCGCCTGGCTTCCGAAGTGCTCGACTACCTGACCCCCCACGTGGTGCCCGGCGTAACCACCAACCAGCTCGACAAGCTGGCGCACGACTACATCACCCAGGTGCAAGGCGGTATTCCGGCCCCGCTGAACTACACCGGCGGCGGCAATATCCCCTACCCCAAGTCGATCTGCACCTCGGTCAACCACCAGGTCTGCCACGGCATTCCCAATGACAAGCCCCTCAAGAAGGGCGACAGCGTCAACATCGACGTGACCGTCATCAAGGACGGCTGGCACGGCGACACCAGCCGCATGTTCATCGCGGGCGAAGGCAGCATTCTGGCCAAGCGGCTGGCGGCGCTGACGTATGACGCAATGTGGCACGGCATCAAAATGGTTAAACCCGGCATCCACCTGGGTGATATCGGCCACGCCATCCAGCGCTTTGCCGAAAGCAACGGCTTCAGCGTGGTGCGCGAGTTCTGCGGCCACGGCATTGGCCGCATCTTCCACGAAGAGCCGCAGGTGCTGCACTACGGCAAGCCCGGCACGTTGGAGATGCTGAAACCCGGCATGACCTTCACCATCGAGCCGATGATCAACGCCGGTAAAAAAGACATCAAGGAAGGCCCCGAGAAAGACGGCTGGACCATCGTCACCAAGGACCATTCGCTGTCGGCCCAGTGGGAGCACACCATTTTGGTCACCGAGACGGGCTACGAAGTGCTGACGCTGTCGGCAGGCAGCCCGCCCACGCCAGCCTTTGTGCCGGTCCAAGTTCTAGCGACAGCCGCCGCGTGAAGCGCGATGCAGGTCTGATGACCGACGTTCCCGCACTGCGGGCCTACTACCTGCATGAGAAGTCGCTGCTGCTCGAAGCGGTGCGCGACAGCGGCTCCAGCACCCGGGGCGTGCGCTCCACCCTGCAAAACCTCTCCAGCCTCACCGACGACATCCTGCGCGGCCTGTGGACCATCGCCGGATTCACCCCGTCGTTCGCATTGGTGGCGGTGGGTGGATTTGGCCGCGGCGAACTATTCCCCAGCTCGGATATCGACGTGCTGCTGATGCTGCCCGAGGGCGTATCGCCCGAGGCCGACCCGGCGCTCAAGGCCCGCATCGAAGACTTCATCGGCAGCTGCTGGGACACCCGGCTGGAAATTGGCTCCAGCGTGCGCACATTGGACGAATGCCTGGCCGAAGCCGCCAAGGATGTGACGGTACAGACCTCGCTGCTCGAATCGCGCCTGGTGACCGGCGACCCCAAGCTGTTCAACCAATTTCGCAAGCGCCTGGCGGACGCACTGGACCCGCGCGCATTTTTCGTGGCCAAAACCCTGGAAATGCGCCAGCGGCACAACAAGTTTGAAAACACACCGTTTTCACTGGAGCCCAATTGCAAGGAATCGCCCGGCGGCCTGCGCGACCTGCAGATGATTCTGTGGGTGGCCAAAGCCGCCAGGCTGGGCAAGACCTGGGACGAGCTGGTGCGCAGCGGCATTGCCACCCCGCACGAGGCCAAGCAACTCAAGCGCAACGAAGCCCTGCTGTGCCTGATCCGTGCTCGCCTGCACCTGACCGCAGGCCGCCGCGAAGACCGCCTGGTGTTCGACCTGCAAACCGCCGTGGCCGAGTCGTTTGGCTACACCACCGTGTCCGACGACGATACCGGCCTGCCGGTACGCTCCAGTGAGGCGCTGATGCGCCGCTACTACTGGACCGCCAAGGCGGTGAGCCAGCTGAACCAGATTTTGCTGCTCAACATCGAGGAGCGACTCAACCCGTCGACCCACGCGCTGCGCCCCATCAACGAGCGGTTTTTTGAAAAGGCTGGGATGATCGAGGTGGCCAGCGACGACCTGTACACCCGGCACCCGCACGCGATTCTGGAAACCTTTTTGCTGTACGAGACCGCCGTGGGCATCCACGGCCTGTCGGCCCGCACGCTGCGGGCGCTGTACAACGCTCGCGGCCTGATGACCGCCAAGTTCCGCAGCGACCCGGTGAACCGGGCCACGTTTCTGGCCATTCTGCAGGCCCCCTCGGGCATCACCCACGCCTTGCGGCTGATGAACGACACCTCGGTGCTGGGGCGCTACCTGTGGGTGTTTCGGCGCATCGTGGGGCAAATGCAGCACGACCTGTTCCACGTCTACACGGTAGACCAGCACATCATGATGGTGTTGCGCAATGTGCGCCGCTTCTTCATGGCCGAGCATGCGCACGAATACCCGGCCTGCTCGCAGCTGGGCGCGGGCTGGGACAAGCCCTGGATCCTGTACGTGGCGGCGCTGTTCCACGACATTGCCAAAGGCCGGGGCGGCGACCATTCCGACCTGGGTGCCCGCGAAGCACGGCGCTTTTGCGTCCAGCACGGCATTGGTGCCGAAGACAGCCAGCTGATTGAATTTCTGGTCACCGAGCACCTGACCATGAGCCGCGTGGCGCAAAAGGCCGACCTGAGCGACCCCAGCGTGATTGCCGACTTTGCCAAGCGCATGGGCAACGAGCGCTACCTCACCGCCCTGTACCTGCTCACCGTGGCCGACATCCGCGGCACCAGCCCCAAGGTCTGGAACGCCTGGAAGGGCAAGCTGCTGGAGGACCTGTTCCGCTACACCATCCGGGTGCTGGGGGGCCGCGCGCCCGACCCGGATGCCGAGATCGAAGCCCGCAAGCGCGAGGCGCTGGTGATGCTGGCCCTGCACGCCCAGCCCTTCGAGTCGCACAAGCTGCTGTGGGACACGCTGGACGTGGGCTACTTCATGCGCCACGACGCAGCCGACATCGCCTGGCACACCCGCCAGCTGTCGCGCCACATCGCCAAAACCACGGCCATGCTGATTGGTGCCGACAAAGCCATCGTGCGCGCCCGCCTGTCACCCGTGGGCGAAGGCCTGCAGGTGATGGTCTACACGCCCGACCAGCCCGACCTGTTTGCCCGCATCTGCGGCTTTTTTGACCAGGCCGGTTTCAGCATTGTCGATGCCAAGGTGCACACCGCCCGCAACGGCTACGCGCTGGACACCTTCCAGGTGGTCACCGCCATGCTGCCAGAGCACTACCGCGAACTCACCAGCATGGTCGAAAACGACCTGGACATGACGCTGACCCGCCAGGGCCCGCTGCCCCCGCCCAGCAAGGGCGGCCGGGTCTCGCGCCGGGTCAAGAGCTTTCCCATCGCCCCGCGCGTGGAGCTGCGGCCCGATGAAAAAGCCCAGCGCTGGCTGCTGTTCATCTCGGCCAGCGACCGCGCCGGTCTGCTGTATCTGGTGGCCCGGGTGCTGGCCAAGCACAACCTCAGCGTGCAACTGGCCAAGGTCTCCACCCTGGGCGAGCGGGTAGAAGACAGCTTTTTGATCCAGGGCCCGGAGCTGCAGTACAACCGCAACCAGATCGAGATCGAAACCGAGCTGCTGCAGGCACTGGCGGCTTAAGGATTCACTGGGGAAATGGGGGAGATCGGCATTGTCGGCTCCGCCACCGCCTCCACCACGGGCACCACCTCGCGCAACACCATGGTGGCGGGGTTGGCCAGCGGCAGCTTGGCCTCACGCAGCCGCTTGAGCACCTCGAACAGCACGTCGCTGCGCACGCCATACGACAGGCGCGGCGAGCCCACGTAGGCGGTGGCGTTGAACACCAGCTTGCCGTTGTCAATACCGTCCAGCGCCACGCTGGGCGCGGGACTGGCCTGCACCTCGGTGTGGTCCTGGTACGCGGCCAGCATCAGGGTGCGCACCTGCTCCACGTCGGTGTCCAGCGGCATGGGTAGCTTGATCTGCACCAGGCCCAAGGGGCTGGCGTGGGTGATGTTGCGCACGGTCTTGGTGATGAACTCGGAGTTGGGCACGATCACGGTGGAGCGGTCGCTCATCTGGATCTCGGTGGCGCGCACATTGATGCGGCGGATATCGCCCTCTACCGTGCCCAGCACCACCCAGTCGCCCACCTTCACCGGCCGCTCGGCCAGCAGAATCAGGCCGGACACAAAGTTTTGCACCACCGCCTGCAGGCCAAAACCAATACCCACCGACAAGGCGCTGGCCACCCAGGCCACCCGCTCCAGCCCGATGCCCACGGCAGACAAGGCCAGCGCCACCACCAGCACCGCGCCCGCATAGCCAAACAGCGAGCTGGCCGACATTTGCATGCCGGTGTCCATGGTCGTAGTGGGCAGCAACTGGTTCACCAGCCAGCGCTTGAGCAGGCGCACGCACGACAGGCCCACCACCAGCACCACGATGGCCAGCAGCACCGCCGTGGGCCGCACCTGTACCTCGCCAATCGCCAAGCCATCGCTGAACTGGGTGGCGCGGTTGAGCAGCTCCGGCGGCCCATCGCCAAACGGCGACAGCACCGAAGTCAGCGCCACCAGGGCCACCAGGATGCGGCCCACGCCCGACACCAGCACCGCAGCCTGGTCGCGCATGCGCCAGGCACCAGCGGGCATGCTGTCGGGGTTGTTGGTGGCCAGCCAGCCCATGCAGACGTCGTCGATCAGCACCATCAGCAGGTAGGTGGTGCTGGCCACAATCGCGGTCCAGGCCAATTGGCGCACCATGAAGCCGCCCAGCGCCACATAGCCCAGCAGCAGGGCCACCACGCTGCACACCAGCACCAGCCACACCAGGGCCGTCAGCACGGCCAGCCACAGAGGGCGCGGCGGTACACGGTCGGCATCGGGGCCGCGGTCCAGCTGCCGGCGCAGGCGCTCGCCCCGGCCTACGGCAATCACCATGCTGATGCCCAGCACAAGGGCCAGAATGCAGTTCAAGGCCACGGTGGTCGCCAGGCTGGCGTTGACCAGCGCGTACAGGCGCTCTGCCAACCAGCCCGCGGTAGTGACGGTGGCAAATACCAATGGAAACCAGGCCAGCCCGGCGGCCACCGCGTCGGGCAAGGCGGGCAGACGCCAGCTGTGCCGGTCTGCCGCCAGCAGCGCCCGCCCCAGGCCCACCACATAGCCGCCAAAGCAGGCCAGGCCCAGGCTGCGCACCAGCAAGGCATGCGGCAAGGGCGACAAATCACCGCGCCACTCCAGCCCGCTGCGCAAGATCACCGCCACCAGGCCCCAGGCCAGCACCGACAGAACAATGCGCACCACGGCAAACAGGGAACGGCGCAAGCGCCCATGCGGTATGCGGGTGGTAGCGATGTGCAACAGCAGGGCTTCGGCTTTGCGGCGCAGCAGAGCCAGCAACACCAAGGCAGCCGCCATGCCAACCCACACGCCTACCGATGCCGTGCGCAGGGCCTGCAGCAACTCTGCGGCCAGCGCGCCCAGGCGGCCCGCGTCGGCGGCGTAGTTGTCGCGCAGTTCGCTCCAGAACGCCGGGGCCAGGATCGAGGCCGTGCGGTGGCCCAGTTCGGTCTGGAACTGGGCGCGGCGCTGCACCGAAATCTGGTCGGCCAGTTGCCCGGCCTCTACCGCCACCAGGCCCGCCAGCTTGACCTGGGCATCCAGCGCATTGCTGCTTTTATCGAGCTGGCTGCGCAGCGTGGCGATGTCGGGGGTTTCCTTTTTGTCGGCGGGCGGCACGCCCAGCTCGGCCAGACGGGCCTGCACACTGGCGCGTTGGGGCTCCAGATCGTCGGCCATCTTCTGCGCCTGCACCTGGGCTGCCAGGGCGCTGCCGCGCCAGGCCAGCAGGTCCGCTTCCGGGTCGGGGTTGAGCAGGTTCTTCTGCATGGTCTCGACCTGCTGGCGCAACTGGGCCAGCGTGACTTCCGGGTCCGCATCGGGGGCCTGTGCCCGCACCGGCAAAGCGCACAGCAGCAGCGCGGAAAAAACCAAGACAAATAAGGCCCTGGCGCTCATGGATAAAGCACGGGCAGCTATCAATTGCATAGAATTCAATTTTCCACAGAGGAACGAAAAAAAGCCACCAGGAGGAACCTCTTGGTGGCTTTATCTTCATTCAATGGTCGGGGCGAAAGGATTCGAACCTTCGACCCTCTGGTCCCAAACCAGATGCGCTACCAGGCTGCGCTACGCCCCGACAAGCCTCGTATTCTACAACGAGTTTTCGGGGGTTCTGGCCAGGCGGTCGATTAAATCGCAAATAGCTTGAATTACCATCGAGGCTCCACTTCCACCCCATCCCATGACGCTTTCTACCTACCTCCTGTACCTGGCCGCCGTCTCCGTGCTGGTGCTGTCGCCCGGCCCCACCATGCTGATGTGCATTACCCGCGCCCTGCAGCACGGCTGGGCGCGCGGCATTGTCTCGGGCCTGGGCAGCGTGACGGCGGCACTGGGCATCATGCTGCTGTCGGCCCTGGGGCTGGGCGCGGTGCTGGCAGCCTCCGAGACGGCGTTCACCGTGCTCAAGGTGGTGGGTGCCGCGTATCTGATCTACCTGGGTGTGAAGACCTGGCGCAGCCCGGCGGTGGCCTTCAACCCCGCCCGCGGCGATGCCAGCGCCCTGCCCTCGCTGCGCGTTTGCTATGCCCAAGGCCTGATGGTGGGGGCCAGCAACCCCAAGGCGCTGCTGTTCTTTGCCGCGTTCTTCCCGCAGTTTCTGGACCCTGCCGCCGCCTGGGGCCCGCAAATGGGCATTCTGGCTGCCACCTTCATGGCGATGGAAATGTCGGTGCTGACGCTGTGCTCTCTGGGCACGGCGCGCATTGCGCCATTTTTGGCCTCCAGCGCACACGTGCGCTGGATCAACCGCGTCTGCGGCGGCCTGTTTGCGGCCATGGGTGGCATCCTCTTGACAGTACGTCGCCACGCCTAAACTATCAATTTAATAGCTACTCACGCTTACCAGATCAGCACGGGCAGCCTTAAATACCTGTAGGTTTGCGCATGGTACTCATACGGTCCACGGCCTTGAGCACGATGGTCTTGATGTCGGCACCTTGCAGCACAGTGAGTTCGATGTCCACCTCGGCCTGGGCGTGGTCCCACAGCTTTTTGTAGAAGCCCTCGAGTGTGCTGACCTTGGCCCCGTCCACGGCCAGCACCACGTCGCCCGGCTCCAGGCCCGCCAGCGCAGCCGGACTTTCCTTGCTGACCCGCACAATCTGCACCCGCCCAGCCTGCTCGCTCGATGTCAAACCCACCCAGGGCCGGTGGCTTTGTTGGCTGCTGCCCTTGCTTTGCAGCTCGGCCAGAATGGGCTTGAGCAAATCCACCGGCACAAACATATTGCCCGCCAGGCGCGGGCTGCGACCCAGGGCATCGCCCACCAACAGGCTGCCGATGCCCATCAGCTCGCCGCGCTGGTTGAACACCGCCGCCCCCGAATGGTTGTCCACCGGCGGGATGGTGAAAATGGCGCTGTCGATGTGGTATTCCCAGTAGCCGGAAAACGCCCGCTGGCTGACCACCTGGACGGTGTTCACGTCGGCATCTTCACCGCCAAGTTGGGGCCCGGTGGACACCATCAGCGGCTCGCCGGTGCGCAGTTCCTGCAGGCTGCCCAGCTTGACGGGCTGGATGCCACGCAGCGGCAAAATCGGCCGCACCAGACCAAAGCCGGTGGCCAGGTCGTAGGCCACCGCCTGGGCGGGCAGGGTTTTATGGTCTTGGGTGACGATCTCGATGTTCTGCGCTTCCACCATCAGGTAGCCGATGGTCAAAATCAGGCCGTCCGGGCCGATCACCACGCCCGAGCCGCTGCGCCGCTGGCCCAGTGTTTCGGCCGAGCGGGCGCCCTCTTCCACACTCACCCGCACGCCCACCACGGCGGCATTGGCTTTGGACAAGGCATCGATGGTGGCCTGGGGCGCAGGTGCCGCTGTAGCAGCCGCCAGCGCCAGGCATGCCGAACCCCAAAAAGCCCATAAACCTACGCCCAGGGAGCGCAGACTGCAACGAGATGAACCGGTGTGCATGGTGGAACTCCTGGGCTAGGCGGAACGCCCTTTGGCCAAGAATGCGCCTATTTCAAACCGTACACAAGAACAGGGATATTGGCCCGTTCAGCCCGCCACTTTGCCCAGCGCCTCGGCCCAGCGCCAGGCCATGGCAGGTGAATTCATGCAGGTGGTGCGCTCGCTGGCGCTGCAGACGGCGCGCTCCATCAGCTGGATGTCGGCCTCGTGCTGGCGGGCCACGTGCGGATCTTCAAAAAAGATCACCTTGTGGCAGGTGCCATCCAGCACGCGCTCGGCAATCTGCGCGTCGCCGCCCAGCGGGCCACTGCGGTAGGGCGTGACCCAGGGCGTGCCCGCGGGCCAGCCCCGGCTCCAGGCCATCTCATTGAGCAGGCCGCCGGTGGTGCCGGTGGCTACCCGCTCGGCAAAGCGCGACAGCAGGTCAAACTGCGTGCCCGCAAACTCCACCATCTGGGTCTTCAGGGCATCGTGGGCGATCAGCGCCACCACCTGCCCAGGCATGGCCTGCAGCAGCGCCGCACCGGGGGCCTGCGCGGCTTCCAGTCCGGCGTGCAGGCCCTCCACCTGCAGCCACTCCAACGCCGCGGCCTCGGTGGCCATGAAAGGCTTGCCGTGGATCACGCACTGCCGCTTCAAGGCCTGCGCCTCGGGAAACAGCGAAGATGGATCGACCGGGTCGATCAAGAAGATCACCCCGTCCAGCGCCTGCCCCGGCTGTACCCCGCCCACGATGTGCGACACCAGCCGCGTGAGCCCGCCCGAATGCCCGTTCGGGTAACGCACCAGCCCCGGAAAGTTGGCCAGCAGGCCGTAGCGCTCCACCGCGTCATAGGTGCCGCCCACGGCGTGCAGGCCCAGGTGGAGGGCGCGCACGGCGGGTTCTGCGGCCTGCAGCCAACGCAGCAAGCTGCTGTCCGAGCCCTGGCGGTGCAGGCGGTGGGCGATGAGTCCAAAGCGCATGGTGTCTCCTCCGGTATTTTTTGTAATTTACGCCAACACGCGCCCCTGTGCGTCCTTACGCAGCCGCGCAAACGGCGGCAGGCCTTGCAGCAGGCGCTGGCCGTAGCTGGTGTCGGAGAGTCTACGGTCGTAGCAGTAGACGAAGGATTTGTCGGTTTCGGTGCGGATGGCGCGGCCGGCCCACTGGGCCAGCTTGATGGCGGTGGCAGGCACCACCAGCTCGCTGAACGGGTCGCGGCCCACGCCGCGCAGCCATTCGGCGCGCGACTCGCCCACCGGGTCGTCGGGCGAGGCAAACGGCAGTTTGGCGATGAACACGGTTTCGCACAGCTGGCCGGGCAGATCCAGGCCTTCGCCAAAGCTTTGCATGCCGAAGATGATGGACACCTCGCCTGCGCCCACCCGCTCGCGGTGCTGCTGCATCAGGCGGATACGCGGCAGGTCGCCCTGCACCAGCACCTGGGGGCGCAGCGCGTCGGGCAAGGCCAGCACCGCCTGGCGCATCTGGTCGCGCGAGGTGAACAGGCACAGCGCGCCGTGCTGCACCTCGGCCAGGTCGCGCACCAGGGCCAGCACCATCTCGGCCACAAAAGCGCTGGCGTTGCGCGGGTCGGCCAGGGTTTGCACGGTGACAAACTGGCCCTGGGCGGCGTAATCAAAGGGGCTGACCACCTCCAGCGTGGTGGTGGCCTCGTCGTCTTTCAGCCCGGTTTCTTTCAAAAAGAAATCGAACTCGCCGCAACTGGTGAGCGTGGCCGAGGTGACCACCGCCGCCCGCACGTTAGACCAGAGCTGGTGGCGCAGGGTGGAGCCCGGCAGGATGGGGCTGGCGCAGGCCTTGATCTGCACCCGGCCATCGGTCTCTGCTAGGGTGAACCATTTGGCCACGGGGGCCCGGGGCGGCTCGGACTCTTGCAGCAGCAACTGCGCCGTGGCGTGCACCGACTCCAGCCGGGGCGACAGCATGCCCAGCTGCGCGTACAGCACCGACAGGCGGCGCGCCTCATTGGGCGCGTCTTTCATCTCGGCGCGCAGGGCTTTGGCGATGTCGTTGAGCACGCCCAGAAAGCTCTCGGCCATCACGCTGACCATGCCCAGCGGCTCCACCAGCTCGGGGGGCAGCTCGCCCTTGGGCAGGCGCACCCGGGCCGGACCGAAGGCGCTGGGCGGCGCGCGCAGGGCCTCGGCGTACAGCGTGGCCACGGTTTTGGCGATGTCTTCCAGGGTCTGCTTGAGCTGCGAGGCGTAACGGCCCACGTCGGCCACCTCGGACACGCCCATCAGGCTGCCGATGCGTTTGGCGCGGCCCGCCAGGGTGTCGATCCAGCCCAGGCGGCTCAGGTCCATGGCGGTAGAGAACTTGTCCAGCGCCACGGCGGGCAGGTGGTGGCCTTCGTCCAGGATCAGCAGGCAGTTGTCCAGCTCGGGCAGGGTGCGTGTGCCCAGGGTGGACAGCAGCAGGTCGTGGTTGGCCACGATCACCTGCGCGCCGACCAACTCCTTGCGTTTTTCAAAATAGGTGCAGCCGTTAAAGGCCGGGCAGTGTTTGCCGGTGCAGCTGCTGGCCTCGGCGGCGATGGGCTGCCAGATGTCGGCATCGGGCTGCTGGGCCAGGTTGTCGCGGTCGCCGTCCCAGGCGGCGGTAGACAAATCGCGGGCCAGGCTGGCGTACTGCAGCATGCGGGCTTCTTCGTCGTGGCGTACAAAGCTGGCGGCAGCCAGCTCGTCGGCAAACATGTCGTCGTCGTCCGCCCCGCCCTCCCCGGCCAGGCGCGACAGCTTGAGCTTGCACACATAGCGCCCGCGCCCCTTGGCCAGGCCGAAGCGGAATGGCTCGTCCATCAGCGCCGCCAGCGCGGGCAGGTCTTTGGTGACCAATTGCTCTTGCAAGGCCACGGTGGCGGTGGAAATCAGCACCCGCGTCTTGCGCGCCAGGGCCACGGCGATGGCCGGGGCGCAGTAGGCCAGCGACTTGCCCACGCCGGTACCGGCCTGGATCACGGCGATGGAGCGCAACGGGGTGTCGTCTTCGTTCTCCATCTTGCCCAGCGTGGCTTCGCTGAAGGTCTGCGCCACCCGCTGCGCCATCAGCCGCTGGCCGGGGCGGCTGCGGAAGTCGCCCGCGGCGCTGACGACTTTGTCGAACGCGGCGAGGGCAGATTGGGCGGTGTGTTCGGGGGACATGGGCTGGGCGCAAGAGACTGGATGGGCTTACAGTTTAACGGAGCGCACCTATTTATAAGAAATATGGCGTCTGCGCTGATGGGATCAGCACAAGCAGCTACTAAAGATATAGCAGGCAGAAAAAAACCCGCCGGGGCGGGTTTTTTCCTAGTTCGCTGAAGAATTACTTCTTAGCTGGCTTTTTGCTGTGTTTTTTCTTGGACATGGTGTTCTTTCGCGGGTGGAAAAATAAAACGTCTGGCATTCAATTTACATTTACCTGCAGACACCTCTAGAACGTGGCGCTGTATCTGGGGTTGACAGCTTTTCAAAACTTAACATTCCCAGCCAGCGCCGTCTCCTTCTATTGGGTCAGGATTCTAAGGGCGCAACGCGGCACTCCGGTGACCGCCGCCGTCTTTACAAAGCCCTTACAAAGGCGCCGGGCTTTTCCCCGGCCCGGCGTGCCTTGGAGGGCAGGTACCATCGCCCTCCTCTATGCACCGCCCCCACACCCCTTACCGCCACCGCGACTTCCTGCGCTTTCTGGTGTGCCGCCCGTTCTTCTGGATGCTGCTGTGCCTGGTGGCCGAGGCCGGGCTGGCGGCCTGCACCACCTGGCTGATCATCGAGGCCGGGCGCGACATGGTGGACAAGGTGTTTCTGGTGTCCGACTTTGCCTGGATCGTGGGCGTGCAGTCGGCCTCGTATATCGTGGGGGCCAGCAGTTGGATCTTTGCCGAGCGCGCCGGGTTCGGGGCCTTTGGCCGCTACATGCTGCGCTTTGCCCGCGACAACCAGGGCCAGGCCGCACTGCTGGGCGACAAGGACCAGCGCGAGCTGGCCGAGCCGTTTTTGACCAACGAGGCCTTCCACATCTTCTTTGAGCTGGTTTACGAGCTGGAGGCGGACCTGAAGCTGCTGTTCGGCCTGCTGTTCAACGCCGCCGTGCTGGGCGTGGCCATCGACGCAGGCCTGCCCATCGTCTACGCCGCGGTGTTTGCCGTGCTGCTGCTGCTGCAATGGCTGGTGCGCAAGCCGGTGGCCGCCGCCTACCTGGCCCACCAGCGCAGCACCAACCGCATGACGGCCCACACCTACAGCGCCTGGGAAAACATTTTCAGCGGCAACCGCTACAACTTCCGCCTGTGGCACAGCGGCTTCAAAACCCGGCTGCGCGATGCGCTGGCGGCACAGATCAAGGCGATCCTGGCCCGCGAGGGGTTGGCCACGGTCAACGGCATCGTCTCGCTGGTGGCCTTGTTTGCCTACCTGGCCTGGGTGGCGGGCGAGAACGTGGGCGATACCGGCCTGCTGGTGGCCCTGGCCGCCACCCTGCCGCGGCAAATCTCCTTGTCTGGCGACATGCACGGACTGGCCTCGGGCTGGAACGACCTGGCCGCCGTGTGGACCCGCATCGGCGGTGCCTGCAACGCCATGCGGCCCGCGCCGGACGCAGGTTTTGTGCAGCGCATTGGTTTTGACCACCTGCATCTGCAGTGGGCCACCGGCGAAACCCAGGCCTGTAGCAGCCTGGATGCCACCCTGGCCGTGCTCGCTGCCCGCCCCCAGGGCTGGCTGCAGGTGCGCGGCGGCAACGGTTCGGGCAAATCCACCCTGCTGGCCGCACTGAAAACCCGCCTGGGCCACCAGGCCTTTTACTGGCCCACGCACGACAAGCTGGCATTTGCGTTTGCCGCCGGGCTGCCGTCCGACGACGAAGATGAGGACGAAGATCCCCCTGCCGCCAGCGGCTTCTCATCCGGCGAGCGCCAGTTACGTGCCCTGCAGGAGATCGCCCAGAAGACCCAGGCCCGCGTCTACCTGCTCGACGAATGGGATGCCAACCTGGATGCCCGCAACCGCGCCGCCGCCGAGGCGCTGGTGCAGCAACTCGCCGCACGGGCCGTGGTGGTGGAGATTTCGCACCGGGGTTGAATATTGCCGATGCTATTTTTTAGATAGCTTCTCGTGCCGATGGAATAAGCACGGAAGGCACTTTTCACTCACAACAAGGGCCGCAGCTCCCGCGCCGCCTCCAGCAGCAGCGGCAGCAAGTCCCGGCGCAGCACCTCCTGCTCCAGCCGCTGCGGCGTGGTGACCACGTTCAGGGCGGCCACGGTCTTGCCCTGCAGGTTGCGCAGGGGGATGGCCAGGGCGTGCACCCCGAGTTCGTGCTCTTCGCTGGCGACGCAGAAGTCGTCGGCGCGCACTTGGGCAATGGCGGCGCGGAAGGCTTTGGGGTCGGTGGTGGTGTGGGCAGTGAGGCGCGGCAGGCTGCGGTCTTTCATCCAGGCGTTGAAGGCCAGCTTGGACTCGTTGGCCAGCAGCACCCTGCCGGTGGACGTGGCGTGGGCAGGCAAGCGTGCGCCCAGGTGCAGGCCGTAGGCCAGCACACGCAGCGCACCACCGCTGCGGTCGTTACCGCTGCGGGCCACGATAACGACTTCATCACCATCGCGCACCACGGCCGAAAACGATTCCAGCGTCTGCGCCGCCAACCGGTTCAAGGTGGGCTGCAGCACCCGCGGCAGCTGGGCCGATGCCAGATAGCTGCCCGAGAAGCGCAGCACCTTGGCCGCCAGCCAGAAGTAGCTGCCGTCGGTGTCCAGGTAGCCCAGGTGCGCCAGCGTCAGCAGGTGGCGGCGTGCTGCGGCGCGGGTCAGCCCGGCGCGCTGGGCGGCCAGGGTGGCGTTGAGGCGCTGGCGCTCGGTGTCAAAGCTCTCCAGCACCGCCATGCCCTTGGCCATGCCTTCGATCAAATCTGCCTTTTGAATGGTCACGGCGGCTCCAATTCTGCGCGGTGATCGCACATCGAGGCCGATCATCGCACAAAGGCGTACTGAAAGGCTGTCAATTGGGCGGACTAAAACCTAAGCTTGCAGCACCAAATCAAGGAGACATTCCATGCGTACCCAGGTTGCCATCATCGGTGCAGGCCCGTCCGGCTTGCTGCTCGGCCAATTGCTGCACAAAGCCGGCATTGACAACATCATCATCGAGCGGCAAAGCCCCGACTACGTGCTGGGCCGCATCCGCGCGGGCATCCTGGAGCAGACCACGGTGGACATGTTGCACGAGGCGGGCATCGGCGAGCGGGTGCAGGCCGAGGGTGTGGTGCACCACAGCATCGAGCTGGTGTTTTCAGGCATACGCCATGCCATCGACGTGCACGGCCTCACGGGCGGCAAGGTGGTCACGGCCTACGGCCAAACCGAGGTGACGCGCGACCTGATGGACGCGCGCAGCGCCGCAGGCCTGACCACGGTGTACCAGGCCGCGCAGGTCAGCGTGCACGACTTCGACAGCGCCACGCCCCGTGTGCGTTTTCAGAAGGACGGGCAAAACTTCGAGCTGGAGTGCGACTTCATCGCCGGGTGTGACGGCTTCCACGGAGTTTGCCGTGCCAGCGTGCCCGAGGGCGCGGTGACCGAGTATGAAAAGGTGTACCCGTTTGGCTGGCTGGGCGTGCTGGCCGACGTGCCGCCGGTGTCGCCGCACTCCATCGTCTACGGCAACAGCGAGCGCGGGTTTTCGCTGTGCTCGATGCGCAGCCTGTCGCGCAGCCGCTACTACGTGCAGTGCCCGGTGGACGACAAGGTCGAGGCCTGGAGCGACCAGCGCTTTTGGGACGAACTGCGCAGCCGCCTGGACCCCGAGCTAGCCGAGCGCATCGTCACCGGCCCTACGCTGGAGAAAAGCATTGCCCCGCTGCGCAGCTTTGTGGCCGAGCCGATGCGCTTTGGTCGCATGTTTTTGGCGGGCGATGCCGCCCACATCGTGCCACCCACCGGCGCCAAGGGTCTGAACCTGGCGGCCAGCGACGTGAAATACCTGTCGGGCGCATTGATCGAGTTCTACACCGAGAAAAGCGCGGCAGGCATCGACACCTATTCCCAACGCGCCCTGGCCCGCATCTGGAAGGCCGAGCGCTTCTCCTGGTGGCTGACCACGCTGATGCACAAGTTCCCCGACACCGGGGCCTTTGGCCAGCGTATGCAGGAGGCCGAGCTGGAGTACCTGGTGCACTCCACCGCCGCCTCCACCGTACTGGCGGAAAACTACGTCGGGCTACCACTCTATACAGGCCGGTAAAAGAATGTAACCGACCGTATACACGCAAGAGTACAGGTTCAGAATTCCACCTCGGTACACATCGGAGTGACGGGGATGAAAAAAAAAGGGAAGATCCACCACTGGAATACCTCGCGCGGTATGGGGTCTATCCGCAGCTCCCAAACCGGCTACGACGTTCTTTTCCGCATCAAGGACTACCGGGGCTCGACGCTACCGCGCGAAGGCGAAACGGTGTGGTTTGACGAAGTCAGCTCCGTCCACACCAAACCCCATGCCATTGGGGTCAGCACCGTCAGTGGCAATGCCGACGTGCACTCCACCCGGCCCCGCCACTACATAGGCCGCAGATCCAACGCACGCCCTTTCGTATTGCTGCTCTTCCTGTGGGTGGTGCTGGGGGTATGGGGGGTCTGGAGCTACCGGCTGCCAGTCTGGCTGGTAGCCGCCGTGCTGGCGGTAAACCTGCTTACGGTGCTGGCCTACGCCAAGGGCCTGCAGACGGCGCGCAACCGCAGTTGGCGCACCCCGGAGCCCGTGTTGCACCTGCTCAGCCTGCTGGGTGGCTGGCCGGGGGCGGGCCTGGCCCAAGCCGTTATGCGCTACCGCTCCCAAAAACCCTCGTTCGGCACCTTGTACTGGTGCACGGTGGGCTTGCACCTTGCCTTGCTGCTGGGCTGGCTACTTTGGCTGGAGCCGCGGCTGGCAGGCTATTGATTGGCAGCCGAACCGGGCCAAGTCGGCGACCACTGCCCAAATAACAGGCAGTGCAATCTTTCCCCTTTAAAACCAAGGACTTAACCTGGTCATACAAATAAAGTACAGAGTTACCCCCAAAGTTATCCAGTGCAGACGGGGAGAACTTTGGCGGGGACTTTGTATTTTGGCCATCGCTACCAAAAGAATAGCTACCTGTGCTTATGGAATAAGCACGGGAGCCACTTTTTATACCTTGGACTTGTAGCTGGGCCGGGCGGGCTTGGCCGACTTGCCCGAGCCGTTGTCGCGGGGCGGCAGGCCGGTGTGTTGCGTCAGCAGGCGGCCCTTGGTCACGGGCGATGCCTTGGTGGTTACCGTGGTGGAGTTCTTCTTGCGCGCGCTTTCATAGCCACCGTCCGTCATCGGCTGGTAGGTGGGAATGAGGTGGTGCTTGCCGTTGCCGATCAGGTCGGCGCGGCCCATGGTTTTCAGGGCTTCGCGCAGCAGCGGCCAGTTGTTGGCATCGTGGTAGCGCAAAAAGGCCTTGTGCAGCCGGCGGCGGCGGTCGCCACGGACGATGTCCACGGTTTCGCTGTCGCGGGTGATCTTGCGCAGCGGGTTCTTGCCGCTGTGGTACATGGTGGTGGCGGTGGCCATGGGCGAGGGGTAGAAGGTCTGCACCTGGTCGGCGCGGAAACCGTTCTTCTTCAACCACAGCGCCAGGTTCATCATGTCTTCGTCGCTGGTGCCGGGGTGGGCGGCGATGAAGTACGGGATCAGGTACTGCTTCTTGCCCGCTTCCAGGCTGAACTTTTCGAACAAGGTTTTGAACTTGTCGTAGCTGCCGATGCCCGGCTTCATCATCTTGGTGAGCGGGCCCTGCTCGGTGTGCTCGGGCGCGATCTTCAGGTAGCCGCCCACGTGGTGCGTCACCAGCTCTTTGACGTACTCAGGGCTTTGCACGGCCAGGTCGTAGCGCAGGCCGGAGCCGATCAGGATCTTCTTGATGCCCTTGAGCGCGCGGGCGCGGCGGTAGATCTTGATCAGCGGGTCGTGGTTGGTGCCCAGGTTGGAGCAGATGCCGGGGTAGACACAGCTGGGCTTGCGGCAGGCGGCCTCGATCTCGGGGCTCTTGCAGCCCAGACGGTACATATTGGCCGTGGGACCACCCAGGTCGGAGATGGTGCCGGTAAAGCCCTTCACCTTGTCGCGGATGTCTTCCACCTCTTTGATGATGGACTCTTCGGAGCGGCTCTGGATGATGCGGCCCTCGTGCTCGGTGATGGAGCAAAAGGTGCAGCCGCCAAAGCAGCCGCGCATGATGTTGACGCTGAAGCGGATCATCTCCCAGGCGGGGATCTTGGTGGCGCCGTCATGGCTGCCGTTCTCGTCGGCGTAGGCAGGGTGCGGGCTGCGGGCATACGGCAGGTCGAACACGGTGTCCATCTCGGCCGTGGTCAAGGGAATGGGCGGCGGGTTGATCCACACGTCGCGGGCGGTCACGCCCTCGCCATGGGCCTGCACCAGGGATCGGGCATTGCCGGGGTTGGTTTCCAGATGCAGCACGCGGTTGGCGTGGGCGTAGAGCACCGGGTCGGCCTTGACCTGCTCGTAGGACGGCAGGCGGATCACCGAGCGGTCACGTGCGGGCACCTTGATCTTGGCGAGTTCACGCGCTTGGGAGCGGGCCAGGGCATCGCCCAGCGAGGGGCTCATCTTGACCACGGCCTGGGCGGGCACGCCCTGCGGATTGGCATCGTCCTTGGAGCAGCTCGCGCCCTGCTCTGCCGCCTGCTCGGAGGTGGTCTGGTAGGGGTTGATGTGCGATTCGACGCGGCCTGGCGCATCCACCGAGGTGGAGTTGATCTCTGTCCAGTCGCGCCCGGTGGGGTCGTCGCTGCGGCGGATGAAGGCGGTGCCGCGCACGTCGGTAATGCTCTGCACCGGCTCCTTGGCAGCCAGGCGGTGGGCCACTTCGACGATGGCGCGCTCGGCGTTGCCGTACAGCAGCAGGTCGCACTTGGCATCCACCACCACGCTACGGCGGACCTTGTCGGACCAATAGTCGTAGTGGGCGATGCGGCGCAGCGAACCTTCGATGCCGCCCAGGACGATGGGCACATCCTTATAGGCCTCACGGCAGCGCTGGCTGTAGACAATGGCGGCGCGGTCGGGACGCTTGCCGCCGATGTCACCGGCGGTGTAGGCATCGTCACTGCGGATCTTGCGGTCGGCGGTGTAGCGGTTGATCATCGAATCCATGTTGCCCGAGGTCACCCCGAAGAACAGGTTGGGCTTGCCCAGCGCCTTGAACGGGTCGGCGCTTTGCCAGTCGGGCTGGGCAATGATGCCCACGCGAAAGCCCTGCATCTCCAGCATGCGGCCGATCACCGACATGCCAAAACTGGGGTGGTCTACATAGGCATCGCCGGTGACGATGATCACGTCGCAACTGTCCCAGCCCAGTTTGTCCATCTCGGCGCGGCTCATCGGCAAAAATTTGGACGTACCAAAGCGGGCCGCCCAGTACTTGCGGTAGCTGGTCAGCGGCTTGGCAGCGCGCGCGAAAAAGGAAACGTCGACTGGGGCGTTCATTCAGGGGCTTTGTTGGGGGTAACCCGCGATTTTAAGGGCTGGGGCGGTTTTAGGCTACGAACGCCTGCATAACCGCTGTTTTTCAACTGGTTATGCGGCTTTCTGCGGGCGGCGACGGCTACCTTTGCTCACATTTTTCAAGTATCTCTGTGTTACAAACAAAGCCATGTTTGATACCGTGCCTGACTCCCAATACTTCGCCAGGGCGGTGTCGCAACTGGGCCCGGACCGGGGCATGCAGACCAACCGCCCGGTGATGGGCGGCAACGGCATCAAGATCCTGGACCAAGGCGCAAAGATCACGCCCGGGCTGTACGAGCGCCTGGTGCAGCACCGCCCCACCACCCGGCTGGAAGACGCCATCGACATCGAGGGCTCGGTCACTGGCCCGAACCTGCGCGCCATCGGCGAAGAGCTGCTGGACAGCAACCTGGTGTTTTCGCGCATGGTCGAAAAGCCCGAAGACCGCCAACTGCTGCTCGACTGCCTGCAGGCCGTGCCGCTGCCCCCCGCCATCGCCTTTCAGCTGACCGTGGTGCGCGATGTGCACCCCGGCCAGTTCCGCTACTTTGTGGCTACCGCGCTGACCGCTGTGTGGCTGGCCAACCGCCCGCTGGCGCTGCGCGGCGACCTGGTGATGCTGGCCGCCGCCGGGCTGCTGCACGACCTGGGCATGATGCACATCGACCCCGTGCTGCTGGAGCCCAGCGCAGAGATCAGCCCGGAGCAGCGCCGCCAGCTCTACTCGCACCCGCTGGTGTCGGTGCTGCTGCTGGAGCGCCACGCCGAGTACCGCGTCGAGATGCTGCGCGCCGTGCGCGAGCACCACGAGGTGCTGGACGGCTCTGGCTACCCCGCCGGGCTGGCCGCCACGTCCATCGGGGCCTGGGGCCGCATCGTGTCGCTGGCGCAGGTGGTGGCGGCCCTGGTGCGGCCTGGCCGCAGCCATGCGCTACTGCGCCTGTCGGTGCTGCTGCGTACCAACCGGCACCGCTACGACACCGTGCTGATCAACCGCATGCTGCCGCTGCTGCAGCGCCCGGATGCCGATGCACCCCAGGCGGACGGCATCGACAACCCGGTGGCCGACCCGGTGCGCCACCTCAAGGCGATTTACCAGGCGCTGCTGGGCTGGCCCGCGGCGCTGGCGCAGGACATGCGCTGGTCGGCGGCGCGGCGTGGCGGGCTGGTGTTCATCGGCGAGCGCTGCGCGCGCATCCACCGCACCATCATCGAGTCAGGCGTAGCCCCCGACCAGCTGCAAAGCCTGGATGCCGACTCCATCAACGGGCCGCTGGCCGACGAACTGTCGCTGATCACCCGCGAACTGGCATGGCAACTGCGCGCCGTGGAACGCGAAGCCCGCAGGCGCTGGGCCGCCACCGCACAAGAGAAGCTGCCGGACAGCCTGGCGGCATGGGCCGACAAGGTGGAATCCGTCTGCGCCGACCTGGTGGAGCGCAGCAACCTGGCCGCGGTACAAACCGAGAAAATCTAAGAAAAATCAGGCTCCCGTGCTTGCCCCATCAGCACGAGAATCTCTTTTTTTCATAGCAATTAGCTGCCCAGACCCATGGCCCGGGTGATCACCTCCTTCATGATCTCGTTGGTGCCGCCGTAGATGCGCTGCACCCGGGCATCGGCGTAGGCACGGGTGATAGGGTATTCCCACATGTAGCCGTAGCCGCCAAAGAGCTGCACGCACTGGTCCATCACCTTGCACTGCAGGTCGGTGGTCCAGTACTTGGCCATGCTGGCGGTGGCGGTGTCCAGCCGGTCTTGCAACAGCAGCTCGGTGCAGCGGTCGATGAAGACCTGGGCCACCTGCACCTCGGTCTGCAACTCGGCCAGGGTGAAGCGGGTGTTCTGGAAACTGGCCACCGGCTGGCCAAACACCTTGCGCTCTTTCACATAGGCCACGGTCCAGTCGATGGCAGCCTGGGCGGCGGCCACGGCGGTGATGGCGATCTGCAGGCGCTCCCAGGGCAGTTGCTCCATCAGGCAGATAAAGCCGCGGTTTTCATGCAGGCTGCCGCCCAGGAGCTGGTCGGCCTGCAGGTGCACATTGTCAAAAAACAGCTCGGCCGTGTCCTGCGCTTTCATGCCCAGTTTTTTGAGGCGCTTGCCCACGGTAAAGCCGGGCATGCCGCGCTCCACCAGAAACAGGCTGGTGCCCTTGGCCCCGGCCGCCGGGTTGGTCTTGGCCACCACCACCACCAGGTCGGCGTGCCAGCCGTTGGTGATGAAGGTCTTGCTGCCGTTGAGCCGGTAGCTGCCGTCGGGCTGCTGGATAGCGTTGGACTGGATGCCCTGCAGGTCCGACCCGGCCGCCGGTTCGCTCATGGCGATCGCCCCCACCATGGCCCCGCTGGCCATCTGCGGCAGGTATTTGGCTTTTTGCGCGGGCGTGGCGTAGTGCAGCAGGTACGGAGCCACGATTTCGCTGTGCAGGCTGTAGCCAATGCCGGTGATGCCCGCGCGGGCCAGCTCTTCGATCTGCACCACCGAATACAGCTTGTCGGCCCCCGAGCCGCCCCATTCCTCGGGCATGGAGGTGCACAAAAAGCCGTTGGCTCCAGCCTTGTGCCAGACATTGCGGTCCACATAGCCCTGCTCTTCCCAGGCGGCGTGGAAGGGCACGATTTCCTTTTCAACAAAACGGCGAAAGCTGTCGCGAAAAGCTGCGTGGTCCGGGCTGAAAAGGGTGCGTTCAATCATGCGAATGGGGGGCGGGTGGAAGACCGGGCCAATGTACCGTAGCGCACCACCATGGGGCCACCGCATAAGCCCGGCTTGCCCGGCCCGCATCCTCCATTTGGAGGACAAACGCAGGAGCCGTGGCGATAATCCGGGCATGCAATCTTCGCCCACCACACCTGCCGTCCCCCCCTCCTCCGCCTCCAGCCCGCAACAGCCCCAGTCCCCCACCGATCTGTTCCTGTCCTTCACCTGGCTGGCCTTGCAGGGCTTTGGCGGCGTGCTGGGCGTGGTGCAGCGCGAGATGGTGGAAAAAAAGCGCTGGCTGACCCAGGAGCAATTCCTCGAAGACTGGGCCGTGGCGCAGATCATGCCCGGCCCGAATGTGCTGAACCTGGGGGTGATGATCGGCGACCGCCATTTCGGCCTGCGCGGGGCCCTGGCGGCCATCGCAGGCTTGCTGGCGGTGCCCCTGCTGGTGGTGCTGGCCCTGGCCCTGGTGTATGCCCAGTACGCCGAGCACCCGGCGGTGATCGGTGCCTTGCGCGGCATGGGCGCGGTGGCGGCGGGCCTGATCTGCGCCACCGGCCTGCGCCTGCTGCGGGCGGTGCGCCGCCATGTGATGGGCGTGGCACTGTGCGCCGTGCTGGGCGTGCTGAGCTTTGTGCCCATCGCCCTGCTGCACTGGCCGCTGGCCTACGTGCTGCTGGTGGTGGGCGGCCTGGCCTGCGTGCAAACCTACCGCAAGCTGGCACCATGAGCAGCCTGCACAGCATCGTCATGCAGGGCCTGGACTGGCTGAACCTGTGGTGGCATTTCACCGCGCTGTCGCTGCTGGCCGTGGGCGGCGCGATCACCGCCGCACCCGACATGCACCGCTTTCTGGTCGAGCAGCAGCACTGGCTGACCAATGAGCAGTTCAACACCTCCATCGCCATCGCCCAGGCCGCGCCGGGGCCGAACATCCTGTTCATCGCCCTGCTGGGCTGGAACGTGGGGCTGAACGCCGGTGGCTACGGCGCGGCCCTGCTGGGCATGGCCTGCACCATGCTGGGCATTCTGGTGCCCAGCACCACGCTGATGTGGCTGTCTACCCGCTGGGGCCACCGCAACCGCGAGCTGCGCGCCGTGCGGGCCTTCAAGCAGGGCATGGCACCGATCGTGATTGCGCTGATGCTGGCCACCGGCTGGCTGCTGTCGAGTGCCCAGCACGGGCCCGAGCGCGACTGGCCGCTGTGGTTGCTGACGGGCCTCAGCGCCCTGGTGGTCTGGCGCACCAAGATCCACATTCTGTGGCTGCTGGGCATAGGCGCAGCGTTGGGCGCGACCGGCTGGGTCTGAGCGCCGTTAAAACCGCAGCCGGTAATACACCATCGGCCTGCCGCGGCTGACGCGCAGCACCACCTTTTCGTTGTTGTTGAGCTGCAGGCCCAAGGCCCCGCCCAGCTCGAACTGGATGCCGCGTGCACTGGCGGCGCTGAATTGCATCTCCAGCCGGGTGTTGTAGTTCAGGGGGTTGGCGGTTTGGCTCGCAATGCCCGGCTCCGGCCAGGGGCCCAGGTGCTGCCACACGCCGATGCGCACGCGGCCCTGGCCCTGGTCGGCCGAGCGCCAGTGCAGGCCCAGGTCCAGCCCGCCCGGCCCCTCCGGTGCAGTGCGGGTGTCCCCCGCCAGGTTTTGGCGCGGGGCGGTCAAACCCAGCCCCACCCCCACGCCCGCCCGGTGCGCGGGGCCGGACCAGCCGGTGAGGGTCAGGCGGGAGTCCATCCGTACGTCGGCGCGCTGCAAGTTGGGCACCGACAGCGTGGCCAGCTCCAGCTGCGGGGCAGCAACGTCTGCCTCCTGCGACCACACCATCCCGTCGCAACACAGCAGTGCCAGCACCACACCACAGCGTGGAGACAAACGCACATCAGGGCAAAAAGCGACAGCGGGCATAGCGACGCACCTCGGTGGAATTTCAACCATTGTGCTGCACTGCGGCATTTTTTTCAGCCGACAAGGCATAAAAAAAGCCCACAAAAAGTGGGCTTTCAAAGTGCTTGAACGGGTTTAAAACTCTTTGACCAGCGAGTAGGTCAGCCCGGCCGTACCCAGCATGTCCACCTGGGCGTTCCAGCCGCCACCAAAGCGCCAGCCCACGGCAGGCACGATGGCCGGCGAGAAGCCTTTGTAGTTCAGCGGCACCTTGTGGTTATAAGGCGGCTTGTAGCCGTACAAAATGCCGGCAGACCACTTCAAATACACCTGGGGCAGGCTGTCAAAGACGTTGTAGTAGCTCTTGCCCAGGTACAGGTAGCCGCTTTCCTGGCCAAACGAATTACTGAACAACGCCAGGCCGTAGAAGCTGTTGTCGACGGTGGATTCGCGTTCCAGACCGGCCAGGTGGACCGGGCGGTGTTCGACGTTGTAGCTGAAATGGGTGGTGTACGGGCTGAGTTCCAGCCGCCAGCGGTAAGGCACTGCCGGTGCCTCGACCTGTGCCGTGTCGGAGGCGGTGGCCGTTTGGGCCATGGCATTGCAGGCCAGGCCCAGCAAAGCGCAAGCAGCAAAAGCGGCGAAAGGCCGGGGGGTCATATAAGCATCCATGGGGTGTTGAAACAAAAATATGGCTGAGAAGGTGCCAGGCCGACACCCGTCGCAAATGTGCGAGAGCCGCGTTCCTGGCTGGCCAGCATTGTAGCGCTACTGATTTAATAGCTGGTCATGCCGATGGCGCCTGCACAAGCACCGTATTCTGTTTCTACATGTAAGCCACTGCGCTAGAATCCGCCCACTCCGCAACGCTGCGGGGTTTCGCTGGGGGTGTTGCGGCTTTGGAACCTGTTCAGAGCCTGCGACTGAGAAAGTCCCTTTGAACCTGATTGGGGTAATCCCCGCGCAGGGAAGCAAGTTCTACCACGGCGGCCTTCTCCGGCCATACACGCCGTGCGGTTCAAGCCACCCTGCCAACATCTTGCATGGAGCTCGTGTTTGGCACATTCACCGTTTTTTCACAATGAAGCCCTGACGCCGATCCCGGCCGCAGGACGTGTTTTCAGTGGCGCATCGCACGCCGCCCTGTGGTTCAGCCTGGGCGTGGGCCTGCTGGTGATGCAGATTGGCGCCTACCTGGTGCCCGCCGTGGGCACCAAGCAGGCACTGCTGGCCATCGTGCTGGGCTCGGTGCTGGGCGCGGGCCTGCTGGCCTGGGTGGCGCGCATCGCCTGCGACAGTGGGCTGTCCAGCGCCGGGCTGATGCATGCCACCTTTGGCAGCGGCTTTGCCCGGCTGCCGGTGCTGCTCAACATCGTGCAACTGGTGGGCTGGACCACCTTCGAGCTGGTCATCATGCGCGACGGCACCGCCGCCATCGCCAAGCACAGCCTGGGCTGGAACCTCGGCGGCACCCAGGGGGTTTTGCTGACCACCCTGCTGTGGGGCGCGGTACTGACCGGGCTGATGGCGGCCTCCATGCTGACCCTGGTGCGCAAGTTCATTGGCCGCTTTGGTCTGCCGCTGGTGGTGCTGTCGCTGCTGTGGCTGAGCTGGCAGTTTGCCCAGAAACTGCTGGCCGGTGATGCACAGACCTTCTGGCGCCGCCCCGGCGACGGCAGCATGGGCCTGCTGTCGGCCATGGACCTGGTGATCGCCATGCCGGTGTCGTGGCTGCCCCTGGTGGCCGACTACGCCCGCCATGGGCGCAGCGGCAAATCGGCCATGGCCGGCACCTGGCTGGGCTACGCACTGGCCAACATCTGGTGCTACGCGCTGGGCGTGGTGGTGGTGACCGTGGCCGCACCGGGCACCGACCTGGTCACCGCACTGTTGATCGCCCAGGGCGGCCTGCTGGCGCTGGGGCTCATCCTGTTCGACGAAATCGACAATGCCTATGGCGACGTGTACTCGGGCGCGGTATCGGCCCACAGCCTGCACCCCAAGCTGAGCGTCCGCCGCTGGGGCCTGCTGCTGGCCATGGGCTGCACCGGGTTGGCACTGGTGCTACCCATCCACAGCCTGGAACCGTTTTTGCTGATGCTGAGTTCGGTGTTTGTGCCGCTGTTCGGGGTGATTCTGGGCCGCCTGGGCAGCCACGCCACCGCCTCGGTGCAGCGCCTGGTGGAGCCGGTGGCTGCCGGGCTGTGGCTGGCGGGTATCGCTTTGTACCACCTGCTGGCCACCTACGCGCCGCAGTTTGGCGCGGCCCTGCCCACGCTGGCGGTGGTGTTTGCCGCCGCCTGGGTCAGCCGCCCGCTGCGGATTACCTACGCACTACAAAAATAGTAGCTACTCACGCTGATAGGATAAGCGTAAAAGGCTGATTTTTTATAAATTCATGGGCCGAGCACCCGCATTGGCACCGGCGCAAAACCGTGGTTCAGCGGACCCTGCCCATGCCCGGTGTGCACCTGGGCCCCGCCGGTGATCGCCCCCAGGATGTAGGTGCGCGCCAACCCTACCGCCTCGGGCAAGGCATGGCCCTGCGCCAGGTACACGGCAATGGCGGACGACAGCGTGCAGCCGGTGCCGTGGCCGTTGTGGGTGGCGATGCGCACCGACTCCCAGCGCTGGCGTGTGCCGTCCGCCAGGCCCAGCACATCCACCACCGCGCTGCCCGGCAGGTGCCCGCCCTTGACCAGCACGGCCTGCGCGCCCAGGCCCAGCAGGTCGGCCACGGCGGGCTCCAGCGCAGCCACATCTTCCACGCTGCGGCCCAACAGCAACGCGGCCTCGTCCAGATTGGGCGTGACCACGGTGGCGCGGGGAAAGAGCTGGTCCACCAGCACCTGCACCGTCTCCCGGGCCATCAGCCGGTCGCCGCTGGTGGCCACCATGACCGGGTCGAGCACCACTTTTTGGAGCTGGTAGTGGTCGATGGCCCAGGCCACCACCTCCACCATCTCGGGCGAATGCAGCATGCCGATCTTCACCGCGTCCACACCGATATCGTCCAGCACGGCCTGCAGCTGGGCTTTCAGGAAGGCGGGGGGCACGGGGTGGATGGCGGTCACGCCCCGGGTGTTTTGCGCGGTGAGTGCGGCCAGGGCCGTCATGCCGTAGCAGCCCAGGGCGCTAAAGGTTTTCAAATCGGCCTGGATGCCCGCGCCGCCGCCGCTGTCGGACCCGGCAATGGAGAGCAGGCGCAGGTAGCGTGGGGAAGTGGTGGAGTCAGTCATGCGGAAATTATCGCGGCTCGAATGTGATGTAATTCACGCCACGGATGAAACAGGGGTGTCTGGCCATTGCAATTGCGGCGGCTGGACTGAGAAAAACCCTCATACCCGATCCAGGTAATACTGGCGTGGGAAGATTTCCATCAACGACTGAGCCTCGTTTTGTCCTGCCTTGAATAGGACTTTCACGTGGCTACCAGCCTCTCCACCACCATCCTCGGCGCAGGCCTGATGGGCCGCTTGCTGGCCCTGGCATTGGCACGCGCGGGCCACCGGGTGCAGATGTTTGAAGCCGGCGGGCCCGAAGCCGAAGGGGCCGCCGCCCGTGTCGCCGCCGCCATGCTGGCCCCGCTGGCCGAGTCGGCTATCACCGAAACCAGCGTGGTCCAAATGGGCCAACACGGCTTGCGCCGCTGGCCGGAGCTGATCGCCCAGCTCGACGCACCGGTATTTTTCCAGCAAAACGGCACCTTGATCCTGTGGCACCGGCAAGACGCAGCCGAGGCCACGCGCTTTGGCCACCAGTTGACGGCCACGCGCCAGGCATTGCCCAGCCTGCCCGCGCCCCAGCCACTGGATGCCGCCGCCATCGCCACGCTGGAGCCCAACATCGGCACCCGCTTCGCCCAAGGCCTGTACCTGCCCGGAGAAGGCCAGCTGGACAACCGCCAACTGCTGGCCGCCCTGCTGCTGCAGTTGCAAAAGCACGGTGTTGATCTGCACTGGCACAGCCCACGCGAGCCGCAAGACTGCCAGGCGGACTGGGTCTTCGACTGCCGCGGCCTGGGCGCACGCGGCCAGTGGCCCGGCCTGCGCGCCGTGCGCGGCGAGGTGCTGCGCCTGCACGCGCCGGGGGTGGAGCTGCGACGCCCGGTGCGCCTGGTGCACCCGCGCTACCCGCTGTACATCGCGCCCAAAGAAAACAAGGTGTTCGTGGTGGGCGCCACCGAGATCGAATCCGACGACCTCTCGCCCATGAGCGTGCGCTCCAGCCTGGAGCTGCTCAGCGCCGCCTACAGCGTGCACCCCGGCTTTGGCGAGGCGCGCATTCTGGAGTCCAGCACCCAGTGCCGCCCCACCCTGCCCAACAACCTGCCCGCCATCCGCCAGCTCGGCGACCGGGTGTTGCAAATCAACGGCCTGTACCGGCACGGCTTTCTGATCGCCCCGGCGATGCTGGACGCCGTGCTGGAATTCATGGAAAAAGGGCACTCTGCGCTGGCGCAGCAATGGAAGCTTGCTATAGAAACTGTATGAACGTCCTGATCAACAACCTTCCCCACACCCTGCCCGTGGGTGCCACCCTGGCCGACGCGGTGGCCCTGCTGCAGGCCCAGCCGCCATTTGCCGCCGCCGTCAACAAAAGCTTTGTGCCGCGTGCGCAGTACCCGCAGACCACCCTGCAGGATGCCGACCGCATCGAAATCATCCACCCCGTCACCGGCGGCTGAACCATGAACTCTGATCCCCTCATTCTTTACGGCGAAAGTTTCGCCAGCCGCCTGCTGCTGGGCACCTCGCGCTACCCCTCGCCCAGCATCCTGGGCGATGCGATTGCCCGCGCCCGGCCCGCCATGCTGACTGCGTCGCTGCGCCGCCAGAACCTGGACCAGCCCGAATCACACAACGGCTTCTGGGATTTATTGCGCCAGACCGGCGTGCCCGTGCTGCCCAACACCGCCGGTTGCCACGGCCTGCAGGAAGCCATTACCACCGCCCACATGGCCCGCGAAGTGTTCGACACGCCGTGGATCAAGCTGGAGCTGATCGGCGACGACTACACCCTGCAGCCCGACACATTGAACCTGGTAGAAGCCGCCAGCCGCCTGGTAAAAGACGGCTTCAAGGTGCTGCCCTACTGCACCGAAGACCTGGTGCTGTGCCAGCGCCTGGTGGACGTGGGCTGCCAGGCGGTGATGCCCTGGGCCGCGCCCATCGGCACCGGCAAGGGGCCCATCAACCCCTACGCCATGCAGGTGCTGCGCGAGCGGCTCACGGTGCCGCTGCTGGTCGATGCCGGGCTGGGCCGCCCCTCGCACGCCTGCCAGGTCATGGAATGGGGCTATGACGCGGTGCTGCTGAACACGGCCGTCGCCCTGGCCCAAGACCCGGTGCGCATGGCCGGTGCCTTTGCCGATGCGGTGCAGGCCGGGCGCAACGCCTTTCTGGGCGGCGCGATGCTGGAGCAGCAAGCCGCCCAGCCCAGCACCCCCGTGCTCGGCACGCCGTTTTGGCACCACGCGCAGGAATAAAAATGCCTCTAGACATCCTCACCCGCTACGCCGATATGGCCTTGCCCGCCACCGACGAAGCGCTGCGCCTCAGCGCCTGCCTGCGACTCGGCTTCATCCCCAGTGACGCCGCCTGCATCGCCCAGGCCTGGCAGGCGCAAATCGAACGCACGGGCAACGCCACGAACTGGCCCGACAGTCCAGAGGATTTCGGCCTGCGCCCCTGGCCGCGCCACGATGCCTTCCCGCCCTGCCCGCAGCAGCTAGGTTTGTACGCCGTGCTGCCCGATGCCGCCTGGGTGGGCCGCATGGCGCGCGCCGGTGTGCCCACGGTGCAGTTGCGCTTCAAGTCGGACGATGCAGAGGCCATCCAGCGCGAGATCCAGGCCGCCGTGGCCGCCGTGCAGGGCACGCCCGCCCTGCTGTTCATCAACGACCACTGGCAGGCCGCCATCCAGGCCGGAGCCTACGGGGTGCACCTGGGCCAGGAAGACCTGGACCTGCTGCAGCCCATCGATCTGGATGCCATCCGCACCGCAGGTCTGCGCCTGGGTGTCAGCACCCACGGCTACGCCGAGATGCTGCGCGCCGACCGCGTCAGCCCCAGCTACATCGCCCTGGGAGCCGTGTTCCCCACCACGCTCAAACGCATGGCCACCGCCCCCCAAGGCACAGCCCGGCTGGCCACCTACGCCCGGTTGCTGCGCGGCTACCCGCTGGTAGCCATCGGCGGCATCGATGCCGACCGCCTGCCCGAGGTGCTGGCCAGCGGCGTGGGCTCGATTGGCGTGGTGCGGGCGCTGACGGCAGCGGCCGACCCCGAGCGGGCAGCCGCCGATCTGGGCGCGACCATCCAGAAGTTTTTGGCGTCCACACAGAAACGCTGAATTCCCACGCTATAATTTGAGGCTGCAATATTCCTCGATAGCTCAGTTGGTAGAGCGCCGGACTGTTAATCCGTAGGTCCCTGGTTCGAGCCCAGGTCGAGGAGCCAAAATTTCAAAATGGGCTTACGCCACCCCGTAGGCCCTTTTTATTTCAGTTAGAAGCAGGACTTACGCAAGTTCCCCCTGTGAGCCCGAAGGGCGATACAGGGGCGCTGCGTAAGTCCTGAAAAGTAAACGTATTCCTCGATAGCTCAGTTGGTAGAGCGCCGGACTGTTAATCCGTAGGTCCCTGGTTCGAGCCCAGGTCGAGGAGCCAGAAACAAAAAAAGCACTTACCCCTCCCGGCTAAGTGCTTTTTTTATGCCCAATCATTCCCGCATCCTATGCAATCACCGAAAGCACACATGTTCGACCCCAGCGGCCAATGGATTCCCCTTGCAACCTATGACGACTTCGACAACGGCCTGGGCGAGCTGATCGACCTGTGGTCCAGCGCCGACAAGTCCGTGACCCCAAAAATCAAGCAAGCCGCCCTCGCCCACTACAAGGCCGACCTCGAAGCCGCCACCCTCGAATGGGCCGACAACAAAGCCAAGTCCAAGAAATACGCCGCCATCGCACAAGAGCTGGCCGAGTTTGAAGAAGTGCTGGTGAACGGCGCAGGCCCTGCGGCGTAATCTGCTGCCCAATGTGAGGCCCATTGTGGTAATGTTTTGCCATGAACGCCCACATCTTCCAAGAACTCGAGAACCTGAGCAGCGCTGAAAAGCGCTCGCTGGGCGAAGCCTTGATCGTCAGCGCCGACAGCGAGGCCTCTGCCTCTTTGCTCACCGAGGCCCAGCGCGCAGAGCTCCGGTCACGGCTGGCCCACCACCGCGCGCACCCCGATGAACCGGGCCTGGATTTTGCCCAGCTGAAAGCCCGACTAGTCGCCTCTGCCTAGGCATGGATTTTCAGGTTATCTACAAGCCCTTGGCCCAGTTGGAAGTGGCCGAGGCATTCCAGTGGTATGGCCAGCCACACATCGCGATGGGTGACGACTTTCTGGATGAGCTGGAACGCACCGACGGATTTCTGGCCCGCAACCCCTACCTTTACCCTTGCGTGGAACTGGAAATCCGGCGGGCCAACCTCACCCGCTTTCCCTATGCGCTGTTTTATGCCATCGACGGCGACACGGTGAACGTGCTGTCGTGCTTTTACCAGCACCGCGATCCCTTGTCCAGAACCGCACTTTTGGGCTTGATTTAGCCACCATCCATGCCCATCCACTCCTACCAACCCCGCCTCGGCCACGGCCTGCCGCATGACCCGTTCAACGCCATCGTCGGGCCGCGGCCTATCGGCTGGATTGCCTCCCACAGCGCCTCGGGGGCCCTGAACCTGGCACCGTACAGTTTTTTCAACGCTTTCAACTACACGCCGCCCATCATTGGCTTTGCCAGCGTGGGCTACAAGGACACGGTGCGCAATATCGAGGCCACCGGGGAATTTGTGTGGAACCTGGCCACGCGCACGCTGGCCGAGGCCATGAACCAGACCTGCGCCGCCGTGCCGCCGGAGGTGAGCGAATTCGGGCTGGCGGGGCTGACCCCCGTGGCATCGCAGCTAGTGGCGGTGCCGCGGGTGCAAGAGAGCCCGGTGGCGTTCGAGTGCCGCACCTCGCAGATCCTGCAGCTCCAGGCCGCCAACGGCGACAAGGTGCCGACCTGGCTGGTGCTGGGCGAGGTGGTGGCTGTGCACATCGATACTGCGCTGCTCAAGAACGGGGTGTACGACACGGCCCACGCCGGGCATATTCTGCGCGGCGGCGGGCCCGCGGACTACTTCCATATCGGGCCGGAACAGCTGTTCCAGATGCACCGCCCCCGCTGATCTACAAGCCAAATCGGCCTCTTGTGCTCATCCGATAAGCACGGGCAGCTACTTAATCCATAGCACTAGCCTGCGGGCACCAGCTGCCGGTACACCTCGTGAGCCACGCGCGCCAGTTCGGGCTTGGGCACGCTGCCCGACAAGGCGTAGCCAAAGCTTTTGTCCACCCAGTAGAAGACGTTGACGGGGCCGTCCTGGCCGAACTGGAAGGCGGTTGCGGGCTGCTTGGGCAGCGCGGGGGCTTCGTGGGTGAGGTACAGGGTCAGCCGCTGGCCGCTGGCATCGGCGTACATGAACTGCGCCACCGGCCCGCTGTCGCCGGGTAGCAGTCGCCCGCCCAGTAGCGCGTAGCCGATGGGCTGCAGGCTGGGCACGGTGACCGCCGTGCCCAGGCGCTTGGACAGCCAGGCCACCAGGTGCTGCTCCTGGTCGGCGCTGACTTCCACCGGGTGCCGCACCTCGGGGCTGTAGACGACGTGGGCCACGGCGGCGCGCAGCGCAAAGCCCGTCAACGCGGGCTGTGCCTCCAGCGGGGCTACGGCCAGGGTCTGCTCGACATGGCCGCGCACAAACCAGGCCGATGCGGCACTGACGACGGCAATCGCCACGCCCGCAGCCAGGCGTTGGCCGTACCAGGGCGTGGTAGCCGTACGGGGAAGCGCAGCCCGTACCAGCCGCGGCGGCAGGGTTTCCGCCATCACCGGGGCGAACAGGGTGCGCAGGCCCCGAGTCTGGGCGCGGTAGGCGGCCAGACGCTGGGCCTCGTCAGGGTGCTGGGCCAGGTAGGCTTGCAAGGCGGCCTGGCGCTCGGGGGCTAGCTGGCCATCGATATGGGCGTGCAGCTCGGCTTCGGTGATCGGGGGGTGGGCGGAGGTCATGGAACAACTTTCAGGTGCACCGGCTCGGCGCGGCCTTCCACCAGGGCGCGCAGGCGCTCGCGGCCACGCGACAGGCGCGACATTACCGTGCCGATGGGGACGCCCAGGGTGCTGGCGATTTCGGCATAGGCCATGTCTTCCAGCGCCACCAGCAACAGAATTTCTTGCTGCTCGTGCGGCAGCAAGGCCAGGGCGGCCTGCAGGTCCAGCACCTCCAGGCGCTCGCTGTGATTGGCCGCAACCGGACTCTCGGGCGTAACGTCGTCGAGCTCCACCGTGGCCAGCCGGGGGCGGCGCTGGCCGTCTGCGTGCAGGTTGTGCATGATGCCGAACAGCCAGGCGCGCATGTCGGCCACGCCGCGCCACAGGCTGGCTTTGGTCCAGGCGCGCTCCAGGGTGTCTTGCACCAGGTCGTCGGCATCTTCGCGGTTGCGCACCAGGGCCCGCGCGTAGCGGCGCAGGCGCGGCACGGCGCTGAGAAGTTGCAGGTCGTCCTGGGGCATAGTGCCCTTATTTCACCAGGTGCCAGACATCCTTGAAGTTGTCGCCCATGCGGTCGGCGGCGGTTTTGTCGTTCTGGAAGAAATACAGCGGCTTGCCCTTGTAGGCCCACTGCTTGCCGCCGTCGTCGCGCGTAACCAGGGTGAAGCCGTCCTGGGGCTGGTCGTTAGCACCAGCCATCAGCGGCGGCCACAGCGTGGCGCAGGGGCCGTTGCACACGCTTTTGCCGTTGCCTGCCATGTCTTTGTCAAAGGTGTACAGGGCCATGCCGTTGGGGCCTACGAGCACGCCACCGGCCATTTTGGCAGGGGCATCGGCGGCGCTGGCGGCCAGGGCGGCACAGCCGAGCAAGAGGGCCGCGGCAAAGGATTTGGTGAACATGGTTGGATTCCTTGGGGTTAAAACCAGGCAAGAGCGCCTATGTCCGGGTAGACGCAAAGTGTCAGCGGTTTATTCCCGCTGGCGCAGAAATAATTTCTGCCACCAGGTGGTTGATGCCCGCCCCACCCACCACCAGCCAGGCAAACAACAGCCCGGCCAGGAGCAGAGGCCGCATGCCCGCGCGGCGGATGGCCCCCAGCTGGGTGGACAGGCCCAGGGCCACCATGGCCATGGCCAGCAGCGCCGTGTCCACCTGGTTGCCCACAGTGACCACTTGCGCAGGCAAAACCTGCAGCGAATGGAACAGCACCATGGCTACAAAGCCCAGGGCAAACCACGGAATGGCCAGCGGCTGCGGAGCCCGGTGTGCTCCATCGCGGGCCAGCCAGGCCGACAGCGCCAGCAGCACCGGGGCCAGCATCATCACCCGCACCATCTTGGCGATCACCGCGGCATCGGCTGCTTCGGGCGCTATGGAACGCGCCGCAGCCACCACCTGCGCCACCTCGTGGATGGTGGAGCCCGCATAGATGCCAAAGCCATGGGCACCGCCCGGCACCCACTGCGCCTGCAGGTTTAGCGTGTACAGCAGCGGGTAGGCAAAGGTGGCCAGCGTGCCAAACACCACCACCGTGGCCACCGCCACCGTGACCTGCTCGGCCCGGGCCCGCAGCACCGGCTCGGTGGCCATCACCGCAGCGGCCCCGCAGACGGCGCTGCCCATGCCGATCAACAGCGCAGAGTTACGCTCCAAGCCCAGCCAGCGCGTGCCCACCCAGCCGGCCAGCCCCAGGGTGGAGCCCAGCACCAGCGCGTCAATCAGCACCCCGGCCAGACCCACGCTGGCGATGTCTTGCGTGGTCAGGCGCAGGCCGTACAGCACCACGCCCAGGCGCAGCAGGCGCTGCTTGGCAACGTGCACCCCGGGGCCGCTGGTGGGAGCCCAGCGCGGGTAGACGGTGTTGCCCACCAGCATGCCCAGCACGATGGCCAAGGTCAGTGCGCCCAGGCCGTGCGCCTGGAACACGGGCAGGCCGCCCAGCGCCATGGCACAGGCCGCCAAAGCCGCGCACAGCGCCAGCCCCGGCAAGAGGCGCAAACGAGGGGCAAGTGCGGGTGCGAGAAGCGTGGCGGTCATGGTGGCGGGCAGGTAGGTTCGGGGAATGGATCGGACTGTAGACAGCCCACTTCAAACCGTCCAACTGCTTGTTTCTGTAATATGTATCTACCCAATCGTTATATAGAAAGCCCCGCCGCCATGGATGTCCTGCGCCTGACCCTGCGCCAATTGCAGATTTTTGTGGCCGTGGCCCAGGGTGGCAGCACCACCGCGGCCAGCGTGGCGATTGCGCTGTCGCAGTCGGCCACCAGCTCGGCCGTGACCGAACTGGAGCGACTGCTGTCGCTGCAACTCTTTGACCGCGTGGGCAAGCGCCTGCTGCTCAACGACAACGGCCGCGCCCTGCTGCCGCGCGCGCTGGCCCTGCTGGACGGGGCCGCAGGCATTGAGCAGATGGCGCGGGATGGACGTGACCAGGCCCAGTCGCTGCGCATCGGCGCCAGCACCACCATCGGCAACTATGTGCTGCCGCCGCTACTGGGGGCCTGGGCGGACTGGCAGGCCGCGGCGCAGGCCAGCGCCTGGCAGTCCCGGGTGCAGATCGGCAACACCGCCGCAGTCGCCCGTGCGGTGGCCGACTTTGCGCTGGACCTGGGCCTGATCGAAGGGGCCTGCCACGAGGCCACGCTGCAGGTTACGCCCTGGCTACAAGACACCCTCGTGCTGGTGGCCGCACCCACGCACCCGCTGGCCCAAGAAAAAACCGCCACGCTGGACGGCCTGCGCGAAGCCGTGTGGCTGCTGCGCGAACCCGGCTCCGGCACCCGCGAAACCACCGACCAGGCGCTGCTGCCGCACCTGCACGCCTACCGGCGCAGCATCGAGCTCGGCAGTTCCGAAGCCATGCAGCAGGCGGCGGTGCACGGTTTAGGGATTGCCTGCCTGTCCCGCTGGGTGGTGCAGGACAAGCTGGCGGCCGGGCAGTTGCGCTGCCTGGAAACGCCTTGGCCTGCCATCCAGCGCCAATGCCACCTCATCGTGCCGCGACACAAGCAGGTCACGCCCGCCTTGCAGGCTTTCATCAACTTTGCAACAACCCCTGGGAATGCTGCGCTGATGCAAAAGCACTAGAGTTGGTGGCAACCCAGGAGCCCGCCATGCACCCCACCCTCTACGCCATCGCCTTGGCGCTCGTCGCCAGCAGTCTGCCTGCCGCAGCCCAAACCGCACCCGCCTCGTGTCCCGCCTTGCTGCAGCACCAGTTCCCGCGCCTGCAGGACGAAGCACCGCAGAACCTGTGCCAGTACGCTGGCCGTGTGGTGCTGGTGGTCAACACCGCCAGCTACTGCGGTTTTGCGGGCCAGTTCGAGGGGCTGGAGGCGCTGTACGCCAAGCAAAAAGACAAGGGCCTGGTGGTGCTGGGCTTTCCGTCCAACGACTTCGCGCAAGAGGCCAAGACCTCCAAGGAAATTGCCGACTTCTGCTTCAACACCTATGGCGTGAAGTTCCCGATGATGGGCAAGTCGGTCGTGTCGGGCGCGGGCAAGAATGCGTTTTACGCCGAGCTGGTCAAGGCCACCGGCCAGGAGCCGCGCTGGAACTTCTACAAGTACCTGATCGACCGCAAAGGCCAGGTGGTGGACAGCTACAACTCCATGACCGGGCCTGACAGCCCCAAGCTGCTGGCGGCCATCGACAAGGCTTTGGCGCAAAAACAATAGCAAAAATAGATGCATTCAATCGGCACGCCATGCTTATCCAATAAGCACGACCAGCTCCTGATTAAATAGCAATTTCCTTAATTTTTACTGGATTCCATCGCAAACCGCAGCAGCGCGGCACTGCTGTCCAGGTGGAAGCGCTGGCGGATGTTGGCGCGGTGCGCGTCCACGGTGCGAAAGTCGATGGCGAGAACGCGGGCAATCTCCTTGCTGGTCAGGCCTTGCGCCACCAGGGCCAGCACCTCGGCCTCGCGGGCGGTCAGGCTGGGCTGCTGCTGGCGGCGCTCCAGGGCGCGCATCAGGCCCGCGGGGTAGTGGGTGGAGCCGCCCATCACCGCCTCGATGGCCTTGACAATCACCTCCACCTCCGACTCTTTGACCACAAAGCCAGCGGCCCCGGCATCGAAGGCCTGCAGCATGTGCTCTACCTGCGTGGAGGCCGTAAACACCACGTAGCGGATGCCCGGCTGGCGTGCGCTCAGCCGCTCGATCAGGGTGATGCCGCTGGTGGGCTGCATGCGCAGGTCGGTGAGCACGATGTCGGGCTGGCTTTGCTCGGCCAGCACCAGGGCTTCTTCGGCGCTGCGGGCCTGGGCCACCACCTGCACCGGCGGGCCGTAGGTGGTGAGCAGGCTGACCAGGCTGTGCAGCACGATGGGGTGGTCGTCCACGATCAGCAGCTTGATGGGGGCGCGGGCGGTGGAGGGGGTCACGGTTTCAGGGCTTCCGGGGGCAAATAAGCGGTCAAAACGGTAGCACCGGGCTCTGACTGCAGGCTGAACTGCCCGCCCAGGGTGGCGATGCGTTCACGCATGTGGGTCAGGCCCAGGCCTTCACGCACCTGGCGCTGGCTGGCCTGCACGTCAAAACCCTTGCCGTCGTCGCCCAATTCCAGGTGCAAACCTGCAGCATCGTGCCGCAGGCGCAGCACGACGCGGCGGGCCTGGGCGTGCTTTTCCACATTGCCCAGCGCCTCTTGCAGCACCCGGAACACGGCGGTGGCCACGGCATCCGGGAGCTGGGGCAACACATCGACCCGCGCATCCACCGCGATGCCGGTGCGCTCGCCAAATTCGCGGGCAATCTGGGCCACGGCACCGGCCAGGCCCACGTCGTCCAGCAGCGTGGGGCGCAGGTCGTGCGAGATGCGGCGCACGTCGCGCATCACGCCCTGCATCAGATCCAGCCCGCTGCGCAGGGTGGCTGGGGCATCACCGCCACCGCGCTGCACCTGCACCAGGGCCGACTCGAAGACAAACTTCACCGACACCAGCCACTGGCTGATGCCGTCGTGCAGCTCGCGCGAGACGCGGGAGCGCTCGGCCTCTTGCGACAGCACGACCTTCTGGGCCATGGCGCGCAACCGGGCATCGGCGGCGCGCTGCTCCACCAAATTCAAGGCAAATCCGCCCCCAGCGACCAGCAGCAGGGCGGCGAGTGCTATCCAAAGTATCTGGTTGCGGGTTTGCACGATGGCCGCCGCGGTGGAGCTGGAAATCAGCGCCTGGGTTTCCTGCAGATGGTCCAGGTACAGGCCGGTGCCCACCACCCAGCCCCAGGCGGGGATGAATTCCACATAGCCCAGCTTGCGCTCCACGCGGTGGGTGGAGGGCCGGTTCCAGGGGTAGTCCACAAAGCCGCCGCCGGTCTGGGCCCGGGCCACCAGCTGCTGGATGGTCAGGCCGCCCGCGGCATCGCGCAGCTCCCATTGGCTGCGCCCTTCTAGCTGCGGTAGGCGCGGGTGCATCAGGCTGTTGCCGTTCTGGTCGTAGACGAAAAAGTAGTTGTCCTCGTCAAAGTCCATGCGCCGCAACAGGGCCAGGGCCTGCTGTTGGGCGGCGGCCACATCGCCTTTTTGCTCCACCAGGGTGGCAATGGCGCGCAGGCCCACGCGCACAAAATGCGCCAGCTCGTCCTTGCGGGCCTGCAGCAAAATGGGCTGCACCGCCGCGATCTGCGCCTGGGCCAGCTGGTCGGACTGCTGGCGCACCGTCCAGGCCACCGCCACCATCGCCAGCAGCAGCGGCACGGCGGCCAGCAGCAGCACTTTCCACCGTAAACGCATTGCCATCCTTTCGTGCCCAAAGCCAAGATGGTAGACCGCCTGGCGCTAGGGAAAACGCTTACGTACTCACACAGGGCGGTGCTCCGCACTAGCACCAATGTTTTGGCTTGTCGCGGCATGAATACTCAAGTGGTTCATTTTTAACAACGAGACAAGAGCATGCACACTCAACCAAAAAGCTGGACCCAGCACGCCCTGTGGGCGCTGGTGGCGCTGGGCGGCGCGGGGGCACTGGCCACCATTGCGCTGCACCGGGGCGAAACCGTCAACGCCCTGTGGGTGGTGGCCACGGCGATTGCGGTGTACCTGATCGCCTACCGCTACTACAGCCTGTTCATTGCCGACACGGTGCTCAAGCTCGACCCCGACCGCCCTACCCCGGCCGTGCGGCTCAACGACGGGCTGGACTACGTTCCCACCAACAAATACGTGCTGTTTGGCCACCATTTTGCGGCGATTGCCGGGGCCGGCCCGCTGGTCGGCCCGGTGCTGGCCGCGCAAATGGGCTACCTGCCCGGCATGCTGTGGATTCTGGCGGGCGTGGTGTTTGCCGGGGCGGTGCAGGACTTCATGGTGCTGTTCATCTCGACCCGGCGCGACGGCCGCTCGCTGGGCGACCTGATCAAGTCGGAGCTGGGCGCGGTGCCCGGGGTGATTGCGCTGTTCGGCACCTTCATGATCATGGTGATCATTTTGGCGGTGCTGGCGCTGATTGTGGTCAAGGCCCTGGCCGAAAGCCCCTGGGGCACGTTTACCGTGGCGGCCACCATTCCGCTGGCGCTGTTCATGGGCGTGTATACCCGCTACATCCGCCCCGGCAAGATTGGCGAGGTGTCGGTGATCGGCTTTGTGCTGCTGATCGCCTCCATCGTCGGCGGCGGCCAGGTGGCAGCCAGCCCCGAATGGGCACCCATGTTCACGTTTGACGGCAAGCAGCTCACCTGGATCTTGATTGCCTACGGTTTCATTGCATCCGTGCTGCCGGTGTGGCTGCTGCTGGCCCCGCGCGACTATTTGTCCACCTTCTTGAAGATCGGCGCGATTCTGGCGCTGGCCATCGGCATCGTGGTGATTGCCCCCGACCTGAAGATGCCCGCCATCACCCGCTTTGTGGATGGCAGCGGCCCGGTGTGGGCAGGCAGCCTGTTTCCGTTCCTGTTCATCACCATCGCCTGCGGCGCGGTGTCGGGCTTTCACGCGCTGATCTCGTCGGGCACCACGCCCAAGCTGCTGGAAAACGAGGCCCAGGCCCGCTTCATCGGCTACGGCGCGATGCTGATGGAGTCTTTTGTGGCCATCATGGCCCTGGTGGCCGCGTCCATCATCGAGCCGGGCGTGTACTTTGCGATGAACAGCCCGCTGGCCGTGCTGGGCCCTACGGCCGAAAGCGCCGCGCAGGTGATCTCGCAGTGGGGCTTCGTGGTCACGCCCGACATGCTGCTGCAAACCGCCAAGGACGTGGGCGAAACCACCATCATCTCGCGGGCCGGTGGCGCACCCACGCTGGCCGTGGGCATGGCGCAAATCTTCTCGCACATGGTGGGCGGCAAGGCCATGATGGGCTTCTGGTACCACTTCGCCATTTTGTTTGAAGCCCTGTTCATCCTCACCGCGGTCGACGCGGGCACCCGTGCCGGCCGCTTCATGCTGCAAGACCTGCTGGGCACCTTTGTGCCCTCGCTGAAAAAGACCGACTCGTGGATCAGCAGCGGCCTGGCTACCGGCCTGTGCGTGGCGGCCTGGGGCTACTTTTTGTACCAGGGCGTGGTCGATCCGCTGGGCGGCATCAACACCCTGTGGCCGCTGTTCGGCATCTCCAACCAGATGCTGGCCAGCGTGGCGCTGATTCTGGGCACCGTAGTGCTGTTCAAGATGAAGCGCGAGCGCTACGCCTGGGTCAGCCTGCTGCCCGCGGGCTGGCTGCTGATCTGCACCATGACGGCTGGCTGGCAAAAGCTGTTCGATGCCAATCCCAAGATCGGCTTCCTGGCCCATGCCGCCAAGTACCGCGACGCGCTCGACCAGGGCAAGCTGCTGGCCCCCGCCAAGGCCCTTGAGGACATGCACCGCGTGGTCGTCAACGACTACATCGATGCCACGCTGTGCGCCTTCTTCATGGTGGTGGTGGTGAGCATCCTGTTCTACGGCATCCGCGCCTGCCTGGCCGCCCGCCGCGCCAGCCAGCCCACCACCCGCGAGACCGGCGTGCCCGTCGTGATGCCCGTGCGCATGACCGCCCGGGGTGGGCGCGCCAATGCTTAAGGAAATCGCCAATCTCGGCCAGAACCTGGGCAGCTACCTGGGCCAGACCGCCCGCCTGATGGTCGGCGTGCCCAACTACGACACCTACGTCGCCCACCAGCGCAGCCAGCACCCCGACCAGCCAGTGATGGGCTACGAGGCCTTCTTCCGCGAGCGGCAGGAAGCGCGGTATGGGGGCAAGGGGCGTGTGGGGCGGTGTTGTTGAGATTTGGGGTTATTTTTCGGGTGTTAAATCGACTGCCTGCGCTGATGGGATGAGCATGAGAAGCTCTTTTTTTGATAGTGTAAAAGTGTAGCGGGTGGGGTGCCACTGTGATCCCTGGCCGGGATGTGCGCCCGGCGGCGCAGTTCCTTTTCTTTGTGTGGCCAAAGAAAAGGAACCAAAAGAAAGGCCACCCCCACTGTCTGCGCCCCGCCGCTTGCGCGTCGGGGAACCTGCGGTGCTCGCCCAACGGGGGCAGTCCGCAAACTCGCTGCGCTCAAACACGCGTCCTGCTGATCCCCGTTGGGCTGCGCTCCTCGGCGCATACAGAGGGGGACCCCGGGGAGCGGGATCGGCCCGGCGGTGCCGGGCATCGCGCCGGTCGCGAACTGGGGGCGCTATTGGGCGCTGTGGAATCATCCCGAATCTAGCGGGCACGCCAACCCGGCTTCGTGCCCTAGGCACGATGGGGCGCTATGCGCCCCCGATCTCGCATTCGGGGTCCCCCTCTAGATGCGCCGAGGAGCGCAGCTAGCGATGGATCAGGGCTGGCGTTGTTTGAGCCGCAGGCGAGTTTAGCCAGACCCCATCGATAGCGAGCACCGCAGGTTCCCCGGCGCGAGAGCGACGGGGCGCAGGTAGTGGGGGTGGCCTTTTCTTTGGTGACTTTCTTTTGGCCACGTGTATGGACCGGAGACATAGGAAACAGGTGTGCAGGGACATAGTAAACACAATGGTCCTTCAGGTGGTAGCCTGCAAAGCTTTCAAGTCGACCTGCATGAAGCGCTGGTGGCAGAAGAAAACGTTGTAGCAGCCGACCTGTTCGGGGTCTTCTCGGAAGGCAATCGGTAGCTTGAACAGCGCACTGGATACCCGCAGCTTGAAACCCTTGAAACGGACTTCTCCATTCCAGTTGACCATGGCCACCGTGTCCTCTTGGGGGTACTCGATCGGTGCCAGCGTGGCGCAATAGCTCCTTGGGCTGCTCTGGTAGCGCTGGGCCGGGGTCTGTAGCTCCAACGCATCGTGGGGCCGCTCGTGGTTGTAGATGCCGCGCCAGTGCTCGAAAGCCAATTGCGCTTGCGCCAAGCCTGCAAAGCTGCGCCCTGCCAGTACCTCGGCTTTGAGCGAGCGGTGGAAGCGCTCGATCTTGCCGTTGGTTTGCGGGTGGTACGGCGCACTGTGGCTGACCCGGATACCCAGGCGGATCAACCAGATACTGAGCTCGCTCAAGGTCTGCCCGGGCTGGCGAGGGCTGCCCCAAGGGGCTCCGTTGTCGGCATTCACACGCAGCGGTAGGCCATAGCGCTCGAATACCTGGGCCAAGTGGGGCTGCACACTGGTGGTGGCCACACTGGGACAGGCTTGCAGTACCAGGTTGAAGCGCGAATGGTCGTCCAGCAAGGTCAGCGGATAGCAGCGCCCTTGCAAGGTATCGAAGTCGCCCTTGAAGTCGATTTGCCATAGCGCATTGGGTTGCTCGTGTTCGAAGCGCCGCCAGTGCTGGGCGGCCGCGCTGGCCTGGGGGGTGATCAAGCCATGGCGGTGCAGGATGGCCGTGACAGTGCTGGGCGGAGGCACATCGGCATGGCCCAGCTCGGCCAAGCGGCGGGCAATCTTGCGTCCACCCCATGCAGGATGCTGTACGCGCAGTTGCGTGACGGCAAGCTCCAGCGTGGGCGAAGTGCGCGCAGGGCTGTGCAAAGGCTTGCGGGAGCGGGGTGCGTACGCACCTACCCCCTCCTGGGCGTAACGTGCCAGCAGCGCATAGCCAGTCTTGGGGCTAATGCCAAAGCGGCGACACAGCTCGCGCCGGTTGGCTCCTTCTTTGCGGGCCAGCTCAACGAATTCTTGCTTTATGTCCATTAGGTCTTTCGGTGTCCAAGGCATTCAGGTCTCCTTGCGCTGAACGCGCACAGGAGGTGTTTACTATGTCTTCGCACACCTGTTTCCTATGTCTCCGGTCCATACAGCCACGCAAAAGAAAGTTACTGCGCTGCCGGGCGCACTCCCCGGCTGAGGATGCCAGTGGCACCCCATCCGCTACACTTTTACACTATCAAAAAATGAGCTGCCCATGCTCATCCCGTAAGCGCAGGGAGCCATTTCTATATCTCAAAAAACGCCCTCAAAGCATCTTCTGGATCAAAGCGCCCGAGAACAGCACCGGCCCCGTCGGACCGCCTGCACTTGGCACGCCGCCCTTGGGCTCCAGGCTGATGGCCAGGGTCGGGACCTGTTGGACATCGCCTTCTACGGCGGTCAGACGCAGCAGCTTGTCGGTGCCCAGCACGCCCAGGGAGCGCGGGCCACCGGAGGGGGGCAAGGCCCAGAGCTGGAGCGACTTGTCGCTGGCTTCCTGGTAGCCGCCTACGCGCTGCAGCAGCAGCTTGTTGCTGCGGGCGTCGAAGGTCACCAGCATCGACGGGTCGGCCTTGCCGTCGGCCAGCACGGCCACGTATTTGATTTGCGGGGTGGCCAGCAGCTGGGTTTGCAGGCTGGCGATCTGGGTGCCCAGCTGCGCGCGCTGGTCCACGCCCACCACCATGGCCACCACCGCCGCGGCCACACCGGCGGCAGCCGCGCCGCGCCAAAGGAACAGGTTGCGCAACCATCCACCAGCAGCAGGCGGCGCAGCGTGCGCATCGCGCATGGCCTGGCGCTGCATGTCGGCCTGCACCAGGTTGTCGATGCGCGTCCACACCGCCGTGGCAGGCTGGGCGGGGATTTGCAGTTCGGCCACGCTGCCGATACGGGCCTGCCAAATGAGGGCGGCGGCGCGCACCGGGGCCTGTTCGCGGGCCAGGGTTTCAAAGCGGCGGCGGGCGCCACCGCGCAGCGTGCCCAGGGCGTAGCTGGCGGCCAGTTTGTCGAGGAGTTCGGGGTGTTGGATCAGATTCATGGCTGGGCCCTCACGCAAACCGCGCCATGCAGGTGCGCAGCTGCTCCAGCCCGCGCCGGATCCAGGTCTTCACCGTGCCCAGCGGCAGCTTGAGCTGAACGGCGAGTTCGCCGTGGCTCAGGTCGCGCAGATAGGCCAGGCTGACCACTTCGCGCTGGCGGTTGTCCAACCGGCCCATGCACTGGTGCAGCGCCCAGGCCTGCTGGCTGGCATGGGTGGTGTCCATGGGGTTGGGGCTGTCGCCCTCCAGGGTTTCAGCCATCACTTCGTCGAGTTCCTGGGTCACGCCGCTGCGGTCTGCGGTGCGGCGGCGCAGAAAGTCCAGGCCGCGGCTGCGCACGATCAGCCCCAGCCAGGCCATGGGCGGGCTGAGGGTGGCGCGGTAGTCGCCTGCGGCGCGCCAGATGGTCATGAAGGCCTCTTGCAGCACGTCTTCGGCCCACTCGCGATTGCCCACTACGCGCACTGCCAGGCCGTAGAGCTTGGACGAGGTGTGCTCGTACAAGGCCTTGAGGGCGAGTGCGTCGCGTTGGGCGACGCGGTCCAGCAGTTCCATGAGTTCGGTGTCCGGGTTAAGCGAATGGGCAGGTGTAGGTGGGCGCATAGGCCGGATTGTCAGACATATCCGGATACAAACCTGCCTGCAGGGAATACGGAGCCCGCAGGCTTTTGGATTCAACCGGCTGGCGGGCACCGGGGCTCAAGCAAAATACCGCATCTTTTCAACCGAATTTGCCATGTCCCTCCCGCAAGAAATCTCCCCCGGCCTGGTCCTCCAAGGCATCACCCCACCGTTGCGTCTGGCCGACTTCAAACTCATTGCCTTCGACATGGATTCAACCCTGATCAACATCGAATGCGTGGACGAGATCGCCGATGCCGCAGGCCGCAAGGCCGAGGTGTCGGCCATCACCGAAGCGGCCATGCGTGGCGAAATCACCGACTACAAGGACAGCCTGCGCCAGCGCGTGGCCCTGCTCAAGGGCGTGAGCGTGGCCAGCATGGAACAGGTCTACACCCAGCGCCTGCAACTCAACCCCGGCGCGGCCACCTTGGTGGCGGCCTGCAAGGCGGCGGGCATGCAGGTGTTGCTGGTCAGCGGCGGTTTTACATTTTTTACCGACCGGATTCGTGACTTATTACACATTGATGCAACCCGCTCCAACCACCTGGAAACCGAAAACGGCCTGCTCACCGGCCGCATGGTGGACCAGCCCTGGGGCGATATTTGCGACGGCGACGAGAAGCGCAAGATGCTGCTGGAGACCTGCGCCCAGATGGGCATTGGCCCGCACCAGGCCATCGCCATGGGAGACGGTGCCAACGACCTGCCCATGATGGGCGTGGCCGGTCTGTCGGTGGCATACCACGCCAAACCGGCGGTGCGCGCCCAGGCCATGGTGGCCATCAACACCGGCGGGCTGGACCGGCTCCTAGAGATACTCAACTAAATGGCCTTTGCCCTTACTTGACACACGCTGGGGCTAAGGCTCTATGATGAATTCAAAGCTGATTAAAAACACACAAGAATTGCGCAGCCCGCTGCGCAGGTCTTAAAACAGAAATAGAAGAACTTCCCACGAGCCTTGCGACTCTGACCCATACAACCGTTAACAGCACAACACCTAGGAGAATGCCATGACCATTTTCACCCGCTACCAAGGCCGATTTACCGAGGCCCAGGAAGAGGAAATGTCGGTTCAAGACTACCTGGAGTTGTGCAAACGGGACCCTTCGGCCTACGCCAGCGTGGCCGAGCGCATGCTGATGGCCATCGGCGAGCCTGCACTGGTCGACACCCGCACCGACCCGCGCCTGTCGCGCATCTTTGCCAACAAGGTGCTCAAGGTCTACCCCAGCTTCAAAGACCTGTATGGCATGGAAGAGGTGATCGAGCACATCGTCGCCTACTTCCGCCATGCCGCCCAGGGGCTAGAGGAAAAGAAACAAATCCTGTACCTGCTGGGCCCGGTGGGCGGCGGCAAGTCGTCGCTGGCCGAAAAGCTCAAGGCGCTGATCGAGAAAGTGCCGTTCTACGCCATCAAGGGCTCGCCGGTGCACGAGTCGCCGCTGGGCCTGTTCAACCCCAGTGAAGATGCGGACCTGCTGGAGTCCGACTACAAGATTCCGCGCCGCTACCTGGGCACCATCATGAGCCCCTGGGCGGTGAAGCGCCTGCAGGAGTTTGGCGGCGACATCACCCAGTTCCGGGTGGTCAAGCTACGCCCCTCGGTGCTGTCGCAAATTGCCGTGTCCAAGACCGAACCGGGCGACGAAAACAACCAGGACATTTCGGCCCTGGTGGGCAAGATCGACATCCGCAAGTTAGAGACGTATTCGCAGGACGACCCGGATGCGTATTCGTACTCGGGCGGACTGTGCCTGTCGAACCGGGGCATTTTGGAGTTTGTGGAAATGTTCAAGGCCCCCATCAAGGTCTTGCACCCCCTGCTCACCGCCACCCAGGAGGGCAACTACAAGGGCACAGAGGGCTTTGGCGCGATTCCGTTCGACGGACTGATCCTGGCGCACTCGAACGAGGCCGAATGGCAGGCCTTCAAGAACAACCGCAACAACGAGGCCTTCCTGGACCGCATCTACATCGTCAAGGTGCCGTACTCGCTGCGGGTGTCGGACGAGATCCACATCTATGAAAAGCTGGTGGAAAACTCGTCGCTGTCCAAAGCGCCCTGCGCCCCCGACACGCTGCGCATGCTGGCCCAGTTCTCGGTGCTGTCGCGCCTCAAAGAGCCGGAGAACAGCAGCAGCTTCTCGAAGATGCGGGTCTACGACGGCGAGAACCTCAAAGACACCGACCCCAAGGCCAAGAGCTACCAGGAGTACCGCGACTTTGCCGGGGTGGACGAGGGTATGACCGGCCTATCCACGCGCTTTGCGTTCAAGATCTTGTCGCGCGTGTTCAACTTCGACCACCGCGAGGTGGCCGCCAACCCGGTGCACCTGATGTACGTGCTGGAGCAGCAGATCGAGCAAGAGCAGTACCCGCCCGAGGTGGAAGAAAAGTACCTGCGCTACATCAAGGAATTCTTGTCGCCGCGCTACGCCGAGTTCATCGGCAAGGAAATCCAGACCTCGTACCTGGAGAGCTATTCCGAGTACGGCCAGAACATCTTTGACCGCTACGTGGTCTACGCCGACTTCTGGATCCAGGACCAGGAGTACCGCGACCCCAATACCGGCGAAATGCTGGACCGCAGCGCGCTGAACGACGAGCTGGAAAAAATTGAAAAGCCCGCGGGCATCAGCAACCCCAAGGACTTCCGCAACGAGGTGGTCAACTTCGTGCTGCGCGCCCGCGCCCGGCAAGACGGCCACAACCCGCTGTGGACCTCGTACGAGAAGCTGCGCGCCGTGATCGAGAAGAAGATGTTCTCCAACACCGAAGAGCTGCTGCCGGTGATCTCGTTCAACACCAAGGGCAGTGGAGAAGAGCAGAAAAAGCACCAGGACTTCGTGAACCGCATGATCACCAAGGGCTACACCGAGAAGCAGGTGCGGCTGCTGTGCGAATGGTATTTGCGAGTCCGTAAGTCTTCATAACTGACACCCACCATTTGGAGTGCTTATGACAGTGCGCATCGTAGACCGCCGATTTGACAGCAAGCACAAAAGCTCGGTCAACCGCAGCCGCTTCATCCAGCGCTTCAAAGGCCAGATCCGCAAGGCCGTGTCCGACGCGGTCAACAAGCGCGGCCTCAAGGACCTGGACAACGGCGAAAAAATCGGCATTTCGGGCCGCGACATCGGCGAGCCGCAGTTTGAGCACGGCAAGGGCGGGGTCTGGGAAACGGTGCGCCCCGGCAACGACCGCTTCCTGCGCGGCGACCAGGTGGAGCGCCCGCCCAGCGGCGGTGGCAAAGGCAGCGGCAAGGGCCAGGCCAGCCAGGACGGCGAGGGACTGGACGAGTTCGTCTTCACCCTCACCCGCGACGAGTTTCTGGACATCTTTTTCGACGAGCTGGCCCTGCCCAATCTGGTCAAGCTGCAACTGGCCCGCATCGAGCAGTACCGCCGCATCCGCGCCGGTTTTGTGCAAACCGGGGTGCCCACCAATATCAACCTCAGCCGCACCATGCGTGGCGCGGCCTTGCGGCGCATTGCCATCGGCGGGCCGTACGCGGCGCAGCTGCGGGCGCTGGAGGCCGAACTGATGGAACTGCTGACCACCCGCGCTGAGGACGACCCCGAGGTGGAGCAGGCCCGGCGCGACATCGCCAAGCTGCGCGCCAAGATCGAGGCCGTGCCCTTTGTGGACACCTTCGACCTGCGCTACAACAACCGCGTGCGCGTGCCCCAGCCGACCACCCAGGCGGTGATGTTCTGCCTGCTGGACGTGTCGGGCTCCATGGACGAGGGCCGCAAGAACGTGGCCAAGCGCTTTTTCATGCTGCTGTATTTGTTTTTGACGCGCAACTACGAGCGCATCGAGGTGGTGTTCATCCGCCACCACACGGTGGCTACCGAGGTGGACGAAGACGACTTTTTCACCTCGCGCGAGTCCGGCGGTACGGTGGTGTCAAGTGCCCTGAAGCTGATGCACGAAATCATCGTCGCCCGCTACCCCAGCAACGCCTGGAACATCTACGGCGCGCAGGCCTCGGACGGCGACAACTGGCACGACGACTCGCCCCGCTGCAAGGCCTTGCTGGAGGAGTCCATCCTGCCGCTGACCCAGTTTTTTGCCTACATCGAAATCACCGATGGCCCGCCGCAAAACCTGTGGGAGGAATACCAGAAGCTGGCCGCCGCCAAACAGGGCTCGTTCGCCATGCAGCGCATCGCCACCGTGGCTGACATCTACCCCGTGTTCCGAGAGTTGTTCAAACGCAGGGCCTGACCGCATGACCAAGCCGAAACTTCTCCCCACCGGTTCCGAGTGGACCTTCGAGGCCATCGAAGAGTACGACCAGGCCATCGGCGAGGTGGCGGCACGCTACCAGCTCGACGGCTACCCGCACCTGCTCGAAGTCATCAGCGCCGAGCAAATGATGGACGCCTACGCCTCCATCGGCATGCCGGTCTACTACCACCACTGGTCATTCGGCAAACACTTTTTGGCCACCGAAAACCGCTACAAGCGCGGCCAGATGGGCCTGGCCTACGAGATCGTCATCAACTCCGACCCCTGCATCGCCTACCTGATGGACGAAAACACCCTGCCCATGCAGGCGCTGGTGATTGCCCATGCGGCCTACGGGCACAACTCGTTCTTCAAGGGCAACCACCTGTTCAAGCAGTGGACCAGCGCCGATGCCATCGTCGATTACCTGGTGTTCGCCCGCAAGTACATCGCCCAGTGCGAAGAGCGCTTTGGCATGGAGGCGGTAGAGCAGTTGCTGGATGCCTGCCACGCGCTGAGTAACCTGGGCGTAGACCGCTACAAGCGCTCGCCACGCCTGTCGCTGGAGAAGGAAACCACCCGCCTCAAAGAGCGTGCCGACTACCTGCAGGCCCAGGTGAACGACCTGTGGCGCACCCTCCCCCCCCGCGCCGAGGCCGAAGAAACCCGCGAAGAAAAGCGCTTTCCGCTGGAGCCCGAGGAAAACCTGCTGTACTTCGTGGAAAAAAACGCCCCCCTGCTCGACCCCTGGCAGCGCGAGGTGGTGCGCATCGTGCGCAAGATCGGCCAGTACTTCTACCCGCAGCGCCAGACCCAGGTGATGAACGAAGGCTGGGCCACCTACTGGCACTACACCCTGCTCAACACCTTGTACGACGAAGGCCGTCTGGGCGACGGTTTCATGCTGGAGTTTTTGCAGTCGCACACCAACGTGGTCTACCAGCCACCCTACAACAGCCCGCATTTCTCGGGCATCAACCCTTACGCGCTGGGTTTTGCGATGTGGCGCGACATCCGCCGCATCTGCGAAGAACCTACCGAGGAAGACCGCGCCTGGTTCCCCGACATCGCGGGCTCCGAGTGGCGCAAGACCTTTGACTTTGCGATGCACAACTTCAAGGACGAAAGCTTCATCGCCCAGTACCTGAGCCCGAAGCTGATGCGCGAGTTCCGCTTTTTCTCGGTACTGGACGACGATGCCCGCAAAACCCTGGACATCCAAAGCATCCACGACGACAGCGGCTTTCGCGCCCTGCGCCAGCAGCTCTCCGAACAATACGACCTGGGCAACCGCGAGCCCAACATCCAGGTCTGGAACGTAGACCTGCGCGGCGACCGCTCGCTCACCCTGCGCCACTTCGCCCACCAGCGCCGCCCGCTGGGCGAATCCAGCGCCACCGTGCTCAAGCACATGGCCACGCTGTGGGGCTTCAATGTGCGGCTGGAGCGCCAAAACGCCGACGGCAGCATCTCGCTGGTGGCCGAGCACCAGAGCGAAAAGCGCCGCCGCAGCGATGTCAAAAAGAGCCCCTGAACGCCTTGCTCCTGTTTATGTAGCTGCTCGTGCTGATCGAATCAGCACGGGAGGCTGATTTCTTATAAATTTCCGGTAGCCATTTGGGCAAAGCGGTATTTAATTTTCCATCCATACACCATCCATACGGATGGTTTAAACTCCGGGCATGTCCTCAAAAACCATTGCCTCCCTCCCTCCCGCTGTCAGGTCCAAGTTACCGGACTCCGAAAAAATCACCATCAACCTCGGTTTTGTAGACCTGGGCCATATCGACCTGCTGGTGTCTGAGAGCTTCTACGCCAACCGCACCGACTTCATCCGCACGGCCATCCGCAACCAGTTGGCCCAGCATTCCGATGCGGTGAAACAGGTGGTCGCCCGCAAGATGCTGGTGCTCGGCCTGCAGCACTTCAGCCAGGCCGACCTGCTGGCCGTGCAAGCCGCGAACCAGAAATTGCAAATCCGTGTGCTGGGCCTGGCCACCATCGCCCACGACGTACCACCCGAGCTGGCTCTGGCCACTATCGACACCCTGGAGGTGCTGGGTTCTCTGCAAGCCAGCCCCGAAGTCAAAGCCGCCCTGGCCCACCGTTGTATTTAAAACCGAAAGAATCCATGAGCGCCCTCTTCAAAAAACTCTTCCAGGAAGCCACCCGGCTCACCCGCAACGGCAGCCTGCAGGAGGCCACCCGCGCCATCCAGCAGGCGCTGGGGCGCGCAGCAGCACCGTCCGCGCCTGCTGCCAAACCACCCGCCGCATCCCCATGGAAAGCCACCAGCGATGTCATTGACGTGGTGGCAAGGCCGATACCGCAACCCGTGTCGGAACCCGTGCGCCCGCTGCACACACCCGTAGAGCCCGCGTCCAACGACGGCCCGGGCGAATTCACCGAAGCCACGTTCACCCACGCAGGCACCGCGCGCAGCTACAAGCTCTACACACCGCCGCACGCCATCGCCCAACCGGCCCAGCCCTTGCCCCTGGTGCTGATGCTGCACGGCTGCACCCAGAACCCCGACGACTTTGCCGCAGGCACCGGCATGAACGCCCTGGCGCTGGAACACGGCTTTGTGGTGGTCTACCCCGCGCAGAACCAGAAGGCCAACGCCCAGCGCTGTTGGAACTGGTTCACTCCCGCCGACCAGCAGCGCGACACCGGTGAAGCCGCCTGGCTGGCCGCACTGGTGCAGCAAGTCACCCGCATCCGCGCCATCGACCCGGCCTGCGTCTATGTGGCCGGCCTGTCCGCAGGCGGTGCCATGGCCAGCATCCTGGGCCACACACACCCCGACGTATTTGCCGCCGTGGGCGTGCACTCCGGCCTGGCCTGCGGCGTGGCCAGCAACGTGATCAGCGCCCTGTCGGTGATGAAAAATGGCCGCAGCCCCGCCGGGGCCACCTCCAACGCGTCGCGCCTGCCCACCATCGTCTTCCACGGTGATGCCGACAAAACCGTGCACCCCCACAACGCCGCAGCCGTGCTGCAAACCGCCATCGGCCAGGCCACCACCACCGCCAAAACCAGCGAAGGCCAGGCCGCCCGCGGCCAAAGCTACACCTGCACCACCTACCAAACCGCCGACGGCAGCAGCATCGCCGAGAACTGGACCCTGCACGGCGCAGGCCACGCCTGGTCGGGCGGCAGCGCCAAAGGCAGCTACACCGACCCGCTGGGGCCGGATGCGTCAGCCGAGATGTGGCGCTTCTTTGCGGAGCATCCGCGCAAGACAGTGCACTAAACTGCCCGCCCCGTCTTTGCTTGTGACTCCATGTCCAATTTCCTGACCGCCGCCTTCTACCAGTTCGTCGCCCTGCCCGACTGTCAAATCCTGCAGGCCCCGCTACAGGCCTGCTGCGAGGCGCACGGGGTCAAGGGCATGGTGCTGCTGGCCACCGAGGGCATCAACGGCACCATCGCCGGGCCGCCCGAGGGCGTGCGGGCGGTGCTGGCCTGGCTGCGCAGCGACCCGCGGCTGGCGCATCTGCAACACAAGGAGGCCACGGCCAGCCACGATCCGTTCTACCGCATGAAGGTGCGGCTCAAGCGCGAGATCGTCACCCTGGGCGTGCCGGGTGTGGACCCGACCCAGTTGGCCGGGCAGTATGTGAAGCCGGCAGACTGGAATGCGCTGATCAGCGACCCGGACGTGGTGGTGGTGGACACGCGCAACGACTACGAGGTGGCCATCGGCAGCTTTGCGGGCGCGCTGAACCCGCACACCCGCAGCTTCGCCGAGCTGCCCGAATGGGTGGAACAGGCCCGTTCTGAGGGCCAGCCGTTGGCTAAAAAGCCCAAGGTCGCCATGTTCTGCACCGGGGGCATCCGCTGCGAAAAGTCCACAGCCTACCTGCGCGCCCAGGGCTTTGACGAGGTCTACCACCTCGAAGGCGGCATCCTGAAATATTTAGAGACCGTGCCTGAGGCCGACAGCCTGTGGCGGGGCCAGTGTTTTGTGTTTGACGAGCGCGTGTCGGTAGGCCACGGCCTGGTGCCCGGCGGGTTGGAGCTGTGCCGCTCGTGCCGCCACCCGCTGACCGAGGCCGATATGGCATCCCCCCAGTTCGAGCGCGGCGTGGCTTGCGCACGCTGTGCCGACCAGACCACCGAAGCCCAAAAGCAAGGCTACCGCGAGCGCGAGCGGCAGATGGCGCTGGCGGGCGAGCGCCAGACGCTGCACGTCGGTGCCAAGCTGGCCAAATGACGCTGCCCATCCTCTACTCCTTCCGCCGCTGTCCCTACGCCATGCGCGCGCGGCTGGCGCTGGCGGTGAGCGGCCAAACGGTGGAACTGCGCGAAGTGGTGCTGCGCAACAAGCCGCCCGAGCTGCGGACCGCATCCCCCAAAGCCACCGTGCCGGTGCTGGTGCTGCCCGATGGCCGGGTCATAGAGCAAAGCCTGGACATCATGCGCTGGGCGTTGGAGCGCCACGACCCGGCGGGCTGGCTGCAGGCACCGCTGGCGGAAATGCTGGCGCTGGTAGCCCAGGTAGACGGCCCCTTCAAACACCACCTGGACCGCTACAAATACCCCGGGCGCTATGAAGACGATAGCTGCTCACGCAGTCTGGACGAGCACAGGGATGCTGTAGGGCATATGCTGGCCGAATGGAACCAGCGCCTGTCCGGGCAGCCCTGCCTGTTCGGCCCCCACCCTACGCTGGCCGACATGGCCACCGCCCCGTTTGTGCGCCAGTGCGCGCATGTCGATGCCTTCTGGTTTGCCGCCCAGCCCTGGCCGCAGCTGCAAAAGTGGCTGGCAGATTTTGAAGCGTCCGCACTGTTCGAACAGGTGATGCAGAAGTTTGCGCCGTGGCAGTCCGGCACCGCTGGCATCCCACTGCCTTGACGACAGCCATCCCTGTTGAGTACACCTACTTGCAATACTTACTTTATTCAGCAACAAAGCACAGGGGGCGCACAGCGCTGTTTCCATGCCCCAGACCCACAATGGGGAATGTCTGGTCAGCCTCCTGATAGCCACCACATTCGAAACACTTTGATTGCGGCAGCGCAGCAGCGGCGCATAAGCTCCCCCGATGCCGCTGCAGGCATGTGCCTGACTGCGTCGATCGAGTTTGCACTGGCCGCCAGGAAGCTGGCACCTTTGCAGTTGGTGCGCTGGCGAGTGGTCAAAGACCCGGCCTATTGCGAGCACTGGGCGATATGCTTCACCGAGGGCGAGGTTTTGGACCTGACGCATGTGCAGGTCGATGGCGATGCCCGGCCCGTACACGCCCTGGGCACCTACCCGGCCCACTACCGCCACCCCAGGCTGTACCCCTGCGAGTTGCTCACAGAACTGTTTGCGCAAGACGGTAGGGCGGTGTATTGGCATACCTTGGCACGTGCCCGGCTGCGCATCCACGGGTTTGATATCCGCCAGGCGCGGTGGCCCCAGAAGCCGGTGGAGCTGGTGCGTGCTGGCGGTGACTTGCTGCGCTACGCGTTGGTCACCGCAGGCCATGCCTTGTTCGAGCGCCTGCTGGCCCGCCATACCCATTTGCGGCAGACGGCCCGTACGGCCCGTACGGCACTGGGCAAAGTTGTTGACGAACCCCCAGAACTTTTCCAAAGAGCAACATCGCTCCACCCTGCGAGCGCGGATGGCGCGGATCGGTGAAGCGGCCCGCCCTGGCCTACAGCGCCTTGAGCCCCATCAGCAGCAGCCCGGCCGCCAAAAAGCTGCCCTGCAGGCGCAAGGCCGAGGGCATGCTGATCAGGCGGGTTTCCACGTTGCGGTACAGCCACTGGCCCGAGCGCAGCGACAGCGCAAACGCCAGCAACATGCCCGCCGCATTCATCCACGGCTGGGTGGGGAAATACTGGGCAAACACGGTGTTGACCAGCAGGCACACCGAAAAGTGCACCAGAAACACCGAGTACGACATCTGTCCCAGGCGCTGCACCCGCGGCAGCGGCGACCACTGGCGCGCCCAGGGACTGGCCTGCAACACGCCCAGCACCAGGGCGGTGACCAGGGCCACGGCGATGCGTTCGCGGTAGTCCAGCACCAGGGCCGTCAGTCCCAGCAAGGCCAGGGCGACCAGCCAGGCCCAGGGCCGGGCACTGCGCCCCGCCCAGAACGCCAGCATGCCCATGCCGTAGGCCCCGGCAAAGTACAGGCCCAGGGTGTCGAAATTGGCGTCCAGATTGAAGTACAACAGCGAGGCGCTGGTCAGCACCACCACCAGCACCGGGGCCAGCCAACGGGCAGACCCGCGCCGGGCCACAGCCAGCACCAGTACGGCCAGCACAAACAACTGGAAGTCGATGGCCACGTACCAGACCCCGGCCGACAGGGCTTCATAACCCAGCAGGTCCTGCAGCATGAACACATGGGCCAGCAACTGGGGCAGCGAGGGCTCGCCGGGGATGGACGGATGCTCCATGCCGTAACGCGCCACTTCCGCCGCCAGAAGGCCAAACAGCAGCGCCGCCAGGTACGGGGTGGACAGGCGCACAAAACGCCGCTGCACCTGCTGCCAGGACCCTTCAAACCGGGCCACGCCCTCCGGGGCCAGGGTGCTGGCCGCCAAATAGCCACCCAGTACCAGAAACACCTGCACCGCCATGCGCCCATAGCTGAACAGCCAGTCCATCAGTTCGCTGGCCAACGGGTAGGCGGTGGTCGACATAGGGCCGTAAAACACCAGATGGTGGGCCACGATGAGCATGCAGGCCAGGCCTTTGAGAACATCCAACAAGGGAATGCGGGAAGCGCGGGAAGTGCTGGGTGTAGAAATCGGCATCGTCACAAACAACGTCCGCCCGCCGCGGGCAGTGCAACGGCGGGCGGACAGGTATCAGAGGCGCAGCGCGCCGGTAAAAATTAGGAACACAGCCGGGCTTTGGCCTCGGCGTATTCGCGGAAAAGCTGGGCGACATAGTCGGCCACGGGCTGGATTTTACGGACTGCGCCGATTCCCTGCCCGCAGCCCCAAATATCCTTCCAGGCCTTGGCCGCCGTGTCGCCCCCAAAATTCATCTTGGTGGGGTCGCTTTCGGGCAGGTTGTCGGGGTCCAGGCCGGCCGCGCGGATGCTGGGTGCGAGGTAGTTGCCGTGCACGCCGGTGAACAGGTTGCTCAGCACGATATCGTCCGAATCGCCGTCCACCACCGCCTGCTTGTAGGCCAGCGCCGCCCGCGCTTCGGTGGTGGCGATGAAGGCCGAGCCGATATAGGCAAAGTCGGCCCCCATGGCCTGGGCCGCCAGCACCGCGCCGCCGGTGGCGATCGAGCCGCTCAGGGCCAGCGGGCCGTCGAACCACTCGCGGATCTCCTGGATGAGTGCAAACGGGCTCTTGATGCCCGCATGGCCGCCGGCGCCGGTGGCCACGGCGATCAGGCCGTCGGCACCCTTCTCGATCGCCTTGTGGGCAAACTTGTTGTTGATGATGTCGTGCAACACCACGCCGCCGTAGCTGTGGGCTGCGGCGTTGATGTCTTCGCGCGCACCCAGCGAGGTGATGACGATGGGCACCTTGAACTTCACGCAGGCCTGCATGTCGTGCTCCAGCCGGTCGTTGGACTTGTGCACGATCTGGTTGATGGCAAACGGCGCGGCCGGTTTGTCGGGGTGGGCCAGGTTGTAGGCCGCCAGGGTCTCGGTGATCTCGGCCAGCCAGTCGTCCAGCTGCGCGGCCGGGCGGGCGTTGAGCGACGGCATGGAGCCCACCACCCCGGCAATGCACTGCGCAATCACCATCTGCGGCGTGCTAACGATGAACATCGGCGAGGCGATGACGGGCAGCGGCAAGGCGCTCAGAGCGGCGGGAAGCTTGGACATTTCATCTCCAGATTATTTTTTATAAGAAATCAGGCTCTAGCGCTTATTCCATAAGCGTGACAAGCTACTTAATGTGTAGCAATCAGTATGCATCCAAAGCCAAGGCCGTCACGCTGTCTGCGCCTTCCACAATGCTATCGCGCAGGCTTTGGGCGGCCACCAGCACGTGGTCGGCATAAAAGCGCGCGGTGCTGATCTTGGCCTGCATGAAGGCCGTGTCTTCGCCCTTGGCCAGCAGTTCCTCGGCTACCAACAGCGAGCGCCCCAATTGCCAACCGGCCACCAGCTTGCCCGCCAGCATCAGGTAGGGCACGCTGCCCGCAAACACGGCATTGGGCTGGGTTTTGGCCTGGGTCACCACAAAGGTCACCACGTCCAAAAAGGCGGTGCGGGCGGCTTTCAGACGGCGGGCCACGGCCACCGCATCGGCGCTGCCGCTCTGGGCCAGCGCGGTTTCGGTCACCACGATCTGGCGCGCGATGGCCTTGGCCGTGGCACCGGCATCGCGCAGGGTTTTGCGACCCACCAAATCATTGGCCTGGATGGCGGTGGTGCCTTCGTAGATGCTCAGAATCTTGGCATCGCGCAGGTACTGGGCGGCCCCGGTTTCTTCGATAAAGCCCATGCCGCCGTGCACCTGCACGCCCAGCGAGGCCACGTCCAGGCTCATTTCGGTGCTATAGCCCTTCACCAGGGGCACCAGGAACTCATAGATCGCCTGGTTTTGCTGGCGGGTCTCAGCCTCAGGATGGTGGTGGGCGATGTCGTAGGCCGCCGCCGCCGCCATGGCCATGGCGCGGCAGCCCTGGGTGTGGCCGCGCATGGTCATCAGCATGCGCTGCACGTCGGGGTGGTGGATGATGGCCACGCTGGCCTTGACGCTGCCATCCACCGGACGGCTTTGCACCCGGTCTTTGGCAAACTGCACCGCCGTTTGGTAGGCCCGTTCGGCCACTGCAATGCCTTGCACGCCCACGGCGTAGCGGGCGGCGTTCATCATGATGAACATGTACTCCAGGCCGCGGTTTTCTTCGCCCACCAGGAAACCCACAGCACCGCCGTGATCGCCGTACTGCAGCACCGCCGTGGGGCTGGCCTTGATGCCCAGCTTGTGCTCGATGCTGACGCAGTGCACGTCGTTGCGCGCGCCCAGCGTGCCATCGGCGTTGACCAGAAACTTCGGCACCACAAACAGGCTGATGCCCTTCACGCCCTCGGGCGCACCGCTCACCCGCGCCAGCACCAGATGGACGATGTTTTCGGCCATGTCGTGCTCACCCCAGGTGATGAAAATCTTGGTACCAAACACCTTGTAGCTGCCATCGCCGACCGGTTCGGCGCGGCTGCGCACCATGGCCAGGTCGCTACCGGCCTGCGGCTCGGTCAGGTTCATGGTGCCGGTCCATTCGCCGCTGACCAGCTTTTCCAGGTAGGTGGCCTTGAGCGCGTCGGAGCCCGCCGTCAGCAGCGCCTCGATCGCGCCGTCGCTCAGCAAAGGGCACAGCGCAAAGCTCAGGTTGGCGCTGTTGCACATTTCCACGCAGGCCGCGCCAATCGACTTGGGCAAGCCCGCACCACCGTAGTCCGCCGGATGCTGCAGGCCCTGCCAGCCGCCTTCGGCAAACTGCTTGAACGCGGCCTTGAAGCCGGGCGTGGCCGTAACCACGCCGTCTTTCCAGGTAGAAGGGTTCTGGTCGCCCACCCAGTTCAGCGGAGCCAGCACACCCTCGTTGAATTTGGCCGCCTCTTCCAGCACCGCCTGGGCCGTGTCCAGCCCCGCGTCTTCAAAGCCCGGCAGTGCAGCGATATGGTCGATGCGGGCCAGGTGCTGGATGTTGAACAGCATGTCTTTCAGCGGGGCGGTGTAGCTCATGGGGTGTCTCCGGGATCAAAAATAGGTACAAAAAAAGCACCTCGCAGGATGCCTTGTCTTGCTGTTTTGCACCTTACAGAGGAAATCCACCCAAGCTGGCAGAACCCACACTTTCCAGAAACACCGCAGAACTGGCTTTGCCAGGCTGCTGGTGTTGCCCCCTGCAAGGGGGTTGGAGAAAGATGCGAAGCACTGAAGCCTGGGGGTGTGCTTTTTACATTACAGCGCCTTAACCAGTTCTGGAACGGCCACAAACAAGTCCGCTACCAGCCCATAGTCGGCCACGCTGAAGATCGGCGCTTCTTCGTCCTTGTTGATGGCCACGATGACCTTGCTGTCCTTCATGCCCGCCAAGTGCTGGATGGCACCCGAGATCCCTGCAGCCACGTACAACTGCGGTGCCACGATCTTGCCGGTCTGGCCCACTTGCCAGTCGTTCGGCGCGTAGCCTGCGTCCACGGCAGCGCGGGATGCACCCAGGGCCGCACCCAGCTTGTCGGCCAGCGGCACCATGACTTCGTTGAACTTCTCGGCACTGCCCAGGGCCCGGCCACCGGACACGATGATCTTGGCGGCGGTGAGCTCGGGGCGGTCGTTCTTGGCGATCTCGCTGCCCAGGAAGCTGGATTTACCGGCATCGGCTACTGCGCTGAGCACTTCCACGGCGGCAGAGCCACCGGTGGCGGCAGCCGGGTCGAAGCCGGTGGTGCGCACGGTGAGTACCTTGGTGCCGTCCAGGCTTTGCACGGTGGCGATGGCATTACCGGCGTAGATGGGGCGCTCGAAGGTGTCGGCACTGATCACCTTGGTCACGTCGCTGATCTGGCCCACGTCCAGCTTGGCGGCCACGCGGGGGGCGATGTTCTTGCCCGAGGCGGTGGCGGGGAAGACGATGTGGCTGTAGCCAGAGGCCAGTGCCAGCACCTGGGCGGTGACGTTTTCGGCCAGGCCGTGTGCAAACCCGGGGGCATCGGCGTGCAGCACTTTGGCGACACCGGCGATCTGGGCGGCAGCGGCGGCAGCCGCACCGGCGTTGGAGCCAGCAATCAGCACGTGCACATCGCCTCCGCAGGCGAGTGCGGCGGTGACGGTGTTCAGGGTCGCGCCTTTGACGCTGGCGTTGTCGTGTTCGGCTATTACGAGAGTCGTCATGTCAGATCACCTTGGCTTCGGTTTTGAGTTTGGCAACGAGGGTGGCCACGTCAGGGACTTTGATACCGGCGCTGCGTTTGGGTGGCTCGGAGACTTTGAGGGTCTTGATGCGGGGCGATACATCCACACCCAGGTCTTCGGGCTTGAAGACATCGAGCTGCTTCTTCTTGGCCTTCATGATGTTGGGCAGGGTGACGTAGCGGGGCTCGTTCAGGCGCAGGTCGGTGGTGACCACGGCGGGCAGCGAGACGCTCAGGGTTTCCAGGCCGCCATCGACTTCGCGGGTGACGCTGGCTTTGCCGTCGGCCACTTCAATCTTGCTGGCGAAGGTGGCTTGGGGCAGGTCGGCCAGGGCGGCGAGCATTTGGCCGGTCTGGTTGCAGTCGTCGTCGATGGCCTGCTTGCCCAGGATGACGAGGCCGGGTTGTTCTTTGTCGACCAGGGCTTTGAGCAGCTTGGCGACGGCCAGGGGTTGGAGTTCTTCCGCCGTTTCGACCAGGATGGCACGGTCGGCACCGATGGCCATGGCGGTGCGCAGGGTCTCGGAGCACTGGGTGACACCGCAGGAGACGGCGATGATCTCGGTGACCACGCCCTTCTCTTTCAAACGCACGGCTTCTTCGACGGCGATTTCGTCAAAGGGGTTCATGCTCATCTTGACGTTGGCGATGTCTACGCCCGTTCCGTCGGTTTTGACGCGGACCTTGACGTTGTAGTCAACAACGCGTTTTACGGCTACCAGGACCTTCATGCTTATGGCTCCTCAAAGTTATGGAATGTAATTGTCGGGCGTGATTTTATGCCGCAACCCAAACGGGACAGGAAAAAATAGTACGGTCGTTCTTTTTTAAATTATAAAAGGCAAACCAGAATTTGTGGCTTGCAAATTCGCAATGAAGGGTCAATTCGGCGACACCACATCGCCGGGTATCGGCGGGTGGGCGCTTTGCAGCCGAATGCCGATTTGCTGCGCACGCAGCGCCTGCAGGATGCGCAGATTGATGGCCGAGCGCAGGTTGCCCTGGCCGTTTTCGGGGTCGTTGATCCAGTAGCCCAGGTGGAACTCCAGGCCCTCGGGCGCAAACTCGGCCAGGGTGGCGGCCGGTGCCGGGTCGCGCAGCACGCGGGGTTCTTGCAGGGCTGCATCCTGCATCAGCGCCATCACCGCCTCGGCCGGGCTGTGGAAACCCACGGTGACCGAGGTGGACTGCGCAATGCGGGGGTTGTTCAGCGACAGGTTTTCCACCCGCTGGATCAACAGCATCTCGTTGGGCACGATGGATTCGCGGCCATTGGGGGCGCTGACGACGGTGTAGCGGGCGTTGATATCGGTGACCCGGCCTTCAAAGTTGTCCAGCTTCACGAAGTCCCCAATGCGGATGCTGCGCTCGGCCAGAATCACAAAGCCGCTCACGTAGTTGGCCGCCAGCTTCTGCAGGCCAAAGCCGATACCCACGCCCACCGCGCCGCCCAGCACCGACAGCGCCGTCAGATCGATGCCCACCGACGACAAGGCCACCAGCAGGCCCACAAACATCAGCAAGGCCCGGGTGGCGTTGCTGATGGCCTTGCGCAGCGACAGCGCGCTGCCCGTGGCCGACTTGAGCAGCCGCGCCTCGATGGCGGCCGAAATCCACAGCGTGAAGATCAGCACCGCACCCGCGGTGAGCGCGCCTTCCACCAGGTTGCGGGCCGACAGCATGGAGCCGCCGACCTTCCACTTGAACTGGTCCAGCTCGTCCAGCAGCACCGGCAGCAGGCCGCTGACCCACAGCACCATGGCCAGCCAGGCCACCCAGGAAATGGTGCGCTCCAGCAGCCGCACCACCGGCGCGTTGTGGAAAGCCACTTGCAGCACCTTGACCCCGGTGCGGATCACCGCCAGCGACACCAGCACCGGCATGGCAATCTTGAACAGCGCCAGCGGAATCCACTGCTGCAGCAGCACCTCGTCCAGCAGGCCCAGGCCCAGCAAGATCAAGGGGAACATCACGCCATCGACGATGCGGCGGCCAAACAGAATGGACTTTTCGTCCGGCGTGCCCACCGCCCGGCGGACTAGCCACACCAGGGTCCAGGCCAGCAACATACACCCGCCTATCGATGCCAGTTCCACCAGGGCGGTGGGGCGTAACAGGGCGGCAATCCAGCTGTCTAAATCGGTAATGGGGGCAGGGTTCGAGGCAGAAACAGAATTCATGGAAACATTGGAGAAAACTAGCCAAAAAAGGTTCCCACGCAAGCAGGATAAGCGTGAGCAGCTACAAATCTGCTAGCACGCGAATATGCGCTTCCACGCTGCGGCCCAGCGCGCTCAGGTCGTAGCCGCCCTCCAGGCTGCTAACGATGCGGCCCTTGGCGAAGCGGCGGGCGATGTCCTTGATGCGCATGGTGATCCAGGCGTAGTCTTGCTCCACCAGGCCCATCTGGCCCATGTCGTCCTCGCGGTGCGCGTCGAAACCGGCGCTGATGAAAATCATCTCGGGCCGGTGTTCTTCCAGGCGTGGTATCCAGACCATCTCGATGAGTTCGCGCACTTCCATGCCCCGGGTGTAGGCGGGCACGGGGATGTTGACCAGGTTGGCCGCATCCGACAACGCACCGCCCTCGGGGTAGAACGGGTGCTGGTAGAAGCTGACCATCAAGATGCGCTCGTCCCCGGCCACGATGTTCTCGGTGCCGTTGCCGTGGTGCACATCAAAGTCCACAATCGCCACCCGCTGCAGGCCGTGGCGCTCCAGCGCGTACTTGGCGGCAATCGCCACGTTGTTGAAAAAGCAAAAGCCGCTGGCCGTGTCGCGACCCGCGTGGTGGCCCGGCGGGCGCACCGCGCAAAAGGCGTTTTCCAGCTCGCCCGCGATCACCGCGTCGGTAGCGGCCAGCGTGGCCCCGGCGGCGGCCAGGGCGGCATCCCAGGTGTAGATGTTCAGACTGGTGTCGGGATCGACCTGCGCGTGGGTCGGGCCACCGGCATTGATGTCCTCGCGCAGCGTATCGGTCAGGCCGCGCAAGTTGGAGATCAGGCTGCGGCTGTGGGCCAGCTCGATGTCGGCCAGGGCGGCAGGCGCTGCCTGCAGGTGCTCCAGTGCATCGCCCACGCCAGTGATCAGCAAACGGTCGTCAATGGCATCCAGCCGCGCGGGGCATTCGGGGTGGCCTGCGCCCATTTCGTGTTTGCGGCAGGCGGGGTGGGTGTAGTAGCCGGTCTTGTTCACGGTGAACTGCTTTTCTTGGAATAGAAGTTTTTGTATTTCGGGTAACGTCAGCGAATGGACGTACAAAACAAACTCAACGAACTGCTAAAACAGCTTAACACGGTGATTGTGGGCAAACCAACGCAGGTGCAAGATTGCGTAGCCTGCCTGCTGGCCGGAGGCCATTTGCTGATCGAGGATGTTCCCGGCGTGGGCAAAACCACCCTGGCGCACGCGCTGGCCCGCACCTTTGGCCTGCAGTTCTCGCGCGTGCAGTTCACCGCCGACCTGATGCCCAGCGACCTGACCGGCGTGTCGATTTTCGAGCGCGGCACCGAAAGCTTTGTGTTCCACCCCGGCCCGCTGTTTGCGCAGATTTTGCTGGCCGACGAAATCAACCGCGCCAGTCCCAAAACCCAGAGCGCGCTGCTGGAGGCGATGGAAGAAAAGCAGGTCACGGTGGAGGGAGCCACCCGCCCCCTGCCCTCGCCCTTCTTTGTCATCGCCACGCAAAACCCGCTCGACCAGCTGGGCACCTTCGCCCTGCCCGAGTCGCAGCTGGACCGCTTTTTGATGCGCATCTCGCTGGGCTACCCCGACCGCGCCTCCGAGCGCCAACTGCTCGCCGGGCAGGACCGGCGCGACCTGGTGGAGCACCTGCCCAGCCTGCTGAAGCCCGCCGAATTGCAACAGCTGCAGCGGCAGGTGCTGCAAGTCCACGCCGCCGACCCACTGCTCGACTACGTGCAAGACCTGGTGGCCGCCACCCGCTCGGGCCGCTGGTTTGTGCAAGGCCTGAGCCCGCGTGCCGGTATTGCCGTGGTGCGCGCCGCCAAGGCCCAGGCGCTGCTGAGTGGCCGCAACTACGTGGCACCAGACGACGTGCAGGCCATCCTGGCGCAAACCGTGGCACACCGCCTGGTGCCGGTGGGAGACGCCGGGCGCGGCGCAGTGGCGCAGGTGCAGGCCATGATCGAAGCCACCCCCCTGCCGTGAACGTATTACGGGCCCGCTTCCAGCGCTGGTGGCAGGCGCGCATCCAGTTGACCGACACCACGCTGCTGACCCAGCGCAACGTCTACATCCTGCCCACCGGCCCCGGCTGCATGCTGGCGGCCACGCTGCTGGTGCTGCTGGTAGCCAGCATCAACTACCAGCTCAACCTGGGCTATGTGCTGACCTTCATGCTGGCCGGTTGTGCCGTGGTGGGCATGCACGTAGGCCACGCCACGCTACGCGGGCTGAGTCTGCATTTGATAGCGCCTGAGGCCCAGTACATGGGCGCTAGCGCCCTGATTTCCATCCAAGTCAGCAGCACGCGCAAAACCACCCGCCACGGCATTGGCCTGGGCTTGCTGGGCAGCGACCACTGGGCCTGGACCGACGTGCCCGCGCAGGGCAGCAGCCGGGTGCAGATCGCCTTTACGCCCACCCAGCGCGGCCTGCAGCACCTGCCCGCCATCACCGCCGAGACCCGCTTCCCGCTGGGCACCTTCCGCGTCTGGACCTACTGGCGGCCCGCTGCGCAGCTACTGGTCTACCCCCGCCCCGAAGCCCACCCACCCCCGCTGCCGCCCGGCCAGCCACGTGCCGGGGGTGCCACCCACAGCGTGCCCCACGCCAGCGGCGAATTCGACGGCGTACGCCCCTACCGGCGCGGCGACCCGTTGAAGCTGGTGGTCTGGAAAAAAGCCGCCAAGGCCGACGAGCTGGTCAGCCGCGACAGCCAGCAAGCCCAGCGGCACGAGCTGTGGCTGGACTACGCCCAGGCCGGATCGTTGGGCACGGAGGCCAAGCTCTCCCGCCTGTGCGCTTGGGTGCTGCTGGCCGATACGCTGGGGCTGGACTACGGGCTGCGCCTGCCCGGGCAAGACATTGCGCCGGGTGCGGGCGAGGCGCACAAGCGGCGCTGCCTGGAAGCACTGGCTTTATGCCAGATAGGCCTGTAGGAACCTGGGCAGCAACGCGACGCAAACAAGCCCGGCCCCTTATCTGTCAGCGTCAGGCCACATCCCCAATCAATCCTGGTCCCAAGTCTGCAGCAAGTCTGGAGGGATCATTCCCGCCACCTCAGAGAAGCGCTTTCCCCACATGCGTTCTGCCTGTTTCAGCAAAACAGATACGGGGCTACTGGGTTCGTGGTGCTCAATCCATTGGCGAACTTGCACTAACAGGCCACGGATATGTTCCCGCTGTTCTGCGGCGCTCAGCATGGGCAAATTAGCCGTCGGCGATATGGCATCCACACCTCTATCGGTTTGTGGCGTCAAGGTCAAAATGGGTGAAGCAGGGGCGACGCGACGGGTGTTGGGCAAATCCAAGGCGTCGCCGCCCTCGCCCTGCATCTCCGCTTGCATTTTGGGCGCCGCCGTATTTACTTTGGAAAAGGAAGTGAGCGCGCCCAATAGTTTCAGTAACGGGGCAAAGTGTGGGGCATCGTCTCCCAGTGTGTCGTGACCCCACCGGTCAATCGCTTGCACGCAGGTACCGCACCCCAACAAAGCTGACAAAACCGTGTCACCGCGTTGATTCAAATCGGCAAGTTGGCGATTTACCGCTTCGGGCTCCAGCGCGTAGGGCGGGCGCGGCACCGCAAAAGCGCGCTCAACATCCCGCACGGTCAATCGCAGAGCCGTGTTGCCCGACACCACCACATCCCTCACATCGGCCATCAGCCCCTCGGGATCGCACAAGGCCGCCAGAGCATTCGCGCGCACGGCCGGGTCGTGGGTATCGTCCAGCATCAATTGCGGATGCACGTCTTTTGGAAATGCCTGTAACACGGCGAGTAAGGCTTGCAGGCCTTCCAGCAAACCATTGGCTCCAGCCATCCGGGTACGGGCGCGCGTCAGCCATACCAAGGCGGGAATATCTTTGCTTCGCAGCAGCAAACGGCGGCAGTCTCGCTCTATTTCGGGCCAGTCAGGGGGAGCGGATTGAGCAGAAAAACTACCGTACTGCACGTCTGCCTTGGGTGCCAAGCGCGACTGCAGTACAGCGTACTCAGGGTCATAGTCCAGGCTCGGGCCGCAGGGCAGGCCAGGCGCAATGGGAGACAGCAACTCCAGTGGAACTTGCACATGGGACGCTGGCGACGATGCCGCGCCCGTAAAGGCTTGAATCAGTTGTTTTAAGGGATTCATGCCGAATGGATGCCCATAGAGTTAATGGAGGCTGGTGACGGATAGGTCGGCGGCACTTTTGCCAGATGCGTAGCCCGGTAATGGGATGCATAGCTCTCTGGTTCAAAAATCATGCCGGTAATAGCTCGCTCCGAATGGGCCGAGGACTCGTTGCCCATCCATGTCGACCAACCCAGTTGCGTACTGTCACCAAGCCGGGTTGCCGGGGCAGTGTCGCGCCGAACCAGTAACTCCACCTCCCACACATACTCGAAGCCAATATAGCTACGTACCAAGTCAATCAATACCGGTAAATCGCTTCCACGGGGAGAACCTTGGGGGGTAAATCGCAAATATCCCTCCATATCCAGCGGGCCAATGACCAACCGGAATTGGCTTTGCCGATCAGGCACCACCTCGCCCAACATGGCGCCTTGCCCCACCACGCTAGACAAACGCGGCCAACCCAGATGGCATTCGTCGGGCTCTTCGATCCGCATCCACTGCAAACGGTACTCCAGTAGTTGCGCAGTGACCCCAAAAAAATCCGCTACCGTCGACACCAAACCATCTGGGTTTCGTGCATTGCGGATACGGTGTGCAGCACTGGCCCAGCGTGCATGCGGCGGTAAGGCGCTGTTTTGTACTTCCTCGGGCTCATCCCCCGCCAAGCGCGCTATATAAGGCGTGAAGGTTTCATCTTCCGCACGGTCCAGGCCTGCGGCCGACTGGCCTTGCGCCCAGGCGCGATAGAAATGGGTGAAGGCGCGGTGGTGGAAGAGGTCAATGAAGTTGTTCAGCGTGCTGTCGCGCTTGGCTTCGGTCCGCTCTCGCACCAGTTCGGTAAAGTGGATAGGCAAAGCGCCATTCGGCCCCAACATGCCCAAGCCAAACAATTTGATTTGCGCCCTTCCGCCGAGTTCCGGGGCATGGGCCCGCACCTGGGCAAGTTCACGTGGCGCGAAAGCCAAGCTGGCTTGCTGGCCCAGGCGAAAGTTTTCTTGTTGCGGGCGTTGTGCTTGACCAATCGCCGGAAGCTCAGGGTGGGCGGCAGCCATTCTGCGCATCAACGGCATAAAGCCGTGTTGCCAAGGACTGTTTTGCGCATCCTTAAGCGTCTCGCTCACCGTACTCTTGGCCCCTTCGCCTATCGGCGCGCGCAACGCGGCGCCATCAACCGCATTTGATGCGTTGGTATCGAAGTCCACTAGACAATCCCCCGGGTACCCATACGCACCGGCCAGCTCGCCACTTGCCCACGCTGCATCGATTCCAGACGCGTTTGCGTGAAGACGTTGATGGACACATGCCGCGCCAAATAGTGGTCCAGAACAAGACCAAACAGGTACGGACTGACCCCACTAAAGCCGTCTTCATCTACCGTCAGGTCGCACTGCACGCCACGGCCATACACCAACGGCCCTGCGCCAGGCAATCTGCGGGTCACGGGGGTGATCTTGCTGCCTATCAAGCTGTCGATTTGCTTGGTTGCGCTGAGGTCATCTGCATTCACAAACAAACGCAACATGTCGCGTAGCGCCTGCGCACCTTCTCGATGGTCCATATCCGCCAGAGGCAGATAGTTGAAATTCAACTGCCGAATCAGGCGCCATGCCATTTCGCCATGCGCGAACGGTGCCTTGGGGGCCGATGGAGGACGCACCAAGCCAACCGCAGCAATAGGCAACGATTCGGCAACCGACAAATCAGAATAGCCATTGCGCGGCACCAATCGGGGCAGATCGCGGTTGGTAACCAAGGCATCTACCGACAAATACCGAAGTTGCTCCCCATAGGGCGCTTCGTGCTGATCGACCAAACTTACGAACACCTCGGTTCCCACGTAAGGCGTGCGGGTTCCATACTTGCGCGCGTTGTCTGACATTAAGCGAGGCTCACGACGCAATGAAAAATAGCGTCCGTGGTTACCTTCGTCTTGGTTCAATGTCTGGTACATCGGGCGAAAAGTCAGAACATCGGTGGACTGTGATCCTTGCGCGGTCATCCCAGATACGCTGAACACCTCCAAGTCCGTAGGGCGTGACCGGTCAGGCACCAAATGAAACTCGCTTGCGCCAGGCGTGAGCTCAATACGGTCCGTGCGCCGTGGGAACAAGTTCACCACGGGTGTACAAAACAGTGCGAACTGGTCTTTATCTACCAAGCCACTCAGCCGCTGCGTATTGCGGGTCAGCAGCACCACAATCTCAGCTTCTTTGCCCTGTATTTTCGACAAACCCGGTGCTAAATTTTGCAACGCAAAGAAGTAAAAACGGCTGGGGCAAGCGAAGTATTCGTGCAGCAAATTGTGCCCATGCCAGGTGTTCCACGATAAAGGCAAAAGATTTTGGCTCGGTGCCAAGCCTTCATGGACCAGTGCATCTGTGGTCACCACATGGGGGTGATTCGCCATCTGGCCAGGCAATCCCGTCAAAGTTGCAACGGCACTGGCATGCAATAGTTCAAACAAGTGGGAGGCGATTTGTTCCTCACCTTTGAGATAAATCGGCAAGCGATCCAAGCCCTGCAAATCGCAAAAATTAAGCTCTCCAGTAACGCGCAAACGCAAACGCAAACTGCCTACAACCTGCACATGCGGTGGTAAGTACCGGTCTAAGGATGGAATATCTGGCGGTGCCCCTGCCAACTTGGCGCTCACTATGTCGATGGGCCACAACGTCACATTTTGCCCAGAGCGAAATTGGCATGCCGTAACCTCTCCTTCTGGCACCTTGGCAAAAAACGCGGTGTCACGCGCCACCTCGAAGCCCTTGCTAAAGTCTCCTTCCATGGCGTTGGGGTGCAACTGCGCCACTGCGATAGACGGTGTGGGTGCAACGTAGTTTGGATAAACAACCTCCAACATACGCTGCGTGAATCGCGGGAACTCGGCGTCCAACTTGATCCGCATCCGCGCCGACATAAAGCAAAAAGCTTCAATCAGCCGCTCAACATAGGGATCTGCAATCTCAACTCCTTGTATACCTAGGCGGCGTGCAATTTTTGGATGCATATCCGCAAATTCCGAGGCGCTTTCGCGCATGTACGTTAGCTCCTGGTTGTAGTAGTCAAGAAGTTGTGGATTCATTTTTTGTCTTTAAACTATCATTTTTAACTGTACACATTATGAATATTCTAAAAAAATGTTCACGTGTAAATGCGAGTCTAGTTCGATCAATCCTCATCTTTCTTGATGAAATGCACTTTTATGCGGATGCATCCTATTGAGATGGCTTTGGCGTGAAATTAAGCGTCTTTCAGATATGGTTTTCCATTCAACATCGCCACATGCGCCTTACTGGTGCTCTGGCGCAGGGGGCGGGGCCTCTTTGGCTTCGGCCTCTTCGCGCATGGCTTTCAGCTTGGCCTCATAGCCCTGGGCCGTCGGCGGCCATTGCGCACCCTCGTCCATGCGCTCGTACCACATGCGCGTCGTTACCTCGTCAAACTGTTGTTCGAAATCCAGCGCAGCGGTGTGCAAACAATCGATATCGGGGATGCGCAGCGGTTTGAGCCAAGCGTTGTACTTGCGCCAGAACACCGGCAAACCCTCCTCCACAGGCAGGGGGTCAGGGTAGCTACCGGCCTGCAGAATGACTCCTGCGCTGTAGTGCTGGGCCAAGACGGACGGCTCGTTCAAGGCAGCCAGCCCGGCATCGCCACCGATACGGGCATACCACTGCGGATTCAGGGCCAAGAGCCAGGTGGGCGAGTGGATGCCGGACTTCATTTTCCTTATCAGAAACTCATGCACCCCGACCAGCACGCCAAAAAAGTGCTTGCTCAAAGCGTACTCTTGTGGTTGCCAGCTATAGCTGTCCCACGCGGTGGCAGATAGAACACCGCCCATAGCTTGCAACGGCTGTAGCACGCGGCAGAAATCTACAAATATGCTGCGCAGAACGTCCAGGTTTTCTGCCTTGGCGGGTAGACGGACTGTCAGTTCAGAGCATGCTTTCTGAGGGTCCCACACAGGCCTAGCTAGATAAGAAATACGGTATTCGTCCGCAGAGTCGGGGTCCAGGCTGCCGCACACCTCACCAATCTGGACCCGGTCAGATGCCGTCACGATATGAGAAGCTGCATCTGTTTTTTTGTATCTTTTTGTCCGCCCGACCGTTCCAATGCACCAGCGCAGATGCTCCCCGTATATATCTTGGAGCTTGTTTACGCACTGGGCCAGTGCCTTGCGTTTCTCCGGCGTATGGCCGTCTGCAAAGTAAAAATTCGCCCCCAGGCACAAGGTCAGCACCTGTTCGTTGCTGCCGCCCTCGGCATCGTCAATCAGCGTCCAGTTGTCTAGCGGGGCCAGCATGGCGCGGTCAAAGAGGTGGATCATGGGAAGTCCTTGTAGCGCATGGATCGCTGCCGGCGAAAGTGTTTCTTTGGCGTTTGAAGTACGGGCATGCATCCCAGCCGCTGGAGTGCTTGCGGGTGCCGTACCGACCCCAGGGGAACGGCACCCTGATGCGAACCAGCGGGCTTTCGAGGATAGCGTAAATTTCATGCATCCAATTCGGCTCTAGCGCTTACTACACCGGCACAAGAAGCTACTAATTGAATAGCAAAATGTGCACCACTGCACCAGGATGTACCCCCTACCCCAACCCTTTGTAGTACCACGTCACCGCCCCGGTCACGCCCCGCTCGCCTACGCCCGGCATGGGCTCGTCCAGCTCCATGCGGACCTCGCGCATGCGCAGGTGGGGGGCGTACCACAGGCCGGCCTTCGGGCAGGGTTGGCCAGGCAAGGCGCTCAGGCTGGGTTCGGTGCTGGACGGCGGGGTGTAGGTTTTGGGTACCGGGCCTTGCTGGCGCGCCCAGGCCACGATGTCTTTGGGGTAGACCAGGTGGTCGCGGTAACTGCTGTCGTCCTGCTCGTACAGGTAGGCCACGGCTGCAGCCTCCCAGGCCCAGTAGCCGTAGTAGCCAGCCCAGTCTGGCGAGGTGGCGACATTGCCGAAGCGGAGATGGGCACCGTGCCACGAGGCATTTTTGTAGTACTTGTACCAGCCTTTGAGGAATGTGCCCATGCACTGGGCGCTTTCGGCGGGATCTTCCCAGGCCGCACCCAGCAAGTCATCGTAGAGCGCGAGGTGGTACAGCGTGGAGCATTCGCTGGTGTCGGGTACAAACGGGAACAGCAGCGCCTCCACGACGCCGTCCTTCGCCCGGAAGGCACTGATCCAGTAGGCAATGCGGCGCAGCTGCGCACCTTCGTTGAACAGCGCCCCTAGGCTGAGCAGACGCAGCAAGTTAAGGTAGTGCTCTCCCACCTTGGGATCGGTGGCGTTCGGTATAAAAACGTCTTTGGATTCAGGAAACTCCCTGTAATGCCAGTCGCGAAACGCAATGCACCACGCTTCAAAGGCATCCACTGCGGCGGGGTACAGGGCTTTGCACTCCTCCATGGTCGCGCCACAGGTGTATTCGAGGGAGATTCTGTCTAGGACCTGTTCAAACAAGGAGTTGAAGTAGCCCACGTAACCCAAATCCTTTTTCTCTAAGTCAGTCGCTTTTTCAATAAAACCTCGCTCAGCAACATCAAACTCCGAAAGGGTTTTTTCGATCGCCTCATACGCCTCCCAGTACATGAACTTCTGGCGGCGGATGGTGCTGAACTCTTTGGAGGCGCGCACGATAAAGGAGGGTGGGTGTGTCATGTGATTCGTCCTGCGGATGTTTATCGGGTTCTCTTTTTGCGCTTGCCTTCTTGGACATCAGCAGGTTTGGACTGGTCGGGTGGGGCTGAGGTGGTAGGGCTCGGACGTCCTTCTCTCGCCTTCTCCACCGCCGCAATATCCGCCTCCAAATACTCCCGGCTGATGCCGTGGGTGCTTGCATGCCGTTGCGGGTCAACCTCTGGAACCGCGCCCGCCAGCGCGGCTGTCCCCGCTTGGGTGATGGCGATTACGTGCTCTCCATACCCCGGTGCGGTGGGTGCCTGTGGATTGGCGATTTCGGCGACCAGGTAGACCCGGCGTTCATATTCCGCGTTGGATACGGTCCGCTGAAGTACTACCCTCATGTCTTTTTTAATCCATTCCCGCGACATCTGCATCACCGGTGCAGCCCCCTTCCCCCCACTGTCACTCAGCATGCGCGACAGTTGCGCCTGGTGCGGGGTCAACTGGCTACCAGCCACCGGTGGTGTGCCCCCGTTGCGGGTATTGCCATTCTTGCTGCTGCGCTTCTCTTCGGCCGTGGGCTGCACTTGCACACTGGGGGCGCCGATACGCCCTTTGGCTTCGACCACCAGGTAGCGGGCACCTGGGCCGGTTTGGCTGCCGCGCCGCCATAGGCTGTCGATGCCGTGGTGGGACAACCGGGTGAGGTCTTCCACCGTGAGTTCGGTGGGGCGCAGCGGGCCGTTGACTTTGACCAGTACGCCGGGCTTTTGCGCTGTCAGCGTGCCGTGCGGGTGCTGCCCGCCTTCTTTTGCCAGCACGTGGTAGTCCACCATGTGCTCGGCCACCAAGGCGCTGGGGCGCTTGCTGAGGCGGCTCAACAAGTCGATGGTTTTCTGGCGCTTGCCGTCGACCACCGGGTGGCCGGTACCGGCTTCGCTTTTGGCCTGCCCGCCGGTGTGGGCGTGGGGGTCTTTGAGCGTGTTTTTGGCCGGGTCTGCACTTTTGCCGCCGTGGCCTGGCTCGCCGGTATGGCCGCGCTTGGCGTTGGCTTGGGCGGCGGCTTTGGCGTGGACCTGGTGGGGGTTGTGTGCAGGCTGGCGCTGCATGACGGTGGCAGTGGCCAGTCTGGCGGCGGTGTCTACCCATACGGCATGTTCGCCCAGCAGGTCTTGCACGAAGTCTTGTATGAGTTTGCTGCCTTCTCGTACCAGGGTGCCCACGTAGCCGCTGGCGGTGCGCACATTGGGTAGCATGTCGCGGGCCAGGCGCACCAGGGGTCCGGGTGCCCACCAAGGAGAGGCGGCAATCAGCGTCAGGATTTGTATGTACAAGGCCAGGGCACCTTGGGCCTGGCGGACCGCGGCTTCGGTGTTTTGCGCCCATTGGATGGCCTGTATCCAGCGTATTGTGCTGGTCAAGTTTTTTCGGACACCGCGATAGGTTGTTTGATTGCCGATTGCTGCTCGAAAGCATTGGGTGGCAAGTTGCCCAGTTTGGAGTGCAGCCGTACGCTGTTGTAGAAGCCAACGATGTAGTCGGCGATGTCGGTCATGGCCTCAGCGTGGTTGGCGTAATCGCGCTGCCAAGCCCGCTCCGTCTTGAGGCTCAGGAAGAAGCGCTCCATGACCGCGTTGTCCCAACAGTTGCCCTTGCGGCTCATGCTGCCGACCAAGCCGTGGCGCACCAGCAATGCCTGGTGCAACGCGCTGGCGTATTGGCTTCCACGGTCGGAATGAATAATCAGCCCTGGCGCGGGGCGGCGCTGCGCGATGGCCAACTGCAGCGCCGCGCACACCAACTCGGCATGCATGGTCGGCGCCATCGCCCAGCCCACGACTTTGCGCGCGTACAGGTCCAGCACCACCGCCAGGTACAGCCAGCCGCTGCGCGTGCGGATGTAGGTGATGTCGCTCACCCAGGCCTGATTAGGGAGGTTCGGATTGAAGCGCCGTGCCAGCAGGTTGTCTGAGACCGGCAGCGCATGACCGCTGTCGGTGGTGTGGACGAACTTGCGCCGCCACAGGGCCCGCAGCCTGTTCTCGCGCATCAAACGCCGTACGCGGTAACGCCCGATGTGCAGCCCCTGAGCACGCAGCACCGCGCCAAGGCGACGGCTGCCATAGACGCGGCCGCTGGCGGCAAACTCGGCCTTCAATTGCGTGCTGAGCAAGCAGGCCTTGGGCGCGAGCTTGGTGCGCTGACGGGCACCGTAGTAGCCTGAACGGCTGACGCCCAGCACCCGGCATAGCCGCTCAACGGTGACGGCCTTCTTGTGCAACTGCTCGACGAACTGGTAGCTCATCGAAGCTCGCGGGCAAAGAAGGCCGATGCTTTTTTTAGGATATCTACGTCGCCGCGCAGTTGCTTGTTCTCGGCCTCCAACTGGCGGATGCGTTGCTGCTCGGCGGTGAGCGGTTTGCCGATACCGGGTCGGCCTGCAGCCTCTTCATCGGCTTGCGCCAGCCAGCGCCTTACGGCCGTCTCGCCGAGCTTTAGGTCGCGGCAAACCTCAGTCACGCTCAAGCCCTGCTCGCGAATCATCTGCACGACTTGCAGCTTGAACTCCGCGTTGAATGTCCGTCTTTGCTTCTTGGTCATATTTCTCGTCCAGGTGGATTCCACCTATCGAGGTGTCCGGGGGAATTAGACCAGCACATATTGCACCGCCCTTGGCCATGCCCAGCGTGCGCTCCACCATGGCCAGCCCGGCTTGCACGCCGCGGTGGCTTTCTTTGCGGTGTTTGAAGAGCGGTTTGACGGAGCCTTTGATGAAGCTGCCCACCTCTGGAACGCAGCCCAGGGCGGCGAAGGCCAGGTCGGCTTTGTCGTTGTCGTCCAGCATCGCCCAGCCTTTGCGCGAACACCGCACGATCACGCCGACGATGTCGCGCACGTCCAGAAGTTGGTCAACCACGGGGATCAGTCCGATGGCTCCGTTGGCAACCATGGCGGCGGTACTGGGGTTTTCTGCAAAGTCGCCCAGCACCAGGCGTAAATTTCCAGCATCCAATCCGGCCCTAGCGCTTATTCCACCTGCACAAGCAGCTACTACTTGTATAGCAACCAAAAACTACGCTCGCTATCCCGCACAGGTTCACACCCCCTACCCCAGCCCTTTGTAGTACCACGTCACCGCCCCAGTCACGCCCCGCTCGCCTACTCCCGGCATTAGCTCGTCCAGCTCCATGCGGACCTCGCGCATGCGCAGGTGCGGGGCATACCACAGGCCTGCTTTCGGGCAGGGCTGGCCGGGCAAGGCGCTCAGGCTGGGTTCGGTGCTGGACGCAACCGGCACGGCGGCTTGCGGGTCGAACGGCGTGATGGGGCCGTCGCCGGGGTAGTCAAAGCGGGCCACCCACTGGCGTGTAAACGCAGTGTCGGCAGATTCGGCATCCGGAATGTAGGTGTGCAATGAACCCTGCTCTGGGTTGCGCAGATTGCGCACTGCCCGGTTCACGAAGGCGTAGGGCTCAATCAAGCCTTCTTCGGGTGCGCCCAGGCGCGGGAAGTCGCCCGCCCGCACCGCTACACACTGGCCCCAGCGCTGCACAGCGATGTCTGGGCGGTCCAGCTTGGCCCGTAGCGCCGCCTCGCCCCCCAGACGCTGCACAAATGGCTCGCCCAGGATGGTGTACCAATTGACGCTGCGCAGGTAGCCTACGCTGCGCACCTCTGCGCCGGGTTTGAGGTACGTGTATCGAAGCCAGTCTTCCGGCCTGTAGATGCCGTCATCCGCAGGCAAACCTGGTTTTCTTTCAACCGACAGAATGCGGTAGGTATCGGTCTCCAAATGCGCTGTCGAGTCAATCTCCAGACCGCTGAAGCGCTTGGCCAATTCATACTCCAGCAGCATGTAGCGGTGATAATCCCAAGGCAAGGACGGCATCAACCCACCATAACCCGCCCGCACCGGCAATGTCTGGCAAACAAACTGTAAATACTGGTGGTACGGGGCCAAGTCTTCGGGGAACACAGCCAGTTCCCATGGCAGAGCAAATTTTACGTAGGACAGCATGCCGCCATTGCCGAGTACGCCAAACGCGCCAACTACAAATAATTCCCAGACATATTCTGGGGCCGTGTATTGATCGACAACGTCCGATCGAGCCAGCTCAACACCTTCCTCTGATCTGGCCATAAGAATCCGGTTGCGCATCGCCTCAATCCCTGCAACGGTCTTCTTGCTGTACTTGCCTCCGGCCACGCGCCCGCCCTTGAGGTACGCCCCAAACATCTCATCAAACTTGTTAAAACAGTCCAGCAACTGCTGGCGCACCTGCGGCTGGTCGCCGTTCTCAAAGTACACGGTGGCAAACAGGGTGGGGGTGCAAACCACCCGGTCGTCGCTGGGGTGCACCACCCGTAGATCGTTGAGGTAGCGGGCCATTCCCTGCTGGGGGGTAAGAACGAGGTTGGGCATAAAGGATGAAGAAGGTAAAAAACGGAGGGTTTCGGGTCCATTCACCGGAACGGCTGTCAAAATATTTAACCTGTAGTCAAGGCCACTTGGATGCCCATAAGAGCTGCCAGCGCCGCCAGCAGGTACGGTGACAAGGCGAGCACCATGAGGGCACCCAGCACCACGATGGCTACACCGCAAATGGTGGTGCCCACGTCAATGACCAGTTGCCCCCACTCTATGCGGTCGATTTGCTCCAGGGTCAGGTCGGTCTGGCGGGCCAGCTCTGCCTTGGCGTAGCGCAGTTGGGCCGTGGTCCAGCGGGCGAGTACCCGCCCTTGGGCATCCACCCACTGGTAGATACCGTTGTAGGTGTCGCACACCCAGCGGCCGGTGCCAAACAGCCAGGGTATCTCGGTCTTGAGCCAAGCCTGAGCTTGGGCCGACAACTGCGAGACGCCTTGCTGGGCTTGGCTCCACAGGGCCTGGGCTTCTTGCTGCGGGTGGTTCAGCCACAGCTCGTACCAAGCAGGCTCAGCGATGGGCTGCACACTGCGCACTGGGGCACGCACGCGGGTCTTGGGGTCGGGTGCTGGCAGCAGAGCCGCGCGCTTGATGGCTTCACGCACGCGGGCCAGATCGCCATCGCAGTCTTGCACGTCGACGATGCAAAGACGCTCATTGGAACCACCTGCAATTTGGCGATAGGCCCGCTCTTGGGCAGGATCCATAGTGTCGTTCGGAAATTTCAGTTCCACTACACGGGCAATATTGTCCGGGTGCGCAAATCCCTCGTGGTCGGTGGTAGCTAAACCCGGCCAGCGCAATGCCGGGTTCTTGACGATGATCACATCGGGACGCCGCAAATAATCCCGGGTCAACCCCGGCGGAAATCGGTTCAAGGTATGCCTGCGCAAAGGACCTTGGGATTTATCAGCTTGTAGGAAAGGTTTGGGAAGCTTTCCATCCAGTGTCGGTGTCATATCAAAGCTGACTTCACTCTTGTACTGCCAAAAGAAATCGGCCTTGGTTTCGTCCAAGAGGATAGCGGCGCTAACCACGTGCTGTTGCAGCAGGGCCTGGATGACTTCGCCACTCTTGAGTTTGACGTTGACGATTTTGGGAAACTTCAGAGCCGTCCGCACCTTTTCGGTTAAATAGCCCACGTTCTGCACGGGCAGCTTGGCGTATTCAGCGCGTTCTTGAAGGGTGGTGCAGCCGTTGGCGGCAAGTTGGTAGGCCATAGGGGTCTTTGGTACTGTGGGTAACTTTGCAACGGGAATCAAAGGTAGTCGGCATGCAGGGCCGGGCTGCCACCACCTGCCAAGTGCCAGGGCTCTTCTTTGCGCTTGGGGGGAATGGCCGACTTCAAGATGGCATCTTCGGCTTGTGCCGAGTACAACTGCATGGTTTCACCCCGGTCATTGGTCATGCCTGCCACGGTCTTGCCAGAGGCTAGCTGCAGGCTGTAAGGGTGGTTGGACAGCACCGCGCCATCTTTCTCATTCTGCAAAATGTATTGAACCTGGTATGGGCCTTGGGGGTTGGAAATCACCACCGGCATGGTCTTTGGCCCCACCAAGGCCAGACTAGCCGAATGCACGGTGTGCGCCCCGCTGGTGCCCGAGGTGATGCCGCCCGCGCTCCACTCGGTGTAGCTGCCACCGCCGTTGATGACGATGCGCTCCTTGGCCGTCAAGTTGATGCTGTTGGCGGTGTGGCTGATCTCCAGCTTGGCCAGCAGGTGCACGCTGGTCTTGAGCGCCTGGATCTCGATGTCTTGGTTGGCGCTGACCAGCTTGATGCCCAGCTTGTACGCAAACAGCTTGATACCGCCCTTGACGCTGGCCAGCAGGCTCTTGCCCGCACTGATGCTGGTGTGCCCACCGCTGGTGATGGCGTGGTGCTCGCCGCTGTGCTGGTGGGTGCTGGCGCTGGTGGTGCTTTCAATGCCTGCCGGGCTGGCCAGTACCAGGTGCGGGGCGCTGAATTCGGGGAAGCTGGCGGGTTGGGATGCGCTGGCGTCCTTGCCGGTGCCGGTGCCGGTGCTGGCGCTGGCGTTGGCACCGGTGCTGGTGCTGGTGGTACCGGCGATCTCCTGGTTTTGCGCTTGCAGGGCTTGGGCGACCGGGGTTTGGTCGTCTCCGTCTTGCGCCTGGTGTTGCTGCGCCAGGTCAGCCAGGCTGGCGTGCTGGGCCTGGCCTTGGTCCAGGCGTTGCACGGTCTCGCCCATGTCGGTGGTGTGGGCCTGGGCCCCGGGGCGGCCTTGGGTGCTCAGCAGCAGGCCGTCTTGGGCGCGCAGGCTGCCGTGGCGGTCGCTGCGCAGCTCAAAGCCTTCTCCGCGCGGGTCTTTGCGTCCTTGGTGGTCTTCGATGCGGCGGATGTAGCCCAGGCTCAAGCTGCTGTGGGCGTGGTCGCTTTTGAGTTGGACCTGGATTTGCCCGGCGGTGTCGTCCAGCGCCAGGTGGTTGCTGCGCCCGCCTGCGCTGTTGCCGGCTGCGGGTTTGAGTTCGCGGCTGCGCAGGCCGGTGAGGGCTTGTTGGTCGGGGAGTTGCCAGTTGGGGTGGTTGTCTTGGTTGCGGACTTGGCCGGTGCACAGGGGTTGGTCGATGTCGCCGCCCAGGAAGCCGATGAGGACTTCTTGGCCGATGCGCGGGATGTGCTGGAGGCCCAGTTGGTTGCCCGCCCAGCCGCTGGCGACCCGCACCCAGCAGGAGCTGGTGTGGTTGCGCGGGCCGTAGCGGTCCCAGGGGAATTGGATTTTGATGCGGCCCAGGTGGTCGGTGTAGATGTTGCTGGCGGCGGTGTCGTCGCTGGGGCCGCAGACCACGGCGGTTTCCAGGCCGGGGATGGGGGGTTTGGCTTGGGTGGCGTCTGGGCGCAGGATTTCGGTGCTGGGTTGGGCCTGGAAGTGGACTTCGACTTGCCAGGCGGCGCTGTGGTGGGCGGCGTCGCTGTAGCTGGCCAGGGGGGTGGGCTGGTTGGTGCTGGCCGGGCTGTTGGCATTGCGGCGGCTGGTCTCGCCGCTGATTTCTATGCGCAGTTGGGTGCCCAGGACGAGGTATTCGGTGTTGGCCTGGGTTTGCGGGTGTTCTTGCAGGGTGAAGGTGGTGCCGGGGGTGATGCCGCGTACGTGGCCGCTGCCGTGGGCCCGCAGGCTGTGTTGGTGCAGGGCTTGGGCGCGCAGGCGGGCCAGGTGTTGGCCTTGGGCTTCGGTGTGGTGGGCGGCTTTGTCGGCGCCAGCGTTGGGCTGGCTGTAGTCGGTGCTGGCCAGGCCGTGCTGGGCTTGGGTGCTGCGCCAGAGGTAGATTTCTGCGGCGCTGGGGGGGGCGCTGTTGTTGCTGTTGCTGTTGCTGTTGCTGTTGTTGTTGTTGTTGTTGTTGTTGCTGTTGCTGGCGTTGTTGCTGGTGTTGCCGGGAGTGGTTTCGCCGCTGTCGAGCCGGGCTTTGGGGCGGGTGTAGTCGTATTCGCGGCTGGCGTAGCGCTGGCTGGTCAGGCGTTGGGTGATGGCAAAGGCGTGGATGTATTCGCGGTCGATTTTGTGGCCCGGCGGGTAGTAGGGGATGTGGCGGTAGGCGCTGTCGTCGTCTTCGGGTTGGGCGCTTTGGTAGGCGCCGTTGTAGTCGCTCCAGACGAGGCGGTGTACGCCTGCGCTGTGTTCAAAGTGGTAGTTGATGCCCCACTCTTGCATGAGGCGGGTGATGAAGGCGAAGTCGCTTTCGTTGTATTGCACGCTGTAGTCGCGTACCGGGTAGTCTTCAATGAGGCGTTTGTCGCTGGCAAAGGGGTAGTCGGCGAGGATGGCTTCGATGGTTTGGATGGGGGTTTGGTCTTGGAAGACTTTGCAGTCGCTGTTGAGCGTGGCCAGGTGCAGCCAGGGGCGCAGGGTGATTTGGTAGTGGGCGTGGCGTTCGGTCTCTGCCAGGAAGGCGAAGTGGGTGATGAGGCCGCTGATTTCCCGGGTGCCCGCGCCCAGGTTGGCCAGGCCTGCGTTGCCTTGCGCTCCGGGAGCGGTGTCGGGTAGGTAGCTGCCGTAGCCTTCGAGTTCGATGGTGCAGGTGAGTTCGCGGCCGATGAAGTCTGCGGCTTGCAGGTTGCTGGCGTCATTGCCCATGAAGGCGATGGCTTCGGTGGTTTGCACCAGCAGGCGGTATTCAAACAGTTGGTTGACGCCCTCTTCTCCTTGCAGCTTGAGCGGCACCAGTACCGGCTGGCCGCGTACCTGCGCGATCGCCGCGCTGCGCAGCGTCAGGCCTCGGCTGACCGCGGGCAGGAATGGGATGGTGGAAGTGGAGGACATAGGAATATGGCTCTGCAATTAATCGCTGGAATGGACCAGCTCGATCCGGTTTGTCTCTAGATCCACCGAGCTTTGCACGGTGAATTCCATCGGGTAGGGTTGCATCTGGATCTGACCGGCAATTTGAAAGGTCAGAACGTTGTAGTGGGCACTGGCCTGGGCTTTAAGCAAGGCAGTGACCACCAGCGTTTGGGGAACCAGGCGGGGCTCAAAGACGTTGATGGCGTGGCGGATCATCTTTTCGATGTCGCGCCACTTTTTCTCGGACAGGTAGCCACCGGCCAGCGCGGGCACGCCGAAGTTGATGGTCGAGTTGGCCGCCTTGGGGAATTTCAAAGCGTCAATCAAATCGCTTTGGTCGGTGGTGTTGAGCAAATAGGCCAGGTCGCGCTGGATGATTTGGCGCATCTTGTGGCGGCTGCTGGTGTAGGCATCCGGCGGCTCAGACTTTTCTTGCGGTGCGTCGTCGCACAAACGATCAAACAGGGTGGGCAGGTAATGGCGCTCCACCCGGCGGCCCGAGGCTCCCCGGGTGGACGGCAGCGACACCGTGCCTGGGTGCAACGTGCCTGCGGCGAGTGAGCGCATGGCGGGCGGCGAGGTGTCGACCATCCGTTCATTACCGTTGTCGGCAGGCGCTATGGCTGTAATGTCAATGGCATCGGTGCCACCAGCGTGCGGCGGGTGCCCGTTGGATACGGGTGTGCTCATGGTCGGCTTTCCGGTGTTGGGAGTTCGGGTTCGGCACGGTGCAGCTCGCGCAGGTCGAGCAAGGGGAAGTCCACGCCGTCGCCCATCAGGGTCTTTTGGCCCAAGGCGAATACGCCGGTTTCACCCACGTCTTGCCAGTGGGTGAGGTGTGCGAGTACCAGGGCATCACGCTGCTGGCTGCCCACTTCGGCCGCCACCCGCTCGGTGCCGCTGTAGCGCGTCGGAATAAACCCATGTATGGCCTTGCTGCCCGCTTGGGTACTGCGTAGCGTCAAGGTCGCGGGCAGCCATACCAGATCCAGCAAACGCGTTGGGCGCTCGATGTGCACGCTGGCAATATCTGCAAAGGCCACCCAACGGTAGCCGCCCGCCACGATGAATTCACACACCGGCCCCAGGCGCGTGTCACTGTCAGCGATCCAGCTGACACGTTGCTCGGCCCATCCGCCCTCTTCTACTGGCGCGTTGGCCCGTGGGTTGGCGGCTTGCACGTTGTTTTGCAGCACGCAACGCATAGCGTGGGTGGGCGCCGCGTCCAACGCGGCGCGCCGCAGCGGGTCGGCTTGCTGGTGCTGCCCTTTAGCATTGAAAGCAATGGCACGCGCCAGGTCTTCCATCCACTGCGGCCGGTCCACTACCGGAACGGGCAGCAGTTGACCAGAAAAAACGGAAGCTCGCTGGTGTTCAGCACGCACCAGGCTACGCAGCAGTTGCGCTTGGGTCTGCGCGGTAGGGCCCGTCTCTGGTGCCAGCTTGGCGCTGGCCTGGAGTTGCTTCAGGGCGCGCTCCCAGTGGCCTAGCAAGCACAGCATCTCGATCAAGGCCCAGCGCGGAGCGAGGCTGGTGGGCTGTTTGCGGACATCCGCCTCCAGGCTAGAGAGCGCTTCTTGCAGGTTGTTGCCTGGATTGAGTTGGCTGAGCGTCAGGTGCCGGATCTCGGACGGTGGAAGCGCCTTGGGCTCGGTATGGGTGGTGATTTCAGTCATGCATCAAGTTTTCGGTGCGTCTAAAAAGCGGGTGATGTCGTCGAAGCTTCCCTCGGCAGCTGCTGCCTGACGGGGCGCGGTAGACGGCCCTGGCATGGCGCTGTCGAGCGACAAACTGTGGTGCTCACGGCGGGTCAAGCCCGGCAGATCCACCGCCACAGGGGGCAGCAACGTTTGCAAAATATCCAGCGTGCCGGGTCTCGGCGGTTGCAAATGCGCGGGCGCAAACAGATGCATCACGCTGTCAAAGGACTCGGGGCTCAAAATGTTGCTGTCGCCCACGCGGTCCAGACCGGCCAGCACGTCGTCAATGCTTTCGGATTGCCCGAGCAGGTCGTCAAAATGGACCTGCTGTCCGGCGCTTTGTTTCAAATGCTGCCAGGCATCGGTGTTGGCTACTGCCGCTGCACGCGCCACGTCTTGCCATAGGTCCGATGTATCGGAAGCAGCAGGATCGACCAGGCGCTTAAGGTACTCTGCGTGCAGTATCTGCAAAGGATCATTGCTATCTTTTTTGGGATCTGGTGCATTTGGGAGCGGCAGACCACGTTGCGCGTCGGTGTCTGGATTCTTGCGACTGGGTTGTGCGCTCGTCTCAGGTGGTCGCGACACTGGTTGTTCCGCCACCATGGCCTTGTCCGATGCCGTAGCGCCGGCCTCTGAAGGCGCTGCGGCGATCAAATCGTCGAAAGCATCGCTTTTGTGACCGCCATGCAAGCCAGGCGAGAGTGCGTCTCGCAGCACCGGTACGCCCGTGCCGTGTGCCAGGTCTGTCAGATCAAACGGAGTGCTGGCACCCGGCAGCTCCGGTGGCGGTGGCGCCAGTGGCATAGTGGACGCAGACACCCCGGACCCATTGGCGGAGTCGGCCGGTTGCGCCAATTGAGCGCTGGTCTCGCGCAGACCTGGCTCGCCCCTCAAATTGACCATGAAACGCGACAACCCCAGCTCAATCACGTCGCCGTGGTCCAGGCGCTGTAGCTGTCCAAGCCCCAGAGGAATACCATTGATGGCGCACAGCACCTCGGTGTGGTTGGTAACAATCCACCACGTGGGGTGATCCGGATCTCCTGCGCATTGCAGGCTGCAATGCATGGCTTGCTGGAGCAGCGCGTCGTCCACGCCACTGAAGACCAACATCACAGACGTAAATTCCACACGCTCCATGTACATGGGCCAGGTCCACACCACGTCCAGGTCTTGCCCACGGTGCTGCAGCATCCGAAGTTGGAACATCGCATTCGGTGTCATGGACGCACTCCCCACAGCTTCAAAAGACTCTCACTGGCATTGATATAGCCACCCCGCATGTCCTGCTGCCAAAACGCGGGTACGGGTTGCTCGGCACGCAAAAGCCTGGCTGGCCAGTTCACCCAGGGGAGATGTTGCACACCATGGAGCTGGCGCGCGGTATCCAGCTCTTCTGCCGCACAGTAGCCGTCGAGCCAGCGTCGCTGGGCCGCGCTAGCGACGGCCATCGGCGGCCCTCCCCACAATTGCGGCCACCCCGGCTGGTACAAATCCCATAGCCCGTCCACGGCATGCACCAAATCGCTCCAATCCTTGTCGCTGGCATGCAAACGTGCCCCCAGTCGGGACAATCCATACAACAAGTCTTGCCCGGATGAGGCTCGCTGACCCGCTGGCGTAGCCCACATTTTGGACATCCACCGGCTGCTCACTTGCTGGTACATGATGAGCGGGCACGAACGCCCCACCTGGTCTTCGGACGCAACGATCACACCTTGCACATAGTGCGTGGCGGCAAACGGCAAGGTGCCGGGCAACATCACAAAGGCCACGGGCACTGCCCCCAGGTCTACTGTGTCTTGGCGTGGCTCCAGTGAAATCCAGCCTGCGGCGCTCGGGGCCCGCTTGCGCGATGCACGCGGCTTTGGCAGGCTGATCGCCTCGGGGCGCAAATGCCAGACTTGGCGCACCCACTGCTGCCACGCCTGGGCTTGTGCAGGCGTTACACGGTGGCGCACGTAGTCACCATGGCTGGGCAACTTACCCCAGACGGAGGGCGGGTGTGCCAACCAGCGTTGCGCCAATGGCTGAAGCAGTTTGTCAAACATAGACGGCACTCTCAACCGATTCGGCCTGGGCAACTGAAGTTTTTCAACAAATTGCTGGCCAGCGGATTGGTGCCGCTGCTGGACACCTCAATCACGGCGCGGCGGTTGTCAAACTGGAACTCCACCGCAACCTTGCCTGCGTTTGCGCTGGTGGTGATTTTCCCGCGCTCCATCAGCCGCATCAGCGCCCAGGGGCCACGTGCAGCAATGGTGGAGGTGTCGGTCTTGATACGGGGCTGGGCCGTGAATTCGGCCATGGTTCCGCCACGCGGACCCGGCCATTGCACAGCCAGGGCTTGCACCGGACCATGGGCGTACCGCTGGGCCTGGCCGTCCATATCCAGCAGCAATTCGGTAATCGTGGAGTCCAATGACTGCACGCTCAGATCCAGTTTCCACGCCATGCGTTTGGCACCGGGCTCGCGGAAAAACGCTTCGCGGATTTGTGCCATCTGGGCGTAAGCCTCGGGGTTAGGCCCGCTCTTGACCAGCAGCTTGAGCAACTCACCCGTCAAGGTGGGTCCATTGGCTGCAGCGGCTGGGGCCTGGCCGCTTGCCATGGCTTCGGTACCCACCAGCGCACTGGCGGTAGCGGGGTCTTTGTAGTGCCATGGGCGGCTGCTGGTGTCCACCAGGGGCACCAGGTATTTGTTGAAGTACTCGTCTGCCGGGCCTCCGGCACCAAACAAGCCGTTGAAGTCTTCGATTGCGACCTCTTGCGAACTTTGTGCAAACGGATAGCGCCCGGCAATGTTGCGACGGCAGGGTTCACCGACCAGCAGCGCCTGCATGCCTACCAAGCGGTCCATTTGCGCCTGAGCTTGCACCCGCAAAATGCTGGCAGCACCTTGGGTGACCTTGTCGGTCCCGCTGGCCCCCATGCCCAGCAGCACTTCACGAAACGGTGCAGGCAGTTTCCCGGCTTCAATCTTGATTTTGGTGGAGGTGTCCACGCCAGCCGGAGGCAAGCTGCCAGAGCTGATGGCGGTATCGGCCACCACCAACACGGTGTAGTACTCGTTGAGCAAATTGACGATGCCATCCAGGGCCGGTTTGCCACCGGGTGTAGCCGCGCCGTCACTTTGCCCGGTCACTACCTCACGCAGAGCCCCAAAGCGCTCGTCGACATACTGGCGCTCGGCCACCTGCTCGGGGCGCAGGCCCAGGCCTTTGCTGACCTTGGCCGACTGCTGATCCACTTTTTCTGTGGCTTTTTCGAAGAGAGATTTCTCTTCCTCGCTGCGGGTTTGCAGCGGGCGTGACAAGGTGGTTTCACGCGCCGCCATGCGACCCAGACGCACCAGCGGAGAGTCGGGTGCCGCAAACTGGCGCAACACATTCAAGTCGAAGGCCAGCGAGCCGCCGCCTTCGGTTTTAACGGTCCGAATGTCGTCCAAAAACTCGCTCCACTTGCGGGCATATTCATTCAGGTACTGGCGGCGGACATCGTCAACCAACACCGCAGCATCTGCCGCACTCGCAGGCTTGTCGACCGCGTCGTCCAGTCGCCCCATGACCCAGGCGTCGTCCAGGCGGGCGAGAGACACCATTTCGGGCAGCCGCTTGGCAAACAGGTCGTGGTACCCGTCATAGGTAAAAAGGCCATTCACACCTTGCTCCAGCGTGCGCCCCGAGGCCCGGCTGAACAAGGTTCCGGCTTGCGGCCCCAGGGCCCGCACAAGGGTGAAGTCCTGGGGCGCATCGGGCGACAGTGCGGCCTTGGCCCGCTCATACAGCCGTTCACTGCTGGGGCTGGTGCCCAGGTAGTCGCGCACCGCCCGCACCAGCGCTTCATCACGCCCCGTGGCCGATTGCACCACCCGCTTGCCAGAAAACATCGCCTGCAGGTGCGAACCCATGACCGAACTGTTGGCAAACGATGCCGCCAGGCTCGGCCCACCAGCAGCCGTAGCGCTTGCGCCAGCTTTGGACACCCCCTCCTTCGCTGCGCCGTCTTGCCAGTCCTTCATGACCCAGGCCCGGACCTCTTCGGCCGAAGTAGGCGTGTTGGCGAAATGCTTGGCATCGTGTAGCAGCAAATAGACGTGCAGCGCGTCATACGCGGCTTTGGGGTCTTGGCTCTTGACGGCCTGGCGCATCACGGCTTCCATGCGCTGCGTCAGCACCGGCAGAATCAAGCGGTCTTGCAGGTTGGCGTAGGCCTGGTGCGCGGCGTCGGCCACCGGCGGCGCGCTGTACAAGCCATAGCGGTACGCACTGGACGGGTCCCCCAGATCCAAGCCCGAATGGGTGGGCAAAGCCTGCGCCAAGCCCAGCGCTTGCACCATCAGGGGCACGTCCTGTTTGACCATCAGTTGTTTGAGTTCGCCGGTCAGTTGCTCGGTCTTGCTGCCCACATCCTTCAAATAGCCTTGGTTGTTGGTGTAGCTCAGCATCAAACCTGCTGAGAACCAAAAAAACAAGCCGATCACCAAGGCATGCCCCAGCAAGCGTAGCAAGCGAAACCGCGCCTCCCAGCGCAAGTTAGGCTTGACCAAATGGGCTTCGGGGATCACCACCCGCCCCATTGCGTCACCCATGAAGTAGCTGCGCGTGCTGGAGGTCTGCTCCGGCATGGGCACAGCGGTACCTGAAGGGGCAGACGCCGTTTTGCTGCCGGTCAGCAGCGCGGCAAGACCCCGTGCCAGACGCGGCACCAATGCAAAATCATCTGCATTGACCACCACGTTGTCGTACTGCATGGCGCTGGTCAGGTACACGCCCCGAAGGGAATGTGTGAGCTGCGTGGTGTCGTAGCGAGAGTCCGAAAAAACGGCATCCAGCAAGGCCACCAAACGCGGTGCCAAGGCTTCCAGCTCATGCGGCAGCACGTACAGCTTATGCCGACGGTCTTGCTCAAACTCTTCTTGCAGACGTGTCGCAACGCCCGCCGCAATGCGGTGTTGCAGCGCAGCCAACTCGGAGCCCAGTTGCTGGGCCAAGGTGCCCGCATCTGCCGGGGCCGATGGACCGTCGTGCCAGGGCAGCGTGAAGCCCCACACCTGGGCCCGGGCCTCTGTGGTCAGGCTGCTGAAGTACTCGGCAAAGCCTTGCAACAGGTCGGTCTTCGTCAACATGACGTACACCGGGAACCGAATGCCCAGATGCTGGCGCAACTCGCTCAACCGGGCCCGCAGCTGGGCTGCATGGACCAGGTTTTGCTGTTCGTCATCGGATAGCAGCTTGGACACATCCACCGCCAACAAGGCTCCATTGATCGGAGCGCGCGTACGCACCTGGCGCAGCACGCGCAAGAACCCCTGCCATTCCGCAGCATTCAACAGTTCTTGCTGGGCCACTTGCCCCACCGCGGCAGAGGGCTTGGCATCGCCGGACGCCGCACCGTCGCCCCCTCCCGCAACCGCCCCAGCCTTGGCGGCAGACTCGGTGGAGGCGGCCGCACGGTGCAGCGCCGTACCGTCGGACGGGTTGGTGTAGCGGCCTGCGGTGTCGATCAACACCGCTTCGTTGGTAAACCACCAGGCGCAATTGAGCGTGCCCTCATGCTTGGCCAGCGTCAGTTGGGCGCTGGCTGCACCCATTTGCTCGGCCACCGGAAACTTCAGCCCGGAATTCAACAGCACCGACGTCTTCCCGGCGCCGGGCATGCCGATCACCATGTACCAGGGCAGTTCGTACAGGTAGCGCTTGCCCTCGACCAGGCGGCGCAAGCCTGCCACCAGCGAACCCGTGCCACCGGCCATCGTGTGGCGCATCTGCTTGAGTTGGCCGACGGCTTTGCGGGTGGTTTCACCCAGCGCACGCACCTCGTCGCGGGCCAGGTCTTTGGTGGCGTTGGGGTCTTTCTTGAACAGGCGCTCGGCAAACTTTTCATCGCTGCGGATCAGGTTCCACAGCGTGTAGATGCCCCAAATGGCGTAGCACAGCAAGATCACGCCAATCACCAGCGTACGCATGCCCACCGTCTGCAACGGGCGCAAGCCGCCCAATGCCAACAACGGCCCGGCATGCCACACCAACAGGCACAGGCTCGCCACGCCAATCACGCTAAGCGTCCACTCCAGCAATACAAAAATCACCAACACCAGCAGCAGGCCAATCGCCGTGACCCGCAGGCCCACATCGGCCAGCGGATGCATGTCGCCAAAGGCCAGCAAAGGGCCAATGAACCAGATGGCCAAAGACACCAGGATCAAACCCAAAAACCACAGAATGGCACGCACCACCGCAGAACCCAAAAATCCTTTCATGTCGTACCCCCGTTCAATTGTTGTAGGTCTTACGCAGCGCCCCTGTATCGCCCTTCGGGCTGACAGGTGGAACTTGCGTAAGTCCTGTGTTGTTGTGTGCCGCTGGTGTGGCAGCTGGCCGCACCGGGGCTTTGGGCGACGCGAATTCGGTCACCATGCCTTGCACCACGCCTTCAGGCAGCACCTGGATTTCTACCCGGCGGTTGAGCCCACGCCCTGCCGCAGTGACGTTGGGTGCCACGGGCGCGGTGTCGCCTGATCCCACTGCGTCTATCCGGGCACCCTCTACCCCTTGCGCCACCAGCACCTTGGCCACCGCTTGCGCGCGCGCTTCTGACAAAGCCTGGTTACTCGGAAATTGCGGCGTTGCGATGGGCAGGTTGTCGGTATGCCCCACCACACGCACCGAGCCAGGCACCTTGGCCAGTGCCCCCCCCACCTTCACCAGCAGCGCCTGCGCGGCCGGGCTTAAATGCGTTAACCCGCCTGCGAACATGCCGTCGCCCTTGAACGTGACGCGGGCATGCTGCGCGTCTTCTTCTACCTGCACGCGGCCTTGTTGGATCTCTGGCTGCAGCAGCTGCGTCAGGTTCAAGTCCAGCACCACGGGCTTGGCCGCTACCGGCGGCGGCTGCAATTTAGCCAGCGCCTCAATCCGCTGGGTCGTGTCGTTCGTCTGCGCCATCAGCGTGTACTTGAACCAGCTGAACTGCGCAAACAGCAGCAAACCCAACACGCTGGCCGAGACCCACACGGGGATGGAGCGCAGCAGCTTGAACTTGCCCTGCCCTACGCCTTGCCAGTGGGGCGACAGCTCGCGCGGTACCGGCTCCCGGCTGGCAGCCACCAGGGTGTAGAGGCGGTGGCGAATCGTCTGCAACATCCGGTCGCCATCCGTCTTGCGGGTGTAGCTGCCCTTGAAGCCCAAACTCAGCAGGTGATGGATCAGCTCCAGCACGGGCATGTGCTCATCCGGCGCATTCGACAAACGCCCAATCAGCAAAAACACCTTCTCCCCGCCCTCACTCTCACCGTGGAACCGGTTCAGCAAAGCCATGGTGGACCAGGCACCCGTCTGCTGAGCCCCGCCCCCGGCACCAGGCTTGGCGTTGACCGCTTCGTCCAACGCCGTGCACAGCACAAACCTCGAGGCCAACATATGGTCGCGCCGCAGATTGGCCTGCTCGCACAAACGGGTGAAGGTTTGCAGTTCTTGGACCAGCAGCAGGTTCAGCCCCTGCGTTTGTGCCCCGGCTACCAGCTCAGGCAATTCCGCCAGCGTGCGCAGCAGCACTTTGCCGGCTTCCAAAAAGGGATTGCGCCCCTCGGCCACCGCCAGCTCCACCGCCGCCAGGCGCGACGCGTGGTTGGGGCCGGGGGAAAAATGGACCGGCGCCGCGCCCTCCCCCGGCACCAGAGACGGGCCGGCCTGCTGCGCTCCATGGTCTGCACGGCCATTGCCGCCGTGCAGGTCTTCACTGGTTTGTTCGTCTGCGTTCACAGTCATCCTTCAAAAAATAAGCTTCATCCATACCGCCCCACCCAGCGCACCCTTGCAGGGCCTGTGGCCCGCCACGCTAGCGCTGCGCCGGTCTTCATTCGTTTTTTTGTGGGCCTATCGCTTGACCCACCAACCTACCCATGGCGCAACACGCCCACCCCACCATTGCCAGCTCTGCCACACGCACCAACGCACAGACGCTGGCGATAGGGGATTCACAAACACTTATGGGTCAAATCACCCTCTAGCGCTTATCCATCCAGCACAAGCAGCTACACCTTGTATAGCAAACCACTCCCGCCTTCCAATGCAAACGGGCGCAGCCAAATTCCGGAGCGGTCCGCCTTGTACTGGGGGCCGCGCAGGAAAGAGACAGATGTAGGGCGGTGCATGAAACCCGGCGAGATCTGCTCGGGGCCGGTGAGTGAGGTGTTGGGGTGCGCGGGGGCCGGCTTGGGGGCGGGGAGGACAGCCTTGGCGGCATCCATCAGGGTGTCGGGGTCGCTGTTCCACTTGGGGAGCTGCGCGGGCGGCAGGGGGAGGACTTTGTCCAGGTTGGGGAGTTTGAGGTAGGAGTCGTGGAAGAGGCGGTCTGCTAGTGTTTTATAGCGGCGGGCACGTGATGGGTCTTTGGTATGGCCTACCAGTGCGTCACCATCGTCAAATGATGCAAACAGATAATTTGCGCAGCCCTCGTGACCGAATTTAACGCCTTCGTGGAGGATTTCCAGGGCGCGGCGGTATTGCTTCGCTGCAGCATTGGAGTCAAGTAGCTGAGCGCTCGAATCCAACGATGAACCCAATTCGTAGGCAGCTTCACCCGACCCTTGCGCAAATGCGCACTCCAGCATCTTTATTCCTACTTTTTCGTTACCCCAGAATGTCGGAGGCTCATCATGGTTTGCATCCAGTTTGTGGCCTATATAAGTCTGCGCACTCATGCTCCCCATCTCCGCCGCCCGCTGCCAGAACGCATAGGCCACGGTACTACTGGCCTTGAGCGGACCAGTTCCTCCCATGTAGTACGTACCCATGTTGTCCCATGCGGCAGGTACGCCTTTCTGCATCAGGTCCTCCGTCAACCGCAGGGCCTCGTTCACATCACGCGGCACGCCCTGCCCTTCAAAGTACAAGCCCGCCAGGTTGAACTGCGCTTTCCAGTGGCCCAAGTCCATGGCTTGTTTGAGCAATGCGGCCATGCCTGCGTAGTCCCGCTCTTGCGGCCACATACGCCAGTCGTCTTTGGCCATGGCTTGCTGGAACAAGGCCTCGGCTTGGGGGGTGACGGACGGGTTGGCGGCGGCTTCGTATTGGCAGGTGAAGTCGGCCCGGTGCGGGTTAAAAGCCGGCAGTTCGGTGAAGCGGGGGAGCACCGGTTTGGCGGCTACGGGGTGCTGTGCGGCTTCTTGCGAGCAGGCAGGCAGGGCCAGGGCCATAAGGACCAGAGGCATCAGAACCAGTACGCGCAGGATGGGAAACGAAGACATGGGGTTGCAGAGTCGCTTTATATAAAAAATCAGGCGCTAGCGCACACCCCACCAGCACAAGCAGCTACTACTTGTATAGCAATGCTGTGCAGCCATCCGGTGCCACCTGCATTAGCCATTCGCCACCTGCACCGATTGCACTATCTGCGGAACGGCCACCACGGCATAGCCGCTGGCATCCACGGGGTTGGCCTGGCCCAGCCATTCCCACGCGATCTGCCCGGCGTCCAGGGGCAGGTGGCGCGCCTGGGGTGATGGGAAGGCCTGGCCTTGTTCTACGTAGGCTTGCTGCAGCAGGGGGTGTTTGAACTGCTGCAGGTACACCTGGACGAGTGCCGCAGTGCCTTCGTCTTGGGCGGTGCGGTTTGTATTCGATGCACTGGCCTGGTTGGCCGCACTGGCGGCCGGGCGGGCGTACCAGACACCCGTGCGCGGGCAAGGTTGAAGGCCGTTGCAGACCCGCTCGGGTGGGAAGGTAGCCGCCACGGCAATGCCCCGTTGCACCAGGCGGTGGGGCGCGCGCTCCACTACCGGCACGGGCTGGCCCAAGTGGTGCCACAGCATGCCGCGCAATTGACTACCGCTCAGGCTGGCCCAGGCGGCGCGGCTGGGGCTGTGCGGGTCGTAGTGCAGAGCCCGAAAGCTGTCGAGCATGTCACCTGCGGCGTAGTAGCGGGCCGGGGTGGCGTTGAGGGCTAAGGCGGCGTTGTACTGCGCGGTGGTCAGGCCATCGCCTTCCAACGCCACCTGCGGCTGCCAAAACCCCGCGCGGTCCGCCCTTTGCAGGTGGCCGCGCAGGAACGAGACGGATGCGGTGGGAAGCGTGAAGCCGGGCGGGATGTGCTCGGGGCCGGCGAGTGAGGTATTGGGGTGCGCGGGGGCCGGCTTGGGGGCGGGGAGGACGGCTTTGGCGGCATCAATCAGGGTGTCGGGGTCGCTGTTCCACTTGGGGAGCTGCGCAGGCGGCAGGGGGAGGACTTTGTCCAGGTTGGGCAGTTTGAGGTAGGAGTCGTGGAAGAGCCGGTCTGCTAGTGTTTTATAGCGGCGGGCACGTGATGGGTCTTTGGTATGGCCTACCAGTGCGTCACCATCGTCAAATGATGCAAACAGATAATTTGCGCAGCCCTCGTGACCGAATTTGACACCTTCTTGGAGGATTTCCAGTGCACGACGGTACTGGACCCTAGCGGCGTTGGAATCCAAGGACCGCGCATTCACATCTAGAGATGAACCTAATTGGTAGGCCGCATCACCGGACCCTTGGGCCACTGCACACTCCAACATTTTTGCACCGACCTCCCAGTTGCCCCAAAAAGTCGGAGGCTCATCATGCCCTGCATGCAGCTTATTACCTAGATAAGCTTGCGCGCTCATGCTGCCCATCTCCGCCGCTCGCTGCCAGAACGCATAGGCCACGGTACTGCTGGCCTTGAGCGGACCAGCTCCTCCCATGTAGTACGTACCCATGTTGTCCCATGCGGCAGGTACACCCTTTTGCATCAGGTCCTCCGTCAGCCGAAGAGCTTCATTCACATCACGCGGCACGCCCTGCCCTTCAAAGTACAGGCCCGCCAAGTTGAACTGCGCTTTCCAGTGGCCCAAGTCCATGGCTTGTTTGAGCAGTGCGGCCATGCCTGCGTAGTCCCGCTCTTGCGGCCAGACGCGCCAGTCGTCTTTGGCCATGGCCTGTTGGAACAAGGCTTCGGCTTGGGGGGTGACGGGCGGATTAACTGCAGCTTCGTATTTGCAAGTGAAGTTGGCAATATGGGGGTCGAAAGCCGGAAGTTCGGTGAAGCGGGGAAGCACCGGCTTGGAGGGAGATTTATCCATGGGGCATGCACTCAATGTGAGAGTGAAACAGAACAGAACCAATAGCAGGCGGACCGCGCGCCATTGACGGAAAAGGGTTAAGGGTTCGCGCATGCAGCCTTAGCCCAATCGCACATTCGGTGCAGTACGGGGGTCATCAAAGGTGTGGATGAAACTATCGTTCTCTGGTGGTGAGGGATTTTGGTCCGATCTGGCTTTGGCATTTTTTTGCATTCGCTTGATCCACTTCCCAAAAACATCGTCCGTCTTCCCAACCGATCCATCTCCCCCATCCAGGTCACTCCCCGCCAGATTCCCCCACACCCGCATCCGGGCATCCTTGGCGAATCGGTGGTCCTCGCAGGCGATGTTGAGTTCGCTGTCGGCCACCATGGAGCGGGCGTTCAGGTTGGCGCTGCCCAGGGTGAGGAAGGCATCGTCGATCAGCATGAGCTTGCTGTGGATGTAGATTTCGCGGTAGCGCTGGGGGGCGATGTTGTGCGCACTGTAGTCGCCGGGGATAACGTCAGCGGGGCGGTGGTCTTTGCTGGTTTTGGCCTCCATCTTGGCCTGCGCCTCTTGTGCGGCGTTGTCGCGGGCGTTGATGCGGGTGTCGCGGGCTTCGTTGCCGTGGTCGTAGGTCATCAGCATGGCCACCAGGGTTTTGATGTTGAGGTTTTTAAGCTCCTGGGCGATGTTGACGGAGGTGTCGTGCAGCGACGTTCGGAGGATGGCGCGGGCGCTATCGGTGGTGTTGGCTACTGCATCTGCCTGGACGGGCAAGCCCATGATGCCCGGGCTGTCCATACTGCTGGCGGCTACCGCGCCGGGAGCCTTTTCCTCGCGCATGTCTTGTACTTGCTGGTGGTAGCCGCGCACCGTACCGCCCTGCCCCATTTGCGCCAGGGTGTCGTAGGTGCTGGGCACCATTTCGTCTTTTTCTGGCTGGGGCATCACCACCATCAGGTGCAGTGGGGCGATGCTGGCAGGCGTGGCCTTGGCTTGGCAGGCAAAGTCGCTGTGCTGGCGGCGCAGGGTTTGCAGGTAGGTCACCCAGTCGCGCAGTTGCACGTATTGGTTTTCTACATAGAGGTAATTGACGGCATTGCTGGCGGCTTGCACGTAGGTTTTGAGGATGGTGGCATCCTTTTCTTCCGGCTGGGTGCGCACAATCTGTGCCCGGTGTGCGCCCTTGGGCGCTGGCTTCACGGCAGCGCGCGCCGCCACCAGACTACGTCCAGGCAGTTGGAGGTGGGTGCCCTGGGCTTTGTCCCAGGCAGAACAGAAGTTTTTGTTCAGGCAGGCCAGCGCCTCGCCCTCAACGCGAATGGCGTAGTCCCGGTAGGGCTTGCCGTGCCAGGGCTTGAGCCAGAAGGCACCTACGCCATAGGCAGTTTCTCGCCGGGGGTCGTTGTACAAGTGTTGGGTTGTGTCCCAGTAGGCGCTAACGCTGTTAAGGCCCATGACGTAGCCGCAGATGTTGGCTGCGGCTGCACCGTTCTTGGCTGGCTTGGCATGGAGCAGTCCCTGGTTGGCCGGGCCAGGGTCATAGTCGATCAGGATGGGCTTTTGGTGGTGCGTGCCCACCAGTTGCATCGAGAATTCTTCGCTCAAAGTCACGCTATCGGGCAGGTATTGCTTCTGCTGCGCACGGATGGCCCCAAAGTCGCCATCCCGAAAACGGACTTCCAGGTTAGGGATAGCGCCGCTGAGTGCGGCCTTCCACCAATCACGGCAGTATTGGCTGCGTTGGCCTGCGGTGGTCACTTTGGCGTTGCGGGTCTGCATGGGCGGTGCGGCAGGCTTGGCGTGGTGTACCGAGGCCGGCGACCAGACCAGTGGCAGGTCGGGCGCGTTACCCGCTCCTTTTTGTACAAAGTAGCTTCTGACGGCAATCACCAGCTCCAGGGCTGCCAATGCTTTTTTGTTGCTTGCAAAGTTCCCAACGGCCTTGGCTGCACGCAGGGCCGGGGGGTCGTACCACAGCAGCAACCGAACTTTGACACCCTGTTGGGCCTTTTCTGTCAGCAAGTCACCATAGGTGGTGCCGCGCGGCCAGTAACCATAGCCCGTGACTTGGGGATCGGTGGTGGGGGTCATACGCATGGTCTCCATGCCGGGGTCAAAGCCCCAGCACACCAAGTCCACCGAGCGGGTGGCTTTGCGTATGTCGCTGTCGATGGCTGCGAAGCCTTCTTCGCCGCAAACAAAAAATTGCAGCTGGTTTGCGTCATGGATCGGGGGGAGTTCTTTGTCTTTTTCTTTCTCTAGAAGCCATTGACGCGTGAAAATGCCCGTTCGCTTGCATGCATCAATGTGCGTCGTATCTGTGCATTGGGTCTGGGCCAGAAGTTTGTTCAGGTCGGTCATGGGCTTAGGCGTTCTGGAATGGGGTGCGTCGCATCAGGCTCGGGTTGCGTGTTGGTGCTGCTCTTGTCTGGCTAGCCTGTCGCATCAGTCGAACGTACGCCTTGGTTTAACAGGCGTTGCTCTATCCCGAGTTTGCTGTCGGCAGACTCAAAGGCCTGCGCAATAGGGAGCTTCACCCGACCACCATGGCTGAGCTGTATGGCGTAGCTGGCAGTGACATCAAGATTTTCTACAGTAACTTGCCCTAGCGCATCGGTCATGCCGTGCGTTACGAGCGCGCCGTTTTTAAACAATGCATAGGGCTGCAACCCGCCCAGTCGCGGGGTTTCCCCCGGCAGGTGCTGGAGCAGAACCTTAAGCTCGGAGGGCGGCGGAGTCAGCTGCGCTTCGGGCCAGGTAATAGGCGGCACCGGCAGGTTGTCTGGCCCCACCAACTCCAAGCTGGCCGAATGCACGGTGTGCGCCCCACTGGTGCCCGAGGTGATGCCGCCCGCGCTCCACTCGGTGTAGCTGCCACCGCCGTTGATCACAATGCGCTCCTTGGCCGTTAAATTGATGCTGTTGGCCGTGTGGCTGATCTCCAGCTTGGCCAGCAGGTGCACGCTGGTCTTGAGCGCCTGGATCTCGATGTCTTGGTTGGCGCTGACCAGCTTGATGCCCAGCTTGTACGCAAACAGCTTGATACCGCCCTTGACGCTGGCCAGCAGGCTCTTGCCCGCACTGATGCTGGTGTGCCCACCGCTGGTGATGGCGTGGTGCTCGCCGCTGTGCTGGTGGGTACTGGCGCTGGTGGTGCTTTCAATGCCTGCCGGGCTGGCCAGTACCAGGTGCGGGGCGCTGAATTCGGGGAAGCTGGCGGGTTGGGATGCGCTGGCGTCCTTGCCGGTGCCGGTGCCGGTGCTGGCGCTGGCGTTGGCACCGGTGCTGGTGCTGGTGGTACCGGCGATCTCCTGGTTTTGCGCTTGCAGGGCTTGGGCGACCGGGGTTTGGTCGTCTCCGTCTTGCGCCTGGTGTTGCTGCGCCAGGTCAGCCAGGCTGGCGTGCTGGGCCTGGCCTTGGTCCAGGCGTTGCACGGTCTCGCCCATGTCGGTGGTGTGGGCCTGGGCCCCGGGGCGGCCTTGGGTGCTCAGCAGCAGGCCGTCTTGGGCGCGCAGGCTGCCGTGGCGGTCGCTGCGCAGCTCAAAGCCTTCTCCGCGCGGGTCTTTGCGTCCTTGGTGGTCTTCGATGCGGCGGATGTAGCCCAGGCTCAAGCTGCTGTGGGCGTGGTCGCTTTTGAGTTGGACCTGGATTTGCCCGGCGGTGTCGTCCAGCGCCAGGTGGTTGCTGCGCCCGCCTGCGCTGTTGCCGGCTGCGGGTTTGAGTTCGCGGCTGCGCAGGCCGGTGAGGGCTTGTTGGTCGGGGAGTTGCCAGTTGGGGTGGTTGTCTTGGTTGCGGACTTGGCCGGTGCACAGGGGTTGGTCGATGTCGCCGCCCAGGAAGCCGATGAGGACTTCTTGGCCGATGCGCGGGATGTGCTGGAGGCCCAGTTGGTTGCCCGCCCAGCCGCTGGCGACCCGCACCCAGCAGGAGCTGGTGTGGTTGCGCGGGCCGTAGCGGTCCCAGGGGAATTGGATTTTGATGCGGCCCAGGTGGTCGGTGTAGATGTTGCTGGCGGCGGTGTCGTCGCTGGGGCCGCAGACCACGGCGGTTTCCAGGCCGGGGATGGGGGGTTTGGCTTGGGTGGCGTCTGGGCGCAGGATTTCGGTGCTGGGTTGGGCCTGGAAGTGGACTTCGACTTGCCAGGCGGCGCTGTGGTGGGCGGCGTCGCTGTAGCTGGCCAGGGGGGTGGGCTGGTTGGTGCTGGCCGGGCTGTTGGCATTGCGGCGGCTGGTCTCGCCGCTGATTTCTATGCGCAGTTGGGTGCCCAGGACGAGGTATTCGGTGTTGGCCTGGGTTTGCGGGTGTTCTTGCAGGGTGAAGGTGGTGCCGGGGGTGATGCCGCGTACGTGGCCGCTGCCGTGGGCCCGCAGGCTGTGTTGGTGCAGGGCTTGGGCGCGCAGGCGGGCCAGGTGTTGGCCTTGGGCTTCGGTGTGGTGGGCGGCTTTGTCGGCGCCAGCGTTGGGCTGGCTGTAGTCGGTGCTGGCCAGGCCGTGCTGGGCTTGGGTGCTGCGCCAGAGGTAGATTTCTGCGGCGCTGGGGGGGGCGCTGTTGTTGCTGTTGCTGTTGCTGTTGCTGTTGTTGTTGTTGTTGTTGTTGTTGCTGTTGCTGGCGTTGTTGCTGGTGTTGCCGGGAGTGGTTTCGCCGCTGTCGAGCCGGGCTTTGGGGCGGGTGTAGTCGTATTCGCGGCTGGCGTAGCGCTGGCTGGTCAGGCGTTGGGTGATGGCAAAGGCGTGGATGTATTCGCGGTCGATTTTGTGGCCCGGCGGGTAGTAGGGGATGTGGCGGTAGGCGCTGTCGTCGTCTTCGGGTTGGGCGCTTTGGTAGGCGCCGTTGTAGTCGCTCCAGACGAGGCGGTGTACGCCTGCGCTGTGTTCAAAGTGGTAGTTGATGCCCCACTCTTGCATGAGGCGGGTGATGAAGGCGAAGTCGCTTTCGTTGTATTGCACGCTGTAGTCGCGTACCGGGTAGTCTTCAATGAGGCGTTTGTCGCTGGCAAAGGGGTAGTCGGCGAGGATGGCTTCGATGGTTTGGATGGGGGTTTGGTCTTGGAAGACTTTGCAGTCGCTGTTGAGCGTGGCCAGGTGCAGCCAGGGGCGCAGGGTGATTTGGTAGTGGGCGTGGCGTTCGGTCTCTGCCAGGAAGGCGAAGTGGGTGATGAGGCCGCTGATTTCCCGGGTGCCCGCGCCCAGGTTGGCCAGGCCTGCGTTGCCTTGCGCTCCGGGAGCGGTGTCGGGTAGGTAGCTGCCGTAGCCTTCGAGTTCGATGGTGCAGGTGAGTTCGCGGCCGATGAAGTCTGCGGCTTGCAGGTTGCTGGCGTCATTGCCCATGAAGGCGATGGCTTCGGTGGTTTGCACCAGCAGCCGGTATTCAAACAGTTGGTTGACGCCCTCCTCTCCTTGCAGCTTGAGCGGCACCAGTACCGGCTGGCCGCGTACCTGCGCGATCGCCGCGCTGCGCATCGTCAGGCCTCGGGCGACCGAGGGCAGGAATGGGATGGAAGGCATATTCGGTATGGAAATGTAGAAATGGGTTAGGAGCGGGGCGTGTGACTTGGGACCTAACCCAAACTGGCGTTCACGGTGCCGATCAAGCTGCAACCGCACTCGGTTTTATGCCCCTCTAAAGCAACGGCAATGCCATCAACCAAGAAGCGGGCATCTCCTTCCACAATGGCATTCACGCCGTGCGGCTTGCCTCCAGGGTAGGTCTGCGGACAATTAACGCTGTCGCCTAGGCGGGCCATTGCTTTGCCATCCACATTGCGTGTAGGAGAGCCGCTGATGACTACGCCACCATGGTCCGTAGGGTCGCCCACTACAATGATTTTCCTGCCCATCACCGCACTCCCCAGAGTTGCAGTTGCAATGACGGAAACTGCGTCGCGATGTGCAAGCCCACGCCGCCGTTCGTGAGCATGTGCTCCCACTGGCTACCCTGCGGCTCAATCTGAAAATAGACAAACCCAGCATTGAAGGGAATTTGCCGCGGCGGCACCGGGAGCACGCGCAAGGCGATGCCTGGCAGGTGCAGACGCACGAGTTCAGGCAACCGATCGGCGGCGGCGACCTTGGCATGCGCCGCAAAATTCTTGGCGATTTGCTCGGGGGGCATGCTCGACGAGACTGCCAATACCAAGCTGGTGAAACTCCGCAGTTCGCTGGGGTCCAGGCTGGCCAGGCTCATTCCGTGTTGCTGCTCCTTCAAGTCTATGCTTTGGGCACTGCGCACCATCACGTTGTTCAGCAACTCACGCGTTTCTTCTACCAGCTCTTTGAACGTTTCATAGGGGTTGATATGCTCATACCTAGGAACGTTTTTGGGGCGGCGAGTGTCGGTACGTACAAAGGTTGCTAGCTCGCCGGAGAGGCTTCGCAGCAATGTATAGAGATGGTCGGGCGGGGACTCTTTGACATCCAGCATGTGTGCCAACAAAGGCTCATAGCGATTCAAGATTTGTAGCAACATGAAGTCACTGACTTCCGCGGCCTGCGTGGCACCGGTACCCGCGCTACCACTCAGCCTTGCCGCCAATCCGTCTGCCCGCAGGCGCAGCGTTCCATGGATTTGCGTCAGCCACTGCGTTAACAACTCGCTTGCGCCCAATTGGTTCACAGGAGGGATAAATCTGAAATCCAACTCGGCACTTCCGTCCGACCGAAGCGCTACAACTCTCGCAATGGGCAAGCCCATCCAGGCACTGGTGAGTTCTCTTTCAGGAACCAGCATCATGCGCAAGCGGCTGAGCTGGATCGTCTTGGCGCCTTGGCCCACCGAATTGGCATCGCGGACTTCATCATCAAAAACGCTGTAACGCGCCATCGAACCCGGTGTAGGTTCAAAACTTGTTTCTTCGCTATTGGGCTGGCGAATCGGCAGAGCCAAATAGATCACTTGGTTTAAGTGTTCATTTAACAGTGTCAGCGGGGGCGGCGGGAGCGTTTGATCCGGTAAGTCAAAGGGCGTGCCGTCATTGCATAGCCCACGGGCAGCAGCCAGTACCAGTTTGCCAAGCGAAAGCGATTCAGAATCGATACGGAACTGGTTGAAGCCCCAAAAGAACGGCGACAGGGGTGCTGCGCGACGATGTGCGTAGCTTTCCAGGTAACGCTCCTGTTGCTGAAATAGCTGCGGGCGCAGAAACAGGCCTTCACTCCAAGTGACTTTATTGGTCCAGGTCATAGTGTGGTTTTCGTCGCTCTCTAAAGCAGGTATGAAAGGTCAAGGCTTTTCGGAAATCGCTATGCCCTGCGGCTGCAGCTGTATCGTCAGCGTCGCCTTGCTGGAGGGAATCAGCGCCCGGTACCACGCGGCAACCGGCGCATCCTTGAGCGTATAGACCGCACGCCAAATGGAGTTAGGAAGGTCGCGGTATCCCGCAAGCACTCCAATGGCCGTAGTTTGGGCATTGCTTTTGCGCTCTATCGTCTTACTCTCCCCAGGGCGCAAGATGAATTCATCCTTGGCAAGCATGTCTGCGGCCAAAGCGGTTTTATCCGAGGTATCCAACGTGAAATAGTCGGCATCGCGAAATCCAGCCGCATCTTTCAACTCATACACCCGAACCTTGATCGGCGAGGGTCGCAGACTGGCATCCGGGTTCACGCCCGCGGCAGCGTCAACGATTAGCACCAGCTTGGTCGCTTCTTTGGTGTCATCTGCGTAGACAGATTGGATCTGCCCAAGCAGCATGGAGCCAACCAACGCAGCCAAGAAGAACCGAAAATTCCATGGCTTTGCAGAGACTTGCAGAGTGTTCGAGGTTTGAGACATGGGTATCGCTGTAGCTTCCACCTAGAAACAGGAAACCCCCAAGTGATGGTTGAACACTTGGGGGGATGCAATGCAGTTGAACACTGCCGGGCAGCGTCAATGCACCAAGGTCCGCGCCTTAAGCTTCTTTGTTGAGCTTGATGTCGAAGCCAGCGGTTACGGCGCCGCCAGAACCACCTTGCTGGTTTTGCACGGTGTACTCTTGCTTAACCTTTGCGAACGACAGGCTGACCGTTTCGGTGATGACCACATCGGCAGACGAGCCAGCAGGCTGGACATTGGTGATGACCACATCGCTCATGGTGATCTTCAAATATTCCAGAGGATTGCCGCCGGCCTTGCGAACCACCAGTTTGGCTTCAGGAATATGCTTGCCGGTAAGGCAGTACTTCATCAGGTTAGGGCTGGAGCGGTCCATGGAGTGGGTAAAGACCAGATCGCACACCGTGGCCTTGCCAGATCCACCACCAGAGCCCACATGCATTTTGGACTCTTGCAAAACCTGCCAGTTCCAAGTGCCAACGTCGATTTCATTTTTGTGGGCAGCGTCTTGGCTTTCCCCGTCGATACCGTCAAGCTTTAAAAAAATGTCTTGTGCCATGAGTTACTCCTAATGTGATTTATGAAAAATTGGCGGTGTTATGCCGCCGTCTTTACCGAAGGCAGCTTGGCAACAAGGCGCAAGCTGACTGTCAGACCTTCCAGTTGGAAGTGCGGGCGCAGGAAGAACTTGGCACCGTAGTAGCCAGGATTTCCTTCTATGTCTTCCACCACCACCTCTGCGGCCGCCAAGGGGCGACGCGCTTTGGTTTCTTGGCTGGAGTTGGCGGAGTCGGCATCAACGTAATGCATGATCCATTCGTTCAACCAGCGCTGCATCTCCTCGCGCTCTTTGAATGCGCCAACCTTGTCACGCACGATGGATTTAAGGTAATGCGCGAAGCGGGTGCTGGCAAAAAGGTAGGGTAAACGGGCCGATAGATTGGCGTTGGCTGTCGCATCGGCATCGGTATATTCTTGGGGCTTTTGCAAAGACTGCGCACCAATGAAAGTAGCGTGGTCGGTGCCCTTACGATGGACCAATGGAATGAAACCAGCCTTGGCCAATTCTGCTTCTCGGCGGTCGGAAATTGCGATTTCGGTGGGGCACTTCATGTCAAAGCCGCCGTCATCGGTTGGGAAGGTGTGGCAGGGCAGGTTTTCTACGGTACCGCCTGACTCCACTCCGCGGATCATGGTGCACCAGCCATACATCTTGAAACTGCGATTGATGTTGACTGCCATCGCGTAGGCAGCATTGCTCCACACGTAATTTCTGTGGTCTGCGCCTTCGGTGTTTTCTTCAAAGTTGAAGGCATCTACCGGGTTGGTCTTGGATCCATAGGGCAGACGCCCTAAAAATCGGGGCATCGCCAAACCGATATAGCGGGCATCTTCCGTATCCCGCAACGAATTCCACGCCGCATGTTCCAAGTTTCCGGTGATCTTGGCCAAGTCACGGGGGTTGGCTAGTTCTTGCCAAGACTCCATTTGCAGATTTGATGGTGCCGCTCCAGCGATGAACGGCGCATGCGCAGCTGCTGCGATTTTGGACATCGCGGTGAGCAATTCAACATCAGGGGGGGTATGGTCAAAGTAGTAGTCAGCGACCAAGCAGCCGTATGGCTCACCGCCTAATTGACCATACTCTTCTTCGTACAGGCGCTTGAACAGCGGGCTCTGATCCCAAGCCACGCCCTTGAAACGGCGCATGGTGCGGCGAAGGTCAGCCTTGCTCATGTCAATAACCCGAATCTTCAGCATTTCATCGGTTTCGGTATTCGATACCAGATGATCAAGGCCACGCCATGCGGATTCGAGACGTTGAAAATCTTCGTGGTGCAAAATCAAATTGATTTGCGCACTCAGCTTGGAGTCAATTTCAGCAATGATGGCTTCGATGCTGGCGTAGGCATCGTCACTCATGGTGACCGCGTTGCTCAGTGCTTGCTGTGCAAGCGTGCGAACAGCGGCTTCAACCGCTTGCCGCTGTTCATCACCTTTTGGCTTGAACTCCCGATCAAGCAAATTTGCAAAAACGCTCGGCTCGGCATACTGGGTATTGCTTTCAGCAACGGCAGATGAATGTGCCATGGTTGTCATTCCTTTTGTCTTTTGGGTCGTACGGTTATTAGCGGTAGGCATGCGGGTCTCAGGCGCTCAGTTGATCACCAGTAACCTTAGGGCTTGCAGCTAGTGACTGCATCAATGCGGGATCGGCCAACAACTTGCGTACCAAGTCTTCCGCACCCGTTTTGCCATCCATATAGGTTTGTAGGTTGGCGAGTTGGGTCCGTGCGTCGAGTAGCTTTTTGAGCGCTTCCACCTTGGTCGCTACTGCAGCAGGAGAAAAATCGTCCATGCTTTCAAAAGTGATATCCACCATGACATGACCTTCACCGGTCAAGGTGTTGGGCACGCTGAACGCAACACGTGGTGCGATGGCCTTCATACGTTCATCGAAATTATCAATATCGATTTCTAAGAACTTGCGCTCAGACACGTCCGGCAACGATTCGACGGGCTTACCCGACAAATCGGCCAGCACACCCATCACAAATGGCAACTCAATTTTCTTCTCGCTGCCATAGATTTCTACGTCGTATTCAATTTGCACGCGTGGAGCACGGTTACGCGCAATGAACTTTTGACTGCTGTTGCTGGCACCCATAACGATTCCTTCAGGTAGTAAAAAATTGACCGAACCCATCAAACTCGGCCGGTGATAAAACCGTCGTACAGCTTTTCTATAGCCCTACGCGATGGCGAATGAAAGTGAACTATTTGCATTGCTTTCACAAGTCGATTCCGATTGCAGCTCGGCATCAAGGCGCACATGCAAATAAATGCCCCCTTTGCCGGATTGCTGGAGATTTACCGGTAGTTGGACTGATGCTTCGCTATCGACAACATCCAAAACTACTTCTTTCACAACAACTTTGTCTTGCATTGATTGAAGCCATAGATGTGCAAGCTGGGTCAGCACGTTTTGTTCGATGAACTGGGCAATGCGCCTAGCCCCCGTTTCGTGGGTTCCGCACTGGCGCACGATGTGCTGAGTAGTGAGAGACGTGTAACGCAACGCGATACCATGTTGAGCAGCCATGCGACGTACAACTTTCTCAAGTTGCAACGAGACGATGGATTCCAAAACCTCACTGGCTAATGGCAAGTACGGAACAACGTTCAGCCGGCCTAGAAAAGCCAATGGGAAAACCCTGCTCAGTTCAGGCTGCAGAGCGTCCGTCAACACCCCGGGTTCAGGGATCAGTGCAGGGTCATCACAAAGCTGAGTCAATACTTCAGAGCCAGTATTGCTAGTCAATAAAATCAACGTGTTTTTGAAGTCAATGGTCCGGCCCTCACCGTCTTCCATCCAGCCCTTGTCAAACACTTGGTAAAACAACTCGTGCACATCAGGATGGGCTTTTTCAATCTCATCCAGCAGAATCACGCTGTAGGGGCGGCGGCGAACTGCTTCCGTCAACACCCCCCCTTCTCCGTATCCGACGTAGCCTGGCGGAGCGCCTTTGAGACTCGAGACAGTGTGCGACTCTTGGTACTCGCTCATATTGATAGTGATGAGGTTATGTTCACCACCATAGATAGCTTCCGCAAGCGCTAGCGCTGTTTCAGTTTTACCGACGCCCGATGGTCCAACCAGCAAAAACGTACCCAGGGGTTTACCAGGATCACTCAGTTTGGCACGCGCAGTTTTAACGCGGTCTGCTATCTGTGCGAGAGCCGCATCTTGGCCAATGACGCGCTTCTGCAACTGCGTTTGGAGACTCAATACCGCCTGCAATTCGTTGCGGACCATTCTTCCGACAGGAATGCCCGTCCAATCCGCAACGATCGCGGCCACTACGCTTTCGTCTACTTGGACGCACACCTGAGGGCTATCGCCTTGATGGTGTACCAACGCAGCCTCTGCCATCTGAAGCTGTTGGCGAACTACTGCCAAATCCACATCAACTTCGGGCGATTGAGGCACTGACAAGGCTTCCCGAAGCGTGAGGACTTGTGCACCCATCTCGCGCTCAACACTCCATTTGGCTTCTTTTTCCTGCAGCAGGGACTGGGTCGCTTCGACTCGGCGATCAACATCTTGCAAAGCGGCATCCCGGTTTTTCCCCAAAAATGCTTCTTCACGCAATGACGTAGCTTCGGCTTCAAGAGCCGCGAATTGCTGGTGCAGCTCTTCAATTTGTGGGGGGCGGGTGTGCAGCGACATAGCCACACGGGCACACGCGGTGTCTAGCAAGCTGATGGCTTTATCTGGCAGTTGCCGCGAAGGAATATAGCGGTGCGATAACGTAACAGCAGCACGTACAGCCTCATCTAATATCACCACGCCATGGTGTGTAGAAAAAGTGGACGCCAACCCACGTACCATCGCAATGGCGCTGGCCTCCTCGGGCTCCATGACTTGCAGTACTTGAAAACGCCGAGTCAGTGCAGGGTCTTTTTCAATGTGTCGCTTGTACTCACTCCACGTGGTCGCACCGATAGTCCGCAAATTGCCACGGGCCAAAGCCGGTTTGAGTAAGTTGGCAGCATCACCAGTTCCGGCCTGCCCACCTGCACCCACCAAGGTGTGCACCTCATCCACAAACAGAACCACCGGTCGGGATGATTCAGTGGCCTCCTTCAGCACCGCTTTGAGACGCGACTCGAATTCACCACGCATACTGGCACCTGCCAGCAAAGCGCCGACATCCAGACTCAAAAGCCTTACGTCGTGAAGACTGGGAGGAATAGTTCGCTGGGCTATAGCAATCGCCAGACCCTCGACCACCGCCGTCTTTCCGACCCCTGCTTCCCCGGTCAGCAACGGATTGTTTTGGCGGCGACGAAGCAATATGTCGACCATGGTGCGAATCTCATGCTCGCGGCCGATAACTGGATCAATGCCGCCTTCGCGCGCCAGGACAGTCAAATCACTGCAATATTTGGCAAGAGCCCCTTCCTCGAGGGGTGCACCGATGGCACCACTGGCCTCGCCTGGCACCGCAGCTTGCAAATCTGATCCATCGTAAGCCTTCTCACTTGCCTCATTCGACGCCACGACGATAGACGGTAAATCGTCGAAAAACTGCGCGAACGGGATCCTTTGAAAAGTTGCAGAAATCCCAAACAACACACTACGTAACTCGGTGGTTTGGAGCATCGCCGCAACCAGCCAACCGCCTCTGATACGTGAATCGCCCTTGGTCAAACTTGCATAGACCCATGCCCGCTCAATCGCGAACTCAATGTGGTGACTAAAGTCATTGATGCTGCTAGCTCCATTGGGAAGCAGCGATAAAGCCATCGCAAAGTCTTTCTCCAACTGCGCTGAATCGAGCCCGTAGTAAACAACAATTTTTTGCAAATCGTTGCCCGGTTGCTGGTGTAGCTGATGAACCCAATGCAGCAACTCCACGTAAGGATTGCCACGCAGTTTTGCAAACGAAGTCGCCGATTCAATGGAGCGAAACAGACTCAAATTGAGCTTGCCAAATAGCGCTCGTCGAGGAGTATTCAAACGAGTACCCCAGCGATTACATGGACCACAGACATGGCAATCCCCTTTTCTAGATGATTCCGGCTTCTACAACTACCCACTCGATTGACAAGAAACCACCTCTTCAGGTGGATCAAGCGCCGTGCACTACCCACAACCCCGCCAGAACAACCGACATACATGCCGCAATCACATCCGGGAAAGTTTTGTATATGCAGGTGATAAAAAGTATACGAAACAAAATAGTGTAATCCACTAAAATATTGTGCACTTGTACACAATATGGATGAAGAACTTTCATGCTGCACCCTTCTGACCTGCTAGCCCAGCCCCGCCCGCTGCACGTTAAAAGTCGGGCGATCCCCGAGGTGCTGGGACAGCCTCTGTTGGTGCCCGTCAAGCTCGAAGGTGTGGAGGGCATCAACAGCCTGTTTACGTACACGCTCACGCTGCAAACACCCGAAGCCTTCATGCACATGGGTGCCGGCGGCAGCAACCTGGATCTGGCGGGCATGGTGGGCCAAGAAATCACCTGCAGCATCGAACTCGACGGCCACGGCAGCTATGTCCCAGGCTTGGCAGGCCACGCGGGCAGCGCCAACCGGGGCGCAGGCGTGCGAGAGATCTCCGCCCTGATCACCCAAGCCCGTTATGTGGGAGAGACCCGCCACCACGCGGTGTACCAGTTCACCCTCAGCCCGTGGCTGCATCTGGCCACCCTCACCACCGACTGCAAGGTCTTCCAGGACATGACGGCGGTCGATGCCATCCTGGCCGTGCTGCAGGACTACCCCTACCCGGTAGAAAACCGCCTGGTCGAAACCTACGCGCTACGCGACTACAGCGTGCAGTACAACGAGAGCGACTACGCCTTCATCACCCGCCTGATGCAAGAGCACGGCATCTGCTACCACTTCGGGCACAGCCAAGGCAGCCACCGCCTGGTGCTCACCGACGGCAATGGCGGGTTTGAACGCTTCCAACCCGACGACCCCGACAGTGCCTACTGGCAGATTCCGTGCTACCCACTGGGCCACAAGATCGACCGCGAGTACATCCACACCCTGGCCTCGGTGCATGCCCTCACCAGCGGCAGCTACGCCACCCGCAACTACGACTACACCCGCCCCCGCGCCCTGCTGGACGCCCAAGCCAGTGCCCCCCGTGCGGGTGCCCACACCGACCAAGAGGTCTACCTCTGGAAGTCCCACCTCACCAGCGGTGTGGGCTCCACCACCGGCGGTGGTTTAGGCTCCACCGGCAGTGGTTTAGGCTCCCCCAGTGGCGGCATCGCCAGCACCCACCACGCCCAGCCCAATGCCGGTGCCGACCCGCATGCCAGCCAAGGCGGCGAAGACCAGGGCCAGCAGTTTGCCCGTCTGCGCTTGCAGGCCTTGCAGCAACACGGCTGGCGCCTCAGCGGCAGCGGCCACATCCGCGGTGTGGTGGCGGGCACCACCTGCGCGGTGGTCCACCACGCACGCGATGGCGCCAATGCCGAATTCATCGTTTTGGAGGCCCACCTGCTGTTGCAGAACACCGCGCTCAACGGTACGGATAGCTACAGCACCGGCAGCACCTCCAGCAGTTACAGCAGTTACAGCAGTTACAGCACATCCTTGCGCCCGCCCGGCCCCGACGCGCTGCAGACCGTCTCCGACACTGCCATCCACACCGCCCGGTGGCAGGTTGCCACCGACTTCATCCTGCACCCCAGCACCGAGCCCTTGCGGCCCGAAGCCACCCAGGCCAAGCCCACCATCCCCGGCCCCCACACCGCGCTGGTGGTCGGCCCCCGCACCGATACCGCCGCCAACAACCTCTACACCGACACCCTGGGCCGCATCAAGGTGCAGTTCCCCTGGGACCGCTACGGCCCCACCAACCAGAACGCCTCGTGCTGGATCCGTGTGGCCAGCGGCTGGGCCGGGAACCAGCTCGGGCTGCAGCATGTGCCCCGTATCGGCCAGGAGGTGGTGGTCAGCTTTGAGGGCGGCGACCCCGATCTGCCGGTGTGCACCGCCCAGGTCTTCAACGGCCTGAACCTCCACCCCTGGCAGTTGCCACAGCAGCAGGCCCTGACCGGCGTGCGTAGCCGCGAGCTCCACCCCGGTGCGGGCAACAGCGCTGGCGGGCGCAGCAACCATCTGGTGCTGGACGATACCGCGGAGCAAATCCAGGCCCAGCTCAAGAGCGACCACCAGCACAGCCAGCTCAGCCTGGGCCATATCACCCGCATTGAAGACCACCAGGGGCGTAAAGACTTCCGTGGCGAAGGCTTTGAGCTGCGCACCGACGGGCACGGTGCCGTGCGGGCCCAGGATGGCTTGCTCATCACCACCGAGGCCCGGCCCCAGGCACACGGGCATACCACCGCACTGGCAGAAACCCGGCAGCGCCTGGCCCAAGGCCACGACCAGCATGCCCTGCAGGCCGATCTGGCGGCCCAACACAAGGCACAGGATGGCGACGACCAGGCCCAGGTGGCACAGGCGCTGCAGGCACAGAACCAGGATATGGGGGACGCTGCCAACACCAACGCAGCCAGCACCACCACCACCACCAGCAGCGACACCAACACCAACACCGCCAGCCCCAGCGCGCTGCGCGCGCCCCACCTGGTGCTGGCCAGCCCGGCAGGTATCCACAGCACCACCACCGCCAGTACCCACGCGCACAGCGGCGGGCACCATGCCATCACCAGCGGGGGACACACCAGCATCAGCGCGGGCAAGAGCCTATTGGCCAGCGTAGAAGGTGCGGCGCGCCTGTTTGCGTACAAGCTCGGGATCCAGCTGGTGAGTGCGGCGGCCGATATCGAGCTGCAGGCGCTGAGCACCAGCATCCGTGTGCTGGCCAAGATGGATATCACCCAGACGGCCAACACCATCACCCTGACGGCCAAGGAGCAGATCACCGTCAACGGCGGGGGCAGCTTCACCACCTGGGCCGATGGCAGTGTGGGCTCGGGTACCCAGGGCGGGTATACGGTGCATTCGGCCGGGGCGGGGTTTACCGGGCCAAGGAGTATGCCGGGGCCCGTGTTGAACTTCCCACGCGGCACGCTGGACATCAAGAAGACTGCCGCTTACCCGGTTTCTATCTGAGCCAACCCACCATGATCATCAGTCCCCCATTTCTCCCCGCCCGCGGTGCCGAGCCCGACGCAACTTGGCTCAACACTGCCATGGCCGCGCCAACTTTCCGTCTGAGCGATACCGGTGCACCTGAAGGCTCATTCCCGCTCGGCCACAACCTGATGTGGCACAACGGCATGCACATCCAGGCACCACTGCTGGACGGCGTTGCCGCCCCAGCGCGCGCCATCGCTGATGGAAAGGTTATTTTCGCCAAGGTGCCAACGATTGCGAACACGAACGTTGACGATGCCCAGAACTACAACCCTTTTGATAGTCAGGGCTCCAATACCCCGGCATGGACAGACAACGGCTGCGTCATCATCGAACACCGGACCACGATAGGTGCCCAGGGCGCAGCAGAAACCGAAGTGGTGTTCTACAGCCTCTATATGCACCTAAGCACCCTCGGGCGCATCACGCCACCTGGGCAGACCACTGCGCGTGTGCTGGAAGCTGGCGATGCGATCTGGCGCAAGGATGCAGTAGGCACACCTGGTGCGGTCTATGGGCACCTGGGTCAGATCCACTTCGAGGTATGTCTGGATGCCGCCAATCTGCAGCGCCTGATCGGGCGGGTGCCCAACTGGGTCGAACCCGCAGCGGCACCCGCAACGCTGCCTGCGCCGACGCAAGACGGGCGCACTGACAGCATCTTTGGCAGTCTGTACTTCTATTTGCCAGCCAGCACGCCTACCCGTGCAGGCAGCACGCTGCCAACCGATCATGTGCGTGGTGCGGCGATACCAGGAGCGACCACTCTGGGTACACCTATCTGGGTCAAGATGACTTACAGCCAGGGAGCCTGCACCTTTGAGAGCTACGACGCGCAAGGCGGGCGCATCGGTGCCCTGCCCGCGCAGGTCGACGCGGAGTACAACTTGTACCAGGAGGCGACTACGCGACATACCGCATTGCCTGCAACAGCGCACGCCACCAGCAGCCCCAGCGGCTGGTACGAGTTGCTGCGCTTCGGGCGCAATATTGGACGGGGCACAGCCGCCACAGACAAAGACCCATTGCTCGCCGAGGCCGTCCATTGGCGGCTCATTCCCGGCCCCACGGGTGCTGCTACCTGGGCTGACCTGAATGCGCCGGGGACCTTCAAGTTCAGCGATGCCGACTTCCTGTTGGTGATGGGGTGGAACTGCATAGACGACGACACGAGCCCGGATGATCAGCGCTGTGACTCCCTGCATTTGAAGACGCTGATACGTGACCCCGACGCGGCCAACGCAAACCGCATGGAGCCGGATGCTTTGGCAAGAAGGCTGGGCAATGCGGATGTGCAAAGCAAGCTCAAGCGGGTGTTCTGCAAGTTCCCAAGCGAGTGGGACAAGGGCTCCATCACAGCGCGATATGGCTTTGTGAAAGACCTGCAGCCCTTCAAGGACGCGCCGAAGGCTTGGCCTCGGCTTGAGGCGCATCTGAACGCAATCAGCTTTGATAAGCTACCAGCAGCGTACCTTGCGGCGGATTGGCGGGGCATCCGCGGGAGTTTATTGAGTGCTTGCGAGGATGTGGGTGGCTGAGCGTCACTGAACTCGCACAGACGTTCCCGCGACATCTTTTCTACACTACCTCTGGAATTCGTACGGCTATTACCACTCCGGCATCGGTCTACAGCCTTGCGCGCGCGACTGCCGTAGAGCGCGTGTCGGGTCATTCCATAGATCTCAATCGTACGATGCGAAAGTATTCGATTACGAGTGCGCAGCGGAAGGCGCACTTCCTTGCCCAGGTAATGCTGGAAACCGCCCAGTGGCGAAACATTCCGCCAAACAGGTTGTTGATGCATGAGTGGGGCTTTGGTGCCTATTCTGCTGCGAATCCGATGACGGAGTTCTATACGGCGTTTTACGGTCGAGGAATCATGCAGTTGACATGGGTTGGCAACTATCGCGACTACGGAAACTATCGTAGCAATGGCGCACTTCAGGACAACAATGGTAACTATACCGAGCGACTAACCCCGAACGCTCCAAGAATTTCACAGACATCTCTTCATTGGACTGGGAACCCCGCTGAGCGCGCAACTCAGATTATTTGGGGGCCGCGCTATGACCCCGATATCATTGCTACCAACCCATTTAATGCTTGCGATTCCGGCGGCTTCTATTGGGTCTCCAAGCACCACAGCGGCGAAATCAATATCAACAGAGTCTGTGATCGCGATTTCTCTCCTGCATCTGTTGGGCGCGTTAATACGCTTGTAAACGGAGGTGGTAACGGTTATTACGAGCGTCAAGCGTACGCTGCATTCATGCTGAGGTTTCTTTCGGACAGTACTGAAGTTGCCGCGGATGTGGAGTTGCAACCACCGCTCCCTAAGTCTCGCGTACGAGCAAACTTTTTAAAGCCCACATGAATCATTACTTTTCTGTCAAGGCGTTGTGCTTGGCCGCGTTCGTGAGCCATTTCTCCTGTGCTGCGGAATGCTCGCCTGTAAGTATCGAAATCGCCCCTGCGCACGAGTTCATCGCTTCAAAGTATCGGGTACTGATCGAAGACGAGCGTAAGAAAGGCGTGGCGCTCTATCCGATCAAAATTATCAGGTGGAAGTTTCAAGAAAAATCCGGCGAGTTTCTTTTAGCGAATATGGCTCGTAAGCGGTCTAAAAGTTGCCTACTCTTTCTCGTTCGAGCGAATGAATTCGTGTCGCTTGGCGGTAATGATGATTGCACTTGGAAGGGGGATCCAAGATTGGTGTGGCGCGAACATAAGGCTTGGCTAGAGTTTCCGTTTGACATCAAGCGGCGTTCGGAATTTCCGGTCGCGGCAAACGAGTTGACTGCGCACTTCAACAAAGAAACTGGAGACGTGTGCATTTTGGGGTTGCCGCTAGAAGGGTATAACTCAGTTCGTTGCCCCGATGACGAGGCACCAGATTCTAATTAGTGCGTCTGGGTGCAATCGAGCCCGCAGACTACGCCCTGGCCCAGGCGGTTTACGGCTACGACGTGGACAAGCCATTCTTTATGTGCAGCAACGGGCACGAGGGCCTGTACTTGGACGACGGCATGCGCACGCCCAGCTTTGGCGTATTGGTGCGCGGGGAGTATCTACAGAAGCTGGGGGGGTGTCGATACCTTGCGCAGCCAGTTGCTGCACCCCGATATCCGGGTTAGCGATCTGGCCGGTGGGCTTTGGATCAAGGCGGGCCAAGAGCCGCAGTTGTACCCGGTGGAAGAGGGCATCCCAGGCGCAGTGGCCCAGGTCCCTCGGGTGGGTTCAACCGCCGAATCTAGGGTTATTCACTGTAGAAATGGCCTCCAGCGCACGTGTAGTCTGCACAAACAGCTATTAAATTTATAGTATTCAGTTCACCCCTCCCGCAATCCAGTGCCCCCACATCTCGCTGGTAGTCGGCCCCAGCACCGATACCGCATCCACGCCCCCTACCCTCAGCGCCCTGCCCGGCACGCCCTGCCCGCGAGAAGGCTAGTGGTTCGCCCCCAACGACGGCATGCGCGAGGTGTTCATGCGCGCAGGCGAGCCCATGCCAGGCCAAGGCGGTCGCGGTGCCGTGGGATCGGTTATTTGGTACTACAAGCAGATGCAGAAATGAGCCCAAAACCCATCCTCCGGGCTGGCAGCAGGTTTACATGCAAAAAGGGCTCTCTTCCGTTTCGGGTGGCACACCACTGCCCACTCCCACAGCAGGGGTTAGAGTTGACACCCCAAGCTGAAGAAGAAAGCGGCAATGCAAGAAGAGTTGTTTCGCCAAGCCCTGGGTCTGACGCAACCCTGGGATGTTGAACGCGTGGCCCTGGATGTGGCCCGCAGCCGAATTGACCTGTACGTAGTCTGGCGTGCCAGCAGTGCGCCATGCCCGGCCTGTGGCGCTGCCGAGCAAAAGATCCATGACCACCGCGGGCGCAGTTGGCGCCACCTGGACTTCTTCCAGTTCGAGGCCTACGTGCACTGTGAGCTGCCGCGTATTGCGTGTAGCGCCTGCCAGGGCACCACCCAACTGGGCGTGCCCTGGGCCCGCGAAGGCAGCCGTTTCACCCTCATGTTCGAGGCCTTGGCCCTGACGCTGGCGCGCGAGATGCCGGTCTCGGCCTGTGCGCGCATCCTGCGCTGCTCGGATAACGCCTTGTGGCGGCAAATCGATGCCCACGTGGATCTGGCGCGCGCCAAAGAAAGCTACGCCGATACACACGTCATCGGCATCGATGAGACCTCCTGCGCCAAAGGTCACAGCTACATCACGCTGGTGCACGACCTGTCCAAAGGCCAACTGATCTACGCCACACCGGGCAAAGATGCCAGCACGGTGCAGCGCTTTACAGAAGACTTCAAAACCCACCAAGGCAAGCTCGAGGCCATCAAGGTGGTCTGCATGGACATGTCCAAAGCCTTCATCGCCGGGGCGGCCAAGTATCTACCTGCTGCGGCAGTGGCCTTTGACGGCTTCCACGTCGTGCAGCTGGCCAACAAGGCCGTGGACGCAGTGCGGCGCGAAGAAGCCAGAGATGAGGGCTGGCTGAAGAAGACGCGCTGGTGCTGGCTCAAAGACCAAGCCCAGTGGACGGCCAAAGAGCGGGACAAGATGGACTGGATGCCCCACAGCCGCCTGAAGACGGCACGGGCGTGGCGCATCAAGGAGGCGCTGCGCGACATCTATGCAAACAGCCGCTCAGACGCAGCCCAGAGTGCGCAGTCTTTGAAGAAGTGGCTGCACTTGGCGCAGCGCTCCCAGCTGCACCCGATCAAGGAGTTGGCCAAGACCATCAAACAGCACTGGGCGGGCATCCTCACGGCGTTTGAGGCAGCCCACTTGCACACCGGCTATGTGGAGGCCGTGAATTCGTTGCTGCAAGCGGCCAAAGCCAAGGCGCGCGGCTACGGCTCAACCCGCCACTTCATCGCCATGGCCTTCTTGATCGCGGGCAAGCTCTCTCACCTACCCGCCAATCCGCTGCGCAAGGCAAGGGCTTGACCCTGCTGTGGGAGTGGGCAGTGGTGTGCCACCCGAAACGGAAGAGAGCCCAAAATATACCTCTATCGCTTACGGAGTAAGCATTATCAGCTACCAATTAAATAGCATCTCATGCCACCAGTTGAAGATGGTGCCGGGCAATTTCGGGCACGGCTTTGCGGCGATAGGCCTGTCCGTCAGCGGCAAACAGGTGGCAATCCTCCGGTTGGAAATGCAGCTTGAACACCTGGGCCACATCGACCAGCGTGCCGCCGCCGACCAGAGCGCTCAAAGTTTGGCCCGCGCGCGTTTCCATTTCGATAAAGGTCTCGTGCCCCAACCGTTCGACCAGCCCCACATGGCCCTGGACCTGCACCTCGGTGCCCTCGCCCACCGCAATGTGCTCGGGCCGGATGCCTAGGCTGGCGGTGCCGCCGACACGGGCATCGCCCGCGTCTACGGGGATCAGACAGTCGCCATCCCAGTCTGGCGAGCTCACGCGAATGCCGTCACCCTGCACCGCGGTGATGGCGACCGGCAAGAAATTCATTTTGGGCGAGCCGATGAAACCGGCCACAAACTGGTTTTTCGGCAGGTGGTACAGCTCCAGCGGCGCACCCACCTGGCGCACCTGGCCGGCCTCCAGCACCACTATTTTGTCGGCCAAGGTCATGGCTTCGACCTGGTCGTGGGTCACGTAAATCATGGTGGCACCCAGGTCCCGGTGGAGCTTGGCAATCTCGGCCCGGGTGTTGACGCGCAGCGCGGCATCCAGGTTGGACAGGGGTTCGTCGAACAAGAAGACTTCGGGGTTGCGCACGATCGCCCGGCCAATGGCCACGCGCTGGCGCTGACCGCCGGAGAGCTCTTTGGGCTTGCGGGTCAACAAATTTTCCATCTTGAGAATCTGCGCCGCCTGCCGTACTTTTTGCGCCACCTCGTCTTTGGCAACCCCCGCCAGGTTCAGCCCAAACGCCATGTTGTCGTAGACCGAAAGGTGGGGAAACAGGGCGTACGACTGGAACACCATGGCGATGCCCCGGTCCTTGGGCGGCAGGTCGTTGACTTGCCGTCCGCCGATTTCCAGCACACCGTCGGTGGCCGTCTCCAGGCCCGCAATGAGGCGCAGCAGGGTGGACTTGCCGCAGCCCGAAGGCCCGACAAAAACCACGAACTCGCCGTGCTCGATCTGCAGGTCAATGCCTTTGATGATGTTGACGGCACCGAAAGACTTGCGGATGCCGGTAAGTTGGACGCTGGCCATGGTGTTTGCCTCCTGTGAAGAATGTGTTTTTACTTGTGGCTTATGGCCAACGAGGACCGCCTGGTGACCAGGGTGGGCTGGCTCATGAAATGCACCGGCTCGGTTCGCCCTTCGATGCGCTCAATCAGCAGTTCGGCAGCAGCCGAGCCCATGGCATGCGCATCCTGGTCTACCGAACTCAGCTGAATCTGAGGCAAGGCGCTGACGCGAAAGTTGTCGTAGCCCACCACGGCCAGTGCCTGCGGAACCTGCAGGCCCAGCGCATCGGCCTCCGCCAGCACATTGATGGCCACCGCGTCATGCCAGACAAAAATGGCCGTCGGGCGGGTTGCCGCCGTGAGCACCGTGTGTGCCAGTTGCCGATCTTCCTGCTCTGAAATGCCGCTTTGGGTTTTGCAGATCTGCAGGTAGCGGTCGAGCCCGTAGGCCTGCATGGCCGCGATGTAGCCACGCTGGCGGTACACCACCGGGTTGACGGCGCTGTCTTCGGGCGCTTCAAAGCTGAAGAAGGCAATGCGCTTGTGCCCCTGGTGGATCAGGTGCTCCACGGCCAGGTAGGCACCCCGCTCGTCGTCGTTGTTGACTGAATCGAACGCGCCGCCGGTTTCGTGTCGACCGATCATCACAATCGGCACCGTGGCGGCCAGGTGCCACAGGTAGTCGTGGCCGATGATGGGTGCAATCATGACGAAGCCGTCGAGCTTGCGGTCCAGCATCATCTCGATCATCGCCTGCTCGGTTTTGTGTTCGGAATGGCGCACGGCCAGCAGCGGCTGGTAGGCCGTGCCTTTCAGCGCACTCCAAATGCCGTCCAGAATGTCCGGAAAAAATGGGTTGCGCATGTCGGGCATCACCACCCCCAGGGTGTAGGTGCGGCCCCGCAGTCCGCGCGCCGCAATCTGGGGCCGGTAGTCCAGCGCCGCCATCGCCTGCTCCACACTGGCCCGCATGGCATCGCTGATGCCGTAGGCGTTACGCAGCACCTTGGACACAGCAGAACGGGACACACCTGCCCGCTCTGCCACGTCGGCAATCGTGGCGCGTTTGGACAGCGGCTGTTCCATGGCGGGGCCGGTCATCCCTTCACCGCTCCGGCCGTCATGCCTTCGACGATTTGGCGGTTGAAGAACAAGAACATGACCAAAGGCGGAATGGTGATGAGCAGGATGTTCATGAACAATAAGTTATACGAAGTGGTGAACATGCTTTGAAAGTTGTAGAGGGTCAGTTGCACGGTGACGTTTTTGCTGCCCGGCAGGTAGTAGAGCGGATTGGTGAAGTCGTTGAACACAAACACCGACTGCACCACGATGACGGTGACCACCACGGGCTTGAGCAGCGGCAAAATCACCCGAAAGAACAAATCCAACGGACCCGCGCCTTCGATCACCGCAGCCTCGTCCAGCTCTTTGGGAATGGTGGCCACAAAAGCCCGAAACAGCATGATGGTAAAGGCCAGCCCATAGGCCACCTCGATCAGCACCAGGCCGGTTTTGGTTTTGAACAAGCCCATGCTTTGCATGAGCCAGATGGTGGGCACTACCGCCGGGGGCATGATGAGCCCGGCCAGGATGCAGGCATCGGCCACCTTGTTCCAGACGCTGTGCCGCCGCTGCAGCACAAAGCCCACCGTGGCACCCACCACCACCATCAGCCCGACGCTAGCCACCGTGATCACCACGCTGTTGAAAAACGCCAGCAGCAGCATGTAGTCGCGGGCTTCGATCACCGCCATGAAGTTCTCCCAGGCGTGGCTCACAGCGGGCCAGGAAAACCGCAGCAGCGCGGCCTCTTCCACATCCTTGACCGACATCGCCAGGATGAAGGCAAAAGGCACCAGAAACACCACGCTGGCCAGCAAGATGCCCAGCACGCCCGCCACTACATTCCAGTTGCGCTTCATTTGATGGACCCCGTACGGTTAAGCCGGCGGTACAAAGGCACCACCAAAACAGCGATCAACAAAAACAGCACCACATTGCCCGCGGTGGACAGCCCGTAAAACCCGGCCTGGTACTGCTTGTAAATGACCGATGCGATCACATCGGTGGTAAAGCCGGGGCCGCCTTTGGTCATGGCCCAGATCAAGTCAAACGACCGCAGGCCGCCGATGAAACTCAGGATCACGATGGTCACCGTGGCGGGGCGCGACAAGGGCAGGGTCACCAGAAAAAACTGCTGCTTCCAGGTGGCCCCTTCGATGCGGGCCGCTTCGTAGTATTCGCCGGGGATGGACACGATGCCGGCAATGTAGATCAAGGTGGCCAGGCCCACGCCCTTCCAGACGTCGACCAGGGCCACCGACAACAGCGCAAACCGGGGATCGGTGAGCCAGGCAGGCCCCTCCACGCCCCATACGGCCAGGGCCTGGTTGATGATGCCGTTCTGGGGGTGCATGAACACGGTGAACGTGATGCCCACGCCCACCGTGCTGACCAACACCGGGAAAAACACCACCGACCGCAGAAAGTCACGGGCCCAGATGGGCGATGTCAGCACCACACCGAGCGCGATGCCCAGCACCACCTTCAATGCCGAGGTCACCAGCGCATACATCAAGGTATTGGCCAAGCCCTTGATCAGGAAGGGTTCTCGGAAAAACTGGACAAAATTATCCAGCCCGATGAACTCGGACTCGAACAAGGTCCACCGCGTCAGGCTGAAATACAGCGATGAAAACATGGGGGCCAAAAACATCACCCCGAATATCACGGCGGCGGGCAGTAAGAACCAGGTGGGATAGATGCCCGCATCGATGTCTACGGGGCGTTGTGTACGTGGCTTGGGTGCTTGCATGGCGTTCATCCTGAGGTGTGGACCGCATCAGTCGCTTACTTCCAGCCGGTCAGACCCAGTTGCATGGCCTGCTTGCGCACATCTTCGTCGTACAAGGCGGCACCATCAGCGGGCTTGCGGATGCCGGAGCCCACTTCCACCGTGATCTGCTCCAGCGAAGGGCCTTTGACGGGCGACAGATATTCCAGCGCCGGGGTGCTTTTGGCACCGGGCTTGAAGTAGCCGACCAGATCGGCCACGGCGGGTGGCACGGTGGCGGGCAAGTCACAGCCTTTGACCATGTACGGGCCTTGCGGACCGGCACCCCGGGTCTGCGCATTGCAGCCGTCCACGCTGGCCACAAAGGCGAGGAACTTCTTGGCTTCGGCGATGTGGGGGCTAGACTTGGGGATATAGAGCCCTGGCGGCATCCACACCGTCAGGCCATTCTGGGCCGCGTCGTCGCCGGGCAGCGCGAAGAAGCCCACGTCGTTAATGAAATCCTTGTACGCCACCGAAATGCCACCGATGGCAAAAGTCAGCATGGGGTAGTGCGCGCCCTCGCCTTTGGCCAGCATCCGCAGGCCATCCTCGTACTTGGCAGAGGCAAAGTCCTTGTTCAGGTAACCCGCCTTGAACACCTCCTCCAGCCGCTGGAACCCTTTGAGCGCTGCGGGCGAGGTGGCGTACTTGGCCTTGTTGGCGGTGTAGCGCTCGGCGAAGCCGGTATCCGCCGCATTCACGTTGTGAAAGTCTGCCAATACAAAAAGCTGGGACGACCAAGTGTCTTTATAGGTCTGGATTACCGCCGGAATGCCGGCAGCCTTGATCGCCGCATTGTTCTTTTGGAATTCGGCCCAGGTCTTGGGAGGCTGCAGGTTGAGTTTGGCGTAGATTTTTTTGTTATAGAGAACGCCGCCGCCCATGGCGGTCTGGATCGGCACGCCATACACGCGGCCCTCTTCGGAGACCACGGTCTTGAAGTTGTCCACCACATTGGCCTGGAAGGGCTCTGATGTCAGATCGACCAGGTTCCGCTTGGCATTCAGCGCCTTGAACAAGGAGCCCGCGTTGTACAGAAACACATCGCTCATCTCGCCCGTGGCCAGGCGGGTTTTGACCATGTTGTCGCCCTCGGAACCGCCGGGGCGGGTTTCGATATCGACCTTGATGCCAGGGTTCTTGGCGCTGAAATCTGCGGCCAGGGCCTTGAAGGCACCCAGGGTCTGGGGACCGGCATCCACCAGCACACTCAGGGTGGTGGCCGCATGGCTGGGCGTGCCCAGCAGGCCCAGGGCCCAGAAGCTGGCCAGTGCCACCGCCTGGCGGCGATTGGGAAAGTTCTTCATAGTCATATCTCCATTTTTTTATGGGGGGCAACACCCCCTGTTTTTAAATAGCGCCAAGCCTGTGTCAGCCCATGCGCCAAGCGAAACCAGTGCGGGCCATCAAGCCAACAGAAACCTTATGTCATAGGTACCGGCAGACAGTGCAGACCGGCTCCACAGGTCTGCCGCGTCCGTGGCAAGGGGCTTGCCGTTGAGGTGGACGGCTTGGTAGCCGGGACGCAGGTTCAGTTGCCCCGTGCTGCCCTCGGGCACGGTGACGGTGTAGGTGACCTGCGCGCCGTCCACCTCCCACCGGGCCTCCACCATTCCATGCAAGCTGTCGTGCGTAGCCCGTACCGGCGACAGCGCGGGCACGATGCAGGGCTCAAAAATAATGTGGCGAAATGCGGGCTGCAGGGGGTCGGGGCGCAGGCCCGCCATGCCTTCAAACAGCCACTGGCACACCGCACCGTAGGCGTAGTGGTTGTAGGAGTTCATGGCCGGGTCAAACACCGTGCCGTCTTCACGGATCGCATCCCAGCGCTCCCAGATCGTGGTCGCGCCGCGCTTGACCTGGTAGAGCCATCCGGGCACCTCTTCTTGCAGAAACACCTGGGCGGCCAGGGCGTGTTCACCGATCTTGACCAGCGCTGGGAGTAACGCAGGTGTTCCGATGAAGCCGGTGCCAATGCGTCCGCCGTGGCGGGCGATGGTGGCTTTGAAGTAGTGGCGCACCGCTGGCAGTTGGGGTTCGGGAACCAGATCGTGCAGGATCGCCAGGGCATACGAGGTCTGGTCGTCGTAGACCAGGCGCCCGCTGGGGGTGATGAACTCGTTGGCAAAGGCAGTCTTGATGGCCGCCGCGCGCGCCTCCAGCCGCTGGGCCTGTCCATCATCGCCCAGCACACGGGCAATGCGGGCTGTCAGCGCGGTGGAGATGTAGAGATAAATGGTGGCGGCAGCATCGTCTCCGATAGTGGGAAAGGGCTTCTCGGTGGGGCCACTGGGTTGGAGCCAATCACCAAAGCTGAATCCCCGGCCCTCCCAGTCACGCGGGGGTTGGACGATGGGGCCATCGCTGATGGACCATACAAAGTCCACCCAGCGCAGCATGGCAGGAAACGCCTCTTCCAAAATGCCACGGTCGCCGTAGTGTGTCCACAGCGTCCAGGGCACGATGCAAATCGCATCGCCCCAGCCCGTGCTGCCAAAAAAGCCAGGAATTATGTCTTCGTGGCCGCGCGTTGGGTCCGGTGAAAAATGGGCGATCTCGCCGCCGGGGCGCTGATCGGCAATCACGTCGCGCAACCACTTTTTCCAGAAAGCGTGGCTCTCAAACAGGTAGCACGCCGTGGGTGCAAATACCTGGGCATCTCCCGTCCAGCCCATGCGTTCGTCGCGTTGCGGGCAGTCGGTAGGCACCTCAATGAAGTTGCCCCGTTGCGACCACCGGGTGTTTTCCACCAGGCGGTTGACGATGGCGCTGCCGGTGCTCAACCACCCCGTGGGGCGAACGGCCGAGCTGATCGGCACCGCCTGGATAGATAGTACCCGCACCCCCTGGCCCAGCGTGAGCCGGGCATACCGGAAGCCCTGGAACGTGAAATGGGGCCGGTAAGACTCGATTTCGCCGCCCTTGAGGGTGTAGTGGATGCAGGCTTCGGCCGTGCGGAAATTGGTGTTGTCGAACCGTCCCTGCCCGTCCAGGATTTCGGAGTGCTCGACCCGCACCGTGCCGCCGCGTGGGCCCTCCACGGTAAACGCGATGTAGCCGCCCACGTTCTGGCCGAAGTCGTAGACCGTTCTACCCTCTAAATCCACCCGGGCCGACTGGGAATACAAGGGTGTGAGCTCTTGCACGGGCAGCACTTCGTGCGCGATCAGGGTGCCAAGATCGAAACTTTCATCGACCACGCTGGCCGCCGTAACGGATACCCCCTCCTCACGCGCATCGTAGTCTTCGCCGTAATAGATGCCGGATTTCAGGATGGGCGACAAGCCGCTGTGCCAACTGGCATCGGTGGCCACCAGCACCTGACCGTCCGCCTCGATTTCGGCAATCGCCGCCACGCTGGCACCCCAGGTATTGACCAAGGCAATCTTCTTCCACAGCAAGGGCGAACGGTGCCAACCATCGCCGAGCCAGATGTCGATCACGTTGCTGCCCTGCATCAGCAGGGCAGCAACCTCGTAGGTCTGAAAAGAGAGGCGGTTTTGGTAGCTGGTCCAGCCGGGTGTGAGCTGGTCATGCCCCACCCGTTGGCCGTTGATGAAACAGCGGTACAAGCCCTGGGCACTGATCCGCAGCCGGGCCGAAGCTGGCACCTGCGCCAACGCAAACTCTTTGCGCAGATAGGGTGCCTGCTGGCCCACGCCCCGATCGGTCAAGGGCCGAACCATGCGCGCAGTCCACGGCGCGGTCAACTCGGTATCGGGTGCATTTTTGGAAGCTAATCCGGTCATTTCAATCCATTCTTAGAAATCAATCTGCCCTGCCCGCGCTCGCAATAGGTAGCAGCAGGCTTTCGATAGAATAATTGTAGACCGATCTACACTTTTTACACCCCCCTAAATTTCTAAGTATTTTCCCGATACAGGGAAACCCGATACGGGAACTTTGAAGGTAAATTTTTAAACAAAATAGGCCTCCCACGCTTATTCAATCAGCACAAGCAGCTACTTATTCAATAGCAAACTTACCAGCACGCTGCGCGAACTGACAGCTGCCGTTTATATTGGGCCATGCTGAACCACTCCGCCCGGCTGGGCCGTCTCCCTCACCTTCCTCACCTCCCCCGCGACAGCCGCGACACCTTGTTCCTGCTGGCCGTCATCGCCTGGGTGGTACTGCCGCAAATCGGCAACCTGCCCGTCTGGTGCGCCCTGGCCACGGCCGGGGTGCTGGTGTGGCGCGGCTGGCTGGCGTGGGGCTCCCGGCCACTGCCTTCGCGCTGGTGGCTGGCGGTGCTGCTGGGGGCGGCGCTGGCGGCCACGCTGGCCACGCACAAAACCCTGCTGGGGCGCGATGCCGGGGTGACCTTGATCGTGGTGCTGCTGGCCCTCAAAACCCTGGAGCTGCGGGCGCGGCGGGATGCGTTTGTGGTGTTCTTCCTGGGCTTTTTTACGATGCTCAGCAACTTCTTTTTCTCGCAGTCGCTGCTGACCGCGGTGGCCATGCTGGTGGCGTTGCTGGGGCTATTGACGGCCTTGGTCAATGCCCACATGCCGGTCGAAAACAAGGCCCCGCTGCGCGAGGCGGCACGCATTGCAGGCGGCATGGCGCTGCTGGGCGCGCCCATCATGGCGGTGCTGTTTGTGCTGTTTCCGCGCGTGGCGCCGCTGTGGGGCGTGCCCAGCGATGCCATGGCCGGGCGCAGCGGTCTGTCGGCCAGCATGCAGGTGGGCACCATGGCCAGCCTGGCGCTGGACGACAGCATTGCCATGCGGGTGCGGTTTGACGGCCCGCCGCCTGCGCAGCGTGATTTGTACTTTCGCGGCCCGGTGCTGTCGCTGTATGACGGGCGCGAATGGCTACCCCAGGCCCGCGACTTTGCCCGGCCCGCCGCCCGCGACCTGCAGGTGTCTGGCCCGCCGGTGCGCTACCAGGTGACACTGGAGCCCAACAACCGCCCCTGGCTGCTGGCGCTGGAGGCCACGCCCCAGGCCCCCACCCTGCCCGCAGGCGTGTCCGCGGTGATGACTACCGACCTGCAATGGCTGTCCAGCCACCCCACCACCGAACTATTGCGCTACCAGGCACAAAGCTACCCGCAGTTCCGTTACGGGCCACAGCGGGCCAACCTGGACCTGCAGCGCTATGTGGATCTGCCCCCCGGCTTCAACCCGCGCACGCTGCAGTTGGCCGCCGACCTGCGCCGCGCCCAGCCCGCTGCCGACACCGCCGCATTGGTGCAAACCGTGCTGACCCGGCTGCGCAACGGCGGCTACCTCTACACCCTGGAGCCCGGCCTGTACGGGCGCGACACGGCTGACGAATTCTGGTTTGACCGCAAAGCCGGTTTTTGCGAGCACATCGCCTCGTCCTTTGTGGTGCTGATGCGGGCGTTGGACATTCCGGCTCGCGTCGTTACCGGCTACCAGGGCGGCGAGCTCAACGGCGTGGACGGCTTCTGGGTGGTGCGCCAAAGCGATGCCCATGCCTGGGCCGAGGTGTGGACGGCCAACACAGGCTGGACCCGGGTAGACCCCACGGGGGCCGTATCGCCGGGCCGGGTGGGCAGCTTCACCCGCCTGCAGGCCCCGCGCGGGGCCATTGCCAACACCCTGGCCAACGTCAGCCCCGACACCGCCCGCCGCCTGCGTGCCGCCTGGGACGCGCTGAATAACGGCTGGAACCAGTGGGTACTGAACTACAGCCAGAGCCAACAACTCAACTTGCTGAAAAACATCGGCTTTGACAGCCCTGAGTGGGAAGACCTGGGCAAGCTGCTGGCCGGTCTGCTGGTATTGGCCAGCCTGGGTGGGGCGGTCTGGGCCCAGTGGGAACGCCGCCAGCACGACCCCTGGCTGCGCCTGCTGGAGCAGGCCCGGCGCAAACTGGCAAAAGCCGGTATCACCGTGCCCCCCAGCGCCGCCCCCCGGCAGATGGCTGCGCTGGTGGCAGATCGGCCCGACCTGCACGACTGGCTGCTGCAAATGGAAGGCCTGCGGTACGCGCCGCACAGCCCGGACAGCCTGGCGGCGCTGCGGCGGGCCTGGGCCCAAATTCGTAAATAAAGGCAACATTTTTTGCCATGCCAGCAACGCCCATCGAGAATGGCCGGGCGCTTTCAAAGCGCTTTGATGCCATCCCAAAAAGCGTAGCTGGAGACACCGTTTTGACCCCATCCTTTTTGATAAAAAGCCTTGCGGCAGGCCTTGCCAGCACCTTGCTACTGGCCTGCGCATCGGGCAGCAAGCCTGCAACCGCCTCCGCGCAAGCCCGTGCCCATGCACTGGTCGCCCACATGGGCACCGACGAAAAGTTGCAACTGGTGCGCGGCTGGGGCCTGTGCGGCCTGAGCCTGGGCAACCAAGGCGCGGGGCTCAACGGTCCGGGCTTTATTCCGGGCATCCCCCGGCTGGGGATTCCCGACCTGAACATGACCGACGGCGGAGCGGGCATCGCCGACTGCAGTGGCACCGACAAGCCTTTCGCCCCGCGCATCCAGCCACAGGCCACCGCACTGCCCGCCCCTATCGCCCTGGCCGCCAGCTGGGACCCCGCGTTGGCCTACGACTACGGCGCGCTCTTGGGCACCCAGGCCCGGGCGCAGGGGTTCAGTATGGTGCTGGGCGGCTCCATTGGCCTGCTACGCGACCCCCGGCTGGGCCGCAACTTTGAGTACATGGGCGAAGACCCGGTGCTGTCGGGCCAGATGGTGGTGCCCAAAATCAAGGGCGTACAAGACCAGCACGTGGCCATGTCGCTCAAGCACTTGGCAGCCAACCAGCAAGAAACCGACCGCGATGCAGGCAACTCCATCGTCGATGAACGCAGCTTGCGCGAGCTGTACTTGCTGCACTTTGAAATGGCCGTCAAGCAGGCCCAGCCCGCATCGGTGATGTGCGCCTACAACAAGCTCAATGGCGATTGGTCGTGCGAAAACGACTGGCTGCTCAACAAGGTGCTGAAGAACGAATGGGGCTTCAAAGGCTGGGTGCAGTCCGACTGGGGTGCGACCCACAGCACCGCCAAAGCCGCGCTGGCCGGACTCGACGAGGAGCAATTCGCACCCAAGTTCTTTGGCGCAGCCCTCAAAGCCGCCATCCAGGACGGCAGCGTGCCCGAGAGCCGCCTGAACGACATGGTGCAGCGCAAGCTGAACGCCTTGATCGCCACCGGCAGCCTGGACCACCCGCCTGCCATCACGCCCATCGACTTTGCCGCCGGCGAGCGCTTGGCGCAAACCGTGGCGGCCCAGTCCGCCGTGCTGCTGAAGAACCGCGCGCAACTGCTGCCGCTGGCGCCCACTACCCAACGCATCGCGGTGGTGGGCCTGCACGCCGACACCGCCATGCTCTCGGGCGGAGGGTCGAGCCTGGTGCTGTCCCCCGGCGGCCACCTGTTTGCCGTGCATCCCGACCCCACCAAACCCCGCTGCGTCGACCAGCCCGGCCCCGGCCCCGACCACTGGTGCGAGGTGTGGGTGCGCAGCGCGCCCCTGGCCGCCATCCAGGCCAAAGCGCCCAACGCCCAGGTGAGTTTTGCCGATGGCAGCGACATAGCCGCCGCAGCCGCTCTGGCCGCGCAGGTGGACGTGGTGGTCGTCATGGCCCACCAGTGGGCCAGCGAGGGATTTGACCAGCCCAGCCTGAGCCTGCGCGGCAACCAGGACGCGCTGATTACCGCCGTGGCCGCCGCCAATCCGCGCACCGTGGTAGTGGTGCAGTCGGGCAACCCCGTGCTGATGCCTTGGCTGGCCCCGGTAGGTGCCGTCATACAGAACTGGTACGCCGGCATCCGGGGTGCACAGGCGCTGGCCGACCTGCTGTTTGGCGATGCCAATCCGTCGGGCAAGCTGCCCATCACCTTTCCCGCCCACTTGGCCGATACCCCTACCGCCGGTGCCCCCCTGGCCAAGGGCGACGTGCATTACACCGAGCAACTGGAGGTGGGTTACCGCTGGTATGACGCGCACGCCATCGCCCCGCTGTTCCCGTTTGGCCATGGCCTGTCATACACCACTTTTGCCTACAGCGGCCTCACGCTAGCCCGCGACGGCAGCAGCGTGAGCTTTACCTTGCGCAACAGCGGCAGCCGGGCGGGCAGCGAAGTCGCCCAGGTCTACCTGGGCCTGCCCAGCAGCCTGGGCGAGCCACCCCAGCGCCTGGTCGCCTGGAAAAAAGTGGCCTTGAATGCAGGTGCCTCGCAGCAGGTCACCATCCCCATCGAGCGCGACCGCCTGGCCTATTGGGACACCGCCAGCGCGGGCTGGAAGGTGGCGGCGGGCGACTACCGCTTCCTGGTCGGCAGCTCGTCACGCGATATCCGCCTGCAAGACGCGACCACGCTGCCCTGACCCCAGGGAATTTGGGGGATGGCCACGCTAGACTTGGCGGTCACCTTTCCATTCCCATGCACAAATTCCTCCCGATTGCTCTTTTTTTAGTAGCTGCTTGCGCTCTTCCTGTAAGCGCTAAAGCCCCAAAAGTCATAAAAAACAAAACATCCGCCAACGCCACCCCCAGCGGCCCGCTGTACGCCAGCCGCGAGGATGTGATGGCCATCGCCGACGATATCGCCGAGCGCCGCGGCCTGGACCCGGCCTGGGTGCACCAAGTGCTGGCGCAGGCCCGTTTCATCCCCAGCGTGCCGCGCCTGATGGCCCCCGCGCCCACGGGTACGGTGAAAAACTGGAAGCTCTACCGCAGCCGCTTCATCGACCCGGTGCGCATTGCCGCCGGGGTGCGCTTCTGGCAGGCCAACCGCGCCACACTGGAGCGGGCCGAGAAAGAATTTGGCGTACCGGCCGAGATCATCGTCGGCATCCTCGGCGTGGAGACGATTTACGGCCAGAACATGGGCAACTTCCGGGTGCTGGACGCGCTGGCCACGCTGGCCTTCGATTTCCCCGCCAGCCACCCACGCGCCAAGGAACGCAGCGCCTACTTCAAGGGCGAGCTGGAGCAGTACCTGAGCCTGACCCAGCGTGCGGGCATCGACCCGTCAAGCCTGCGTGGCAGCTACGCCGGGGCCATGGGCCTGGGGCAGTTCATGCCCACCAGCTGGGTGAATTTTGCGGTGGACTTCGATGGCGACAGCCGGGTTGATCTGTTCAACAGCCCGGCCGACGCGATTGGCTCGGTGGCCAACTACTTCAAGGCCTTCCACTGGCAGACCGGCATGCCGGTGTTCTACCCGGTGCAGTTCGACCCCAAAGCCCTGGACATGGACGCGCTGCTGGCCCCCGACATCCTGCCCACCTTCAGCGTGGCCCGCTTCCAGGCCCTGGGCGCGGTGCTGGAAGGCCCGGCGCTGCAACACACCGGCCCGCTGGCACTGGTGGAACTGCAAAACGGCGGAGAGCCACCGCAATATGTGGCAGGCACCGAGAACTTCTACGCCATCACCCGCTACAACTGGAGCAGTTACTACGCCATGGCGGTGTTCGAACTGGGGCAAGAGGTTGCCGCCGCGGTGAAGGCCAAAGCCGTGCCCTGAACCACCGGGTCGACTGTGGTGGGCGCGACACCCTGGAAGCTCGACTAAGTCACGAAAACTAGCTGCATTATCCTAAAAGCTATATTTTTCAATAGCTTACGCATGGTCACGTGTAACACTACGTAACAGAAGATTACACAACCACAGGATTACCATGCGCTTTTTGCCGAAATTACTGGCCTCTTCCCTTATCGCTTTCGCCGGCCTGGCCAGCGCCACCGTGTTGACTTTTGAGGACCTCAACGGCAGCGGCGTGTTGGCATCCAACTACGCAGGGCTGACCTGGGGCGCAGGCTGGGGTTATTACGACTGGGCACAGGCACCGTACAAAGCCGCCTCCGGCAACACCCGTCTCTACAACAATACCGGGGCGGACACCGACTGGTTCAAATTCTCCAGCGATGTCGTATTTGACGGTGCCTACTTTGCAGGCAACCAAAAAGCCGGGTTTGAACTGTTCAACGATGGGCAGTTGGTGTTTACCTCATCCCTCATGAACCTGTCGGGCAACCCCAGCTTCCTGTCCTCGGGCTATACGGGCCTGGTGGACGAAGTGCGGCTGTCCGTCACCAACGGCAATTTCGTGATGGACGATGTGACCTACCATTCGGCCGCCGTCGCTGCCCGCAATACGGTGCCGGAACCCAGCTCGCTGGCCTTGATGGGCCTGGGCCTGGCAGGCTTGATCGTGGCCAAGCGCCGCAAGGTTTAAACGGACCAGCCCGTCCCCAAGCGCCCCGCGGGGCGCTTTTTTCATGGGCACGCGCAGCGAGAACCCGGCGGTAAACACCTCGTAAAGCGGGCCCTCTCCTACAGGCGAACACCGGATCTTCCGCTCCAATCGGTTTCAACACCCAAAAGGAGTTCACCATGAAAAAAACAGCATTCGTAGCCGCCCTCACCGCCGCCTCTTTGGCCTTCAGCAGTCTGGCTTTTGCCCAGGGCAACGGCCATGGCGGAGACGAGTTTCAGCGCAAGAACCAGCAGCACGGCCAAGCCCACAACCGACAGGGCAACAACCGCGGCCCAGGCCCGCAGCGCATGCAGGAACAGCACCGCAACGGCCCCGCCTTTGCGCAGGAGCGCGGTGCCGGCCCGGACCACAACTTCCGCCGCGGTGGCCGCCTGCCCAGCCAGTACCGCAACAACCAGTATGTCGTCGACAACTGGCGCGACCACCATCTGAGCGCGCCACCCCGTGGCTACCACTGGGTGCAAACTGGCGGCGACTACGTATTGATCGCCATCACCACCGGCATCATTGCCCAGATCCTGCTGGGCAATTACTGAGATAGTGCCCAACGCAATTCGGGCCTGCGGACCGTGAAGTCAGCAGGCCCGAATGGGACTTATCGGCGAAGCGATTAGTTGCGGGTTTGGTCGACCAGCTTGTTCTTGGCGATCCAAGGCATCATGGCGCGCAACTGGGCACCCACGATTTCGATGGAGTGCTCGGAGGTCAGGCGGCGGCGGGCGGTCATGCTAGGGTAGCCGGTGCGGCCTTCCAGAATGAACATCTTGGCGTATTCGCCGGTCTGGATGCGCTTCAAGGCATTGCGCATGGCCACGCGCGACTCGGCGTTGATGACCTCAGGACCGGTCACGTACTCGCCGTATTCGGCGTTGTTCGAGATCGAGTAGTTCATGTTGGCAATGCCGCCTTCGTAGATCAGGTCAACGATCAGCTTGAGCTCGTGCAGGCATTCGAAGTAGGCCATTTCAGGGGCGTAACCGGCTTCCACCAGGGTCTCGTAGCCCATCTTGATCAGTTCGACCGCGCCGCCGCACAGCACGGCTTGTTCGCCGAACAGGTCGGTCTCGGTTTCTTCCTTGAAGTTGGTCTCGATGATGCCGGCCTTGCCGCCACCATTGGCCATGGCGTAGCTCAGGGCCAGATCACGGGCTTTGCCGGTCTTGTCCTGGTGCACAGCCACCAGGTGGGGCACGCCGCCGCCCTGGGTGTAGGTGTTGCGCACGGTGTGACCAGGGGCCTTGGGGGCAACCATCCACACGTCCAGATCCGCACGGGGCACGACCTGGTTGTAGTGCACGTTGAAACCGTGGGCAAAAGCCAGCGAAGCGCCTTGCTTGATGTTGGGTTCGACGTTGTTCTTGTAGACACCGGCGATATCTTCGTCGGGCAGCAGAATCATGACCACGTCGGCGGCCTTGACCGCGTCATTGACTTCCAGCACGTTCAGGCCGGCCTTGCCAACCTTGTCCCACGAAGCGCCACCCTTGCGCAGGCCGACCACAACCTTCACGCCGCTGTCGTTCAGGTTTTGCGCGTGGGCATGGCCCTGGCTACCGTAGCCGATGATGGCAACCGTCTTGCCCTTGATCAGGCTGAGGTCGCAGTCTTTGTCGTAAAAAACTTTCATGTTCTTCTTTCAGTAATTTAAAGGTTTGGCGAAATGCCCATCGACAGGCTCAGGGCGAACGTTTACCGAAATCGCCAAAAAGAGTCCGTTCGCGTTGAGCCCGTCAAAACGCGCGTACGGACGACTCAAAACTTAAACCCGCAAGATCCGCTCGCCGCGCCCAATGCCGCTGGCACCGGTACGCACGGTTTCCAGAATCGCACTGCGGTCCAGCGCTTCCAGGAACGCGTCGTTCTTGCCCTGGTCGCCGGTCAGCTCGATGGTGTAGCTCTTCTCGGTCACATCGATGATGCGACCGCGGAAGATGTCGGCCATGCGCTTCATTTCTTCGCGCTCCTTGCCCACCGCGCGCACCTTGACCATCATCAGTTCGCGCTCGGTGTAGGCACCTTCGGTCAGATCGACCACCTTGACCACTTCGATCAGGCGGTTCAGGTGCTTGGTGATCTGTTCGATCACGTCGTCCGAGCCGGAGGTCTGGATGGTCATGCGCGACAGCGTCGCGTCTTCGGTGGGGGCCACGGTGAGCGACTCGATGTTGTAGCCCCGGGCGGAGAACAGGCCCACGACGCGGGAAAGAGCACCGGGCTCATTTTCCAGCAAGACAGCAATGATGTGTTTCATAGATTGAAGAGACTCCTCTTTTCGCTCTGACCGCCCCTTGCGGGTCGGCTGTCGCGGAAGCTTTCGCTTCCGCCGCCCTCCCCTGCGCACGGTAATGTGCAGGCTTGGCGGGCAATAGATTCGTCAGAAAGTTGATTTACTATGGAATTGATAGCTGCTTGTGCTTATCCAGCCAGCACAAGCAGCCGATTTGGCTTAAATGCCGATTACAAGTCTTCGCTACCCAAAAGCATCTCGGTAATGCCCTTGCCAGCCTGCACCATCGGGAACACGTTCTCGGTGGGGTCGGTGCGGAAGTCCATGAACACCGTGCGGTCCTTGAGCTTGCGGGCTTCGCGCAGGGCGGGCTCCACATCTTCGGGGCGCTCGATCAGCATGCCGACGTGGCCATAGGCCTCGGCCAGCTTGACGAAGTTGGGCAATGCGTCCATGTAGCTGCTGCTGTAGCGGCCGGCGTATTCCACCTCTTGCCACTGGCGCACCATTCCCAGGTAGCGGTTGTTCAGCGAGACGATCTTGATCGGCGTGTTGTACTGCAGGCAGGTGGACAGCTCCTGGATGCACATCTGCACCGAGCCTTCGCCGGTGATGCAATACACCTCGCTGTCGGGCTTGGCCAGCTTGACACCCATGGCGTAGGGAATGCCCACGCCCATGGTGCCCAGACCACCGGAATTGATCCAGCGACGAGGTTCATCGAAGCGGTAGTACTGCGCAGCCCACATCTGGTGCTGGCCCACGTCGGAGGTGATGTAGGTATCGGCATCCTTGGTCATATTCCACAGGGTTTCGACCACGTACTGCGGCTTGATCACATCGCTGGAGCCCATGCTGAACTTCAGGCAGTTGCGGCTGCGCCAACCTTCGATGGTGCTCCACCAGCTGCCCAGGGCGTCGGCATCGGGCTTGGTACCGGCTTCCTTGATCATCGCGATCAGCTCGGTCAGCACTTCCTTCACGTCACCGACGATGGGCACATCCACCTTGACGCGCTTGGAGATGCTCGACGGGTCGATGTCGATATGGATGATCTTGCGCTCGTTTTGCGCGAAATGCTTGGTATTGCCGATCACGCGGTCATCGAAGCGGGCACCCACGGCCAGCAGCACGTCGCAGTGCTGCATGGCGTTGTTGGCTTCGATGGTGCCGTGCATGCCCAGCATGCCCAGGAACTTCTTGTCGCTGGCGGGGTAGGCGCCCAGGCCCATCAAGGTGTTGGTGCAGGGGTAGCCCAGCATGTCCACCAGGGTGCGCAGCTCTTGCGAGGCATTGCTCAGCAAGACACCGCCACCGGTGTAGATGTAGGGGCGCTTGGCGGCCAACAGCAGTTGCAAGGCCTTGCGGATCTGGCCGCCGTGGCCTTTGCGCACCGGGTTGTACGAGCGCATGCTGATGGTTTCGGGGTAGCCGTGGAAGGGGGTCTTCTTGAAAGATACGTCCTTCGGAATGTCCACCACCACCGGGCCGGGGCGGCCGGTACGGGCAATGTGGAAGGCTTTTTTCAGCGTCTCGGCCAGATCGCGCACGTCTTTCACCAGAAAGTTGTGCTTCACGATGGGGCGGGTGATGCCGACGGTGTCGCATTCCTGGAAAGCATCCAGGCCAATGGCGTGCGTAGGCACCTGGCCACTGATGATCACCATGGGAATGCTGTCCATGTACGCGGTGGCAATGCCGGTAACGGCATTCGTCAGGCCGGGGCCGGACGTGACCAGCGCCACACCCACATCGCCGGTAGCGCGGGCATAGCCGTCTGCGGCGTGCACGGCGGCTTGCTCGTGGCGCACCAGCACGTGCTGGATAGTGTCTTGTTTGTAGAACGCGTCGTAGATGTACAGCACCGCGCCACCGGGATAGCCCCAGATGTGCTTGACGTTCTCGGCCTGGAGGCACTTCACCAGGATCTCGGCACCCATGAGCTCGACAGGAGCGGGGCGCAAAGTACCGGAGGCGGTGGACGGGGAAGAAGCTGCGGCGGCCGAAGCGATTTCGGCTTTATTGATTTCCATGATGAACCTTTGTGAATTTCTCTAACGAAATACCTTGGGTGCCCCTTCACGCACTCTTTTGGAGTTGTGTCGGAACTTAAGACCAAAGCCATGGGCGAGCTGCTTGCATCGCCGAACCATGATCCGTTTGCTTTTTGACTAGCAAGGCGGATTATGGCATTCTCCCAAGGGAAAATTGGCAGGCGCACCAATAAAATCGCCGGTCAATGCCATAATCCGCCCGCAAGCGCCCCAGACCGGGGCGTTGGGTTTTACAAAAAAACACGTATTCCACCGATCCGCTCCACAGGCAACGTCCCTTTTGGCCACTGAACGCGAACTTTCCGATTTCCTCAAAAGCGTCGAAAACCGGGCCTTCAAACGCTCGATTTACCACGTACGCAACGAAGAATCGGCGCTGGACATCGTGCAAGACAGCATGATGAAACTGGCTGAGCACTATGGCGACAAGCCGGTGGCCGAGTTGCCCATGCTGTTCCAGCGGATTTTGTCGAACTGCACGCTGGACTGGTTTCGCCGCCAAAAGACCCGCAACGCCCTGTTTTCGAACATGAGCGACTTCGAATCGGCCGACGGCGATGGCGATTTCGACCTGCTAGAGACCTTCCAGTCGTCCGACAACAGCGAACGCAACGAAAGCGCCGAAGACACCACGGGTCGGGCACAGGTATTGCGTGAGATTGACACCCAGATACAAGAGTTACCGGCGCGTCAACGAGAAGCGTTCTTGATGCGTTACTGGGAAGAGATGGACGTTGCTGAAACCGCCAGCGCCATGGGCTGCTCGGAAGGCAGCGTCAAAACCCACTGCTCCCGTGCAGTCCAGTCGCTCAGCAAGGCGCTCAAGGCCAGAGGAATACATTTATGACACAGCTGCAATCAACCACCATGCTGTCGGCGCAAGACCGTTTTGCGCGCAACGTCACAGCGCGCCTGTCCGAAGGCTCGGCCATCCTGCCGCACGACATTTCCGAGCGCCTGCGCATTGCCCGCATGCAGGCTCTGGCCCACCGCAAACAGGTCGTCATGCGCAGCGCCACCGTGGTCGCCAGCCAGGGCGGCGGCACGGCAGCGCTTACATTTGGCGGCCAGCATGGCAGCGACGGCCCCAGCTGGTGGACCCGTTTTGCTGCAGCCTTGCCGTTGGTCGCCTTGGTTGCCGGGTTGCTGACGATTTATGTGGTGCAAAACGACATGCGTGCCGACGAACTGGCCGAAGTCGATACCGCCCTGTTGACCGACGACCTGCCCACGGCGGCCTACACCGATCCTGGTTTTGTGGAATTCCTCAAGGCCAACCGAGACACCACTAACCCTTGATCGAAACGGATACGGATGCTGATATCGCCCTGGAACCTGTGGTCTGCCTCTTGTGTGGGGGTGGTGTTGTCCCTGGGCCTGCTACCAAGCGTGTGGGCGGAAATCGCTCCGGATTTCGGCCCGGCCGCACCTCCCCAGGTTTCCGCCAGCAAGCCTGAGGAAAAGCCGCTGTGGAAAGACCTCACGCCGGCGCAGCAGCAAGCCCTCAAGCCGCTGGCATCGCACTGGAATGGCATCAGCGAGCAGCAAAAGCGCAAATGGCTGGCCTTGTCGGTCAACTTTGAAAAAATGTCGCCCACCACGCAGGCCGTGCTGCAAGAACGCATGCTGGACTGGGGTGCCCTCAGCGGCGTGCAGCGCAGCCAGGCGCGGTTGAACTTTGCCGAGGCCAAGCGCCTGTCGCCTACTGAAAAGCAGGCCAAATGGGAGGCCTACCAGACCCTGGACCCGGAAGAAAAAGCCAAGCTGGCCAAGCAGGTGCAGAAAAAGCTGCCCGGTGCCGCCACGGGCGTAAAGCTGATTCCGGCCCAAAAGCTGGCCACCGTGCCGCCCGAGCGCAAAAATGAGCCCAAAGGCCCGTCGATTGCCACCGGTGCACACCAGATTGATCCCCATACCCTGCTGCCGCTGCCCGCCTACCGCTTCAGCACGGGGACATCGGTCGTGCCCCGCCCGGCCCAGCCCGCCGGACAATGACGGTTACTGCGGCAACAGCCCTGCCCCCCATCTCCCTCACCGCCCCTAGCCTGCGCCGTCGGTTGGCCTGCTGGCTGTACGAGGGCATGCTGATGTTTGGTGTGGTGTTCATCTCGGGCTACCTGTTCGGCACCCTGAGCCAGACCCGCAACGCCATGGACAACCGCCCGGGCTTGCAGGCTTTTTTGTTCGTGATCTTCGGCATCTACTTCACCTGGTTCTGGTCCAAGGGCCAGACCCTGGCCATGAAGACCTGGAACATCCGCGTGGTGGGCCGCGACGGCCAGGCCATCAGCCAGCCGCGGGCTCTGCTGCGCTATCTGTGGAGCTGGGTCTGGTTTCTGCCGCCGCTGGCCGCCATGGCCCCGTTTGGCCTGCCCGTGGGCGAAACCATGGTCATTGTGCTGGGCTGGGTGGCTTTTTGGGCGCTGCTGAGCCGCTTTCACCCAGAGCGCCAGTTCTGGCATGACGCGCTGGCGGGCACCAGGTTGGTCGGGTCGCTACCGTTGAGTCGCTAGGCCCGCCATGGAATCGCCTACCGCCCAAAAATCCCGCAAGGGACTCAGCCGCCTGTGGCACGCCGCTGGCTATTCGCTGGCAGGCCTGCGGGCCGGTTGGCAGGAGACCGCCTTTCGCCAGGAAGCCATCGCCGCATTGGCACTGGTGCCGCTGGCGGCCTGGATGGCCCAAACCTGGGTGGAATTTGCCCTGCTGGCGGGATCGGTGGTGTTGTTGATGGTGGTGGAGCTGCTCAATACCGGGATCGAAACCGCCATTGACCGCATCGGCCCCGAATGGCACCCCCTGTCCAAGCGCGCCAAAGACATGGGCAGCGCCGCGGTACTGCTGACCGTGCTGGTCACGGCCACCATCTGGATTCTGGCGCTGGTGCAGCGCTTCAGCGCTTAAACCTATACCGCCGCTTCGTCCTGCTCGCCGGTGCGGATGCGCACGACGCGCTCGACGCTGGTGATGAAGATCTTGCCGTCGCCGATCTTGCCGGTGCGGGCGGCGCGGACAATGGCCTCTACGCAGCGGTCGACCTCTTCGGTTTTCACTACCACCTCGATCTTCACTTTGGGCAGGAAGTCGACCACGTATTCGGCACCGCGGTAGAGCTCGGTGTGGCCCTTCTGGCGGCCAAAACCCTTGACTTCGGTGACAGTGAGGCCGGTCACGCCGCATTCGGCCAGGGCTTCGCGTACTTCTTCCACTTTGAAAGGTTTGAGGATGGCGGTAATTTGTTTCATAAGGCTTTGATCTCGTTTATTCAAGCGCGAAATTTGCTCGTAATAGGATAGCGCCAATCCTTGCCAAAGCTGCGGTGGGTTACCCGGATTCCGACGGGCGACTGGCGGCGTTTGTACTCGTTGATTTTAATCAGCCGGGTGACGCGCTCCACGTCGGCAGGCGCAAACCCGGCGGCGATGATGGTCTCCAGGCTTTGGTCGTTTTCCATGTAGCGCTCCAGGATGGCGTCCAGCACCTCGTAGGGCGGCAGGCTGTCCTGGTCGGTCTGGTCGGCGCGCAGCTCGGCACTGGGCGGGCGGGTGATGATGCGCTCGGGGATGGGGTTGCTGACGGTGCCATACGGGTCGTTGGCGTTGCGCCAGCGGGCCAGCGCAAACACCAGGGTTTTGGCCACGTCCTTGATGACCGCGAAGCCGCCCGCCATGTCGCCGTACAGCGTGCAGTAGCCGGTAGCCATCTCGCTCTTGTTACCTGTGGTTACCACAATGCTGCCGAATTTGTTGCTCAAGGCCATCAGCAGCGTGCCGCGGATGCGGGCCTGGATGTTTTCTTCGGTGGTGTCTTCGTCGCGGCCAATGAAGTGCACCGCCAGCGAGGCCTTGAAGGCTTCAAACTCGGGCAGGATGGAGATTTCGTCGTACTGCACGCCCACCCGGGCGGCCATGTCGCGCGCGTCAATCCAGGAAATGTCGGCCGTGTAGGGCGAGGGCATCATCACCGTGCGCACCCGGTCCTTGCCCAGCGCGTCCACCGCAAGCGCCAGCACCAGGGCCGAGTCGATGCCGCCCGACAGGCCCAGCAGCACGCCGGGGAAGCGGTTTTTGCCCACGTAGTCGCGCAGGCCCAGCACCAGCGCATCCCACAGCTCGGCATGCAGGCTGCGCTCGGGTTCGATATTTGCTACCAATTCAATAGCCGCTTGCGCCCGTACCGTCTGCACAAAGAACAGATTTTCTTTAAAACTGGGGGCGCGGCCACTCAGGGCACCGTCGGCATTCACGCAGAACGAGCCGCCGTCAAACACCACCTCGTCCTGTCCGCCCACGATGTGCGCGTACACCAGCGGTAGCGCCACGCTGCGGGCGCGGTCGGCCATGCGCAGCACCCGCTCGCCGCCTTTGCCCATGTGGAAGGGCGAGGCGTTGATGACGGCCAGCAGTTCGGCTCCAGCCGCTTTGGCGGACAGCGCGGGCGCGTCGAACCAGGCATCTTCACAAATCAGCAGACCCACTTGCACGCCCTCGACCGCAAACACGCACACGCCCTGCCCTGGCGTGAAGTAGCGGCGCTCGTCAAACACCTGGTAATTGGGCAGCTCGCGCTTGATGTGGGTAGCCACCAGTTGGCCTTCGCAGAACACGCTGGCGACGTTGAAACGGTACTGCACCGCCACCGATTTGGTGCGGTCATCGCCGCCCTGGGGGTGGCCCACCACCACGTGCAGGCCTTTTAACCCGGCGAGTTCGCGGGCCACTGTTTTCACGGCATCATCGCACGCAGCAATGAAGGCCGGGCGCAGGAACAAATCTTCGGCCGCGTAGCCGCAAATCGACAGCTCGGGGGTCAGTACCAGCCGGGCACCATCTGCGTAGGCCGTGCGGGCGGCATCGATGATTTTTTGCGCATTACCGGCCAGGTCGCCGACGACAAAGTTAAGCTGGGCAACACAGAGTTTGAGAGTCATGGAAACAAAAAATGCGGTGGTGGCGGCAGGCCAAAATGGGTTGGAAGACAGTCCAAGTGATTATGTCATTCGGGTGCTGGACTCGCCCTCGCAGCTTACCTCCGAGGCCTGGAACCAGCTGCTGGCCTTACAAACCGATGCCAGCCCCTTCATGCGCTACGAATACCTGGCCGCCCTGCACGCCAGCGGCAGCGCCACGCCTGCTACCGGCTGGAAGCTGCGGCTGGTGACTGTGTGGCGGGGCGACGTGCTGCAAGCCGCCTGCGCGCTGTATATCAAAGACCATTCCTACGGCGAATACGTGTTTGACTGGGCCTGGGCCAACGCCTACCAGCAGCACGGCCTGCCCTACTACCCCAAGGCCGTGGTAGCAGCCCCGTTCACGCCCGTGCCCGGCGCGCGGCTGCTGGCGCGGGATGGGGAATCCCGTGCCGTTCTGGTGCAGGCGCTGGTGGCCTGGTGTGAACACGAAAAACTCTCGTCGCTGCATGTCCTATTTGCCAACCCGGTGGATGTGGCCGCCTGCGCCGACGCGGGCCTGATGCTGCGCCACACCGTGCAATTCCACTGGACCAACACGTTGGAGGGCTACCGCGACTTCGACGACTTCCTGGCCTCGCTGGCGCAAGATAAACGCAAAAAGATCCGCCAGGAGCGCCGCAAGGTGGCCGATGCGGGTGTCACCTTCCGCCACGCCCAGGGTCGCGCCATCACGCCGCAAGACTGGGATTTCTTCTACCGCTGCTACGAGCGCACCTACCTGGAGCACGGCAACGCGCCCTACCTGAGCCGCGACTTCTTCCAGCGCATGGCCGACACGATGCCCGAGCACTGGCTGCTATTTGTGGCCGAGCGCGAGGTGGATGGAGCCAAAATCCCCATTGCTACCAGTTTGATAGCTATCAGCGCCGATGGAATGGGCACAAGCGGCCTAAAAGATGCACAACCCCTGGTGGCCTATGGCCGCTACTGGGGCGCACTGGAGCGGGTGGACTGCCTGCACTTCGAAGCCTGCTACTACCAGCCACTGGCGTGGTGCATCGCCCACGGCGTGGCCCGCTTCGAAGGCGGCGCGCAAGGCGAACACAAAATGGCCCGCGCCCTGCTCCCCGTCAAAACCACCAGCGCCCACTGGCTGGCGCACCCGGCGTTTGCCGACGCGGTGGAGCGGTTTCTGGAGCGCGAGGGCGCAGGCATTGCGGGCTACATGGACGACCTGGCCCAACGCAGCCCGCTAAAAATTAGCCACCCCGCACAAACATAGTCACCAGCGGCACGTCCCCCACCAGGCGGCTGCGGTGCCCGTGCACTTTGTCATCGAACGTCGCCCCGGCGGGCAGCACATCGGCCGAATAGAAATGGTCGCCCGGCTGGAACACCCGGGTGCTGCCGTCCTGCAAGCCAATTTCCATCTGCCCGGCCAGAATCACCACCCACTGCGGGTCGGTGGTGCAGTGGAAGGTGCTGGCAAAACCCACGGGGCTGTGGCGCAGCTGGAAGCCGCCGCTGGCTTGCAGGGCGCTGAGCTGGGAGGTAGGTTTGCCCTCGGTCAGCGGGATGGACTCTTCGCGGAATTTGGCAACGCCGTCGGTGTCGGTAAAAAGAACTACTTTGGTGAAATCGGTCATGGCAGGTTTTAGCGAATGTTTGGTAGGGGTGTGACGGCGATCATAAGTTGTAGACCTGATAATCCCACCCCATGAATCCCTTGCTCTCCACCCTCCAGCCCTACCCTTTCGAGCGGCTCAAGCAACTTTTCGCCAGCGTCACCCCCAATCCGGCCTACCGCGCCATCAGCCTCGGCATTGGCGAACCCAAGCACGCCACGCCCGCGTTCATCGAGCAGGCGATGCTGGCAGGCATCAAAGGCCTGTCGGGCTACCCAGCCACCGGCGGCGAACCGGCCCTGCGCACAGCGATGGCGCAATGGATCCAGCGCCGCTATGGCCTGGCGCTGAACCCCGCCACCCAGGTGCTGCCGGTGAACGGCTCGCGCGAGGCGCTGTTTGCGTTTGCACAGACAATCATCGACCCCACCCAGCCGGGCGCTACCGTGGTCTGCCCGAATCCGTTCTACCAAATCTACGAAGGCGCGGCCCTGCTGGCCGGGGCCACGCCCTACTACGCACCAAGCGACCCGGCGCGCAACTTCGCGGTGGACTGGGACAGCGTACCTGCCGAAGTCTGGGCCCGCACCCAGCTGCTGTTCGTCTGCTCGCCCGGCAACCCCACCGGCGCGGTAATGCCGCTGAGCGAATGGCAAAAGCTGTTCGAGTTGAGCGACAAGCACGGCTTTGTGATTGCCTCGGACGAGTGCTACAGCGAGATCTACTTCCGCGACGAACCTCCGCTGGGCGGGCTGGAAGCCGCCGCCCAACTGGGCCGGACCGACTTCAAGAATTTGATCGCCTTCACCAGCCTGTCCAAGCGCAGCAATGTGCCCGGCCTGCGCAGCGGCTTTGTGGCGGGCGACGCGGCACTCATCCAACCGTTTTTGCTCTACCGCACCTACCACGGCAGCGCCATGGGGCCGGTGGTGCAGTCGGCCAGCCTGGCGGCCTGGAACGACGAGACCCACGTGGTGGAGAACCGCGCCCTGTACCGCAGCAAATTTGCCCAGGTCACGCCCATCCTGGCCGAGGTGATGGATGTGGCCCTGCCCGACGCGGGCTTTTACCTGTGGGCGCAGGTGCCCGGCCCGGCGCTGGTGGACGGCCTGGACAGCGATGTCGCCTTCGCCCGCGACCTGCTGGCTGCCTACAATGTGACCGTGCTGCCCGGCAGCTACCTGGCGCGCGAGGCCCATGGCCAGAACCCCGGCCGCCAGCGCATCCGCATGGCCCTGGTGGCCGAAACCGCAGAGTGTGCCGAAGCCGCCCAACGAATCCGCCAATTTATCCAATCCCGTAACTGAAAAGTAAAACCATGACACAACAACTCCAAGCCACCATCGAAGCCGCATGGGAAGACCGCGCCAACCTGTCGCCCACCGCGTCCACCGCCGAAGTGCGCGATGCCGTCGAGCATGTGCTGAGCGAGCTGAACAACGGCCACCTGCGCGTGGCCACCCGCGAAGCCGTGGGCCAGTGGACGGTGCACCAGTGGATCAAGAAGGCCGTGCTGCTGTCGTTCCGCCTGAAAGACAACGAAATCATGCAAGCCGGCTCGCTGGGCTTCTACGACAAGGTGCCCACCAAGTTCGCCCACCTCAGCGCCGAAGAAATGAAGGCCACCGGCGTGCGCGTGGTACCGCCCGCCGTAGCCCGCCGCGGCAGCTTCATCGCCAAGGGCGCGGTGCTGATGCCGTCCTACGTGAACATCGGTGCCTATGTGGGTGAAAACTCCATGGTCGATACCTGGGCCACCGTGGGTTCGTGCGCGCAGATCGGCAAGAACGTGCATTTGAGCGGCGGCGTGGGCATTGGCGGCGTGCTGGAACCCCTGCAGGCCGGCCCCACCATCATCGAAGACAACTGCTTTGTGGGCGCGCGCTCGGAAGTGGTGGAGGGCGTGATCGTCGAAGAAAACTCGGTCATCTCCATGGGCGTGTACATCGGCCAGAGCACCCCCATTTACGACCGTGCCACCGACACCGTGACCTATGGCCGCGTGCCCGCCGGTTCGGTGGTGATCAGCGGCACCCTGCCCAAGGACGGCGGCAAGTACAGCCTGTACGCGGCCATCATCGTCAAGCGCGTGGACGCGCAAACGCGCTCCAAGACCAGCCTGAACGACCTCCTGCGCGACTGATCCCACACGACCCTATCGGAGGTAGCCCATGAGCACTATGGAACGCATCCTGCGGTTAATGCAGGAGAAAAAGGCCTCCGATGTCTACCTGTCGGCCAACGCACCCGCGCTGATCCGCATCAACGGACAGTGCGTGCCCGTCAACAGCCAGCTGCTGCAAACCGATGCCCCACGCAGCCTGCTGTCAGAGATTGTGCCGGCCGAGAAAATCACCGAGCTGGAGGCCAGCGGCGAGCTGAACATGGCCATCTCGGTGCCCGGCGTGGGGCGATTCCGCGTCAGCGCCATGCGCCAGCGCGGCAGCTACTCGGTGGTGGTGCGCTACATCAACGTGGAAGTGCCGCTGCTCAGCAGCCTCAAGGTGCCCGCCATCCTGGGCGAGCTGGTGATGCAAAAGCGCGGCCTGCTGCTGATGGTGGGCTCTACGGGTGCCGGTAAAACCACCACCCAGGCGGCCATGATCGACCACCGCAACCAGCGTGCGGGCGGCCATATCCTGACTATCGAAGACCCGATCGAATACCTGTTTAAGAACAAGCGCTCCATCGTCAACCAGCGCGAGATCGGCACCGACACCGCATCGCTCGAAGTGGCGCTGAAGAACGCGCTGCGCCAAGCCCCGGACGTGATTTTGATTGGCGAAATCCGAGACCGCGAAACCATGTCGGCGGCCATTGCCTATGCCCAGACCGGCCATTTGTGCATGGCCACCCTGCACGCCAACAACTCCTACCAGGCGCTGAATCGCATCGTCAACTTCTACCCCGTGGAAGTGCGCGCCACCATGCAGGCCGACCTGGCCGTGGCGCTGAACGCCATCGTCTCGCAGCGGCTGGTGCGCACGCCCTCGGGCGAACGCGTGCCCGCGGTGGAGATCATGCTCAACACCTTGCTGGTGGCCGACATGATCGAAAAAGGCGACATCGGCGGGGTCAAGGATGCCATGGAGAAGTCGCTGGCCGAGGGCTCGCAAACCTTCGAAAGCGACCTGGCCCGCATGATCACCGACGGCGTGATCGACCGCAAGGAGGGCCTGGCCAACGCCGATTCGGCCACCAACCTGATGTGGCGGCTGCAAAACGACTTTGCCCGGGGCAGCCAGAAGGCCGAAATCGAGGTGCAGCAGGCCGAGGCCGACGACGAACCCAGCTTTACCGACTTCACCTTGGATGTGCGGCCATAACCTGTGCGGCCTTAATTTTTCCCTATCTATGTCCCAGACCCTGTATTTGGCCGAGCAACTGATTGCCCAGCCCTCCGTCACCCCGGATGACGCGCACTGCCAGCCCCTGATCGCCGAGCGCCTGGCCCCGCTGGGCTTTGTGTGTGAAACCATCACCAGTGGCCCCGAGAACTTCCGCGTCACCAACCTGTGGGCCGTGCGCCACAGCACTTACAAGGGTTTTAAGCCCTCTGCGCTGGCTGGATCAGCACAAGCAGCTCCTAAACTCATAGCATTCGCCGGCCACACCGACGTGGTGCCCACCGGCCCGCTGGCGCAGTGGGGCAGCGACCCCTTCACCCCCACGCACCGTGACGGCAAATTGTTTGGCCGGGGCGCGAGCGACATGAAAACCTCCATCGCCGCCTTTGTGGTGGCGGTGGAAGAACTGCTGGCCGCCCAGCCCGACACCCCGCTGTCCATCGCCCTGCTGCTCACCAGCGACGAAGAAGGCCCGTCGGTAGACGGCACGGTGGTGGTTTGCAAGCTGCTGCAAGAGCGTGGCGAAAAAATCGATTACTGCATCGTTGGCGAGCCCACGGCGGTGGAGCGCACCGGCGACATGGTCAAGAACGGCCGCCGCGGCAGCATGAGCGGCAAGCTCACCATCCGCGGCGTGCAGGGCCACATCGCCTACCCGCAGCTGGCCAAAAACCCCATCCACCTGGCCATGCCCGCCCTGGCCGAGCTGGTGGCTACCGCCTGGGACGGCGGCAACGCCTTCTTCCAGCCCACCAGCTGGCAAATGAGCAACATCCACGCGGGCACCGGTGCCAACAACGTCATTCCCGGCACCGTGGTGGTGGACTTCAACTTCCGCTTCTGCACCGAATCCACGCCCGACGGCCTGCAGCGCCGCGTGCACGAGGTGCTGGACCGCCACGGCCTCAGCTACGACATCGCCTGGACGGTGGGCGGCCTGCCCTTCTTGACCACCCCCGGCACCCTGGTCGACGCGGTGCGCGCCGCCATCCTGGCCGAGACCGGCATCACCACCGAACTCTCGACCACCGGCGGCACCAGCGATGCGCGCTTCATCGCCCAGATCTGCCCGCAGGTCATTGAATGCGGCCCGCCCAACGCCACCATCCACAAGATCGACGAGCACATCGCGGTGGCCGACATCGAGCCGCTGAAAAACATCTACCGCCGTACGCTCGAAAATTTGTCTGCTCTGCCATGAACGTCCTCCAACTCATCGAACAATCCGCCGCCCAGCTGGAGGCCGCAGGCGTGTCCTTCGGCCACGGCACCACCAATGCCTTCGACGAGGCCGCCTGGCTGGTGATGTGGAAGCTGGGCCTGCCGCTGGACGATCTGGATGCTGTAGAAAATCAGCCCCTCACGCTGGACCAGCAAGCACAAGTAGCTACACTTTTGGAAGCACGCATCCTCAGCCGCAAGCCCGCCGCCTACCTCACGCAAGAGGCCTGGCTGCAGGGCGTGCCGTTTTACGTGGACGAGCGCGCCATCGTGCCGCGCAGCTTCATCGCCGAGCTGCTGATGGACGGCGGCATCGACTACTGGCTGCGCGAGGAATCCTACCGCGTGCTCGACCTGTGCACCGGCAACGGCAGCCTGGCCGTGCTGGCGGCCATGGTCTACCCCGACGTGCAGGTTACCGCCGCCGACATCAGCCCCGAGGCCCTGGCCGTGGCCCGCATCAATGTGGACAAGCACAGCCTGCAAAGGCGCATCACCCTGGTGGAATCGGACGGCCTGGCCCAGGTGGGCGGCCCGTTTGACCTGATTTTGTGCAACCCGCCCTACGTCAACAGCCAGAGCATGGCCGCCCTGCCCGCCGAGTACCAGGCCGAGCCCGCACTGGCGCTGGAGGGCGGGAAAGACGGTATGGACTTTGTCCGCAAACTGCTGCAAGAGGTTTCTGCGAAAATGGCCCCTCTCGCGGTGCTGGTTCTGGAAATCGGCAACGAGCGCGAACACTTTGAAGCCGCCTTCCCCGCGCTCGAAGTGGTGTGGTTAGACACCAGCGCAGGCGAAGACCAAGTGCTCTTGGTCACCCGCGAAGCCCTCGCTTCCCTTTAGTTTTTTTCGATCACCGCCCCGTGGTGATCCAGTTCACCATGATCACCCTGAAAAACGTCGTTCTGCGCCGCAGCGCCAAAGTCCTGCTGGATAGCGCCAATGTCACCATCAACCCCGGCGAAAAGGTCGGCCTGGTGGGCCGCAACGGCGCGGGCAAATCCACGCTGTTTGCGCTGCTCAACGGCACGCTGCACGAAGACGGCGGCGACTTTTACGTGCCTGCGCAGTGGCGGCTGGCCCAGGTGGCCCAGGACATGCCCGAAACCGACCAAAGCGCCACCGACTTCGTGGTCGAGGGCGACACCAACCTGCTGGCCGCCCAGCAGGAAGTTGATGCCTCCGAGCTGACCGAAGATGGCGAGCGCATGGCCAACGCCTACATGGCGCTGTACGACGCAGGCTCGGGCGACGCACAGGCCCGGGCGCAGGCGCTGATCTTGGGCCTGGGCTTCAAAACCACCGAACTGGACAACCCGGTGAACAGCTTCTCGGGTGGCTGGCGCATGCGCCTGCAACTGGCACGCGCGCTGATGTGCCCGTCGGACCTGATGCTGCTGGACGAACCCACCAACCACTTGGACTTGGACGCACTGGTGTGGCTGGAAGCCTGGCTCAAGCGCTACACCGGCACCATGCTGGTCATCAGCCATGACCGCGAATTCCTGGATGCCATCACCGACGTGACGGTGCACATCGAGACCGCCAAGCTCAACCGCTACGGCGGCAACTACAGCAAGTTTGAAGACATGCGCGCCGAGAAGATGGAGCAGCAGTCGGCATCGTTCAGCAAACAGCAGGACAAGATTGCCCACCTGCAGAAATTCATCTCGCGCTTCAAGGCCCAGGCCAGCAAGGCCAAGCAGGCGCAAAGCCGGGTCAAGGCGCTGGACCGCATGGAAAAGATCGCGCCGCTGCTGGCCGAGGCCGAATTCACTTTCGAGTTCAAAGAGCCCGCCAACCTGCCCAACCCCATGCTGTCGATGTCGGATGCCACCTTTGGCTACCCCGCACCCGAAGACGCGCCCGAAGGCACCGGCCCCACGGTCATCGTGCAAAAGGTCAATAAGTCGGTGCTGGCAGGCCAGCGCATCGGCATTCTGGGTGCCAACGGCCAGGGTAAATCCACCCTGGTGAAAACCGTGGCCCGCGCGCTCACGCCCATCCACGGCGAGATTCTGGAAGGCAAGGGCCTGAACATCGGCTACTTTGCCCAGCAAGAGCTGGACGTGCTGCGCCCCGCCGACACCCCGCTGGAGCACATGATCCGCCTGGTAAAGGAAACCACCGCCGCAGGCAAGCTGGCCGGCCAGGGCACGCGCGAGCAGGACCTGCGCAGCTTTCTGGGCACCTTCAACTTCAGCGGCGACATGGTCAAGCAGGCCGTGGGCAGCATGAGCGGCGGCGAAAAAGCCCGCCTGGTGCTGTGCATGATCGTCTGGCAGCGCCCGAACCTGCTGCTGCTGGATGAGCCTACCAACCACCTGGACCTGGCCACCCGCGAAGCCCTGGCGATGGCGCTGAACGAATTCGAAGGTACGGTGATGCTGGTCAGCCACGACCGCGCCCTGCTGCGCTCGGTGTGCGACGAGTTCTGGATGGTCTCGCGCGGCGGCGTGGAGCCGTTTGACGGCGACCTGGACGACTACCAGCGCTATCTGCTCGACGAAGCCAAGCGCATGCGCGAAGCCGCCAAGGAAGCGGGCAAGGTGGCAGCACCTCCTCCCGCGCCGGTGGTGGTGGCCGCCCCGGTGGTCAACACCAAGGCCTTGCAGCGCGACCTGGACAAGATCGACACCGAGATGGCCGCCCTGCAACTGGAAAAAGACGGTCTGGACGAAAAGCTGGCCGCGGCCAGGAATCCATTCGAGATCGGCCAAGCCGGCAAGCGCCTCAAAAAGGTCACCGCCGACATGGCTGCGCTGGAAGTGCGCTGGATGGCGCTGTCGGAGCAGCTGGAATCCGCCGGTGCCATGGCCAATTAACGTGACATAACTGGCATGGCCCGGGATGCGCTGCAGCCGGGTCTACGAAAGTGAACGCCAAGCTTCACAAAGACAAGGTACATTCCGGGTTCTTGCAAACTTTGTATACGGAGATTTTTTATGTTTTCTTTGATCGGCACCATCATCGTAGGTTTGATCGTGGGCTTGATTGCCCGGGCCGTGAAGCCCGGTGACGACAAGCTGGGCTTCATCATGACGGCGATTCTGGGTATTGCCGGCTCGTTCGGTGCCAGCTTCATCGGCCAAAAGATGGGCTGGTATGCGCCCGGCGCGGCGGCTGGCTGGATTGCCTCGGTGGTCGGCGCCATCGTCTTGCTGGTGATCTACGGTATGGTGGCCAAGAAGTAAAGCGCCACAGAACTTGCACTTGGTGCAGAAATAAAAGGGGCTTGCGCCAAACGGGTGCAAGCCCCTTTTTTTGCACCGTTTTGGCTCAAATAATTCATTTTAATTTTTATTGATTTATTTGATTCAATTTGCTATCTTTACGGCTCCAGACATTTGCAATGCACACCGCTGTCGGAAATTCATTTTTCAACCCGGTTTTTCAGGAGTAGCCCGCATGAAATTCACATCCCTTGCTGCCACCGTCGCCCTGACGGTCGCCACCTTTGCCACGGCCACCTCGGCCCTGGCTGCCGACTGGACGGTCGGTGCCAACATCGGCAACGTGCCCTGGGAGTTCCAGGACGCGACCGGCAAGTTTGTCGGCTTCGAGATCGATCTGGTCAACGAAGTCGCCAAGCGCGCAGGCAAGTCGGTGCAGATCGAGAATATTCCGTTCAACGGCCTGTTCCCCGCCGTGCAGTCGGGCCGCATCCAGATCGCGGTATCCAGCATCACCATCACGCCCAAGCGCCTGGAGTCGCTGGCCTTTGCCCAGCCCTACTACGACAGCGACCAATCCCTGTCGGTACTCAAAGCCACCAAGATCGACAAGCTGGAAGACCTGGCCGGCAAGACCGTGGGCGTGGATACCGCCTCCACCGGCGACATCTATGCCACGCAGAACACCGCCAAGCTGAAAATCGCCACCATCTCCCGCTACGAAGGACTGGCCCCCGCCATGCTGGACCTGGCATCGGGCCGCATCGACGGCTACATCAGCGACATCCCGGCGGTGGAGTACTACATCAAGGACAAACCGCAGTACCGCATTGCCGCGCGCATTCCCACCAACGAGCGCTATTCCTTCATGTTTGCCAAGAACTTTGCGGATGCGGCCAAGGTGAACGAGATCCTGACCACGCTGAAGAAAGAGGGCTTTGTGTCTGCCACCCACAAAAAGTGGTTTGGCACCACTCCGCCCGATACATCCTCCAGCGTGATGGTGATGGACGTTCCCAAGTAATCAGAACCTGACGGCCCCCGCATGAATCTGCTCGACACCTTCTTCAACTGGCCGGTTTTCCGGGATGCCCTGCCTTTGCTGCTGCAGGGGCTGTGGACCACGATTCTGCTGGGGGCCGTGAGCATTGCGCTGGGCTTTGTGGGCGGCTTGCTGCTGGCGCTGGTGCGGCTGTACGGCCCCACCTGGTTGCGCACCGTGGCCCGCATCTATATCGACGTGTTCCGCTCGATTCCGCTGCTGGTCTTGCTGGTGCTGGTGTACTACGCCCTGCCCTTTGTGGGCATCCGGCTCACATCGTTTGCCGCCGCCACCACCGCGCTGTCGCTGGTGTCGTGCGCGTACACGGCAGAAATCATGCGGGCGGGCATCGAGGCCATTCCCAAAGGCCAGTTCGAAGCGGCCGATGCCATTGGCCTGGGGTTTTTCAGCAGCATGCGCGACGTGGTGCTGCCCCAGGCCTTGCGCATCGTGGTACCGCCGCTGACCAGCAACTGCATCAATGTGCTCAAAGACACGGCCCTGGCCTCGGTGGTAGCCATGCCCGATCTGCTGAAACAGGCCACCCAGGCCCAGGCCCTGGCCGCCAACCCCACGCCCTTGATCGGCGCAGCCGTGCTGTATTTGCTGCTGTTGCTGCCACTGGTGCGGCTGGTGGGCTTTTTTGAAGCGCGGCACCGTGCTGCCACACGCTAAGAACAATATGACGGCACTTATCCAAATCCGCGGGCTGTGCAAGTCCTACGGTGCATTCCAAGCCCTGCACAGCATCGACCTCGACGTGAATGCCGGGGAAGTGGTGGTGGTGATCGGCCCATCGGGCTCGGGCAAATCCACGCTGATCCGCTGCATCAACCTGCTGGAGGATTACCAGGGCGGCGAGATCCTGGTGGACGGCGAAAAAGTGGTGCGCGGCAAGGCCCTGGCCAAGGTGCGTGCCGAGGTGGGCATGGTGTTCCAGAGCTTCAACCTGTTTCCGCACCTCACGGCCCTGGCCAATGTGGCGCTGGGCCCGCTGCGGGTGCGCCACATGCCCAAGCGCGAGGCCGAAGCCCGCGCCCTGGCCCTGCTGGACAAGGTGGGCCTGGCCGCACACGCCCACAAACTGCCCGGCCAGTTGTCGGGCGGCCAGCAGCAGCGGGTGGCGATTGCCCGGGCCCTGGCCATGGAGCCCAAGGTGCTGCTGTTTGACGAGCCCACCTCGGCCCTGGACCCGGAAATGGTGGGCGAGGTGCTGGACGTGATGCAAGCCCTGGCGCGCACCGGCGTGACCATGGTGATCGTGACCCACGAAATGGGCTTTGCCCGCCGCGTGGCCGACCGGGTGATCTTTATGGAGGCCGGGCGGGTGATCGAACAGGCACCGCCCGCCGAATTCTTCAGCGCGCCCCGCGAGGAGCGCACCCAGGCCTTTCTGCAGGCCATTCTTCAACACTGATTTTTATGCCGCCAACCCTCAACCTAGACCATATCCGCGCCGAGTTTCCGGCCCTGCAGAACGACTGTGTTTACCTGGACAACGCCGGTGGCTCCCAGGTGCTGCGCCGCGTGGCCGACCGGGTGCGCGACTACCTGCTGACCAGCAGCGTGCAGCTGGGTGCCAGCTACGCCCAGTCGCAAGATGCCGGAGCCAAGGTGCTCGCAGCCCGCCGCGCGGTGGCCGAGCTGATCAACGCCCCGTTCGACGACGAAGTGGTGATGGGCGGCTCCACCACTTCGCTGATGTTCCAGGTGACGCAGGCCATCCAGCTGGGCATCCAGCCCGGCGACGAGGTCATTGTCAGCAACACCGACCACGAAGCCAATATCGGCGGCTGGATGCGGCTGCAGGCGGCGGGCGCGGTGGTCAAGGTGTGGGAAGTGAACCCCGAAACCCTGGCGCTGGACCTGGCCGACCTGGACCGCCTGCTGTCGCCCCGCACAAAATGGGTGGCGGTGACGCACGCCTCCAACATCCTGGGCACCATCAACCCCGTGGCCGAGATCGCCCGCCGGGCCCACGCCGTGGGCGCACGCCTGTGCGTGGACGCCGTGGCCTACGCGCCGCACCGGCTGGTGGATGTGCAGGCCAGCGGGGCGGATTTGTACGTGTTCAGCTTCTACAAGGTGTTTGGCCCGCACTACGCGGTGCTGTGGGTGCAGCGTGAGCTGCTGCTGTCGCTACCCAGCCTGAACCACTATTTCATCGGTGCCGACGTGCTGCCCTACAAGCTGCAGCCGGGCAATGTGAACTACGAGCTGTCGTACGGCTGCATGGGCATCGTTGAGTACCTGATGGCGGTGGGTACCGAACTCGGTTGTACCGGCACGGCACGGCAAAAAATGCAGTGCGCCTTCGATGCCTTTGAGCAGCACGAGGACGCGCTGGCCGAGCGGCTGCTGGCGTATTTGCGCAGCAAGACGTCGGTGCGCATCATCGGGATGGACAGCGCAGCGAAGGGTGGCCGGGTGCCCACCATCAGCTTCATGGTGGCAGGGAAAATGTCGGAATCCATCGTGCGCCACACCGACCGGTTTGGTATCGGCATCCGCTTTGGCGACTTCTATGCCAAGCGCCTGATTGAGTCGCTGGGCCTGCACACCCAGGGCGGTGTGGTGCGCGTGTCCATCGCCCACTACAACACCCTCGCCGAGATCGACAAACTGATTCAACATCTGGACGAGGTGATCGCATGAGCGCCGCGCAGAACCGCTTCAAGCAAGCTCGCACCGCAGTGCGCAGCACGGAGGTTATCTAATGAATACGACCTTAATCCGCAATGGCCGCATCATCACCGCCACCGACGACTACGTGGCCGACGTGCTGATGCAGGACGGTGTGATCCACACCATTGGCCGCAACATCCAGGTGGGCGAAGACTTGGCCATCGTCGATGCCACCGGCCTGTACGTGCTGCCCGGCGGCGTGGACACCCATGTGCACCTGGAAAACGTGATCGGCCCCACGATCACCTGCGACACTTTTGCCAGCGGCACCAAGGCCGCAGCCTTTGGCGGCACCACCACCATCGTCGACTTTGCGCTGCAAACGGCCACCGATTCGCCCCTGGGGGCCATTGCCCGCGCCCAGCGCAGCGCGGAATCGCAGGTAGCGGTGGACTTCAGCTTCCACGTCATCATCACCCGCGTGGACGAGCAGGTGCTGCAGGACGTGCGCTACGCCATGCGCCACGAGGGCGTGACCAGCTTCAAGATGTTCATGGCCTACCCCGGTGTGATGATGGCCGACGATGCCGCCATCTTCCGCATGCTGCGCCAGGTGGGTGCCGACGGCGGCATGGTGGCCCTGCACGCCGAAAACGGCACGGTGATCGACCTGCTGATCAAGGAAGCGCTGGAGGCCGGCCACACCTCGCCGCGCTACCACGCCCTGACCCGCCCGGCCATCCTGGAGGGCGAAGCCACCCACCGCGGCATACGCCTGGCCGAGCTGGCCAACGCGCCCATCTACTTTGTGCACGTCTCCAGCAACCAGGCGCTCAAGCACATCGTTGCCGCCCGGGCCGAGGGCATTCCGGTGTTTGCCGAAACCTGCCCGCACTACCTGCTGTTTGACGACGCGGTCTACAACACCGACGACGTGGAAATCGCGAAATACGTGATGACCCCGCCGCTGCGCACCCCCGATGACCAAAAACACCTGTGGCGCGCCCTGCGCTACGACGACTTGCAGGTGATTGCCACCGACCACTGCCCGTTTTGCATGAAAGAAGGCCATCTAGGCTACCGCATGCAGAAAATGCGCGGCAAGGACGACTTCTCGCTCATCCCCAACGGCGCGCCGGGCATAGAGACGCGCCTGGTCAGCCTGTTCGACATCGGCGTGATGCAGGGCAAGCTGTCGCTGAACCGGTTTGTGGAGCTGACCTCCACCACCCCGGCCAAGCTGTTCGGCCTGTTCCCTAAAAAGGGCACCATCGCCGTGGGCAGCGATGCCGACGTGGTGCTGTTCGACCCCGCCGCCAGCCAGACCATTTACGCCAAAGATCTACACGGCAACTGCGACTACACCCTGCTCGAAGGCCGCACGCTGCGTGGACAGGTGAAAAAGGTGTTTTTGCGCGGCACGCTGATTGTGGATGGGCCGCAGTGGCTGGGGCGCGAAGGCATGGGCCGGTTTGTGCCACGTGGCGAAGTGCGCGCGTTTTAGGTTTTGCTATTTTATTTAAGTAAATTTTTGATAGCTGCTCACGATTATTTCATAAGCACTGGATGCCAATAATGTATGTAAAAAATGGCCTATTTTCTCAAAAAATGGCTTTGACCCTGCTTTGGCATTCCCAGCCCGTATGATTGCTATATGGATAAGAGCAAACCAAGCAATCTGGATGCGCTGCGGGACCTGATTGGCCGTGAAAGCGAACGCCTCACGCCGCGCATGCGCGACGCGGCCCGCTACGCGGTAGACCACCCCAACGACATCGCGCTGAACCCGGTGGCTACGGTGGCGGCGGCGGCCCAGATCGCGCCCGCAGCCTTCATCCGCATGGCCAAGGCGCTGGGGTTCGATGGCTACTCGGACCTGCAGCGGCTGTTCCGCGCGCCGCTGCAGCATGCAGGCAAGCCGACTTTTCGCGAGCGTATCCGCCACTTTGGCGGTGAGCAGACGCTGGACAACCCCGACGACCCCGCCGAGGTGCTGCGCGCCTTCAGCCAGGCCAACGTGGTGTCGCTGGAGCATTTGCAGGACGATGCCGCCAGCCTGCCGCTGCAGGAGGCGATTGCCCTGATCCAGAACGCCCGCATCGTGCATGTGCTAGGCCTGCGCCGCTCGTACGCGGTGGCGGCCTACCTGGCTTACGCGCTGAACCGGGTCGGCCAGCCCGCGGTGCAGATCACCGGCCTGGGCGGTGCCATTGCCGAGCAGGCCAGCACCGCCAGCCCGCAAGACCTGTTGATCGCCATCAGCTTTCCGCCCTACGCGGCCGACACCCTGCAGGTGTGCGAACAGGTGCGCCTGCGCGGTGCCAAGCGGCTCGCCATTACCGATGCCTTCATGAGCCCGGTGGCCAAGGGGGCCGACCTGGTGCTGGAGGTGAACGACGCCAAGCTGCTGGGCTTTCGCTCGCTGACCTCGGCCATGTGCCTGGCCCAGACCCTGGCCATGGGCCTGGCCTTCGCCAAACGCAACAAACGCTCCAAAAAGACACCGCTGGTGGCGGACCTGGACGACATCGACTGCTGATATGACCACCCTGGTGATTGAACCCCTGACCGCGGAAGCCTTCCGCCCATTCGGTGATGTCATCGAAGCCAGCGACAACGCGCGGCATTTCTCCATCAACGACGGCTTTGCCGAGCGCTACCACGACCTGGCTTGCATTGATGTGGAAAGCGGCGATGGGCGCGCCATTCTGAGCATTTTCAAGGCATTGCCGCGCAGCCTGCCGATGCAGTTGGTGCTGCTGGAGCGGCATCCGCTGGGCAGCCAGGTGTTCATGCCGCTCTCAGGCATGCCGTATTTGGTGGTGGTGGTCGAGGCCGGTCCGGTGCCGGACCTGGCGCAGATCCGCTGCTTTCGTGCCGAGCCGGGCCAGGGGGTGAACTACGCCAGGGGCACCTGGCACCACCCGCTGATTGCGCTGCAAGCGCCCAGCGACTTTCTGGTGGTGGACCGCGGTGGCCAGCCGGGGGACGCGAACTGCGACGAACACCCGCTGGCGGGTGAGCCGATCTGGATTACGGCGTAGGCAAGGCATCCATCGCGTTGGCAATCGCACCCGGCGTGGTGAACCAGATATCACTGCGGTACCGGGCAATATGCTGCAAAGCCCGGCGCAGGTGCCGCAGGCGATACGGCTGGCCGACGATGTAAGGGTGCAGCGCAATGCCCATCACCAGCGGCTGGGCCTGGGACTGCAGCAGCATTTCGTCGAAATTGTCGATGACCATCTGGGCGAAGTCTTTGCCATCCATCTGGCGGCCCATGACCATCGGAATATCGTTGAGCTCCTGCGGGTACGGAATCGACCAGATGGGGCCGCTGCGGGTCTGCATGGCCACCGGCTGGTCATCATGGCACCAGTTCAGGGTGTAGCGGTAGCCGGTTTCACGCAGCAAGTCGGGGGTGCGCGCGGTTTCGGCAATCCAGGGCGATAGCCAACCTGCAGGTGCGGTGCCGCTGTGCTGCAGCATCAGGTCCCGGCACGACTGCAGCAAATCGCGCTCCTGCGCCTCGACCATACCGTTTTGCCGCTCGGCATTGGTGTGGCCGTGGCCAATGAGTTCGTCGCCGCGGGCCACGCAGGCCGCCACGACTTCGGGGCAATGGTCGTACAAGGCAGTGTTGATAAGCACACCCGCAGGCAGATCGAGCGCGTCAAACAACTCCAGGCATCGCCACACTCCCACCCGGTTGCCATACTCGCGCCAGCTGTAGTTCAGCACATCCGGCTGCGGCGACACCGGCCCCAGGTTGGCTCCCAGGCCTTCGCCGAAAGCGAAGTGTTCGATGTTGAAGCCCAGGTACACCGCCAGCCGGGCTCCATTGGGCCAGCGGTAGTCGGGCCGTTGGTGGATGGCCGAGTAGCCGAAACGGCCATGGCCAGGAACCGTGTGGTAGCGGTCGGGCAGCATGCACCGACCTCTAGTCGCGCAGCTCCAGAGATCGGTTGACCCGCAGCGCTACCAGGGTGCAAATCGCCCCTGAAAACAGGTAAATACTGACGTAAGCCAGCCCGAAATGGGCCGACAAACCGAGGGCGACCAGGGGCGCAAAGGCCGCACCAATCAACCAGGCTAAATCGGATGTCAGCGCTGCGCCGGTGTAGCGGTACTGGGGTTCAAAGTTGGAGCTCACTGCCCCGGCAGCTTGGCCGTACGACAGGCCCAGCAAGGCAAACCCCACCAGAATGAACACGTCTTGCCGGAAAGGTTCGCCGTCCAGCAGCATGGGCGCAAACAGGCTAAATATCGCAATTAGCACGGCCAAACTGCCCAACGTACTGCGCCGACCCACCCGGTCTGCAATGACTCCGGATGCAATGATGCCCAGCATGGCAATCGCTGCGCCAATCATTTGCACAATCAACACGTCGGCGACGGGCTGCGTGGCGTACAAGGTGATCCACGACAGCGGGAAAACGGTGACCAGATGGAACAGTGCATAGCTGGCCAAAGCGGCAAATGCGCCGATCAGCAGGTTGCTGCCCTGCGCCTGCACCAAGTCGCCCACATTGCTGGGCTCCAGTTTGTGCTCGTTGAGCAAATGGTCGTATTCATCGGTCACCACCAGGCGCAGGCGGGCAAACAGCGCCACCACGTTGATCGCAAAAGCCACGTAAAACGGGTAACGCCAGCCCCAATCCATAAAGTCCACGGGCCACAGGCTGGAGTGCAAGTACAGAAACAGGCCGCTAGCCACGATGAAACCGATGGGCGCGCCCAACTGGGGGATCATGGCGTACCAGCCGCGGCGGTTCTTGGGGGCGTTCAAGGCCAGCAGCGAGGGCAGGCCATCCCAGGAACCACCGAGCGCAATCCCTTGCAGAAAACGCAAAATCGACAGGAAAACGATGGAGGTGAACCCCAGGCTGGCGTAGCCCGGCAGGAAGGCAATTCCCACCGTGGCAATCCCCAGCAGAAACAGCGATCCGGTCAGCTTGGCCCCGCGTCCCCACCGCCGCTGGATGGCCATGAAGGCCACCGTGCCGATGGGCCGGGCGATGAACGCAAACGAGAAGATCACAAACGACAGCAGCGTGCCGTCCAGCCGACTCTCGAAGGGGAAAAATATTTCGGGGAATACCAGCACCGAGGCGATGCCGTAAACAAAATAGTCAAAATATTCAGACGCCCGGCCAATGATCACGCCGATGGCGATTTCACCGGGTGCGATCTTGGAGTGGTCTGCAACAGAAGCCCTCGCATCCCGCTCAAAGGTGGACGGTACTTCAGCGGTGTGTTCATGATTAATGCTGGACATCATGTTTGCTCGTGATTCGGAGGTTGTAATATACAGACGCTGCGGGACAACACAGCCAAGAGAATGATGCCATAGGACAAAACGCCCTACCCCCATCGCCCACGAATAAACGTAAATTTCATACACTATGCGATCACGTCATCTCACATTGTCCGGCATGCCCTCCTTCAAAAACCTACGCGGATTGCTTCTGTTTCCAGCCATCGTTTTACTGGCTGGTTGCAACACCGTACTGATGAATCCATCTGGCGATGTGGCACTGCAGCAACGCGATCTGATCGTCGTATCGACGGTGCTGATGCTGTTGATCATCGTCCCGGTGATTGCCCTGACCTTGTTGTTCGCCTGGCGCTACCGCAAGTCCAATACCGCCGCCACATACGACCCAGAATGGCACCATTCCACCCAGCTGGAACTGGTGATCTGGGCGGCACCGCTGCTGATCATCATTGCCCTGGGCGCCATCACGTGGATCAGCACCCACACTCTGGACCCGTACCGCCCGCTGCAGCGCATTGACGCGAGCCGCGATGTAATCCCAGGCACCGAGCCGCTGGTGGTGGAAGTGGTGGCGCTCGACTGGAAATGGCTGTTTATTTACCCGGAGCTCGGTATTGCCACCGTCAATGAGTTGGTGGCCCCGGTGGACCGGCCCATTGCCTTCAAGATCACCGCATCGTCGATCATGAACTCGTTCTTCGTGCCTGCGTTGGCTGGCCAGATCTACGCCATGCCCGGCATGGAAACCAAGCTGCACGCTGTGATAAACAAAGCGGGCGAATACGAAGGCTTCTCAGCCAATTACAGTGGTGCTGGTTTTTCGGGCATGCGCTTCAAGTTTCTGGGCATGAGCACGGAGAAGTTTGATGCTTGGGCCAAAGCCACCAAATCGGGCGGCGGTGCGCTGAGCCGCGAGAGCTATATCCAGCTGGCACAGCCCAGCGAGCGCGACCCGGTGCGTCGTTACGCCACGGTGGCGCCCGATTTGTATGACGCCATTCTGAACCGCTGTGTGGAGCCTAATCGTATGTGTATGAAAGACATGATGGCCATCGACGCCAGTGGCGGCCAAGGCAAGCCAGGTACCTACAACATCGCTTCGCTGGACACCGCCACGCGCAAGCGTCTGGGCATCGAAGGCACACCTGCACGTAGCTACGTGGGTGCCATGTGCACTGTGGCCAACCCCACAGGCGCTGCACTGGTGTCTGGTGCCCAGCCCGGTTAAGTTTTCGCCTACGCATTTTTTTACCCCGCGCCGCTCACTACGGCATTTCGGCCTGCGCCGCATTATTTTTGGCATCCGGAATAACGATGTTCGACAACCTCGATCTTACGAAGCTCATTTTTGGCCGTCTCACCTGGGAGGCGATTCCATTCCACGAACCAATCCTGCTGGCGACTTTTATCGCCGTCGCGATCGGCGGTGCTGCCGTGCTGGGAGCGCTGACCTATTTCAAGCTCTGGGGCTACCTGTGGAGTGAATGGTTTACCAGCATCGACCACAAAAAGATCGGCATCATGTACATGATTCTGGGTCTGGTGATGCTGCTGCGCGGCTTTGCCGATGCGGTGATGATGCGCTTGCAGCAGGCCTTGTCGTTTGGGGACTCCACCGGCTTTTTGCCACCGCACCACTACGACCAGGTCTTCACCGCACACGGTGTGATCATGATCTTCTTCGTGGCTATGCCCTTCGTGACCGGACTGATGAACTTTGTGCTGCCGCTGCAGATCGGCGCCCGCGACGTGGCCTTTCCCTTCCTGAACAACTTCAGTTTCTGGATGACAGCCGGTGGGGCGGGCTTGACGATGGCCTCGCTGTTTGTGGGTGAATTTGCCCGTACCGGCTGGCTGGCGTATCCCCCGCTGTCGGGCATTCTGTACAGCCCCGACCCGGGGGTGGACTACTACATCTGGTCCCTGCAGATCGCGGGTGTTGGCACCTTACTGTCGGGCATCAACCTGCTGGCCACCATCATCAAGATGCGCGCCCCTGGCATGGGCCTGATGAAAATGCCGATCTTTGTATGGACGGCCCTGTGCACCAACGTGTTGATCGTTATGGCCTTCCCGGTGCTGACCGCCGTGCTGGGGTTGCTGTCGATGGACCGCTACGTAGGCACCAACTTCTTCACCAATGATTTCGGCGGCAACGCCATGATGTATGTGAACCTGATCTGGATCTGGGGTCACCCCGAGGTTTACATCTTGGTGCTACCTATCTTCGGCGTTTTCTCTGAAGTGGTCGCCACGTTCTGCAGCAAGCGCCTGTTTGGCTATGCGTCCATGGTGTACGCAACCATCGTGATCACCATCCTGTCGTACCTGGTGTGGCTGCACCACTTCTTCACCATGGGTTCGGGTGCCAGCGTGAATTCGTTCTTTGGCATCACCACCATGATCATCTCGATTCCCACCGGGGCCAAAATTTTCAACTGGTTGTTCACCATGTACCGTGGACGCATCCGCTTTGAAGTCCCCATGCTGTGGACCATGGGCTTCATGGTGACCTTCACCATCGGCGGCATGACTGGTGTACTGCTGGCCGTGCCCCCCGCAGACTTTGTGTTGCACAACAGCCTGTTCCTGATTGCCCACTTCCATAACGTGATCATTGGTGGTGTGGTGTTCGGCACCTTTGCCGGCATTACCTACTGGTTCCCCAAGGCCTTCGGCTACAAGCTGGATTCGTTCTGGGGCAAGTGTGCGTTCTGGTTCTGGTGCATCGGTTTTTACTTCGCCTTCATGCCGCTGTACGTGCTGGGCCTGATGGGCGTGACCCGCCGCATGAGCCATTTTGAAGACCCGTCCCTGCAGATCTGGTTTGTAGTCGCCGCCTTCGGTGCCGCCCTGATTGCGATCGGCATCGCCTGCTTCCTGATCACCCTGGTGGTGAGCTACATCCGGCGCGACGCGCTGCGCGACACTACCGGCGACCCATGGGGTGGCCGTACCCTGGAGTGGTCGACCTCGTCGCCGCCACCGGCCTACAACTTTGCCTTCACGCCCCGTGTGCACGACCACGATGCGTGGTGGGACATGAAGAAGCACGGCTATGTGCGCCCACTGGCGGGTTTCATCCCGATCCACATGCCCAAGAACACCGCCGCAGGCGTGGTCATTGCAGGCCTGAGCACCCTCGTAGGCTTCACGCTGATATGGCACATGTGGCTGTTGGCGGGCCTTGCTTTTGTGGCCGTCATCGTGGCTTGCATCACCCACACGTTCAACTACAAACGCGATTACCACATCCCTGCCAATGAAGTCGTGCGCATCGAAGCAGCGCGCACCCAACTGCTCGCCAGCCATGTCTGATATGACCGTCACCTCCTCCGTAGGCACCGCCAACGTGCCCAGCAATATGCAGTTTTACGAAACCACTGAGCAGCACCCCGAGAACGGCACCTTGCTGGGTTTCTGGATGTACCTGATGAGCGATTGCCTCATCTTCGCCTGCCTGTTTGCGGTGTATGCCGTGGTGGGCCGCAGCTATGCGGCCGGGCCGTCCGGTGCCGACCTGTTCGACCTGCCACTCGTGGCGTTGAACACCTCGATGCTGTTGCTGTCCTCCATCACCTATGGTTTTGCCATGCTGGAGATGCAGAAAAACCGCCTCAAACCGACCATCGTGTGGCTGCTCATTACCGGGCTGCTGGGTGCGGCCTTCATCGGCCTGGAACTATATGAGTTCACCCACCTCATCCACGAAGGCGCAGGCCCGCAGCGCAGCGCGTTTTTGTCGGCCTTCTTCACCCTGGTGGGCACGCACGGCCTGCACGTCACGTTCGGCATCGTCTGGCTGGTTACCCTGGTGTTCCAGCTCGGCAAGCACGGTCTAATCCCCGAGAACCGCCGCCGCCTGATGTGTCTGTCAATGTTCTGGCACTTTCTGGACGTGGTCTGGATTGGCGTATTCACCTTTGTCTATCTGATGGGAGTGCTGTAATGGGCGCGCATACTGAACACGATCACCACGGTAGCCACGACCATGGCGACCACGGCCACGGTGACTCCGGCAGCCACAGTACCCTAAAAGGCTATGTGACCGGCTTCGTGCTGGCCGTGGTCTTGACGGTCATCCCCTTCTGGCTGGTGATGGGCAAGGTGTTTGACAAGCCCCACGTGACCGCCATCGTGATTCTGGCGATTGCAGCAGTGCAGATCGTGGTGCACATGATTTACTTTCTGCACATGACCAGCAAGCTCGAAGGCGGCTGGTCGCTACTAGCACTGATCTTCACACTGATGCTGTTGGTCATCATGCTGACCGGCTCCATCTGGGTGATGTACCACCTGAACGCCAATATGATGCCAGTGTCGGCGCATGACATGAAGAACATGCCTTGAGCCTGCCGCCACCCACGCCCTCGGCACAAGAGACAGGCCCACAGCATGTGGGCCTTTTACTTTTTCTGGCCGCAGTGGTTTTTGCCGTCTTTGCTGCGCTGGGCAGTTGGCAGGTGCAGCGGCTGGCCTGGAAGCGGGAGCTGATCGTCCAGGTTGGGCAGCGCGTGCATGCCCCGGAAGTCGCCGCCCCCACCGCCGACCAGTGGACGCAGCTCACCGCGTCCAATGCCGAATACCGGCGTATCCGCGTTGAAGGCACATTTATCCCAGGGCCCGACACCCTGGTGCAGGCCGTGACCGAGCGCGGCAGTGGCTTCTGGGCCATGGCCCCGCTGCGGCTCACCGATGGCACGGTGGTCATGGTGAATCGCGGGTTCGTCCCGCCCGAGGCCACCCGTTCCATCGCCCCGCCTACGGCAGATGCCCAGCAGCGCTCCACTGTCACGGGTTTGTTGCGCATGGACCAACCCGGCGGCGCCTTTTTGCGCCAGAACGATCCGCCAAACCAGCGCTGGTATTCGCGGGATGTGCAGGCTATTGGCAAGGCACGGGGCCTCACCAAAGTTGCACCGTACTTTGTCGACGCCGATGCCGCCCTGGCGGCTGAACCGCCAGCCAGCGGTGCGCCCGTTGCCCCGGTGGGGGGATTGACGGTCATCGCGTTCCACAACAACCATCTCGTATACGCTCTGACGTGGTACACGCTGGCGGCCATGGTGGCGGGTGCGGCGTGGTATTTTTCGCGCCCGGTGCGGCGGACGCGCGCCCACCGCTTGGCCAAGGACAACGCCCGTGCAGCAGACGACTAAAGTACCAGCCCCTTCCGTTGGCCTGCGCCTGGACGACGCCACGGGCCGCAAGAACATGCACCAGCTGGTCCAGCTGCGCTGGATCGCCGTGGTCGGGCAGATCGCCACGATTCTTATCGTCCACTTCGGCCTGGACATTTCCTTGCCCCTGGGCACCATGTTCACCCTGCTGGGCTGCCTTGTTATCTTCAACGCCGCAAGCCTGCTGCGCGCCAAAATGTTCCGTGACGTCAGCAACGGCGAGCTGTTCTTTGCGCTGCTAGTCGACGTGGGCATGCTCACCGCCCAGCTCTACCTCAGCGGCGGCGCCACCAACCCATTTGCCTTTCTGTACCTGCTGCAGGTCACCCTGGGTGCCGTGCTGCTGCAGGCATGGTCCACCTGGACCATGGTGGGCATCACCGCCGCCTGCTTTGCAGGCCTGGCACGCTTCGGCGAACCCCTGGCCCTGCCGCTGGACCATGACCAGGGCCTGCGCAGTCCCTACGTGCTGGGCATGCTGATCTGCTTTGCACTCAACGCCGCCTTGCTGGTGATCTTTATCACCCGCATCGGCCGCAACCTGCGCGCCCGCGACAGCCGCCTGGCCGACCTGCGCCAGCGCGCCGCAGAAGAAGAACACATTGTCCGAATCGGCCTGCTGGCGTCCGGGGCAGCCCACGAACTCGGTACTCCGCTGGCTACTCTGGCCGTGATTCTGGGCGACTGGCGACACATGCAGCCGTTTACCGATGACCCCGAGCTCCTGCACGAGATCGACGAAATGCAAAACCAGCTGCTGCGCTGCAAAGCCATCGTCAGCAACACCCTGCTGTCGGCGGGAGAGGCGCGCGGCGAGTCGTCCGTGAAAACCACCATCTGCGGCTTCCTGCACGACCTGGTCGAAGAATGGCGTGCCACCCGACCTGTCTACGCCTTTGCCTACTCCAACGCCTTCGGCCAGGACCTGCCCATGGTGTCCGACCTGGCACTCAAGCAAATGGTTTACAACGTACTGGACAACGCTCTCGATGCCTCTCCGCGCTGGATACAGCTGCAGGCCAACCGCGAAGCCGATGCGCTGACGCTCACCGTCACCGACGAGGGCCCGGGCTTTGCGCCCGCCATGCTGGCGCACTTCGGCAAGCCTTTCCAGTCCAGCAAAGGCCGCACCGGCGGGGGCCTGGGGCTGTATTTGGTATCCAATGTCGCCCGTACGCTGGGCGGTAATGTCACCGCTTGCAACCGCCCGGAGGGCGGTGCCATCGTCAAAATAACCCTGCCGCTTGTCGCGATTGCCATTGGGGAGGCTACGGCACATGCCAGTTGAATCCAACGAACGCCTTCTACTCCTTGTAGAAGACGATGCCGCCTTTGCCCGCACGCTGGGCCGCTCATTTGAGAGGCGCGGCTACACCGTGCTACTCGCTACCAACCTGGAAGCCGTCACCACCCTGCTACAAAATCGCACACCCGGATATGCCGTGGTGGACCTCAAGCTCAACGGCGATGCCTCGGGCTTGGCCTGCGTGCAGGCCTTGCACCAACACAACCCTGACATGCTGATCGTGGTGCTCACAGGCTTCGCCAGCATCGCCACCGCCGTGGAATCCATCAAGCTTGGTGCCAGCCACTACCTGGCCAAACCCTCCAACACCGACGACATCGAGGCTGCATTTGGCCGCGCGGCGGGCAACGTAGAGGTACAACTCACCAACCGGGCCACCTCCATCAAAACGCTGGAATGGGAGCGTATCCACGAGATGCTGGCAGAAACCGGCTTCAATATTTCAGAGACGGCACGCCGCCTGGGCATGCACCGCCGCACCTTGGCGCGCAAGCTGGAAAAGCAGCAAGTGAAATAGGGGGCGAGCTGCCCGGGCAACAGCGCACCGGGCACAAATAGAAAAAGCCCGCTATCTATTCAATAGCGGGCTTTTCAGCATACTGGTGGGACGTGCGGGGGTCGAACCCACGACAAACGGATTAAAAGTCCGCTGCTCTACCAACTGAGCTAACGTCCCGGCTTGGTGTTTTCACACTGCAGCGCAGCCTCAAATTATAGCGTGTTTTTAGCGCTCTTTTCAATAGCAGATGCCAATTGGTCCAAAATCCAACCGGCCGCGCACTGCCCGAAGGTGGCCGTCACGCTGACGACCGAACCGTAGCCGTGGCAATTCAGGCTGCCGTCGCCTTCCACTGCACAGGATGCGTCGGGCGGCATCACGGCTTCGCGGCTGAAGACGCAGGCCACACCGATTTTTTTGCCCTCTTTGGGAGCGGCGTGTTCTTTGCGCAGTCGGTAGCGCAGCTGGGCCAGTAAGGGGTCGTGGGTGGTAAGCGAGAGGTCGTCGATATCGACCTTGTGCGCATGCCGTTTGCCCCCGGCGGCACCGACGGAAATGAAGCAGGTGCGCGTCTGGCGGGCCCAGGCGGCCATGGCGGTTTTGGCTTTGACCTGGTCGCAGGCATCGACGACCGCATCCACATCCGGCGGCAGCAACTGGGGCCAGTTGGCGGGCTCCACAAAGTCTTCGATGCAATGCACCACACAGCCCGGGTTGATCTGGGCAATGCGGTCGCGCATGGCCAGTACCTTGGCCTGGCCGACCGTGGAGTCCAGTGCATGGATCTGCCGATTGATGTTGGATTCGGACACATGGTCGAGGTCGATCAGCGTCAGCCGCCCTACCCCGCTGCGGGCCAGAGCCTCCACAGTCCAGGAGCCCACGCCGCCAATGCCGACCACCGCCACGTGTGCTGCACGGATGCGTGCGGCACCCGCAACGCCATACAGGCGCTGCAGTCCGCCGAAGCGGCGCGCCACATCGGCAGTTTGTGCAGCGTCTGGTGTTTCCGATAAATTATGCAAAAAATAACCTTCTCACGCTTATTCAATCAGCACGAGCAGCTACTAAATCAGTAGCAAGCAAGTTTCCAGGGAAAAAGACGTTTATTTGAGTTTGGCCAACCGCTCTTTGGCAGCCGACGCAGCTTCGGACTGGGGATAGGCCTTGACCAGATCTTCCAGCGTTTTGCGCGCGGCGCGGCTGTCTTTGAGCTCCATCTGGCAATTGGCGATTGACAGCGCAGCCTCGGGGGCACGGGCGTGCTCGGGGGCGGCTGCCAGCATGGCGCGGAAGTTGGCCACGGCGCTTTTGTAGTCTTTGTTGGCATACTGGGCATTACCCAACCAGAACAAGGCCGATGGGCCGTAACCGCTTTTCGGGTAGCGCTTGACGAAACCCGTGAAGCCGGTCTGCGCAGCCGCAAAATCTCCGGTGCGAAACACCGCCAACGCTGCATCGAAATCACGCACCTCGGCAGGGTCAGCGGTGAACTCCTGGCCGTCCACCGTGACCTTGGAGGGCTCGAATTTGCGCAAGCGCTCGTCCACCCCTTGGGCCTGGTCTTTCAGGCGGCGCTGCACGTCGGCCAGGTCTCGGGCGAGTTGCTCGTCCTGGCCGCGTTGCTTGGCCAAATCGGCGCGCAGGTTGTCGATCTGGCTTTGCAGGTCGAGCAGGCTGCGGCGCAACTGGCCGTTGTCGTCGGTAGACCGGCGCAGATCTTCCGCCAGTTTCTGGTTGGCAGATTCAGCCGCCAGGCGGCTGCTGTCGACGCGCTGGCGCAGGTCCAGAATGGCTTTGCGGGCCTCGTCGTCATCGAACACCCCGGCCTGGGCGCTGGATGCCAGCAGCATCCAGCAGCCCAACGCCAGAGCGACAGGGCGCAGGGTGAATCGGCTCATCGGTAGCTGATCTCGGCGCGGCGGTTTTTCGCCATGGCGGCTTCGTCACTGCCCTGCACGGCAGGCTTCTCTTTGCCAAAGCTCACGGCATCCAGCTGGCTATCGGCCACCCCCAGCAACGCCAATGCGCGGCGTACGGATTCGGCACGCTTTTGGCCCAGGGCCAGGTTGTATTCCCGGCCACCACGGTCATCGGTGTGGCCTTCGACCACCGCGTGGCGGGCTTTATCGGCTTTGAGGTAACGGGCATTGGCATCGATGATGGTTTGGTCATCGGGTTTGACGGCGTAGCTGTCATAGTCGAAGTAGACAATGCGACCGCTGCTGGGGCCTGTGGCCACCGAGTTGGATGCCGACAAGTCCAAGGGCGTAACAACGCTCTGGGTGACACCCGCTGTGCTGCCGCCGCCAGCGCCCATAGCGCCCGACTGCGTTACACCGGCACCGCTTTTGTCGACTACGGGCACGTCGTCCAGCTTCACACCCGAGGCGCAACCGGCCAATACGGCGGTCAATGAAAGTGCCCAGATTAAATTTTTCATATGTATTTCCTTGTTGAATGGTACGTGTCTTGTTGGCAATGGCTGAAAATCAGGGCTTCAAAAAGGGGCCCCAGTCCGGTTCACGGATGTCGCCCGCCTGGCCTGCCAAGCGGGCCTTGATCTTGCCGTCCAGCGTGCTGGTCATCAGGGCTTCGCGGCCTTGCTGCTGGGTGGCGTAGACCAGCAAGCGGCTGTTGGGCGAAAAGCTGGGGCTCTCGTCGGCGCTGGTGTCGGTGATGCTGGTCACGGTGGCGCTGCTGAGTTCCATCACCTGGAGCTTGAAGGCCCCGCCAATGCGCGAAACATAGGCTAGCCAGCGGCCATCGGGGCTGATGCTGGGCGAAATGTTGTAGCTGCCCGTAAAAGTCACGCGCTCCGGGTTGCCACCGCTACTGGGCATGCGGTAGATCTGCGGAGCACCGCCCCGGTCGCTGACGAAGTAAATGCTTTTGCCGTCGGCAGAAAACTCCGGTTCGGTATCAATACCGCTAGACTGGGTAAGCCGCCTGGGCTCACCACCATTGGCATCAATGCTATAAATTTGAGAGCCACCATCGCGACTCAAGGTAACGGCCAAAGTACGCCCGTCGGGTGCCCAGGCGGGTGCACTGTTCGAACCTTTGAAGTTGGCAATCAGGCGGCGCTTACTGGTAAGCACTTCATGAACGTATATGACTGGTTTTCGAGACTCAAAAGAGACATAAGCCAGCTTCAAACCATCGGGGGACCAAGCCGGAGAAATGATCGGCTCGGGGCTGGCTAGCGCCGGCTGGCTATTTTCACCATCCGCATCTGCCACCCATAAGGTGTGGCGCGTCCCAGATCTCGTGACGTAGGCAATACGGGTTGAGAAAATACCGCGATCACCCGTCAGCTTCTCGTAAATAGCATCGGCAATCCGGTGCGCAGTTAAACGCAGATCACCCTGTGGCACTACATAGTTTTGTAGCACCAGCTCTTGCGCGCGCACCACGTCGATGAGCTTGAAGCGCACGTCATAGCGGCCATCGGCCAGGCGAGTGACGCTGCCGGTCACCAGCGAATCGGCGGCTTTTTGCCGCCACAGGACTACATCGGGCCGGGAGGTCTCGTCCAGGGCAACGCCGCTGGCATCCACCGCCCGGAACTGCCCGCTGCGCTCCAAGTCGGCCTGCACGATGGCACCGATTTTTTGCGGCGACTGCTCGTCACCCCGAAAGCTGGCCACCGCGATGGGTAACTGGGTCAGGCCAATACCGGAGACTTCCACACGAAACTGGGCAAAGGCGGCTCCGGTGCCCATCAGGGCCAGTCCGGCAAGGCACGATCGGCGGTTTAGTGGGAAAGCTGGGGTCATAGGTGGTATGTATCTGTAAGTTGCCGAGTGGGTGGGTTCGTTTGGGGCGGGATAAGTTCCTGCTTATCGTTTCAAAACATTCTTCCAGTCTTGCTGCCACTGGGCTTGGTGGGTCAATTCAACCGCCTTGGCGTAGCGGTAAAAGGTGACCTCAAAGTATGACAGGGCAATCACCAAGCCCGGCCAGCCGTCCATGAAACCGCGCTTGAACAGGTAGTGCTTCCAGAAGGCCCAGATGGCGTGGGTCAAAGCCTTGCCGTAGCTGGAGCCCGACTGGCGGCGTTTGGTGGCCCCCAAAGTAGAGTAGCGGTTCATCTTGGCCACCACTTCGGCCAGATCCTTGAACGGATACTGCCAGATCGCCGCTTGCATATAGCCCACCTTGGCGCCTGGTGTGAGTTCAAAATTCTCATGCACCGGGCTGGTGTCGTAACCCATCTGGGACTTGCGAAACAACTGGGGCTGGCGGTAATTGGGATACCAGCCAGAGTGGCGGATTTCGCGCCCCAAAAAGAAATTGCGCCGCGGCACAAAGTACACGCCATGTTCGGCCTTGTTTACCAGCGCCCGAATTTCTGCAGCGGCCTCTGGGGTGCAGCGCTCGTCCGAGTCCAGGCTGAAAACCCACTCATGCGTGCAGGCCGCCACCGCGTCGTTGCGCAAGCGGCCAAAGCCCTGAAACGGAATTTGCACCACCCGCGCGCCCAAGGATTCGGCGATGCGGACGGTATCGTCGGTACTGTGCGAGTCGGCCACCACGACCTCGTCGGCCCAAGCCACGCTGCGGATGGCATCGGCCACCTTCTCTGCCTCGTTGTAGGCAATGATGTAGACGGAAATGGGGCTCACTTGTGGCACGGCACTCTGACAGTTTGAATCCGAACAAGCATAGCAGACGGCCTACCGCGCCTGATCGGCCACGCATGCCCCCACAATGGACGGAAAGCCCTCCGAAAAGCGGGATAATCCCGCTGCGCCGAACTGGTAAGCGGCGAACAAGTTCTTTTTCCTACCGTATACCGCTGTCCGCGATCCAAGCTGCCATTCTTGTCACCTCCATTTGCCCAGGCAGTCACCCCATGAAAAATGAGCGATCCCAAGGTTTGTTCAACCTGTTGAGGCAAAGCATCCCCCGGTTATCGCCGTATTTTTTCAAAGGCCGCCGGTCGGCCTGGATGTTGGTGATCATGGCCACCATCATTGGCGCAGCCACCGAACCCCTGGTGCCCGCCATGCTCAAGCCGCTGCTCGACAATGGCTTTCAGAAAGGTGCGCTGAACCCGTGGATGGTGCCCTTGGCACTGATCGCCGTGTTCGGGCTGCGGGGCCTGAGCAGCTTCCTGGGCGATGTGGCCATGGCCAAAATTACCCAGGATGGCCTGGATGCCCTGCGCACATCCATGTTCAGCCGCCTGCTGGACGCCCAGAGCGCACTGTTCACCCAACGAACGGCCAGTTCGCTGTCCAACACCATCGTCTACGAAGTCCAAAACGGCGCGGTGATCCTGGTCACCTCGGTCATGGGCCTGGCCAAGGACAGCATGGTGTTGGTGGCCCTGGTGGCCTACCTGCTGTACCTGAACTGGGAGCTGACGCTGATTCTGGTGGTGCTGTTTCCCGCTGTGGCCTTTGTCACCCGCACGCTGTCGCGCAGGCTCTACCAAATTGCCAAAAGCAGCCAGGGCGCTACCGATGGCCTGGCCTACGTGGTAGAAGAAAACGTGCTGGCGCAACGGGTGGTTCGCCTGCATGCCGCCCAGGGTGCGCAGGGCAAACGCTTTCAGTTGCTGAGCGAAGGCTTGCGCCGACTGAACATGAAGTCGGCCACCGCGTCTGCGGCGGTCACGCCCATGACCCACATGATGTCGGCCATCGCGTTGTCCAGCGTGATCTGCGTAGCCTTGCTGCAGGGCTCCAGCGAGGTCAGCGCGGGCGAATTTGCGTCTTACATCACCGCCATGCTGATGTTGATTGCGCCGGTCAAACGGCTGTCAGACGTGGCCAGCCCCGTGACCCGTGGACTGGCCGCCATGGAGCGGGCACTGGACCTGATCGAGAAAACCCCGGTGGAACCCAGCGGAGACTTCATGCTGGAACGCGCACAAGGCCACATTGAATTTCAGTCGGTCAGCGTGCGCTACCGCGACGACGAAACCCGGTCGGCCCTGAACCAGGTGTCGCTGACCGTGGTGCCCGGTGAAGTGGTGGCGCTGGTCGGGCCATCGGGCTCGGGCAAAACCTCGCTCGTCAATTTGCTGCCACGGTTTGTCACGGCCAGCGCCGGCCATGTTTTGCTAGATGGGCACGACATCGCCGATTGGCAGCTCAAAGCCTTGCGCAACCAGTTTGCCATCGTCAACCAGGACGTGATCATGTTCAACGACACCTTGGCCGCCAATGTGGCCTTGGGTGAAACGCCCGACCGGGCGCGGGTCGAGGCCTGTCTGCGGGCGGCTAACCTGGGTGGCTTTTTGGACGAAGCTCCGCAGGGCATCGATACCATGACGGGGCACAACGCCACGGAACTCTCCGGTGGCCAGCGGCAACGCTTGGCCATCGCCCGGGCGCTGTACAAGGATGCACCTATCTTGATACTAGATGAGGCGACATCCGCATTGGATACCGAATCAGAACGCCTGGTGCAAGAAGCCCTGCAACGCCTGATGACCGGACGCACCACCCTGATCATTGCGCACCGCCTGTCCACCATCGAGCACGCGGACCGGGTCGCGGTACTTGACCAGGGTGACATCATCGAGCTCGGCACCCATGCCGAACTCATCGCCCAGGCCGGGCTCTATGCCCGTTTGCACGCACTGCAATTCGGTACACAGCCCGCCATGGCGGTGTAAACCCCGCAACGGATGGCCCGCAGATTCCCATGAAAAAGATACTGGTCGTTGCGACCCGGCAAATTGGCGATGTGCTGCTGACTACGCCCCTGATCCATGCTGCCCGCCAGCAGTGGCCAGAGGCTGAAATCGACGTGATCGGCCTGGCGGGCACCCTGGGCATGCTCCAGGGCAACCCGGACATCCACGCGCTCATCACCACCCAGCCGTCCAAAGGCTGGCGCGACACCTTGGCCGTGCTGAAAACCATTTGGAAGCGCTACGACCTGGCCTTGGTCACACAGCCCAGCGACCGTGCCCACCTGATAGGCTGGGCTGCCAGTCGCCAGCACCGCAGTGGCATCATTCCCGAAAAAAACTCCAGCAACTGGTGGAAAAAACGGATTCTGAGCCACGTGGTTATCAGCGAAGGCGATGCTGGTACCGTGCATGTGGTGGCCGAAAAACTGGCCTTGCTGGCCCCCTGGTGCCAGCCCGATGTGCAGGCGGCCCAGGTGCTGCCGCCACCTGCCCAGGCGCTGCCAGCCGCCCTGGATGCCGTGATTGCCCCTGGCGCCATCGTGGTGCACGCGCCATCGATGTGGCCCTACAAGCAATGGCCAATAGCGCATTTTCGCGAGTTGCTGGTTCGGCTGATCGCCGAAGGCCATCAAATTGTGCTGACCGGTAGCGCTAGTTCCGCAGACCAGGACTGCATCCAGCAGTTGCGTGGACTAGCCCCCTCCCCCCAGTTGGTGGACACCAGCGGTCAGCTCAATTTCAACCAGTTGGTGGGCCTGTTTCGGCGCGCCAGCCTGTACATCGGCCCCGACACCTCGGTCACCCATTTGGCCGCAGCCTCGGGCATCCGCGTGCTAGCGCTGTTTGGCCCCACCAACCCGGTGCGTTGGGGCCCCTGGCCCAGTGCACCGCGGATCACACAAGCATATGTGGGACGTGCTGAGAAGCAAACGGTGCACAGCATCACCTTGCTGCAAAGCAGCCTGCCCTGCGTACCCTGTAGCAAAGCTGGATGTGAAGACCACATCCAAAGCCGCAGCGATTGCTTGCTGGAAATGTCTGCAGAGCGCGTTTCATTCCACGCAATTGCAATTCAAAGCGATTACCAAAATATTAAAAAGTAAAATGTATAATAAAACCCCACTAATTTATGATTGCTTTACATACAATGGCGAAGATGATTTATTGTGGCTGCGCCTGGAAACACTAAAAAATGTCGTTGACAAAGTAATAATCGCCGAAGCAACACGCACATTTACGGGAAAAGAAAAAAAATTACGCTTTGATGCATCAAAATTCGGAGATTTCTCCAAGAAAATTGAATATATTATTGTCAATGATCTTAACCCAAATCCAGCATCCCCTTGGGATAACGAGAACCATCAGCGCAATGCATTGGCACGATTCATATCCCTACAGACATCCAATCCATTAAAAGATGACGATTGGATTATATTATCGGACGTAGATGAAATTCCTCGACCCGACAGCATAAAAAAATTTGATCCCAATCGGTATAAGAGTGGACTTCTCGAACAGCGCAACTACTTTTACGCATTTAATAACCAAGCCCAAAGCGATGGCATCAATGATGAGTGGTGGCGAAAAGTCAGGGTCACAACATTCAAACAATTCAATGAGTGGTTTGGGTCGATGCAGAGTCTACGCGATTTCCGTACAACAGGTCCAATGAGAGGCTTCAAAAGATATTGGAATAAATTAAAAACACAAAATTTATCCGATGCGGGCTGGCATTTCTCCTACTTGATGACTCCAGAAGAAATAATTGAAAAACTAGCCGCATTTTCACACCAAGAAGTAAATATTCCCGACATCGCAAATATTGAATACTTGCGAAAATGCATATCTGAAAGAAAAGTTTTTTTTGGAAATGGCAAATGCAATGTTGTGCCGCTAGATTACTCATTCCCGGAACCTTTGAGAAATAATTTAGATCGTTTTAATAATTTTATTTGGTGACTCTATAAAAGCAAGTACATTAAATGCATTCAGTGAAATTAATCGCGCAAAATTTTTCGCAAAATTCAGGCGCTTATTACGACAAAAATAAGGCTCCGACTACTTCGGATATCTGGTTAGTACTGTGCCTTGGACTAGCACCACTTTGCTATTTAAGCGTACGCAGCTGGACCATTACATTTTTATTTGTTTTAATATTTATTTCAGCCTCACAAATAAAACACCTCAATTTATCAGAACTTACATCAAATCACAAGAAATCCATATACTGGGTCATTGCAGCGCTGGTCGCTCCTTTGGTTGCAGCCATAGCGGGGCAGCTATTTAGAGGTCAAATAAAAATAGGACTTATGGATGGTCCAAGCCGCCCATTTTTGGCGGTTTTTTTATTCATGTATCTTTTACAAAAACCAATCGATTTTGTGCGACTTCTTGAATGGTGCATTCCAATATCATTAATCATACTGAGTGGGGTACTGATAGTACATCCCTACGGCTGGTCTGATATTACAAGCGAAAGATTTGGCACTGCTGCGATTGATCCTCTTACATTGGGCCAATACACCTTATTCATGGCCTTTTTTTGCCTTTTGACATTTAACATTTACGGCAATGACAGTAGAAATCTCAAATTTTTAAAATTAATAGGTTTTTTGATTGGTATTTGGATTAGCTTAGGAACAGGATCAAGAAGTGCGTGGGTGGCCATTCCATTTCTATCGCTACTCTGGATTTTAGGAAGATTGCAGATTCGTCAGTTTAAAAAAATTATTCTGATAATTTTTTTATTATTTTTACTGGGAATTCTGGTCTATGAAACATCACCGTCCATCCATGGACGTATTGCACTAGCAGTTAATGAATACATAGACTATTTCCATAACGGAAACAAGGACACCTCATCAGGGATACGCCTCTCACTGCTGAGGCTCGCTGCTTATTTATTTGCTAACAACCCCTTGGCCGGATATGGCGATTCAAACTATCCTTCGCTGTCAGGCATTTCATCCATAGCATCCTTTAACACGGCACTCCTGGAGACGACCTTGATTCACAATGGAGTGCATAATGAAATAATGCAAAACACATTGCGCTCTGGAATATTTGGATTACTATCCAGCCTATTGATGTTTGGGGTGCCTATTGTTATTTTCTACAGAGCCACGCGCTCGGAGATAAAAGTCATACAAACCGCAGGCCTTGCAGGTTTATGCTACATCGGGGCCATGTTTTTCTTTGGCTTGAGCACCGAAACATTTAATATGAAGTACAGCATTTCTTTTTACGCGCTAATGGTTTCCGCCCTGGCAGCCCAAGTGCTGCGCCCTCAACCGGTTTGATATGAATCCTGCACGCTACGCCCTCACCTTCGCCTGCTACAACCAGGTGGAATACACCCGCCAATGCATAGACAGCATGGTGCGCCATGGCATGGATTTGTCGCGGCTGATTGTGGTGGACAACGGCTCCAAAGATGCCACCCGCGAGTACCTGCTCACCGTGCCGGTGGGGGGGCGCATTTACAACGATGCCAATCTGGGCTGCGGAGTGGCCTGGAACCAGGGCGCACTGGCTCTGCAGGCCGAGTGGACCATCGTAATGAACAACGACGTGCTGGTCAGCGCCCAGTGGATCGAGTCGCTGATCGGCGTGGCCGAACAGCGTGGCCTCAAGGTCATTTCGCCAGCGCTGATTGAAGGCCTGTTGGATTACGACTTTGAAGACTTCAGCACCATGGCTTCACAAAAAATGGCCAGTACGGCACGCATCGGTGGCCGCCATGCGGTGTGCCTGGCCGTACACAAGTCGGTATGGATGGAGGTGGGCTACTTCCAGCCCGTACCGAAGCTGCTGGGCTACGAGGACACACTGTTCTTTCACGAGCTGGAAAAAGCCAAGATTCCGATGGGCATCACAGGCGCTTCCTGGCTGCACCACTACGGCTCGGTGACCCAGACCGCGATGAAGCAAGAGCGCGGCTTGTCGGCCAAAGACGGCCTGGGCTACCGTTACAACTACAAGCTGCTCAACCAAAGCTGGCTGGCGCGCAAACTGGCCAAATCGCAGCGGCTCGCCCAGCAAAAAAAATGGCGGCAAGAAGAACTGGCGGCCTACGCCATGACCATGCACGGACTGCGCGAAAACGGCCAGTTCCGCTGGATCTAGGCGTCTGCGCTGCAGTAGCGCCTGCAGATTCAGCGCGCAAGGTATATCCAATGGACCGCCCCCCCGGCGATGCACAGGATCCAGGGTTGGCCAGCCTGGAAACGCCCATCATGGACCACCCAGCACACGGCGGCGTGGCGCTTGGCCAAGTCCAGGTTTGCAAGGCGGGTGGTTTCGCCCTAGCCAAACATTCCGGCCTTCCCCCACCGCTGATATCCCTCAGAATATTAACGAAGAAAAGACTCTTATCGCTTATAGGATAAGCAACAGCAGCTATCTATTTTGAACCGCTACCCTTCCGCAAACCGTCCCGCCGCCTGCCGTCGAAACTGCGTAGGCGTCATCCCCTTTACTTCCAGAAATCGCCGGTTGAAGTTCGCCACGTTGTTGAACCCCACCGCGTAGCAGACGCTGGACACGTAGCTGTCGCGCTCCATCAGGAGCTGGCAGGCGCGGTTGATGCGCAGGCGGTTGACGTAGTTCGTAAACGTCAAGCCCGTGCTCTTGCTGAAAAAGCGAGAGAACGCGCTCTCGCCCATACCGACCAAATCGCCCATTTCGCCCAACGGCAGGGCTTCGGCGTAGTGGGCGTTGACGTGGGCCACAACTTTGTTGATGGTGGACAGGTTGTCGGCGGGGCCGTGGACCGGCAGGTAGTCGCTGGAAAGCAGGCGGTAGTCGGTGCAGCGGCCCAGCAGGCACAACAGCTGCGTGAACTCGGCAAATCGCTCCAGGCCGTGGCTTTGGCGGATGCGGTAGAAACGCTCGCGTACGGCCTCGCTCAGGCCAAAGAACTCGATACCGTGGCGGGCCCGCTCCAGCAACGGCAGGGTTTCTTCAAGCTCGCGGATCACGCGCATGCCGTCGCGCAGCGGCCCCTCGCGAAACTGGACTACCAGGCTGCGCACCGCCAAGCCGTCGGGCGGCAGGTCGGCGGAGACCCAGTTGTGCGGCAGACGCGGACCGGTCAGTACCAGGTGGCCGGGCTCAAAAAAACCCACGTAGTCGCCCACAAACGCCTGCCCGTGCGCGCCCACAATAAGTTGCAACTCGTACTCGTCGTGGCAGTGCCAACGCTCCAGGGGCGTGGGACTGCCATGTTCGAAGCAGCGCACGAAGTCCTGGTCCACAGCGGCCTCGTAGCCCAGGCGCGGGTCGCGCACCAGGTCGTGCTCGATCTCGGGGGCAATGTTGCGGCGCTTGGTGGGGGCGTGTGGCATGGAGAGTGAAACGGTTGCGCTCTTATACGCCACAGATGCTGCGGCCCATACCTGTTGGGCACAGCAGCAGGTCGATACGGTTTAGGCCCAGACAGCGCTCCGGCAGGCCGGGGCCAATGTGCACGTCGGTGGTACGGTCTGGGCGCTGGGGAATGGCGCTTTTCATGGATTGCATCCAGGGAGTGGTGTTCAGTGGTGCAACGATAAACAAAAAGACGGCGCCATTTGATACGCAAATGTGCGATGCAGGTACGCGATTGTGGACATGGCTGCTGGAATACCCCGGCAGCAGCAGGCATCGCACCAGCCCCAATATTTCTACGAAAAAACCGCCTCCTGCGCTTATAAATAAAGCGTGAGCAGCTATCTTTTTTGAAAATCACACACCGTCTGCCCCCAGCCCAGCCATGCCCAGCAGCACGGCCATGAACGCCTGCGCCGCCGGGGTGGGCGGCTCGCCCAGGCGGGTGATCAGGCCGTAGTCGGGCATGCGGTCGGGCAGGTCCACCGGGATGCGGGCCAGCAGGCCTTTTTGCACGTATTTGGCCACCAGCGCGGCGGGTTGCAGCGACAGCATGGGGGTGGTTTGCAGCAGCTCCAGCGCGAACAGGAAGGACGGGGTTTCCACCACGCCCGAGGTGGGCTGCAAACCGGTGCTGGCAAAGATGTCGTCCGACACCTTGCGCACGGCGGTCGAGGCGGGGTACAGGATCCAGGGCCAATGGACCAGCTCCGTCAGGCCCAGGTGGGCCACGCCGCGCAAGGGGTGGTCGGGCCCGGCCACCACCTGCAGCGGCTCGCTGGACAGGCGGGTGTAGTGGAACTGGGCCCGCTGCGCGTCGTCGGTGAAGCGGCCAATCATCAGGTCGATCTTGCGCTCGGCCAGCCACACGATCAGCTGGTCGCTGCTTTGTTCCAGAATTTTCAGCACCAGCAGCGGACGCAGGCGCTGGATTTCGGCCACCGAGGCCACCAGCAGGTGCGCGGCCGAGCCGCTGATGGCCCCGATCGCCAGGTGGCCGTGGCCGCCCTGCTGCAGGGCGTTGAACTCGTCCACAAACTTGCGCTGCCCGGCCAGCGCGGTCTGGGCATAGCGCAGGGTGAACAGCCCCAGCTCGTTGGGCCGCATGCCGCGCGGCAGGCGGTCGAACAGGCGGGCCTGGAAGATGTCTTCGATGTCCACCAGGATCTTGGTGGCCGCCGGTTGGGTGATGTGCATCTGCTCGCCGGTGAGGCGCAGGTTGCGGGTCTGGCCCAGGATGTCCAGAAACTGCAAATGCCGAAACCGCAGCCGCCCGCAGGCCTGCGCCATGGACAAGGGTTTACCAGAAAGAGACACATGGGCCATAAGCGTTTGGAATGGGTTACCGCAAATATTTCAGTGGACTCTAACCGCTGCCGGGCCTAACCTCCTGCCTGTATCGCGACTACCCACCGAGGGCCAGCGCGGTGCCGATGGGTTTGCCCATCGTGCCCAGCCATTCCATTGGAGACAAAAATGAAGTTCAAACACCTCGCCCTGGCCGCCACGGTCCTGGCTGCCCTGGCCGCCCCCGTCACCGCCCAAATCAAGGACCGCGTGTTCAAAGTGGGCATAGGCCTGAGCGACGACCACCCCCAGGCCCTGGCCGTGAAGTACTTCGCCGAGCAACTGGCCGCCAAGAGCAGCGGCAAGCTGGTGGCCAAGCTGTACGCCGGTGGCGCACTGGGCAACGACGTGAGCATGACCTCGGCCCTGCGCGGCGGCACGCTGGAGATGACGGTGCCCGACAGCTCCACCCTGATGGCGCTGATCAAGCCCTTCGGCGTGCTCAACCTGCCACTGACCTTCAACACCGAACAAGAAGCCGATGCCGTGCTGGACGGCCCCTTCGGCCAGAAGCTGCTGGCCAAGCTGCCCGAAAAAGGCCTGATCGGCCTGGGCTACTGGGAAAACGGCTTCCGCCACGTGACCAACTCGCGCCGCCCCATCACCAAGGCCGATGACATCGCCGGGCTGAAGCTGCGCGTGATCCAGAACCAGCTGTTCCTGGACAGCTTCAACGCCCTGGGCGCCAATGCCACGCCCATGCCGTTTACCGAGCTGTTCTCGGCCATGGAACAGGCCGCCGTGGACGGGCAGGAGAACCCCACCGCCACCATCCTGGCCAGCCGCTTCTACGAGGTGCAAAAGCACCTGGTGCTGTCGCGCCACATGTACAGCACCTGGGTGCTGCTGATGTCCAAGAAGACCTGGGATGACCTATCGGCCCAAGAGCAAAAAATCGTGCAGGATGCCGCCCGCGAAGCCACGCTGTTTGAGCGCAAAACCATCCGCGCCTTTGGCGACAAGGCCCTGGGCGAACTGAAGAAGCAGGGCATGCAGGTCACTGAGTTACCGCCCGCCGAACAGGCCAAGATGCGCGCCAAGCTGCAACCCGTGCTGGCCAAGTTCAGCAAGGAGTTTGGCGAAGACACCACCGCCGAAATGATGGGCGACCTGGCCAAGCTGCGCACGAAGTAGGTACACCCCCAGGCTGCAGTGCTGCGCATCTTCCTCCACCCCCCTTGCAGGGGGCAACACCAGCAGCCTGGCAAAGCCAGTTCTGCGGTGTTTCTGGAAGGGATGCGTTCTGCCTGTAGCCGGGTGCCGCGCCCATCGACCTGATTTACCCCACTTACCCCCAGAAGAAGCCACGCCATGGACACGCCAGAACGTCAGCCTATCCGCCCCTTCCGCTCCCGCGACTGGTTCGCCGACCCGGCGCGCTCGGACATGACCGCGCTGTATTTGGAGCGCTTCATGAACTACGGGCTCACGCCTGAAGAGCTGCGCTCGGGCCGCCCCATCATCGGCATTGCCCAGACCGGCAGCGACCTGTCGCCCTGCAACCGCATCCACGTGGACCTGGCGCGGCGCGTGCGCGAGGGCATCCGCGATGCGGGCGGCATCCCGATGGAATTCCCGGTGCACCCCATCTTCGAGAACTGCCGCCGCCCCACCGCCGCACTCGACCGCAACCTGGCCTACCTGGGCCTGGTGGAAATCCTGTACGGCTATCCCATCGATGCCGTGGTGCTCACCACCGGCTGCGACAAGACCACGCCTGCGGGCATCATGGCCGCCAGCACGGTGGACATTCCGGCCATCGTGCTGTCGGGCGGGCCCATGCTGGACGGCTGGCACAACGGCGAACTGGTGGGCTCGGGCACGGTGATCTGGCGCAGCCGCCGCCAGCTGGCCGCGGGCGAGATCGACGAGGAAGAATTCTTGCAGCGCGCCTGCAGCAGCGCCCCGTCGGCGGGCCACTGCAACACCATGGGCACGGCCTCCACCATGAACGCGGTGGCCGAAGCCCTGGGCCTGTCGCTGCCCGGCTGCGCCGCCATTCCGGCCCCGTACCGCGAGCGCGGGCAAATGGCCTATGCGACAGGGCGGCGCATCGTGGAGATGGCCTATGAAGACCTGCGCCCCTCGCGTATCCTGACGCGCCAGAGCTTTTTGAACGCCTTGTCGGTGGTGAGCTGCGCAGGCGGCTCCAGCAACGCCCAGGTGCACATCATGGCCATGGCACGCCACGCCGGGGTGGATTTGCAGCCCCAAGACTGGACCACCCACGGCTACGACCTGCCCCTGCTGCTGAACATGCAGCCAGCGGGCAAGTTCCTGGGCGAGCGCTTCTTCCGCGCAGGCGGCGTGCCCGCGCTGATGTGGGAGCTGCAGCAGGCAGGCCGCCTGCACGGCGATGCCTTGAGCGTCACCGGCCAGCCCATCGCCGCCAACCTGGAGGGCCGCGAAACCAACGACCGCGAGGTGATCTACCCCTTTGCCGCGCCGCTGATGGAGAAAGCGGGCTTTCTGGTGCTGAGCGGCAACCTGTTCGACTTCGGCATCATGAAGACCTCGGTGATCTCGCCCACCTTCCGCGCCAGCTACCTGAGCAGCCCGGGCGCAGAGGGCATCTTCGAAGCCCGCGCCGTGGTGTTTGAAGGGGCCGACGACTACCACGCCCGCATCAACGACCCCACGCTCAACATCGACGAAGGCTGCATCCTGGTGATGCGCGGCGCGGGGCCGATCGGCTGGCCGGGCTCGGCCGAGGTGGTCAACATGCAGCCGCCCGATGCCCTGATCCAGCGCGGCACCATGACCCTGCCCACGCTGGGCGATGGCCGCCAGTCCGGCACGGCCGACAGCCCATCCATCCTCAACGCCTCGCCCGAAAGCGCAGTGGGCGGCGGCTTAAGCTGGCTGCTGAGCGGCGACACCATCCGCATCGACCTCAACGCGGGCCGCTGCGATGCCCTGGTGCCTGTGGAAGAAATCGCCCGCCGTTTGCGCGAGCTGCCCACCCCGCCCATCCCGCCCAGCCATTCCCCCTGGGAAGCGCTGTACCGCGAGAAGACCGGCCAACTGGCCGATGGGGCCACCATGGATTTCGCGCTGGACTACCAGCGTATTTCCGAAAAAACACCGCGCCATAACCACTGAACACCTCACTGAAAGAACAACATGAGCGAAGCAAACAACATCCTTCCCCAAGACGGTCTGGCCGGCACCCTGGTGGGCCGCGTCTGGCTGGGCGGCACCCTGCCCGGCCCGGCGGTCGTGGCCCTGCGGCCCGACGGCGTGTTCGACCTGAGCGCGCACTACCCCACCATGAGCACCCTGCTCGACACGCCCCAGCCTGCGGAAGCCGTGCGCAAAGCTCCCGGCCAGCGCCTGTGCAGTGTGGATGAACTGCTGGCCAACAGCCTGCCCGGCAGCCGCAATGGTGCCCTGCCCCACCTGCTGGCCCCCTGCGACCTGCAGGTGGTGAAGGCGGCGGGCGTGACCTTTGCCGCCAGCCTGATCGAGCGCGTGATCGAAGAGCAGGCCCGCGGCGATGCCAGCCGCGCCCAGGGCCTGCGCAGCCAGGTCACCGGCCTGATTGGGGCCAGCCTGGCCGACATGCGCCCCGGCTCGCCCCAGGCCATGGCGCTCAAGACGCTGCTGCAAGAAAAAGGCCTCTGGTCGCAGTACCTGGAGGTGGGCATTGGCCCGGATGCCGAGGTATTCACCAAGGCCCCGGTGCTGGCCTCGGTGGGCTGCGGCGAAGACATCGGCATCCGCTCGGACTCGGCTTGGAACAACCCCGAGCCCGAGGTGGTGCTGGCCGTCAACAGCCGGGGCGACATCGTCGGTGCCGCCCTGGGGAACGACGTGAACCTGCGCGACATCGAAGGCCGCAGCGCCCTGCTGCTGGGCAAGGCCAAGGACAACAACGCCTCCTGCGCCATCGGCCCGTTCATCCGCCTATTCGACGCAGGCTTCGGGCTGGACGCGGTGCGCAATGAAACCGTGCACCTGCATGTGGCCGGGGCCGACGGCTACCAGCTGCGCGGCATCAACACCATGGCCAGCATCAGCCGCGACCCGGTGGACCTGGTGGCGCAAACCCTGTCGGCCCACCAGTACCCCGACGGCTTCATGCTCTTCCTGGGCACGCTGTTCGCCCCCATCGAAGACCGCGACCAGCCCGGCGGCGGCTTCACCCACAAGCTGGGCGACGTGGTCACCATCCACAGCGCCTGGCTGGGCGGCCTGCACAACCGCGTGACCCACTGCGAAACCGCGCCGCCGTGGCGCTTTGGCCTGCGCGCGTTCATGGGGAACCTGGCAGCGCGTGGGCTGCTGGGCGGGGCAGCGTTGTAATGGGGTCTGGCGGGAAGGGGTGAATTTCAGGCATGTTTTAGGCCTCTAGCGCTTATGGAATGGGCGTGAAAAGCTACGATTAAAATAGCATCCGGTATCTTATCCAAGGCCGCCCGCGCAACACACTACAGGCTTTGGCCACCGGCAGGCGCTACATTCGTCGCTGAACCACTTTCCCTGATTGCCCCGACGGCGGCCAGGCCCTACTTGCACGTGTCGCCCGCAACCGCCCCCTTTTCTGCCGATCCCCCCGACGGCCCCTGGCAGCCATCCCCCACGCGCCCTGCACGCGCGCGGCTGCCCACACGGCTACACATCGGGCTGCTGTTCTCGCTGCTGGCCCACGCGCTGCTGTTCAGCCTGACCTTCGGCGGCCAGGGCACCGGGCTGCCGGGCTTTGGCTTCCCCTGGGAAGAACGCCGGGGCGAAGCACCCGACCCCACGGCAGCGCCTCCCCTGCAAGCCGTGCTGGCCCCCACCCCGGCTACGACTCCGACCACCACACCCCCCGGCAACTCCCCACCTGCCCCACCGGCGGCGGCCCCGGTGGCAGAACTCGTGTGGATCGCGCCCCCGCCCGCCGTCCCAACGCCCGTTCCACCCCCTGCCCCTGCAGCACCCCGTGCCCCATCCGCCGAACAGCAGGAAGCCGTGCGCCAGGCCACGCAACGCCGGGCGGCTGCCCGGGCCGAGGCCGCCCGCCAAAAGGCCGAACGGGCGGCCGAGCGCCAGGAAGCCCAGCGCCTGGCCGCCGCGCTGCGCCAGGAGGAAAAGGAGCAACGGCTCGCACAGCAAGAGGCGCAGCGGCAAGAAAAGGCCCAGCGTGCAGCGGAGCAGGCAGCGCAAGTGGAGCTGGCCAAAGCGGCACGGGCCGAGGCCCAGGCGCTGGAACGCCAGGAGCGCCAAGAACGCCAAGAAACCCAGCGGCAAGCCGCCCTGCAAGAAACGGCCCGGCAAGATGCCCTGCGGCTCCAGGCCGCCCGGTTGGAGGCCGAACGCCTGCAGACCGCACAAACCGAAGCCGCCAGGGTAGAGGCCGAACAAGCCCTCCGCCAGTTGACCGCCCGCCAAGCCGCCGCAACCGCCGTGGCCGCGGCACGCCAGATCGAAGCTGACAAACAGGCCAGCGCGCAGCAAGCAGCCGCGCGCCAAGACGAAGAGCGCAAAGATGCAGAACGCCTGGCGGCAGAGCGCGCAGAGCGTGTAGAGGCCGAACGCAAGGAGGCCGTACGCACCGATGCGGCCCGCAAAGAGACCGCGCGCCAGGAAGCCGAGCGCCTGGAGGCCACACGGCTGGCCAGCGCACGGCAAGAGGCAGCGCAACGCGAGGCCAGCCGCAAGGAAGAAGCGGCGCGGAGCGAGGCCGCACGGGCCGAGGCCGAGCGCAAGGAAGCCGAGCGGGTGCAGGCCGCACAACAAGCCGCCACCCGGCAAGCCGCCGCCCAGCAAGAAACCGCCCGCAAGGAGCAGGAACGGGCGCAGGCCGCGCAGCAGGAAGCCAATCGCCAAGAGGTCGCGCGCCAGGCCGCAGAAAAGGCCGAAGCCGCCCGGCTCGACGCACAGCGCAAAGAGGCCGCGCGGCAGGAAGGCGAGGCTAGGGAAGCAGCACGCCAAGCGGCTGCAACCACGGCGGCATCAGCGGCATCAACAGCAGCTGCGCCACCTGCCGCACCCCCAGCGACAGCCCAAACCGCAGCACCCAGCACACAGCCCTCAGCCCCGTCAGCGGTCCCCACCCGCAGTGCCGCCGAAGAGCAGCGCGAAGAACGCCTGCGGGCCATCGGGCGACAGTTGAACCTGGAGGCCGACCAGCGCGCTGCCGCCGCCAAAGCCGCAGACGCGGTCGCCGCTGCACGCCCGGCTTCCACGCTGCCATCGTCGTGGAGCAGCGCCCGCCGGGGCCGCCTCTTTGGCCGCAGCGATAGCAACCAGGACCTGGTGCTGTACGCCGAAGCCTGGGCCCGCAAGATCGAGCTCAACATGACGTTTGAGTCGGTGCGCGAGGCCGCAAAGCTGGCCCATGTGGACCCCGTGGTGCTGGTCGCCCTGCGCAACGACGGTTCGGTGGAATCGGTCAGCTTTGTGCGCACCAGCGGTGTGCCCGCCCTGGACGAAGCCGTGCGCAACATCGTCCAGTCCCAGGCCAATTACCCCGCCTTCTCCCCGGCCCTGGCCCGCGAATTCGACGTGGTCGAAATCCGCCGCACCTGGCACTTTGACATGGCGGTGCGGCTGTACTGAGGTACTGAGGGGGTTCAGTGGGCACACCGGCGAACTGCAAACCTTAGCCAATGCCGCTGACGGTACGCGCATCCACACAGCGGGATCGGGTCGTGGAGAATCGGGACCAGACACCGGGCATCCGACCCGGCCCGCAACGCCCAACACAGAAACATCCACCATGCGCGACGACCCCATCCGCCTCAGCCCAGCTCCCGCCGGGTATGCCGACTGGCTGTCCGACCTCAAAGACCGCATCCACGCCGCCCAGCAACGCGCCACGCTGACGGTCAATCGCGAATTGGTGCTGCTGTACTGGCACATCGGGCGCGACATACTGGCGCGGCAGGCCATGCAAGGTTGGGGTGCCAAAGTGATCGAAAGGCTGGCGCATGACTTGCGGGAGGCTTTTCCAGAGATGAAGGGTTTTTCACCCCGTAATCTCTAGTACATGCGCGCATTTGCCCAGGCTTGGCCGGATGCGGAATTTGTGCAAGAGGTGCTTGCACAATTGCCTTGGTACCATCAATTGGCGCTGCTGGACAAACTAGGCAGCCCTGAAAACCGCCGCTGGTACGCAGCCAAGTGCATTGAGCACAACTGGTCGCGCAACATTTTGGTGATGCAGATTGAAACCCGCTTGCTGGAGCGCAGCGGCACAGCAGTCACCAACTTCGCGGTGCATCTGCCCAAGCCCCAGTCTGATCTGGCCCGCGAATCGCTAAAAGACCCCTACCGTTTTGATTTTCTGGGCCTGGGTAACGAAGCGCAAGAGCGTGACATCGAAAACGCCTTGGTCCAGCATGTCACCGACTTCCTGCTGGAACTGGGCGCTGGATTCGCATTTGTCGGACGGCAAGTGTTGCTGGATGTAGGCGGCGATGAATTTTTTATCGACCTGCTGTTCTACCATCTCAAGCTGCGCTGCTACGTGGTGATCGAGCTCAAAGGCGGCAAGTTCAAACCCGAGCATCTGGGCCAGCTAGGCTTTTACCTGACCGCCGTAGACCGCCAAGTGAAGCACGCCCAGGACAACCCCAGCATTGGCCTTTTGCTTTGCAAAAGCAAAAACAAGATCGTGGCCGAATATGCGCTGGGCGACAAAACCCAGCCCATGGGCATTGCCGAGTACAAGTTACTGGAGTCCCTGCCCGCCGAGCTGCAAACCAGCCTGCCCAGCATCGAACAGATCGAGCGTGAGCTGGCGAGCGGCAGTGCACCTATGGACGACTAACGAGCCAGCCCGCCTACACCGGGCTGTCGATCCGGATCCAGGTGGTTTTGAGCTCACTGTACTTATCGAACGCGTGCAGCGACTTGTCGCGCCCCACGCCGCTTTGCTTCACGCCGCCGAAGGGCACGGTGATGTCGTCTTCGTCGTACGAGTTGATGTGCACGGTACCGGCTTTGAGGGCACGGGCTACGCCGTGGGCCTTGTTGATGTCGCGGGTCCACACGGCGGCCTGCAGGCCGTAGATGCTGTCGTTGGCGATGCGCACGGCCTCGGCGGCATCGGTGAAGGACAGGACGGACAGCACCGGGCCGAAGATTTCTTCCTGGGCAATGCGCATGCGGTTGGTCACGCCGTCGAAGATCGTGGGTTCTACATAAAAACCGCCGCTTGCGCCCATCACCTGGGCACCACCAGCTATCAATTTTGCACCGTCCTGCTGGCCCGCGGCAATGTAGCCCAGCACCGTGTCCATCTGGGTTTTGTCCACCAGCGCGCCCATGATGGTGTCGGGCAGCAGCGGGTTGGCGGGGGCGTAGCGCGGCACCAGGGCCAGGGCTTTTTCCAAGAAGGCATCCTTGATGGAGGCCTCGACCAGCAGGCGCGAGGGGGCGTTGCAGCTCTCGCCCTGGTTGAAGAACACGCTGCCCACGGCGGCCTCCACGGCGCGGTCAAGGTCAGGGCAGTCGGCAAACACGATGTTGGGCGACTTGCCGCCGAGCTCGGTCCAAGCGCGCTTGAGGTTGCTCAGGCCGGCCATGACGTGGATGCGTTTGCCGACCTTGGTGGAGCCGGTAAAGGCGATGCAGTCCACGTCCATGTGCAGGGCCAGCGGCTCACCGGCTTCCAGGCCGAAGCCGGGTACTACGTTGAACACGCCGGGGGGGATGCCGGCCTCCAGCGCCAGCTCGGCCAGGCGTAGGGCGGTGAGGGGCGACTTTTCGCTGGGTTTCAAAACGATGGAATTGCCTGCGGCCAGGGCCGGGGCGATCTTCCAGGCGGCCATGATCATGGGGTAGTTCCAGGGCACGATGACCCCCACCACCCCTACCGGCTCGCGGGTGATCAGCGCCAGCGACTGGCTGCCAGTGGGCGCGATTTCGTCGTAGATCTTGTCCACCGCTTCGCCGTACCAGCGGATGCAGTTGGCGGCGCTGTTCACGTCCACCGCGCGGGCGTAGCGCACCGGTTTGCCCATGTCCAGGGTTTCGGTCAGGGCCAGCTCGTCGGCATGGGCCAGCAGCTGGTCGGCAAACTTCACCATCACCCGCTTGCGCTGGGCCGGGGGCAAACCACGCCAGCGGGCATCGTCAAAAGCGGCGCGGGCGGCTTGCACGGCCAGGTCGATCTCGGCCTCGCCCCCGCGGGTGACCTCGGCCAGCACACGGCCATCGACGGGCGAGGTTTTGGTGAATACGGCGCTGCCCTGCACGCGCTGGCCGTTGATGAGGGCACGGCCATCCAGCTTTAAATCAGCGACATTGAACATGTTGGGATCCTGGTGATACGGGTTAGGCAGCCGCTGCCGCTTGCATCTCGCGCGCCCGGCGGGTTTGCTGGCGGGCCATCAGCACGCTGTAGACAATGATGCCGATGCTGACCACGGTGATCAGAATGGCTGCCGCAGCATAGATGGAAGGGTTCACGCCGCGCCGCGCGTAGCCAAAAATCACCTGCGGCAACGTGGTCACGCCGGGGCCGGACAAAAACTCCGAGATCACCACGTCGTCGAACGACAGCGTGAAGGTCAGCATCCAGGCTGCCACCAGCGAGGGCGCGATATTGGGCAGCGTGACCAGAAAGAACACCTGGAACGGACGGCAGCCGAGGTCCATGGCGGCTTCTTCGATGGAGCGGTCCATCTCGCGAAGGCGACCGGTAATGACCACAGTGGCATAGGCCATGCCCAGCAGGGTATGGCCCAGCACGATGGTGATGGCACCCCGGTCTGGCCAGCCCAGCGCGCGTTGCACGGCCACCATCAGCAACAGCAGCGACAGGCCAATGATCACCTCGGGCATCACCAGCGGCGCGCTGACCAGCCCGGCAAACAGGGTGCGGCCCTTGAACTTGACGAAACGCACCAGCACAAAGGCCGCAAACGCACCCAGGATGGTGGACAGCGTGCCGGTGATCACCGCCACCCTGAGCGACAGAAAGAATCCCTCTACCAGCCGCGAGTCCCCCATCAGCGCGCTGTACCAACGCAGCGAAAAGCCGGTGAACACGCCGTCTTGCCGGGTGCTATTGAAGGAAAACAGGATCAGGAAGAACAGCGGGATATACAAAAACAGGTATACCGCCGCCAACCAGAAACGGCCAAAGTAGGTTTGGATGAAGCGGGTCATGTCAAGCTTCCTTGGGCGCGTTGCTGGCGTCGCTGTAGCGGTTGTAGATCGCCATGGGGATCAGGATGAACAGGATCATCACGATCGCCAGCGCCGAGGCCCGGGGCCAGTTGTTGCTGCTGAACATTTCGTCCCACACCACGCGGCCGATCATCAGGTTTTCGGCCCCACCCAGCAGGGACGGAATCACGAACTCGCCCACGCTGGGGATGAACACCAGCATCGACCCGGCGATGATGCCGGCCTTGCTCAGCGGCACGGTGATCAGCCAGAAGGCATGCCAGGGCGAGGCGCCCAGGTCGTGGGCGGCCTCCAGCAGGCGAAAATCCATCTTGGTCAGATTGGCGTACAGCGGCAGGATCATGAACGGGCAGTACACGTAGGTCATGCCTACCAGCATGGACACGTCGGTGTAGAGCATCTGGATGGGCTCACTGGTGATGCCCGCCCACATCAGCAGGTTGTTGAGCACGCCCTGGTCGGCCAGGATGCCTTTCCAGGCGTAGACGCGCAGCAGAAACGATGTCCAGAACGGCAGCATCACCAGCATCAGCAGCGCGGGCTGCAGGCTGGCCTTGGCGCGGGCGATGAAGTAGGCAAACGGGTAGCCGATGAACAGGCACAGCACCGTGGTCCAGAAGGCGTATTTGACCGAGGTGATGTAGGCCTCGATGTAGATCGTCTGGCCCCAGACCATCACACCGTCGTCGCCTGGTTCGCCGACGATGGACAGGTAGTTGTGGTATTTCAACAAGATATGCCACACGCCGTCTGCCGCAGTGAGCAGCGGGGCAAACGGGTCTACGCCGTTGCCCATGTCGGTCACGCTGATGCGCACCAGAATCAAAAACGGTGCCACAAAGAACAGCACCAGCCACAGGTAGGGCACACCGATGACGAAGCGCGCACCCGGGATCAGCCGGGCCCATTTCAAGAAATGCATAGCAGACTCTCCTTACTGGGTGAGCGTGACAGGGGCTGCATCGTCCCACCAGAAAAACACCTTGTCGTCCCAGGTGATATCGCTGTTGGCATGGCGGGTCTGGTTGGCCTCGGTGATCTTGACGCGGCGACCACCAGGCATTTCGACGATGTAGGAGCTGTAGCTGCCAAAGTAGGCGATCTCGCGCACCGTGCCTGTGAACAGGTTGTAGGCCACGTCAGCAGGCCGGTCCTTGGCGATGGCGATCTTCTCGGGCCGCACCGCCACCGCCAGCGGCATGCCCAGGGTGCCGCTGATGCCGTGGCCGATATGCACCACGCCCTGGTCGGTGGTGACTTCGCAGCGGTCGGGCTCGTCCAGGCTGAGGTGGCCGTCGAACAGGTTGATGTTGCCTATGAAGTCGGCCACGAAGCGGTTGGTGGGGTGTTCGTAAATTTCTTGGGGTGTGCCGACCTGCAGCACCTTGCCCTTGCTCATCACCGCGATGCGCGAGGCCATGGTCATGGCCTCTTCCTGGTCGTGGGTCACCATCACCACCGTCACGCCCACCGATTCGATGATGTTGACCAGCTCGAACTGGGTACGTTCGCGCAGCTTTTTGTCCAGCGCGCCCAGGGGTTCGTCCAACAAGAGGAGCTGGGGCTTTTTGGCCAGGCTGCGGGCCAGGGCCACCCGCTGCTGCTGCCCGCCGGAGAGCTGGTGCGGCTTGCGCTTGGCAAAGTCGGTGAGTTGCACCAGGTTCAGCATCTCATCGACACGGGTTTTGATCTGCGCGCTGGGCATGCCTTCGCGCTTGAGGCCAAAGGCGATGTTCTCCCAGATATTGAGGTGCGGAAACAGCGCATACGACTGGAACATCATGTTGATGGGCCGCTCGTAGGGTGGCATCTTGGCAATGTCTACGCCGCCCAGCATCACCGCACCGGAGGTCGGGGTTTCAAACCCGGCCAGCATGCGCAGCAAGGTGGATTTGCCACAGCCCGAGCTGCCCAGCAGCGCAAAGATCTCGCCCTTCTGGATCGACAGCGTCACGTTGTCCACGGCGGCCACGCCGTCGAAACGTTTGACCAGGTTCTCGGTGCGCAGAAAGCCTTCAGGGCGGGGTTTGGGCAGGTTCATAAAATTTTGACTCACCCCCAGGCTGCGCTGCGCTTCGCCAACCCCCTTGCAGGGGGCGATACCAGTGGCCCGGCAAAGCCGGTTCCACGGTATCCCTGGCAGGGGCGCTTCGTATCAGCCTTGAATGGGTGACGTTGGTTAGGTTAATAAAAAAGCCGTGCACCCCCGATGACGACGGTGCACGGCTTGTCAGTCACAACCGCTTATTTGCTTTTCTTGAACAGCGTGTAGACGTTGCTCATGGACTCGCGGGTTTCGTTGCTCAGGCTGGTGGGCGAGACCATTTTGGCCATGTTGTCGGCATCGACAAAAGTGGTCTTGTCGCTGGCGATTTCAGGCTTGACCTTCTCGATGCTGGCCTTGTTGGCCGTGGGGTAGCTCAGCTCGTTGGTCAGCGAGGCCGACACTTCGGGGCGCAGGAAGTAGTCCATGAAGGCCATGGCGTTGTTCGGGTGCTTGGCATCGGCAGGAATGGCCAGGTTGTCAAAGAAGATCAGGCCGCCGTTTTTGGGCAGCAGCACTTCGATGTCGTTGCCGTTCTTGTTCTCGATGGCACGCGCCTTGGCGATGTTCAGGTCGCCCGCCCAGCCCAGACCCACACAGGCCTTGCCACCGGCCATGTCGTCGATCATGGTGCTCGAGAACAAGCGGATGTCCTTGCGCACCTTGGCCAGCATGGCGCCCGCCGCCTTGTGGTCGGCCACATCTGCCGAGTACGGGTTCTTTTCCAGGTAGTGCAGCGCGGGCGGGATCACCTCGGTGGGCGAATCCAGATAGGCAATACCGCAAGACTTGAGCTTGGAGGTGTAGGTGGGGTTGAACACCAGGTCCCAGACGTTCTCGGGCAGTGGCGTGGAGCCCAGGGCCTTGGCCACCTTGCCCTTGTTGATGGCCACGGTGGTGTAGCTCCAGGCCCATGGCACCAGGTGCTCGTTGCCCGTATCCACACCGGCCACCTTGCCCATGATGATGGGGTCGAGGTTGGCCAGGTTGGGGATCTTGCTCTTGTCGAGCTTCATCAGCAGGCCGCCGTCGATCTGCGACTTGGCGAACACCGCGCCGGGGACCACGATGTCAAAACCGCTGTTGCCTGCGACCAGCTTGGCCTGCAGGGCTTCGTTGTTCTCGAAGGTTTGGTAGTTGACCTTGATGCCGGTTTCCTTCTCGAAATTGGCCACCATGTCGGCCGCGATGTAGTCGGGCCAGTTGTACACGTTGAGCACTTTTTCTTCGGTGTTGGCAGGCGGTGCTGCCGGGGCCGAAGCCACCGGGGCGGCCGGAGCGGGGGCGGCGGCTGCCGGGGCCTCTTCCTTCTTACCGCAGGCACCCAACATCAGGGCGGACAGTGCAATCACCAGGGCTTGCTGTTTCATGTGTCAAAACTCCAAAAAATGGGAAAACCAAAAATATTGTATGGACTAATTACAGATTACTGAACGTGCCCGGCGGCCTTGAGCTCTTGCCAGGTCAGGTCCAGACATAGCAAGATCAGCGCCACCATCTCGTCAATCTGCGCGTGCGTCATCACCAGCGGCGGGGCAATAATCATGCGGTCGCCCACGGCGCGCATCACCAGGCCGTTGGCAAAGCAGTGCTTGCGGCACAGCATGCCGACCGACAGGTTCTCGTCAAAGCGCTCGCCGGTCTGCTTGTTTTTCACCAGCACCAGCCCGGCCACAAAGCCGCAGGTTTCGGCGTGCGCCACCAGCGGGTGCTCGTTGAGTGCGCCGTATTTCTGCGCCAGGTAGGGGCCGATATCGGTACGCACCCGCTCCACCAGGTTTTCGCGCTCCATGATGGCGATGTTGGCCAGGGCCACCGCGCAGGCCACGGGATGACCGCTGTAGGTATAGCCGTGGTTGAACTCGCCGCCTTTTTCGATCAGCACCTGGGCCACGCGGTCGCCCACCAGCACGCCGCCCAGCGGGATGTAGCCGCTGGTCACACCTTTTGCAAAAGTTACCAAATCCGGCTTGTAGCCAAACTTCTCGTAGGCAAACCAGTGGCCCAGGCGGCCAAAGGCGCAAATCACCTCGTCGCTGATGAGCAAGATGCCGTATTTGTCCACGATGCGCTGAATTTCCGGCCAGTAGGTGGCCGGTGGAATGATCACCCCACCCGCGCCCTGCACCGGCTCGCCGATGAAGGCGGCCACCTTGTCAGGGCCAACCTCCAGAATCTTGGCCTCCAGCCAGCCCGCTGCGCGCAGGCCGAACGCGTCGGCGCTTTCGCCCGGCAGTGCGTTCTCCACCCCGTAGGGCTGCTCGATGTGGGTGATGTTGGGAATGGGCAGGTCGCCCTGGGCGTGCATGCCCGACATGCCGCTGAGCGAGGCCGCCGCCATGGTGCTACCGTGGTAGCCGTTGTGGCGGCTGATGATGACCTTGCGCTGCGGCTGGCCCAGCAGGTCCCAGTAGCGGCGCACCATGCGCACATTGGAGTCGTTGCTTTCGCTGCCGCTGCAGGAGTAAAACACGTGCTCGAAGCCGCGCCCATCGATCTTGGGGGCCAGGCTGGCCAGCTTGGCGGCCAGGGTGGCGGCGGGCACGTTGGTGGTCTGGAAGAAGCTGTTGTAGTAGGGCAGCGCCATCATTTGCTGGTAGGCGGCATCGGCCAGCTCTTTGCGGCCATAGCCCACGCTGACGCACCACAGGCCGCTCATCGCGTCCAGCAGGCGGTTGCCTTCGGAATCCCAGATGTAGATGCCGTCGGCGCGGGTGATGACCTTGGCGCCGCGTGCGTTCAGGTCCTGGAAGTCGGTGAAGGGGTGGAGGAAGTGGGCGCTGTCCAGCGCCTGGATTTCGGCTGTATTAACGGTATCGACGGTATTTGGCATAGGCATTTTCTGTAGTTGAAGATCAAACGTGCAGCAGACGGTTAAACGTGCAGCAGCAGGTGCTCGCGCTCCCACGGCGAAATCACCTTCATGAACTCTTCAAACTCCAGCTCCTTGATCTCGGTGTAGACGGTGATGAATTCCTTGCCCAGGATGTCGTGCAGGTCGGTCTCGTTGCGCAGCAGGTCCAGCGCCTCGCCCAGGCTGCGTGGCAGCGAGAACGGGGCCAGGTAGGCATCGCCCTTCATCTCGGCCTTGGGCTTGATCTTCTTTTGCATGCCCAGGTAGCCGCAGGCCAGGGTCATGGCCATGGCCACGTAGGGATTCGCATCCACGCCGATAACGCGGTTTTCCACCCGCCGTGCCTGCGGGCTGGAGATGGGCGAGCGGATCCCGACGGTGCGGTTGTCGTAGCCCCATTCGGTGTTGATGGGCGCGGCGGTGTTGCGCGACAGGCGGCGGTAGCTGTTGACGTACGGGGCCACCAGGGCCATGGCGGCGGGCTGGTAACGCTGCAGGCCACCGATGTAGTGGAAGAATGCCTCGGACGGCGTGCCATCGTCGTTGCTGAAAATGTTCTTGCCCGTGGCCTTGCTGACCAGGCTTTGGTGCACATGCATGGCGCTGCCGGGCTCGCCCTCGATGGGCTTGGCCATGAAGGTGGCGTACATGTCGTGGCGCAGTGCCACCTCACGCACCGTGCGCTTGAAGAAGAAAACCTCATCGGCCAGGCCCAGCGGGTGGGCGTGGAAGAAGTTGATCTCCATCTGCCCGGCACCGGCTTCGTGGATGAGCGTGTCTACGTTGAGCTCCATCTTGTCGCAGTAGTCGTACAGCTCTTCAAATAGTGGGTCAAATTCATTCACCGCGTCGATGCTGTAGGACTGGCGCGAGGTTTCGGCCCGGCCACTGCGGCCAATCGGCGGGCGCAGCACGGTGTTGGGGTCGGTGTTGCGGGCCACCAGGTAAAACTCCAGCTCCGGCGCCACCACCGGCTCCAGCCCCATCTCTGCGTACAGGTCGCAGACCCGGCGCAGCACGCTGCGGGGCGCAAAAGGCACCAGCTTGCCCTCGCGGTCGTAACAGTCATGGATCACCTGCGCCGTGGGGTCGCTGGCCCAGGGGACGATGCGCACGGTGGATGCGTCGGGGCGCAACTGCATGTCGCGGTCGGTGGGGTTGACCACGTCGTAGTACGGTCCCTGCGACGGCAGCTCGCCGGTCACGCCCATGGCCACCACCGCCTCGGGGATGCGCATGCCGCGGTCTTCGGTGAACTTGGCGCGGGGCAGGATTTTGCCGCGCGCCACACCGGTCAGGTCGGGCACCAGGCATTCCACCTCGGTGACCCGGCGCTCGTTGAGCCAGTTCTCCAGGTCGTTGAAGGTCATGTGTTCTTTTTTGACATCGGCCATAGGCAATTTCTCCAGTTAGGTTGGGTTGCTATGACTTACGGAGCGCCCACACTAGGTGCTGAGCGCTGCGTAAGCCGTTTTTTCACGTTGACGTGATCTGCACGCGGCCCCAAAGGCCGCAAATATCGCTGTGTAAAAAGGGTTCTCGGACCAGCGCCACTCGGGGTGCCACTGCACCGCGTAGGCAAACGCCGGGGAAGCCGTGATCTCGAAAGCTTCAATCAGCCCGTCGGGCGCATGGGCAATGGCTCGCAAGCCCGGTGCCAGCCGCCCAATGCCCTGGCCGTGCAGCGAGTTCACTTGGGTGCGCACGCCGCCCGCCCACTGGGCCATGGCGGAATCGGGGTGGATCAGCAGGTCGTGGCGCAGGCCGTATTGCGTGGCCAGGGGGGCGGTCTCGTCCTCGCGGTGGTCTTGCAGGCCGGGCACGTCATGTACGGCCTGGTGCAGGCTGCCGCCCAGGGCCACATTGATTTCCTGGAAGCCCCGGCAGGCCCCCAGCAGCGGCACACCCATGGCAATACAGTGGTGCACCAGGGCAAAGGTCAGCGTGTCGCGGGCCGGGTCCAGCGGCAGGCTGGGGTCGGTCACGGGCTCATTGAAATGCGAGGGGTGCACGTTGGAGGGCGAACCGGTGAGCATCACCCCGTCCACCAGGGCCAGCAGCGCAGGAATGTCGGCCGCATCGGCCAGCGGAAAACTGACCGGCTGGGCCAGCGCCCCGTCGCGCACGGCGCGGGCGTATTTGTCGCCCAGGTACAGGTAGGGCAGCGAGGAATCGTCGCCACCGCGCTGGCGGTGGTCCATCGGCAGCCACACCAGGGGGCGCTGCGTTACCGCAGGGCTGCGCATTGCAAGGGGTTCAACGGTGATTGCGTCTGAGGTGGAGGTCATGCCAGCCAGGGTCCAGAGGAAGTTGTTACCAATCCGTGATCCACTTCACTGTAACCGACGCGCCCCTTCCACGCCGCCGCCAATACTCTTTATTTTGTAGCTGCTTGTGCTTATTGATTAAGCGCTGGAGGCCGATTTCACTCCCAAAATCCAGGATTTCACCGGGGTGTCGCGTACAAGACGTTGACCAATTGCGCCAACCGTGCCCCAGCATTGGTGAGCTGTTGGGTCTGCAGGGCATTCTGCCGGGCGCGGTAGTCGGCCGGGTCGACCAACGTGGCGGGCCACACCCTGCCCTTGTCCAGCCTGGCCGGGCCTACCGACAGGCCCGCAAAAGCGGCACCCGACACCGCCACGGTGTCGCTGGCCCAGGTCTGTGCCAGGCGACCCACGCCGGCCCGGCTCTTGCGCAGCGCCCGCGCCGCTTGGACCATGCTGGCGGGCACGGCATCGGCGCGCAGCCCGTCGGGCAAGTCATCCCACAGCGCGTGCAGGTTGTCACCGTGGCCCGTGTCGAGACTGTTGCCGCCACGGGTCTCCAGCGGTTCAGGGCCTCCCGGCACGTCGGGATCTACGGCTTTGCCAGTCTCATCCAGGTACAGCGCTCCCACATGCAGCGGCTGGTGCAGGTCGCCAATAAAGTGCGCCAGCAGCCGCAGGGCCTCGGCCCGGCTGGTGATGCTAAACGGCGGCGGCACCGGTTGGCCTTGCAGTTGGGCAATGGCGGCGTTGATGGCGTGCACCAGATCGTGGTCGTTGGTGCCCACATAGCCCATTTTGTAACGGGCATGCTGGTAGGCCACGTCGGCATAGTGGTAGGTTTTGTGGCAGTCGCGCGACTGGCCGCAGGTGTTCCAGTTGCGCGACGCGTAGCTTTGCATGGCCTGCACGCCCTCGGCGGTCTCAAAACGGGTGCAGGCAGGCGATGGCCAGCGTTCGTCTGACGCGTATTCAAACCCCCGCGTGCCCAGGCCTACGCCCTTGGCGCAATCGGCCCAGGGCGCCGCCTGCGCCAAGGTCAGCCCCATGTCGCGCTGCAGCCCGGCCCGGGCCTGCGGGGTCAGCAACTGGTCGGCAATGGCACCGACCAGCATGTGCCCCTGGTGGCCCCAGGCAGCCGCGCGCAGCGGCACCCAGCAGGCCAGCGCCAGCAGCCAACCCCACCGGTATGTGTGTGTTCGACTTTGCATATTTCAGCACTAAATTTTGACAGGCTTTTTGGCCAGCAATGCATGCATCCAGTTGGCGTGCCGGGGTGTGCAGGCGGCCTGGGCCTTTTGCAGTTGCACCGCCAGCCGGGTGTAAATCTTTTGCGGCAGGGTGCGGTCTGGTGGCGGCTGCAAGGCCGCACCGCAGTGGATACAGGGCTCGTCCTGGATGTAGGTGCCATAAGGGTTGCCCGCCAGGTCCATCAGCCACGCCGACACAGCATTGGTACCCGGCTCGGCCACACCCACCAGGGTTTGCCGCTGCACCCCGTATGCCGGAAACAGCGACCGCAGCCGCGCTTCGTCAAACCGGTTCACATGGCCCCAAGGAGGGTTGCGGCCACCACAGCGCTGGCAGGTGCTGCGGCCATGGCGGATATCTTGCCGGTAAGGCACGCCCACCACGATGTAGCGCGCCGCCACCCGCGCCAGTTCTGCGCACACCCGGGGAAGTTGCGGTGGGGGAATGTGTTCCAGCACTTCGGCGCACAGCAGCAGGTCGAACGCACCGCTCTGGAATTGCAGGGCTGCCGCATCGCCCTGCACGCAGTGCACGCGGGGGTCGTCCAGCTTGGGCGGGTCCAGGTCCAGAGCGGTCACCTGGGCGTAGCGATCGGCCAGTTGCCGGGCCAGGAAGCCATCGCGGGCACCGATGTCCAGCGCGGTCTGCACATCGGCAGGCAGCAAAGCCATCAGATCGGCCACGCGCTGCCGGTCCGTCCGACTGTTGCGGTTATCTTCCAGACTGAGGAACATGTTGCGACCTCCTTTCCTCGGAACGTGGGCACGTTCTTCACAGCAGCAAGACATGGACCACCATGCCATGCCAGACCATCTGCAAGCGTGCCGCTGATACCGGCGAATTGCAAGCCCCGCACGCTGCCCAACAAAAAAAAGCCGACACCCCCTGTGCCGGCCCGGTGAGAGGCGTCAGATCGTCAGAGCGTCCCGGAAGCTGCCGTACTGGCAGAGGCATTCGTGGCCGTGCCTGTAGCCGCCGCGTCGTCTGCCCCACGTCCGTGGCGGATGTGGCCTGGCGCATCGTCGGCCCCACGCGCCTGGCGCACATGCCCTGCTGCGTCATCGGCGCCATGACCTGCGCGGCCAAGGCTGGAATCGTCTCCGGATGCCGAGCGCGATGGCGAGGAAGACGAAGCAGAACCAGACGACGAGCCGGATGAAGACGAACCAGAGGACGACTTGCCGGAAGAGCCAGAGCTACCTCCCTTGCCTGCCATGGCCGGAGCGCTGGCCAGTGCAAGGATCAGGCTGGTAGCCGTGGCCACCAAGGCGGTACGAAGGGTGTGCATGGTGCGATTCCTTAAAAAGTGGGTTAGGACAAGATTTGCGTGTGATTTTTTCCCACACACGAGTCAACTATATGCGGGAAATTTTCCCACTGCAATGGTTTTGTGTAATTTTTTCCCACAAACGCGCTACATTTAGGCCATGGAAAGCTCTAGCACCTCGCCTGCAGGTCCCCCGCCCGCCCTCGTCCGCGCCCTGCGCAAAGTTCTGCGCCCGGTGGTGCGGGTGATGTTGTCGCAAGGCATCACCTATCCCTACCTTGCGGAGCTGTTGAAAAATTTGTTTGTGGACGTAGCCGAGAGTGAATTCCGCCTGGACAACAAGCCGCCCACCGACAGCCGCATCAGCCTCATGACCGGGGTGCACCGCAAAGACGTGAGCCGCCTGCGGTCCGAACTTCAACTGGCCACGGACGCGGTGCCAGATGTCGTCTCGCTCGGCGCAGCGCTGGTGGCCGTCTGGCTGGGCACGGCGCGTTACCTGCAGCAAGACGGCAGTCCGCTCCCCCTGGCGCGCTTTGCCAGCGACGGCGGCGAACAGTCGTTTGAAAGCCTGGTGGCGGGCGTGAACAGCGACATCCGCCCCCGTGTGGTGCTGGACGAGTGGCTGCGCCTGGGCGTGGTGCACATCGACGCGGCCAACCGGGTGTGCCTGAATGCCCAAGCCTTTGTACCCAGCGAAGGTTTTGACGAAAAAGCCTATTACTTTGGCCACAACCTGCATGACCATGCGGCCGCGGCCGCCAGCAACCTGCTGGGGGGCAAGCCGCCATTTCTGGAACGCAGCGTGCAATACGACGCGCTCAGCGAAGCCTCCATCGCCGTGCTGGCGCGGCAAAGCACGGACGCCGCCATGAAAGCCCTGCTGGCCGTCAACAAAAATGCACTGTCCCTGGAACAAGCGGATGCCGCAAACGGCATGCCGCGCCATCGCATGACCTTTGGCGTGTACTTTTACGCCGAGCCGGTGGCTGCCGATGCCGATGCCCCCCTCACCCAGGCACCGGGAGCGGCACCATGAGCCCCCGCTGGTTCAGTCTTCCTGCCGCTGCGTTGCTGGCAGCCCTGCTCGCCGCGCCGCATGCCTTTGCTGCCAACGTCTGTGGCACAAGCGACTCGCCCGTCAATCCCCAGGCCGTTGCGCCTGGAATCGGCGGCACCGGCAACACTGCGCTGCGCCCCGGCCTCGGTGGCACGGGTGATGTAGCCGCCAAACCGGGCCTTGGTGGCACCGGTATCGACGCTGCCAGGCGCCACGACAACGGAGGCATTGGGGGCACCGGTATCGTGGGCGTGATCACCGGTTTTGCCAGCATCTGCGTCAACGGGATGGAAGTGCACTACGACACCACCACCCCGATCCACGACAACGGCCTACCCGCACAGACCAGCACGCTGACCGTGGGCCAGGTGGTCGTGGTGACGGCCATCGGCCAGGGGGACGAATTACAAGCCCGGCAGATTGCGCTTCAGCACCTGGCCATCGGGCCCGTGGCCTCTGTGGATATGGCCCGCGGCGAGCTGGAGGTGCTGGGGCAAACCGTGCACTGGAGCGGAGACGCCGCACAGTGGGCCGCTCTGCAAATCGGACAATGGCTGCGCGTCAGCGGCATGCGGCTCAGCGACGGCAGCATCGAGATGTCGAACCTGCAGGCCGTGCCGCCCCAGGCACAGGCCGTACTCACGGGCCCGGCACAGCAGGGCACCCACGGCAGCATCCGGGTCGGTGGTGCCACGGTACACACCGAGCAACTCGGCTTCATCGACGGCCTGCGGGCCTGGCGCGCCGCCAGCGGCGGACAGGAAGTTCAGGTCCGTGGCACCTGGGACGGGCATATGCTGGTAGCCACCGCGCTGCAGGCAGAGCCCACGCGCAGTGCACTGGGGCAGGTGGAGCGCGTCGTGATCGAAGGCTATGTCCGATCGGCCTCGCGGGACAGCCTGGACATTGGCCAGGGCCGCATGGCGCTGGCCAGCACCTTACCCGGGGCCGAGCGGGCTGCGCTAAGTGGCGATAGGGAACAGCGGGTCCGGATTACCGGTCTGCGCGATAGCCAAGACCGCGTGACCGTGCAGCACATCGAGGTGCGCCACAGCGAAGCCAAGCGCAGCAACCCGCAAAGCGGCAAAAAAGCGGGAAGCACCAGCGGTGGCAGCTCTGACGACTCCAGCGGCAGCTCGGGCTCGCAAACGTCTGGCAAAACGGAAGCGGGGGATGACAGCAAAAGCGGTACCAGTGGCAGTTCCGGTTCTTCCGGGAGTTCGGGCAGCTCCGGCAGTTCTGGCACCTCGGGCAGTTCAGGCAGCTCTGGGAGTTCGGGCGGTTCTGGCAGCTCCGGTGGCTCTGGGAGCTCCGGTGGCTCTGGGAGCTCCGGCAGTTCGGGCGGTTCAGGAGGTAAGGGCAAAGGAAAATAGTCGGCGCACAGCGCAGTAGCCGGGACTTCTTTTCAAGCCAGCCACACCACCAGCGCGTGCAGCGCCAGACCGGCCAGCCCGCCCACCAGCGTCCCGCTGATACGGATGAACTGCAGGTCGCGGCCCACGCTCAGCTCCAGTTCTTGCACCAATTGGCGGTCGTCCCAGGCCTTGATGGTCTGCGCGATATGGCTGGTCACGCCGGTACGCAGGCTCAGCGCCATCTGTCCCGCTGCGGCCATCACATGTTCGTTGATGGCCTCGCGCAGGCTGGCATCGCTGGCCATGCGCTCGCCCACCGCGCCCAGCACAGCCTGCAGGTTGCGGGCGATGGCCGATTGTGGATCGGCCAGGTCGTCTTGCAGCAATTGTTTGATGTCGGTCCACAGTGAGGCCACAAATTGGCGCACCGCCGGGTCGGTCAGCGCCCGCTCTTTCAGGTCGTCGCAGGCCTGGCGCAGGGCCGGGTCGTTGCGCAGGCGGGTGATGTACTCGGCCAGCCAGGCCTGGTAACGCAGGCGCGCCGGGTGCGCGGGCTGGGCCAGCACCTCACGTAACTCGTCCAGGGCCGAGGCGCTGAGTTTCTCGGCCATGCTGTCGGCCATTTTGGAGGTGGACGCCACCGCGTCCACCAGGCCCACCACCTTGGGCCATTCCTTGCGCACGTGCTTGTGCAGCAACTCCGACACTGCCGCCTTCACCTCGTCCTGCGCCAGGTACTCGCCCAGCTTGACCAGCCCGGCATCCAGCAGTTCGTTGTGCCGCCCGTCCTGCGTCAGCAGGCCCAGCACCTCGCCCGCCGTGGCGGCTGCGTCCCAGCGCCGCGCCTGGGCCACCACCAGCTCCAAGGTGGCACGCTGCATGCGCGCGTCGTCAAACACATTCAGCAACCCCAGCGCGACACCCTGGGCCTGTTGCGCCCACAAGGCCATGCGCGCCGGGTCGCGCAGCCACGCGCCCAGGCGCTGCGCCGGGTCCAGCACCGCCAGCTTGGCCAGCAGCGTGGCCGGGTCCAGAAAATGGTCGCGCACAAAGTCGGCCAGGCTGTCGGCGATGCGCTCCTTGCTCTGCGGAATGATGGCGGTGTGCGGCAGCGGAATGCCCAACGGATGCCGAAACAGCGCCACCACCGCAAACCAGTCGGCCAGCGCGCCCACGGCCGATGCCTCGCAAAACGCCCGCAACCAGCCCCAGCCGCCCTGCCCGCCCATGGCGTGGCCCAGCAGCAGGCCGCCCAGGGATGCCAGCAGCAGCGCGATGGCAAACCACTGCATTCGGCGCAAAGACTGGCGGCGGGGATCGGTGGGGGTCGGCATGGGGGGAGCATAGCCCGGATGGCCCACCTACCCCTTTTCATCAAATTTCATAGCTGGTTGCGCTTATGGAATAAGCGCTGGAAGCCTATTTTTAGCCCAACCTCTTTTAAACCAAGCGCTAGCGTAAACTGCCGCGATTGCCGCCGCCGTACCTGTGCGCGCACTGCGGCCAGTGGCCACCATGGCCCCACCCCTCTCCCGATAGCCCGACTGCATGCCCGCTGCCAAACTCACCCTCGCCCGACTTGAAAACCTGCTGCTCACCGCCTGCGACGACCTGCGCGGCAACATGGATGCCAGTGAATACAAGGAATACATTTTTGGCATGCTTTTCCTCAAGCGCGCCAGCGATTTATTCGACCAGCGCCGCCTGGAAATTGAAGCGCAGGGCAAGGCCCAGGGCCTGAGCCGCGTAGACATCGTCCTCAATATGGCCGACCGCGACCAGTACTCTGGCAAATACTTTTATGTGCCCGAACGCGCCCGCTGGAATACCGAGTGGACCGACGAACATGGCAAGCGCCAGCCCGCCCTCAAGCACACCAAGGAAAACGTGGGCTCCATGTTGAATAAGGCCCTGGAAGCGCTGGAAGATGCCAACCCCGACGCACTGCAGGATGTGCTCAAAGGCACCATCAATTTCAACCGCAAAATCGGCCAAAACACGCTGGACGACGACACCCTGGTCAACTTCATCCAGAACTTCGACAAGATCCCCCTGCATGACGATGACTTCGAATTCCCCGACCTGCTGGGCGCGGCCTACGAGTGGCTGATCAAGCACTTCGCCGACTCGGCAGGTAAAAAGGCAGGCGAGTTCTACACCCCTGCCGAGGTCGTGCGCATTTGCGTAGAAATTTGCGACCCGCAAGAAGGCATGAGCGTGTACGACCCGACCGTGGGCTCAGGCGGCATGCTGATCCAGGCGCGCGACTACCTGCGCGAATGCGGGGCCGATGCCACCGAGCTGGCCCTGTTTGGCCAGGAAAAAATGGGCACCACCTGGTCCATCTGCAAGATGAACATGCTGCTGCACGGCATCTCGCACGCCGTCATCCGCCAGCAAGACACCCTGCGAGAACCCCAGCATCTGGCCGAAGACGGGCAGCTCAAACGCTTCGACCGCGTGCTGGCCAACCCGCCCTTCAGCCAAAACTACATCAAAAAAGATATCCAGCACCCCGGCCGCTTCCCGGTTTGGATGCCCGAAAAAGGCAAAAAAGCCGACCTGATGTTTGTGCAGCACATGCTGGCTGTGCTCAAAGCCGACGGTCGCCTGGCCACCGTCATGCCGCACGGCGTGCTGTTCCGGGGCGGCGAGGAGCGCGCCGCGCGCCAATACTTCATCGACAAAGGCTACCTGGAGGCGGTGATCGGCCTGCCCAGCAACCTCTTTTATGGCACCGGCATCCCGGCCTGCATCCTGGTGCTGAACAAAGCCGGTAGCCAAGTGGGCGGGGCCGCCCGCGACAGCGTGCTGTTTATCAACGCCGACCGCGAATACCGCGAAGGCAAGGCGCAAAACCACCTGCGCCCCGAAGACATCGACAAAATCGTCCACACCTACCGTGCTGGCGATACTGTTGCCCACTACGCCCGCCGGGTGCCCGTGGCCGAAATCCAGGCCGAAGACTACAACTGCAACATCCGCCGCTATGTAGACAACGCCCCGCCGCCCGAACCCCACGACGTGCGCGCCCATCTGCACGGCGGCGTGCCGGTGGCCGAGATCGACACGCTGGCCCACTACTGGCACAACTACGTCGGGCTGCGAGAGAGCTGCTTTGTCAACCGCCTGGCACCCCCACGGCCCCCAGCAAGCACGCACGGCACGGCTTACGCAGACTTCAGCCCAGACCTGCAAGACCTGCGCAGCATCGCCAACCAAATCGCCCAACACCCCGGCGTAACTGCCCGCCACGCCCAGTTCATGGGCACGCTGCAAGCCTGGTGGCGGCAGCACCTGCCTGTCATCGAAGCCCTGGCACCCGACACGCAAAACCAGCAAGCCACAGCCCACAACGTCTACGCCCTACGCGCCACCTTGCTCGATAGCATAGAACGCACGTTTTCAAGATTGGAAACAGGCTCTAGCGCTGGTAGCGCCTTGCTAACCCGCTATCAAATAAGAGGTGCTTTCGCCAACTACTACCAGCAGCTTGCAGCCGACTTCAAGTCCATCGCCGCCAGTGGCTGGGGCCCCGAGCTCATCCCTGACGGTGAAATCCTGCAAAGCCAGTTCCCCAAGGTATTGGCCGAGCTGGAAACCCAGTACAGCCGTCTGGCAGAACTGCAAGCCCTGTTCGCCGCCGCCAGCGAAGACGGTTTTGAGGACAGCGAAGACACCGGTGCCCTGCCCGCCGACCAGGTCAAAGCCCTGAAAACCAGCCTCAAAGAAGCCAAAGGCCAGGGCAAACTCGCCAAGCGCGACCCCGCCCTGGGCGACTGGAAAGCGCTGGCGGCACAAGCCGAGCGGCTAGAAGCCCAACTCGCCCGCCACAAAGCCCTGGAAGACGAGGCCAAAGCCCTCAAAACCGCCATCAAATCCACCGAAGCGCACAAGCTGCAACTGGTGGAGCAAGCCCGCCTGAAAATCAGCAAAGACGAAGCCCGCACCGTCATCATCGAACGCCTGGGCCAGACGCTGTTTGCCAGCTACCGCGCCTACCTGCGCGCCGACCAGCGGGCCTGCGTGGCGGCGGTGGAGAACCTGTGGCGTAAGTACGCGTTGACGGCAGCGCAGATTGAGGAAGAGCGGGATCGGGCTGCGGGGGAATTGCAGGGATTTTTGCGGGAGTTGGGGTATGCGTGAGTGGCGGGAGGTTTCAATTGGGGCGCACCTCAAGCTCACAAGCGGATTTCCCTTCGCATCGTCACATTTCTCGAACGAAGGCACGCCGCTTATTCGAATTCGCGATGTTCTGACTTCAAATACAGAAACATACTTTAACGGTGCATTTCCTCCCGGCTACATCATCAAGCGCGGAAACATACTTATCGGAATGGACGGCGATTTCCATATTGTTCGTTGGCGTGGATGTGATGCCTTACTTAACCAACGGGTGCTAAAAGTCGATGTACAAGATGAATCTGTTGTTGTCTTGGACTACCTTTACCACTGGCTCGGCCCATTTGTTAAGAAGATTAATGATGTTACCGCTGCAACCACCGTAAAGCACCTATCAACAAAAGACCTGACCAGGGCGAGAACGAGCGTTCCTCCGGTTGTGACGCAACGAAGAATCGCCGCCATCCTCACCAGCATCGACACCGCCATCGAGAAAACCGAAGCGCTGGTCGCCAAGTACCAGCAGATCAAAGCCGGGCTGATGCACGATTTGCTCACCCGTGGCGTGCTGCCTGACGGCACCCTGCGACCGTCCCGGGAACAAGCGCCAGAGCTGTACCATGAAACCACGGTCGGGTTGATACCCAGGGAGTGGAACCTATCTGACTGTGGCCAAATGTTTGCTATTGACTCAGGTATCACACTTGGACCGCACAGACGCCCCGCAAAGAGGCCGCATGCCTATTTGCGGGTTGCAAATATCCACCGGGACGAAATCCGTTTGCATGATGTGGCTAAGCTAGAAGCGCTACCGGGTGAAACGGAGTACAGCTTAAAAAAGTACGATTTACTGGTAGTCGAAGGACATGCAAACCGCTCTGAAATTGGACGATGCGCAATGGTTTTTGATGATGCTGAAGGAATGCTTTTTCAAAATCACCTCTTCCGACTCCGCTCCAGCATTCTGGATGCTCAATATGCTTTGCTTTGGATGAATTCCCACCATGCCCAACGATATTGGGAATCTGCATGTGCAACTAGCTCAGGGCTAAATACGATCAATAAAAAAATGTTGCGATCGATGGCGGTTTGTGTGCCATCAAACAACGAGCAAAAACAAATTGCTGAAACCGCTTTTACGATCCGGCAAATGCTGAGAACCGAAGCCGACAAACTCCGTAAACTCCAACACCAAAAACTCGGTCTCATGCAAGACCTGCTAACCGGCAAAGTCCCGGTGCAGCCCGTGCCCGAACCGCTGGACACCACCGATGCCTAACCACTACCCCAGCCTCAACCCCCATAAGGCGTTGATCTGGCGCATCATCCACCGCGACAACCTGCCGTGGGTGCTGGACAACGGCTTGCACAGCGGCAATAGCCCGGTAAAGGCACCGCACTGGGTGAGCATTGGCAACCAGGAGCTGATCGACAAGCGTGCCCAGCACGTGGTGCCCGTGCCGCCGGGCGGGTATTTTAACGATTACGTGCCGTTTTACTTCACGCCGTTTTCAGTGATGATGAAAAACATCCACTCAGGCCGCAGCGTGCAGCAGCGGCGCAACGACGAAATACTGATTTTGGTGTCCAGCCTGCACCATGTGGCGGCCCAGGGTTTGCGGTTTTTGTTCACCGACAGCCACGCCTTCTACCAATGGGCCCACTTTTACGACTCGCTGGAGGATCTGGGTCATGTCGATTGGCCACTGCTGCAAAGCCGCGATTTCAAGCGCGACCCCGATGACCCGGCCAAGTTCGAGCGTTACCAGGCCGAGGCCCTGGTGCACCAGTTGTGCCCGGTGGCGGGTTTGTTGGGTATCGTTTGCTACACCGATGCGTTAAAAACCCAGGTGGCGCAGCAGCTCGCACAGCGCGGGCTGAATCTGCCGGTTTACGCACGTACGAATTGGTACTTTTGATGATCCACTTTACCCAAGGCAACCTGCTAGAAGCCCGTGCCGAGGCACTGGTCAATACCGTCAACACCGTCGGGGTGATGGGCAAGGGCATTGCGCTGATGTTCAAAGAGCGCTTTGAGGACAACTTTCGCATGTACGCAGCGGCCTGCAAGGCCCAGCAGGTGCGCACGGGCAAGATGTTTATCACCGAACCCCGTGAACTGGACGGTCCACGCTGGGTGGTCAACTTCCCCACCAAGCAACACTGGCGCTCGCCCTCGCAAATGGTCTGGGTGGTGCAGGGCCTGCAGGACTTGCGGCGTTTTTTGCTGGAGCACCAGGTCAAGTCGATTGCCATTCCGCCACTGGGCGCGGGCAATGGCGGGCTGGACTGGGCAGCTGTGCGGGAGCAAATTAACCTGGCGCTGGGCGACTTGGACGGGGTAGACATCACGGTGTTTGAACCCACCCCGCAATACCTCAATGTGGCCAAACGGACCGGGGTGGAAAAGCTCACCCCCGCCCGCGCGTTGATTGCGGAGCTGGTGCGCCGCTATTGGGTGCTGGGCATGGAGTGCAGCCTGCTGGAGATTCAAAAACTGGCGTGGTTTCTGGAGCGTTCGATAGAACGCTTTGGGCCAGACAACCCGCTGAATTTGCAGTTTGTGGCCCATAAATACGGCCCCTACGCCAACCGCTTGGCGCACTTGCTGAACAACCTGGACGGCAGCTATTTGCATTGCGACAAACGCATTAGCGATGCAGACCCCCTGGATGTGATCTGGTTTGACGATGACCGCAAGGCGTTTTTGGATGCGTATCTGAAAACCGAGGCCAAACCGTACGCGCAGGCCTTGGAACACACAGCTGCCTTGATCGATGGTTTTGAGTCGCCGTTTGGTATGGAGCTGCTGGCAACGGTGGACTGGCTTTTGTCCCAAGAGGGCGTACCGGCTACCGTTGAAGGCGTGCGCGCAGGTTTGCAACGTTGGCCAGCCGGGGCGGCAGAGCGCAAAAGCCGCTTGTTTGACGACCGTGCCATCGGCATCGCCTTGGACCGCCTGGAGCCGTTGCATGCATAGCCCGACGGCTACCGCGCGATGAGCGAGTACTCCGAAGTCGAACAGCCGTTTTTGCAGCAACTGGCCGCGCAGGGCTGGACCGTGATCGACCAGGGCACGGGCGTGCCGCAGGATGCCGGCCTAAGCCTGCGTGACAACTTCCGCCAGTGGCTGCTGCCGCAGGTCTTTGATGCAGCGGTGCGCGCCATCAACCCTGGCGATGACGGCCAGGCATGGCTGACACCGCGCCAGCTGGATGACTTGCGCAGCCAACTCCTGCGCCAACCCAACCGCACGCTGCTGGAAGCCAACGAGGCGGTGCAGGCTCTGCTCTTCAAAGCGCAGGTGGATGTGAACGAGCGCACCGGCGAGGCCGACCCGGTGGTGCGCCTGATCGACTTCCATACGCCTGAGAACAACCAGTTCCATGCCATCAACCAGTTTCGCGTAGACACGCCAGGCGGGGTGCGCGGCTGCATCATCCCGGACATCGTGCTGTGCGTGAACGGCATTCCGCTGTGCGTGGTGGAGTGCAAAAAGGGCTCGGAAACCTGCGCCAACCCGATGCAAGAGGCTTTTGTGCAACTGCAGCGCTATATGGGCCGCCGCGCCGATACGGCCTTGGCCGGGCTGAAGGAAGGCGAGCCACGCCTGTTCCACAGCAATCTGTTGCTGGTGCGCAGCAGCGGGCTGCAGGCCGACTACGGCAGCATCACCTCCGGCGAAGAGCACTTTTATGGCTGGAAGACGCTGCATCCGCAGGCTGACGCAGCCATGGCAAGGCTGAATGCACAGCAAATACTGGTGGCGGGCTTGCTGGACAAGCGCAACCTGCTACAGATTTTGCGCACCAGCAGTGTGTATATGGATACCGACGGCGGCCCGCGCATCAAAGTGGTGTGCCGCTACCAGCAGTTTCGCGCAGCCCACAAAATGCTGGAGCGGCTGCGGACTGGCATGTCGGCACTGGAGCGCAGCGGCGTGGTGTGGCACACGCAGGGTTCGGGCAAGTCGCTGACGATGGTGTTTTTGGCCCGGATGCTGCGCGCCAGCCGCGACCTGAACGACTACAAGCTCATTCTGGTTAACGACCGCACCGACCTGGAAGAACAACTCGGTGCCACCGCAAAGCTGATTGGTGGGCGGGTCAATGTGGTGGAGAGCCGTTACGACTTGCGCCACCACCTGGCCAGCGACAGCTCAGACATCAACATGGTGATGGTGCATAAGTTCCAGGAGCACAAGCAGGTGCTGACCAACGCGGTCTCGGAGGCGCTGGGCACGTTTTTGGCTATGCCTTCGGGCAAAACCTTTGGCGTGGTGAACACGTCGGAACGCATCGTGCTGATGATCGACGAGGCACACCGTACCCAAAGCTCGGATTTGGGCGACAACCTGTTTGAGGCTTTCCCAAACGCCACCCGCTGGGCGTTTACCGGCACACCTTTGCTGACCGAGCGGCATGGAGAACACAAGACCATCAAACGCTTTGGCGAGTACATCGACACCTACCGCCTGCGCGACGCGGTAAACGACGGGGCCACTCTGCAAATTTTGTACGAGGGCAAAACGGCAGACAGCGCTTTGAACGAAAAACATGCGTTCGACACGGCATTTGAAGACCTGTTCAAAGACCGCAGCGAAGATGAGTTGCTAGCCATCAAGAAGAAATACGGGGCCACGGGCGACATTCTGGAAGCCGAGAACCGCATCAACGCCATCGCCCGCGATCTGGTAGCCCACTATGTCACCAACATCTTGCCCAATGGCTTCAAGGCGCAGGTGGTGTGCCATTCAAAATTGGCCTGCATACGCTACCAAAACGGCATCAAAGCCGCATTGGCCGAGCAGATTGCAAAAGAGCAGGCCCAAGCCATACCCGACGTGGATCTGCTGCGACGGCTGGCTTTCTTGAAAACGGCGGTGGTGATCTCCAGCGACGGCACCAACGAGGCGGCGTTCATCACCTTTGCCCGCAAAGAGGCGGCCCGGCTACAGGCGGTTGACAACTTCTGCAAAAGTTTTGACCTGGACGACACGGACAAATCGAACACCGGCATTGCCTTTTTGATCGTCTGCGACATGCTGCTCACCGGCTTCGATGCGCCAGTAGAGCAAGTGATGTACATCGACAAGCGGCTGCGCGAACACACTTTGCTACAGGCCATCGCCCGCACCAACCGCGTCAAGAAAGGCAAAAAGCGCGGCTACATCGTGGACTACATCGGTCTGTCCAACCACTTGACCGATGCGTTGACCCTGTACGCCGCCGACGATGAACTGCAAGAACTCAGCGACGGTCTGAAAAACATCAGCTCTGAATTGCCCGTGCTGGAAGAGCGTTACCAACGGCTGCTACAGCACTTCGCCGATCTGGGTGTGTTGCACATCAAGGCCTTTACGAACGGCACCCTGCCTAGCATCTCGGCAGATGCCTCCGTGGTACATGCGGCTGTGACCGCGCTGAAGGATGAGCGGCGGCGAGCCGACTTTGAGGTGTACCTGAAGAGCTTTTTGACGAGTTTGGACATTGTGTTGCCACATGCCTCGGCCCAACCCTACCGTGTACCTGCCAAACGCTTCGGGTACATCTTGCAGGTGGCCAAAGAACGTTACAAAGACACCAGCCTGGACCTGGGCGATGCGGGGGCCAAGGTCAAAGCACTGATCAATGAACATCTGGTCAGCTTGGGCATCAATCCCAAGGTGCCACCTGTGGAGCTGCTGGCCGACGATTTCTTGGAAAAGCTGGCCGCGCATGCAGGCGGCAACACGGCAGCCAAGGCCAGCGAGATGGAGCACGCCATCCGCAAGCATTGCACGGTACACCACGACGAAGACCCGGCGTTCTACAAGAGTTTGTCGCAAAAAGTGGATGCATTGATAGAGCAGCACCATGACCAGTGGGAGCTGCTGGCAGAAAAACTGGCGGAGCTGCGCAACACCGCGATTGCTGGCCGCAAGCAAGGAGAAAACGGCTTGGACACCGAGGCCAGTGCGTTTTACGCGCATATTGCGCAGGTGGGTTTTGCCAGCGGCCTGGTGGAGGCTGCCGCCAAGCCGCAATTCAAAGCGCTGATGGAAAGCGTGGTGGATATTCTGCAAGAAACCATCGGTAGCATCGACTTTTGGCACAACCCCGACAAGCAAAAACGGGTACGCAGCCTGGTCAAGACCGAAATCAGCAAAACTGGCATTGACGAACTACGGCACAACCGCGAACGGGTAGCGATAGAAGTGATGAAACTGGCCAAACACCGCCACGATGCGCTGGTGCGCACCCTACGCCCTTCGCGCACCGCGGGTCTGTAAATGCAGTTACGCCAAGTACACGACATTGCCTACCAGCTGCTGCCCGGTGCGCAGCGGCAAACCACCGACATCGTGATTGAACGCGACGGCATGGTGACTGTGCGCCCGCCTCTGCGGATGACACCCGAGCAGGTGGATGCCACTGTGCTGAGCAAACGCATGTGGATTTACCGCAACTTGGCAGTGTGGCGCAGCCTGAACGCCACGCGGGTAATGCGTGAATGGGTCAACGGCGAGTCGTTCCCTTATCTGGGCAGTAACTACCGCTTGTTGCTTGTCCAGGAGCAAGATGCGCCACTGCAGTTGAAAGATGGCCGATTTCAATTGCGGCAGTCGGTGATTGCGGCAGGCGGCATGGAGGCTGGGCACACGGCGTTTGAGAATTTTTACCGCGAAAAGGGCCTGGCCCGCATCCATGAACGTGTTGCCTTGCTTGCGCCCAAAGTAGGCGTGGCACCTGGGGCAGTTTGTATCAAGGACCTGGGCTACCGCTGGGCCTCTTGCCTCAAAAACGGTGACCTGCACTTCCATTGGAAATGTTTGATGGCTCCAGCCACCGTGATCGACTACATCGTGGTGCACGAGCTCTGCCACATCCACTACCGCGACCATTCGGCAGCGTTCTGGAACGAAGTGGATAAGGTGTTGCCAGACTTCCGGGAGCGTAAAGAATGGCTGCGGGTGCGTGGAGCAGAGCTGGATTTGTAGATGCCTTTTTAAGGCACCAAATTCATAGCTTGCTGCGCTTATGGAATAAGCGCTGGCAGCACTTTTTATCATTATTAACAAGCACATTGCGGTTCGTTCTGCGGCCTGCACTGGCCTTACGATAGGCATTTACCCACACCCAGCGCACCGCCCCCATGGAACTCCGCCAGCTCCGTTATTTCGTCAAGGTCTGCGAGCTGCGCAGCATGGGCCGCGCTGCGGTAGAGCTGGGCGTGGTGACCTCGGCACTGAGCCAGCAGATCAGCCGGTTGGAGGGCGAACTCAGCACCCGGCTGCTGCAGCGCGCCAGCACCGGCGTAAGCCCCACCGACGCGGGCGTGGCCTTTTTGCAGCAGGCCCAGCTCACGCTACGCCATGCGGACGAGGCGGTGCGCGCGGCGCAGCAGGCGCGCCTTTCTGGCCATGTGAGCGTGGGTCTGGCGCCCACCACCGCCTCGGTGCTGGGCCTGCCGCTGATGCTGGCGATGCGGGCACGTTACCCGGACGTGCGGCTGCACCTGGTGGAGTCGCTGTCGGGCAACCTGGCCAGCATGCTGCAGGCGCGCCAGCTCGACCTAGCCGTGCTGTTCGAAACCACCACGCCACGCCGCTGGAGCATCGAACCCCTGCTGGACGAAAAGCTGTTTGTGCTGGCCGCCACCGATCTGGCCCAGCGGCCCACGGGTGCCAAGGTGCGGCTGGCCCAGCTCGCAGGCCTGCCGCTGATCATGCCCAGTGCCGACCACGGCCTGCGCGCCACGCTCACCACCGCGTTTGCCCGTGCGCGCATCGCACCCCACGTGGTGGCCGAAATCGACGGCCTGGCGCTGCTGATGGACGCGGTGCGCGCTGGCCTGGGAGCGACCATCCAGCCCGGCGCCGCCATCGCCCGGCAACCCGCAGAGGGGGTGCACAGCAGCCAGATCACCGATGCCCATGTGGGGCGGCGCAACCTGCTGGTCAGCCTGTCGGACGACGAACTGTCGCCTGCCGCGCTGGCCACCCGGGTGGTGATGGCCGACACCGCGCGCACCGTGGTGCGCGAAGGGCGCTGGCTCGGCGCAAGTCTTCTCGAACAAGACTTACGCAAGCTCCCCGTGTAAGCCCGAAAGGCGATACAAGGGCGCTGCGCAAGTCTTCTCGATAACTGAACACCTGTTGCCTGATCCGGCCTTTCGCCGCAGGGGCCGTCTGCCTACAGTCTCCTGACCCCCAAGGAGATCCAAAGTGCGTCATGAACAGGTAGGTGAACAGATAGATGTATTGGTCGTAGGCGGCGGCAATGCCGCCCTGTGCGCCGCGCTGATGGCCCGCGAGGCCGGTGCCAGCGTGCTGCTGCTCGAAGCCGCCCCCAAGGCCTGGCGCGGCGGCAATTCGCAGCACACCCGCAACCTGCGCTGCATGCACGACGCACCGCAGGACGTGCTGGTCGATGCCTACCCCGAAGAAGAATACTGGCAGGACCTGCTCAAGGTGACCGGCGGCCTGACCGACGAGCACCTGGCCCGGCTGGTGATTCGCGCCTCGTCGAACTGCCGCGACTGGATGCGCCGCCACGGCGTGCACTTCCAGCCGCCGCTCTCGGGGGCACTCCACGTGGCGCGCACCAACGCCTTCTTCATGGGCGGCGGCAAGGCGCTGGTCAACGCCTACTACCGCAGCGCCGAACGCCTGGGCGTGCAGATCCGCTACGAAACGCCCGTGGCCTCGGTAGAGTGCGACGGCGAGCGCTTCACCGCCGTGCACACCGAAGCGGGCGAACGCATCACCGCCCGCAGCTGTGTGCTGGCCGCCGGTGGCTTCGAGTCCAACCGCGCCTGGCTGCGCGAAGCCTGGGGCCAGAACGAACGCGGCGAATGGCCGGCCGACAACTTCCTGGTGCGCGGCACCCGCTTCAACCAGGGCGTGCTGCTCAAGCAGCTGATCAATGCCGGTGCCGACACCATTGGCGACCCGTCGCAGGGCCACATGGTGGCCATCGATGCCCGCGCCCCGTTGTATGACGGTGGCATCTGCACCCGCATCGACTGCGTGTCGTTGGGCGTGGTGGTCAACCGCGAGGCCCGGCGTTTCTACGACGAGGGCGAAGATTTCTGGCCCAAGCGCTATGCCATCTGGGGCCGGCTGGTGGCCCAGCAGCCGGGCCAGGTGGCCTACTCCATCATCGACCAGAAGGCCGTGGGCCGCTTCATGCCACCGGTGTTCCCCGGCACCACCGCCGACACCCAGCAAGGGCTGGCGCAGCAGCTCGGGCTGGACGAGGCCACCTTTCTGCGCACCATTGCCGACTACAACGCCGCCTGCCGCGTCGGCACCTTCGACCACACCGCGCTGGACGACTGCCACACCGAAGGCCTGGCACCCGCCAAGACCCACTGGGCCCGGCCCATCGACACCGCACCCTTCTACGCCTACCCGCTGCGCCCCGGCATCACCTTCACCTACCTGGGCCTGAAGGTGGACGACACCACCGCCGTGCGCTTTGGCAACCGGCCCAGCCCCAACCTGTTCGTGGCCGGGGAAATGATGGCGGGCAATGTGCTCGGCAAGGGCTACACCGCCGGTGTGGGCATGAGCATCGGCACCGCCTTCGGCCGCATCGCAGGCACCCAGGCGGCCGCCGCCGCCCAGCAACAGAAAGAGACCCCCCATGCAAACGCTTGAAGCCCTGGCACGCGAGGCCGTATCGCTCGCGGAAGGCCCACGCCGTGTCATTCCCATCCTCTCCAGCGCAGAGGCCGAGGTCGGTCGGCAGATGCAGATCTGCAACGCCTGCCGCTACTGCGAGGGGTTTTGCGCCGTGTTTCCGGCCATGACCCGGCGGCTCGAATTTGGCAAGGCCGACATCCACTTTCTGGCCAACCTGTGCCACAACTGTGGGGCCTGCCTGCATGCCTGCCAGTACGCACCGCCGCACGAGTTTGCCGTGAACGTACCGCAGGCCATGGCCGAAGTGCGTGGCCAGACCTATGTGGACTACGCCTGGCCGCCCGCGCTCGGCGTGCTCTACCAGCGCAACGGCCTCACGCTGTCGCTGGCCCTGGCGGCGGCGCTGGCGCTGTTCCTGGCACTGGCCGTGGCCATGAAAGGCAGCCTGTGGGGCAGTGCGCCCGGCGACAACTTCTACAGCGTGTTTCCGCACAACCTGCTGGTGGGCCTGTTCGCCCCGGTGTTCCTGTTCTCCACCTTGGCGCTGGCCATGGGCGTGCGGCGCTTCTGGCGCGACATCACCCCCGCCACCAGCGGCGCACCGCTGACTGCACCGGCTGCCGCCGAGGCCACCGACGCGGTGCTGCGCCTCAAGTACCTGGACGGCGGGCATGGCGACGGCTGCCACAACGAGGACGACGCGTACACGCTGGCCCGTCGGCGCTTCCACCACCTCACCTTCTACGGCTTCCTGCTGTGCTTTGCCGCCACCAGCGTGGCCACGCTCTACCACTACGCCTTCGGCTGGGCCGCGCCCTACGCCCTGCCCAGCCTGCCCAAGCTGCTGGGTGTGGCCGGTGGCATCAGTCTGGTGCTGGGCACCGCCGGGCTGTGGCGGCTGAACCGCCAGCGCCATCCGCTACACGGCGACGCAAAGCAAAAGCCGATGGACCTGGGCTTCATCGCCCTGCTGTTCCTCACCAGCGCCAGCGGCCTGGCCCTGTGGCTAGGCAGCGGCACCCCCGCCCTGGCCCTGCTGCTGTGCCTGCACCTGGGCGCGGTGATGGCCTTGTTTGCCACCCTGCCCTACGGCAAGTTCGGCCACGGCATTTTCCGAAGCGCCGCGCTGCTGCGCCATGCCGTGGAAAAACGCCTGCCCAACCCCATCGGCCTGGGTGCCGACTGAAATCCCTTAACCCCCAAGAAGACCCCACGGAGACCCGAAAAATGAACCAACGACACCTTTTGCGCGCCACGGCCACCTGCGCCGCCGCCCTGTGCCTGGCGACCCCAGCACCGGCACAGGACTTCCCGCCCAAGAAGCCCGTCACCCTAGTGGTCGGCTTCGCCGCCGGAGGCGCGGCCGATGCAGCGGCGCGCCTGATCGCCCGCAAACTCGGCGAGGACATCGGCCAGACCGTCATCATCGACAACAAGGCTGGTGCCGGCGGCAACATTGCGCACCAGCAGGTAGCCAACGGGCCGGCAGACGGCTCGATGCTGCTGTTTGGCTCCATCGGCCCGCTGACCATCGCACCGCACGTGATGAAGGTCAGCTACGACCCGTTCAAGGACCTGGCCGCCGTCTCGGGCGGGGTGAACTTTCCGAATGTGCTGGTGGTGCACAAGGGCCTGGGTGTGAAGACCCTGGCCGAGTTTGTGGCGTTGGCCAAGAAGAAGCCCGGCAGCATCGACTTCGCTTCGACCGGGGCCGGTTCGGCCTCGCACCTGGCCGGGGAGCTGTTCAGCCAGCGCGCGGGCATCGACATGGTGCACGTGCCCTACAAAGGCGGCGCACCGGCCCTGCAAGACCTGCTGGGCGAACGCATCGCCTCGTATTTTTCGGCACCGCCCACCGCGCTGCCCCACGTCGAAGCGGGCAAGCTCATCCCCCTGGCCACCACCGGTCTGGCCCGCCCGGCCTACATGCCCAGCATTCCCACGGTGGCCGAGTCGGGCTACCCCGGCTTCGAGGCCCTAAACTGGTACGCCTTTGTGGCACCCGGCAAAACGCCCGTGGCCATTCTGGAACGCTGGAACCAGGCCATCGTCAAGGTGCTGGCCGACCCCGGCGTGAAGCAGGCCCTGGACAAACACGGCCTGACTCCCCAGCCCACCACCCGCGCCGAGCTCACTGACTTCATGCGGAAAGAAGATGCCAAGTGGGGTGCCATCGTGCGTGACCGCAAGATTACGGCCAACTGAGGGTGGCCTGCAGTGGTTCTAGCGGGCCGCTCAGACCGCCGCTTTGTACGCCCGCCAGCCCCCAAAGGCCGTAATGTCCCGCGCACCGTCCAATCCTGAAGGCTCGCAGATGAAGCCCGCCACTGTGCTGCCGTCGGCCAGCAGCGTGCGGCCAATCCCCAAGGGCGCGGGGATGCCATCTACGAAGCTGCCGAACTGCGCGCCGGGCAGTTCCCACACCTCCACCTCGATAGCGGCACCTCCCTCGGCCACGCGGACCAAACCTGGGCGTTTGCCATCGGGCAAGGCATAGAGGCGGTAGACGGGCGCAGTGGTAGTGCACTGCACGCGGCGGGCACCCCGGCCCGTGAGTTGAGGGTTCAGCGGCTGGCCTTGCAGGTGCGCGCCGCACACGGCCACGCGGATCTGGCCGGATGGCACCGCAGGCGCGACATCGACCGGCACCGCCGTATGGCCGGTAGCCCCCAGGGTGGCCGCCTGGCCCTGCAGGCTGTGCTGCCAGCGCTGGGCCAGGTGCAACAGTGGCTGGTCCTGGTGGGCCGGGGCAACCAAGGTGATGCCGAACGGCAGGCCGTCGGTGCGAAAGCTGGTGGGCACAGCGATGGCGGCGTAGTCCAGCAGATTCACGAAGTTGGTGTACAGCCCGAAGTCGCTGTTGCGGGCAATCGGCTCGGCCAACATGGTGTCTATGCGGTGGATGGTGGGCGAGGTGGGCAGCAGCATGCAGTCGATATCGGCCCACACGGCGGCGCAGCGCTGGGCCAGCGCCCGCAGACGGTACTGGGCGGCGAAGGCATCGGCGGCCAGCGGTTTCGCACCACCCAGCGTGATCTCGCGGGTCACCGGGAACAGGGCTTCGGGCTGCGCATCGATGAAGGCGCGGATGGCCTGGTAGCGCTCTGCGACCCAGGGGCCTTCGTACAGCAGGCGGGCGGTCTCGAAGAAGGGTTCAAAGTCGACCTCGACCAGCTCTGCGCCCAGGGCCAGCGCGTGGGCGCGGGCGGCCTCGAAGCACTGGGCATAGCCGCTGTCGCCCAGAAACTGCAACTGGTCGGCACGCGGCACGCCCAGGCGCGGATGTTCGGCCCGGCCAAAGTCATAGCCGTGCGGCTGGGCCGGGCGGGCGTAGGCATCCTGCGCGTCATAACCCTTGGCCACGGCGAACACCTGCTGCGCGTCATCGGCCGTCAGCGCGAAGATGGACACCGCGTCCAGCGAGCGGCAGGCGGGCACCACGCCGGTGGTGGACAGCAGGCCCAGGCTGGGTTTCAGGCCCACCAGGTGGTTGAAGCCCGCGGGTACGCGGCCCGAACCGGCGGTGTCAGTGCCCAACGAAAAACCCACATGGCCCAACGCCACAGACACGGCCGAGCCCGCGCTGGAGCCGCCCGACACGTAGTCGGCATCAAACGCGTTGTGGCAGGCCCCATACGGCGAGCGCGTGCCGTTCAGGCCGGTGGCGAACTGGTCCAGGTTGGTCTTGCCGATGGCGATGGCCCCCGCGTCCAGCAGGCGCTGCACCACGAAGGCGCTGTTGGCGGGTGTGTAGGCGTAGGCCGGGCAAGCGGCGGTGGTGGGCACCCCGGCCAGGTCGATGTTGTCCTTGATGGCAAAGGGCACGCCCCACAGCGGCAGGCCCTCCGGGCCGCGGTCCATCAAAGCCTGCGCACGTGCGCGCAAGGTGGCTGCGTCGATGCGGTGGATCCAGGCGGTGTGCGGGTCGTCACCAATCGCCTGGACCACGTGGTCGATCACCTGCAGCGGGGTCAGGCTGCCGTCGCGGTAGGCCTGTTGCAACGCGCCCAGGCTGAGGGAAATAGTTGTCTTGTTCATGCTTGTGCTTCCTGGATCACCACCACGTTTTGTCCTGCCGCTACCGCCCCGCCTTCGCGGCAGGCCATGCGCCACACCGTCCCGGCGCAGGGTGCGGCCACGGTGAACTCCATCTTCATCGACTCGATGACCAGCAGGGCGTCGCCCTCGGCCACGGTGTCGCCCTCGGCCACCAGCAGTTTCCACACGCTGCCGGGCACGGCGCTGGCCACGCTGCGCGCGCCGGGGGGCAAGTCGTCTGGCGACACGACGGCCTCCAGCACCTCGGACTCGCCCACGTACTCGGCCTGGCCAGCCACGCGCCAGCGCTCGCGCTCTGCCTCGAAAGCCTGGCCCTGCAGGGCGCGGAAAGCGGCGATGTCGTTGGCGTTATCGGCCAGGAAACCCCTGTAGTCGTGCAGGCTGAACGTGCCCTCCTCCACCCGCAGCGGGTAGCGCCCGGCGGGGAAGTCGCGGCGGATCTGCAGCAGCTCTTCTTCGCCCACGGGGTAGAAGCGGATCTGGTCGAAGAAGCGCAGCAGCCAGGGCTTGCCGGGTTCAAAAGCCGGGGCTCCGCTGCTGGCATCGCGCCAGCGGTTCCACATCTGCAGCGTGCGGCCCACGAACTGGTAGCCGCCCGGGCCTTCCATGCCGTAGACGCACATGTAGGCACCGCCAATGCCCACCGCGTTCTCGGGAGTCCAGGTGCGGGCCGGGTTGTACTTGGTGGTGACCAGGCGGTGCCGTGGGTCCAGCGGCGTGGCCACGGGCGCGCCCAGGTACACGTCGCCCAGGCCCAGCACCAGGTAGCGGGCATCGAACACGGTGCGCTGGACCTCGGCGATGCTGTCCAGGCCGTTGATACGGCGGATGAACTCGATGTTGCTGGGGCACCAGGGCGCGTCGGGCCGCACGGACTGCATGTATTTCTCGATCGCCAGTCGGGTGGCGCTGTCGTCCCAGCTCAGCGGCAGGTAGACGGTGCGCGAGGGCACGACCAGATCGTCGGTATCGCCCAGCGCATCATTCGCTATAAAAATTGCAGCTATCAACGCCGATGTGGTGAGCGCTAGCGGCTCAAAATGTATCTGAAGCGAGCGGATGCCGGGGGTCAGATCCACAATGCCCGGCAGGTTTTGCGCCTGCAGGGATTGCATCAGGCCGTGCACGCGCAGGCGCAGCGCGATGTCCAGCACCGCGTCGCCTAGCTCCACCAGCAGGTAGCGGTCCCCCGCCTGGCGCAACACCAGGGCCGGGCGTTCGCCCTGCGCGTCGCGCCGGGCCAGGATGGGCGAACCTACCGCTTCGCCGCGCTGCGGGATGGCGGGCGGGCTCCAGGCCAGGTCGGCAATGCGACGCTCCTGCGCGGCATGCAGGGCCAGGGCCTCGTCGGCGGTGACGCAGCGAAAGCGCACCGTATCGCCGGGGCGCAACTGGCCCATCTTCCAGCGCTCGCTGGCCAGCACCACGGCCGGGCAGACAAAGCCGCCCAGGCTGGGGCCGTCGGGGCCGAGGATGACGGGCATGTCGCCGGTGAAGTCGATGGCACCGATGGCGTAGGCGTTGTCGTGGATATTGGACGGGTGCAGCCCCGCCTCGCCGCCGTCACGCCGCGCCCATTGGGGCTTGGGGCCGATGAGGCGCACACCGGTGCGGCTGGAGTTGTAGTGCACCTGCCAGTCGGTGCTGAAGAACATCTGCACGTCGGCCTCGGTGAAGAAATCGGGCGCACCGTGCGGGCCGTAGAGCACGGCGATGTCCCAGTGGTTCTGGTACACCGGCACGACTTCGGCGGGCAAGGCGGCCAGCGGTGCATCGACCGCATCTGCGCCAATGTGCAGCATGTCGCCCAAGCGCAGCGTGCGGCCCGCGTGGCCGCCGAACTGGCCCAGGGTGAAGGTGGCACGGCTGCCCAGGTACAGCGGCACGTCCAGCCCGCCACGCAGCGCCAGGTAGCTGCGTGCACCCGCGCCCTGTACGGCACCGAGCTTGAGCACGCTACCGGCCTTGACCGTGTGCGATTGCGACAGGGCCAGCGCCACGCCGTCCACGCTGGCGGCCATGGCCGCGCCGCAGACTGCTATCACCGTGTCGGCATGGAAACGCAGGCTGGGGCCGCTGAGGGTGCATTCGAGTGCCGCCGCATCCGGGGCGTTGCCGACCAGGCGGTTGGCCAGGCGCATGGCCAGGTCGTCCATGGGCCCGCTCGGCGGCACGCCCACCGCCCAGTAGCCCACGCGGCCCGGGTGGTCTTGCACGGTGGTTTGCACACCGGCCTCCAGCACCTCCAGCGCCTGCGGCTGGTAATGCAGATCGGCCAGGCTGCGGGTGACCATCAGGCCATCCACAAACACGGGGTCGGCCACGACCGTGCGCAGGTAGCGCAGATTGGTTTCTATGCCCGCCAGCCGAGTGGCGGCCAGCGCGGCCTGCAGTTTGCGCACGGCTTCAAAGCGATCGCTGCCGGTGACGATGAGCTTGGCGATCATCGGGTCGTAATTCGGCGGTACTTCGCTGCCGGTGGCGACCCAGGTTTCGATGCGTGCGTCTGGTGGAAACACCACCTCGGTCAAACCACCCGCACAAGGCTGGAAGTTGCGCGCCGGGTCTTCGGCGTAGAGGCGCACCTGGATGGACGCGCCAGTGGGCACGGGCACGGTCAGCGCGAAATCGTCGCCCCGCGCCAGCTTCAGCATCCAGGCCACCAGGTCGATGCCGGTGACCTGCTCGGTCACACCGTGCTCCACCTGCAGGCGGGTATTGACCTCCAGGAAGTAGAAAGCCCCGGTGTCGGCATCCAGCACGTATTCCACCGTACCGGCACTGCGGTAGTGGACGGCCTCGGCCAGGCGCACGGCGGTTTGCTGCAGGGCTTCTCTTGTCGCATCCGACAGGCCGGGCGCGGGGGTTTCCTCGATCACCTTCTGGTTGCGGCGCTGGGCTGAGCAGTCGCGCTCGCCCAGGGCCACCACCCGGCCTTTGCCGTCGCCGAACAGCTGCACCTCGATGTGGCGGGCGCGTTCGACGAACTTTTCCAGGAACAGGCCCGCGTCCTTGAAGTTGGCCTGGGCCAGGCGCTGCACGGCCTCAAAGGCCGGGGCCATCTCGGCAGCGCTGCGGATCAGCCGCATGCCGATGCCGCCACCACCCGCCGTGCTTTTGAGCATGACCGGGTAGCCAATGCGCGCCGCCTCGGTCTGCGCCTGCGCCAGGTCGGCCAGCAGGCCGCTGCCGGGCAGCAGGGGCACGCCCTGGGCCTCGGCCAGCGCACGCGCGGTGTGCTTCAGGCCAAAGGCCCGCATCTGCGCCGGTGTGGGGCCGATGAAGGCGATGCCTGCGTCTTCACAGGCCTGGGCGAAGTCGGGGTTTTCCGACAAAAAGCCGTAGCCGGGGTGGATGGCCCCCGCGCCGGTGGCCCGGGCCGCGTCCAGGATGCGCTGCGGGTCCAGGTAGCTTTGGGCAGCCGGTGCCGGGCCGATGCAGACGCTGGCATCGGCCAGGGCCACGTGCAGCGAATCGGCATCGGCCTCGGAGTACACGGCCACCGAGCGCAGGCCCAGGGCCCGCAGGCTGCGGATCACGCGACAGGCGATAGCGCCGCGGTTGGCGATCAAAACGGTATCGAACATGGGGTAGACCTCGGTGGCGGGTCGTCCCGCCGGGTGGGTGAGGGGCCGCGAGTCGTCCCGTGGCTTTTTAGGATGGGTGGCGCATTACAGGCGCCGCTGGCCGGGAGTTCGCCCCGGCGGGCGAGTAACTTTCTTTTGTGTGGCCAAAAGAAAGTTACCAAAGAAAAGGCCACCCCCGCTGTCTGCGGCCCGCAGCCTTTGGCTGCAGGCAACCTGCGGTGCTCACCGCAAGTGGGGTCTTGCTCGAACTCGCTTCGCTCAAACAGTCGCAAGCCCTTGTCCACTTGCGGCTGCGCGCCTCGGCGCATACAGAGGGGGCCCCGAATACGGGATCGGGTGCGCTGGGCGCCCCATGCGCCTAGGGCGCATGAGCGGCCGAGCCCCCCGCTCTGGCCGAGCGCAGCGATGGCCCGCGTGGTATCCGCATCGGGGGCCCCCTCTAGATGCGCCGAGGAGCGCAGGGCCCGGCGGATCAGGGCTTGCGATTGTTTGAGCGAAGCGAGTTCGAGCAAGACCCCGCCGGGCGCGAGCACCGCAGGTTGCCCGCAGCGCAGCGAAGGGACGCAGGTAGCGGGGGTGGCCTTTCTTTTGGTGACTTTTCTTTGGCCAAACAAAGAAAAGTTACTCGCCCGCCGGGGCGAACTCCCGGCCAGCAGCGCCAGTGATACCCACACAGATAAGGGCTTTAACACCCTGGCTTGGATCGGCATAAATCAGTTCCACACCAGCAGCCGTATCGGCGTAGGGTTGTAACCATTGCAGGGGTTGTTCAACTGCGGGCAGTTGGAAATCAACACCACCACGTCCATCTCGGCCCGCAACTCCACGTACTTGCCCGCGCCCGAGATGCCGTCCTCGAAGCTGAGGCGACCTTCAGGCGTGACGGGCACGTTCATGAAGAAGTTGATGTTGGGCGCAATGTCGCGCTTGCCCAAACCCAGCGCACCGGCCTCATGGCAGTGGCACAGGGCGTGCATGAAGCTGTCGCGGCAACTGTGCATGGGGCGCTTGTCCAGCGCGTAGCGCACGGTGTTGCTCTCACTGGAGCAAGCCCCGCCCAGGGTGTCGTGGCGGCCACAGGTGTCTGCGGTGATGGTCAGCATCACCCGGCCTGCGCTGGAGTACAGCTTGGAGCCCAGGCCCAGGTAGAGCTGCCCGTTGCGGGCGATGGTGTCGGCAGCGCTGTAGCGCTCCTCAGAATTGGCGGCGCAGTAGAACAGCGTGTCCACCGCCTGGTTGCCTTCCAGATCGAGGATGCGCAGGGTCTGCCCGGCGTACACGGTGGCCATCCAGGGGTCGCCTGCGAGGCAGGTCTGGTCGAGCACGGCGTGGGCGGGGTTGAGTTGGCTTTCCAGTAGCTTGCTCATGCTGCGACTCCCACATAGCGTTCGGTGTTGGTGAAAGCACGGCCGTTTTGCGGGCACTGGGTGCGGCAGGCATCGTCGGCAGCGACGGGGTCGGCACGGTAAGCACGCAACTGCACGTCGGCAGGGGCGTAGACCGGGTTCGCATCCAGCGGATGCGGCGCGCTGCTGAGCACCACCAGGGTGTCCATCTCGAAGCGCAGGTCCACATGGCTGCCCGCCAGGCTGTGGCCGGGCACGTGGCTGAGGGCACCGTCTGCATCGGGCACCACCTTGCTGAAAAAGTTGATGCAGGGCACCAGGTCGCGCGCGCCCAGGCCCCACTTGGCCAGCTCGATGAGCAGGTTGTCGCGGCCATTGCGGTGCATGGCGTTGCGGTGCTGCTGGTAACGCTTGTCGCCGTATTGGGCCAACACCATGGCCGCGTCGCTCACGCCGCACCAGGTGTCGTGCCAGCCCAGGCTGTCGGCGGTGATGGAACACAGCACCCGGCCCATGTCCGACTGGCACACAAAGCCTGCGGTGAGGAAGGCGGTGTGCTGGGACTTCAGGGTGTCGGGCATGTTGTAGCGCTCCAGCGGCTGCTCGGCGTTAAAAAACAGCGCGGAGACGTTCGCGCCGCCTGTTAAGTCGGTGAGGCGCAGGGCCGTGCCACGGCGCAAGCGGCCAGACCAGTGGTTGCCGCCGGGGAGGTGTTCCTCCCACAGTAATTGGCTAGCAGAGATGGGGGTCATACAGAGGTCCTTTCTTCGGCCATTTGCGTGAGTTTTTGCAACTGGTCCAGGTCGGTTTTCATGCCGGAGGTCTCGCGGATGCGGTCCAGCAACTGGCGTTTGAGGCGCACAAACTCGGGGGCGAGCTTCATGTCCTGTTCGCGCTTGGCAGGCAGAGGCACCTCGTAGACCGAGTCGATGCGGCCCGGGCGCGGGGCCATCAGCACCACGCGGTGGCCGAGGTAGATGGCCTCTTCCACGTCGTGGGTCACAAACACGATGGTGGTGCGCTCCAGGCGGTGCACGTGCAGGATCAGGTCGTGCATCACCTCGCGGGTTTGCGCGTCCAGCGCGCCAAAGGGCTCGTCCATCAACAGGATCTGCGGCTTGCCCATGAGGGCACGGGCAATCGCCACGCGCTGCTGCATGCCGCCCGAGAGCTGGTTCGGGTAGGCGCTGGCCGAGGCCGTCAGCCCCATGAGCTGCAACAGCGCGTCGGCACGGCCCGAGGCGGCCTCCACGTCGGCGCTGCTGCGGTTCTGGGTGTGCGCGCTGAGCTGGCGGCAAAAGCGGATGTTTTCCGACACCCGCAGCCAGGGGTACAGGCTGTAGTGCTGGAACACCATGGCCCGGTCTTGCCCCGGCCCGATGATGGCGCTGCCGTCCACCAGCACATCACCCTTGCTGTGCGTTTCCAGCCCCGCCAGGGTGCGCAGCAGCGTGGACTTGCCGCAACCGGACGCGCCCACCAGGGTGACAAACTCGTTGTCGGCAATGCCCAGGTTCACGTCGTTCAGCGCGGTAGTCGGCCCGAAGTATTTCCAGACGTTTTTGCATTCGATCTTCATGGCATCACCTTCCGTGCATCCAGGGAAAAGCCTTGCGGTGCAGCAGGCGAAACAGCTGGTCGATGGCCAGGCCAATGCAGCCGATCAGCAAGATCCCGGCAAAGATCTTGTCGGTCTGCAAAAAGCGCTGGGCCTTCAAAATGGCAAAGCCCAGGCCCGAGTTGGCCGCTACCAGCTCGGCGACGACCAGGTAGGTCCAGGCCCAGCCCATGGTGACGCGCAGGGTGTCGAGCAGCGCCGGTTTGGCCGACGGCAAGATCACCTTCTCCAGCACCTCGCGCCGGGTGGCACCCATGGTTTGCGCGGCTTCGATCTGCGCCATGGGCACACGGCGCACGTCCTCGGCCACCATCAGCACCATCTGGAAGAAGGTGCCGATAAAGATGATGGCCACCTTGGCCCCCTCGTCGATGCCCACCCACAGCATCACCAGAGGTATGAAGGCCACCGCAGGCATGTAGCGGATAAAGTCGGTCAGCGGCTCCAGCAGCGCCTGCACCGCGCGCCAACTGCCGATAAACAAGCCCAGCGGCAGCGCCAGCAGGGCCGACAGCGCCCAGCCGGTGACCACCCGCAAGGTGCTGATGGCGGCATCGCCCAGCAGATCGTCTTCCACCGCCCAGGTGAGCACCCGCTCCACCACCTTGTGCGGGCCGGGCAGAAACACCGGGTTCACCCCGGCAAACGCACTCAGCAGCGCCCAGCCCAGCAGCGGAACCACGAGGCCGATGAGCGCCAGCGCACCGTAGCTGCCACGCGGAATCGGCAGCCGAATAAACCACAACTTGGCAAACATAGCCCGCGCCTTACTTCAGCGCGTCCTGGACCAGTGTGCCGTCCAGGCCCTTGGCGGCATCGGGCTTGCCTTCGATCAGCTTGTACTTTGTCAAAAAGGCCGCAATGGTGGGCGCGGTGCTGGCCAGCGACAGGGCATTTTTGGCATCAAACGCCTGGGTGTTGGCAGCCGCGTCAAAGAACTTGGTGCCGGGCAGGAACACGGTGTATTCCTCGGGCGACATGCTCACCACCTTGGACATGATCTTGGCCGCCTCGGCGGGCTGCTCGCGGATGAACTTCTCGGTCTCGAACCAGGCCTTGAGCATGCCGACCAGCTCCTTGCGCTTGGTCTGGATGGCCTTGTCTTGCGCCACCAGCAGGTCGGGCACCAGGCCGGGCATGTCCTTGGAGGTGAACAAGGCTTTGCCCTTGCCGCTCTTTTCGATCTGGTTGACCCAGGGGTTCCACAGCACGGCGGCATCCACCTTGCCGCTGATGAAGGCGGCAGCGGCATCGCCTGCAGACAGGTTCACGATCTTCACGTCGCCCAGTTGCATGCCGTTCTTGGCCAGCGCCGTGGCCAGCACAAAGTGCGAAATGCTGAACTGCTCCAGCGCCACCTTCTTGCCTTTGAGCTGGGCGAACGAGGTGATCTTGGGGCCGACCATCAGCGCGTCGTTGCCGGCCGAGTTGTCGTTGACCAAAATGGCCTTCAGCGGTAGGCCTTTGGCCAGCGGGCCCAGGGTGTCGGACCAGGTTTGCGAATTGGCATCGAGCTGGCCCGAAGACAATGCGCCAATCGAGTCGGTGTAGTTGGCAAACCAGACCAGCTTGACATCGGCCCCGTTTTTCTTGAAGAAACCCTTTTGCTCGGCCACATACCAGGCCACCCAGCCGGGCCAGTCGGATACGCCGACCTTGATCTCGGCAGCAGCGGGCGTGGTGATGCCAGCCGCAGCCACACCGACCAGCAAGGCAGCAACGACCTTGCGTTTGAAAGCACGGGAAATCGAAATGAAAAAAGAAGACATGGCGAGACTCCAGGTTGAAGGACAAATGCGGGAGACCACCTCGATCACGAAGTGAACCTCCCGGGCTTTTGTCCCGCCGTGGAGCCTGCAGTGGTATGGGCCGCTGCTGGCCGACTGCTCTCGGACCAGACACCACCTGAAGATCAAGCAGCCGGAACCCTAGCGGTCATTTGTAGAAGCAATCCAGTGTGGCTGCCCCCGCGCCAGACCTGCATGCAAATTCGGTGCCAGGGTTTGGAAGATGGGGGCTTCAGAGGGGAATGGGCTGTGGCGGCCCGGACAGGGGGCCTGCCCGTGCACCGCATTTGCGCGGCAACAGGCACACCCGTGGTGCCTGGGTGCCATCGCGGTGCAAATTTTCAATATTTGCTATTTATTTAGGAGCTATCTGTGCTTATCTTATCAGCACGAAAGGCTTTTTTTTAGGCAGGGAATTTCGGCAATTTTGATAGCAACTGCTGTCGAACGACTGGGTGGTGCGCCCCGCAGCGCCTGCTTCAGGACAAATGCTGCAAAGCCACATTGAAGTCGAAATCGTTCAGCGCCTGTTCAATGTGCTGCGCCGCAGGGTATTGCTGCCAAAGCTGGCTGCGGTGCGCGTTCCACAGGTCGATGGCCGCACTGTCGTCCTGTTCCAGCAGACTTTTGAGTTGCGCCACGACTTCCACCATCCGCTCTGCGTCTATGCCGTTACCCACGGGCATTGAGGGCTGGGCATCGCTTGATTGCGCGAAGCCAGGGCTGGCCTGGAGCGCCTGGATGAGGGATGCCAAACTGGCATCCGCCTGCGCCAGAGCAGACGTTAGATCCCTCCCCTGCGCGGCGCGCGGCAGGCGTACCAGGCGCTCTACTTTCTCGGCAAGTGCGCCCAGAGGCAATGCGCCTACATTGGCGGCAACGCTCCGGAGGGTGTGGGCAATGCGCTCTGCGGTGCCGGGGTCGTCGGCGTCCAGCGCGGTCTGGACCCGTTGCATGGCGTCGGCCTGGCTGGTTGCGAACTTGCGCAGCATCGTGGCATAAAAAGTGGGTTTCCCGGAGGTGCGGCGCAGTCCCACATCGACATCCAGCCCGTCGACGGACCGCAGCGCGTGCACCAGCGCATCGCTTGTAGCATCGGGATGTGCCGCGTCCGCTGGCACGGAACCAGGTGGTTTGGTGGTGGGGACAGGTTGTGTGACCAGCCCCAAGCCAGGCCTGGCTTGGACCCATGCCAAAAGCGCTCTCCACAGCTCGCTCTGGTGGATGGGTTTGGTCACCACATCGTTCATGCCGGCCGCCATGCACAGGTCGCGGTCGGCCTTCATGGCGTTGGCGGTCATGGCCACAATCGGCAGCGTCGCGGCAGAGTAGCTTTGGCGAATGGCGCGGGTGGCGCTGGGGCCGTCCATCACGGGCATCTGCATATCCATCAACACGATGTCGTAGGGCAGGCCCTCGGCCGCGCGGGAATGGACCCTGGACACGGCCACCTGGCCATTCTCGGCAACTTGGACCTCGAAGCCCGCCCCTTGCAGGATCTCGCACGCCACCTGTTGGTTGATTTCGTTGTCCTCCACCAGCAGAATGCGCGCGCCCTGGATGCGGTCCAGATCCAGCACCAGGGCATCGGTGTCGCGCCGCTGTGGGTTCTGGTCCAACGGCTGCGCCGCGTAGCCCATGACCTGCATCATGGTGTTGACCAAAAGAGAGCTGCTGATGGGCTTGCTCAGCACATGGTCCACCCCTAGCGACTGGGCGCGCTGCACCAGTTCCTGGCGGCGGTGCGCGGTCACCATGATCAGGTGCGGCGGCCTGGGCAGCGCCAGGGCACGTATGGCGGATACGGCCTCCAATCCGTCCATGATGGGCATGAGCCAGTCCATCAGCACAAAGTCGAAGGGTTCTGCAGTGGCGTTGCGCAGCGCTTGGATCGCGGCCTCCCCGGAATGGACGCAGTGCACCGAAAAACCAATGGCCTGCATCATCTCCGCCAGGACCATGGCCGCAGAGACGTTGTCGTCCACCACCAAGACCTTGCGGCCATACAGTTCCGTAGGGGGCTGGGTAACCACTTTTTCTGCATCCGCAATGCCCAGGCGCGCACTGAACCAGAAGGTGGAGCCCTGCCCGTACACGCTGCTCACACCCACATCACCGCCCATGGCCTGCGCCAGGCTTTTGCTGATGGCCAGGCCCAGCCCGGTTCCGCCATATTGGCGCGTGATCGAGGAATCGGCTTGCTCAAAGCTCTTGAACAACCGGCCTATTTGCTCCTGGGTCAAACCAATACCGGTATCAGAGACCGAAAAAACCACCAGCGCCTCGGTGGCGGTGCATTCCTGCAAACCGATCGACAGTTTTATTTCACCTTTGAGGGTGAACTTCAGCGCATTGTTTGCGTAGTTGATCAAAATTTGGCCAATACGCAGCGGATCGCCCACCAGCATCTTGGGCAGGTTGGAGTCAAAATCGCACAGCAGTTCCAGCTCTTTTTCTTCGACCCTTTGGCTTAGTAGATTGACCACATTTTCTACCACGGACTCAAGACTGAATGGCAGCGCTTCAATTTCCAGCTTGCCAGATTCTATTTTTGAAAAATCCAGAATATCATTGATAATTCCCAGAAGATGCTCACCGGATTTATTAATTTTTGTCAAATAATCCCGGGTGCGCAAGTCCAGTTCATTTTTCAATGCCAAACCAGAAAGCCCAATGATGGCATTCATGGGCGTTCTGATTTCATGGCTCATATTGGCCAAAAACTGGCTTTTTATCTCGCTCAGCTTGAGGGCCTCTGCACGGGACTCTTCCAAAGCCAGGTCGCTGATCGATTTTGCGAACTGGAACAGAATGGCCAATATGCCGCAGACCAGGGTAATCCCCAGGTTGGCGGCCAATGCCAGCCAATAACTGTCGCGCGGGGCAAACGGCGGAAATACAACCCAGTGGTAGGTGTCGGCCAGATAAAAAAGAAACGTGGTGCCCAATGCCAGCGCGATCGAAATAACCCCACCATTCACCCCGAACACAAAGATGGATACCAGGGGGAAAATCGCCATCCACACGGCATTGGCGTGGTCTACCCTTCCGCCAAAGGTCCAGATGGTGAGCGTAAAACAAACATAGACATTACCTGCAGCTGCCCAGCGGGCTAGTTTCAGAGCACCGAAAAATCGGATCAGCGTCGATGCGACCAACGCAACGGCAACGTTACCGCAAACAATCTGGGCCAAAAATAAATTATTCTGAAGATAATATTCCAAAATAAAGAGTGGCGCGACCAAAATGTAGGCAACCAGTGCGGCCACCACATTTCGGGCCTGGTTTCTTTGCTCGTTTTCTGGCCAATCTGCCGGGATAAACAGGTCGAGAAAATTGCGCAGCAACAAAAAAATCTTGGCTGTATTCCGCATACTTGATTTCCACTCAACATATTCACGAACAAGAAGCCCGAAATGGAATCAAATCAGCGCCGACAAGACCCGGTCTGTGGAAATCCGAGAAACCACGTCCCGATTGCCATCCAATCCATGGGTTTATGGGCCGTCCAGGGTGATGGGCGCTCCTGTTGTCACAAAATTGAAAGCAATTGTTTGATTTTGTTACTTTACGCCATCTTTTCCCGGAGGTCTTGCGGTTCCAAAAAATTCGCGCAGTTGGTTTCGCTCAACGGCAGCCGCGTGCGCGGGCCAGGGCTGGGGTTTGCGCTGCAAAGATGTGGATAGCGCCTGGAGAGTTTCCAGGGTCAGGACTTGCGCCACTGCTTTTGCTATGGTTTATAGAGCTGCTTATGCTTATGAGACAGGCATGAAAGGCTGTTTCACTCAAACCCCATCAACAACCCTGCCAGCGCCGCCGCGATCGGCAGCCCGCTCTCTGCCTCGAAGTAGCTGAAGGCTGGCATGGGGTTGACCTCGAAGCAGACGTATTCACCGTCCGGCCGCAGGCGCAGGTCGATGCCGCTCAGGGGCAGGCCCATGGCCTGGGACATGGCGATGCAGCGGGCGGCAATGGCGGGGGGGAGCGTGGTGACGACGACCTGCGCGGTGGTGCCGCTGCGCTGGGCGTAGCGGTAGTCGGTGGCGGTGCTGGTGATCTCGGCCGCCAGGGCCTGCTGGCCGACCACGTGCACGCGCACGTCCACGCCCGGCACATGGGCCTGGAACTGGGTAGGCAACTGGGCCAGGCGGTGCATGCGCGAGAGCCAGGTGTCGTCCAGCTCGGTGACGATGGAGCGGATGCCGCTGATCGACTTGAACACCACCCGGCCATGGGTCTTTTGGAACGCGCGGACCTCGGCCTCGTCGGACGTGACCAGGGTGGGCGGCACCAGAAATCCGGCCTCGCCAATCCATTGGGCCTGCAGCGGCTTGGAGGCATTGGCCTGCATGGCGGCCGGGCGGCTCACGACGCACGCCGGGGCCACGTCCAGCCACTCCACCAGGTGGCGGTGCAGATCCAGGGCATGCTTTTGTGCGGGCTCGGGCAGGTGGGCCACGGCAGGCTCCAGCGGGCGGGCATAGACGGCGCGGATATCGGCCAGCGCGGTGCACACGCCGTCCAGCACCAGTTCGCCCGCCATGCCCTGCGGGCCTACCTGTACGTCCAGCCGGGCCTGGTCCAGCCGGGCGATGTCGAGCAGTTGGTAACGTGCGCCCGCACGCTGCAACGCGGCCACCAGGTGCTCGATGGGGGGATCATCGCCCTGGCCGTAGACGAGGATCATGCGAGTTCTTCGACCAGGGCGCGCTCGGCCAGGTCGGCAAGGCAGCGGGCCACCGCGTCAATGTCTTCCAGGTCGCTGAGTTCGGGGTGGGGGCTGACATCGACCAGCGTGGCTCCCTCGGAATCGCGCTGGAAACGGAACTCCAGCAGCGTAAAGCCCAGGTTTTGCGCCGTGGCCACGCAGGCCACGCCCAGCCGCCCGGCCAGGATGCCTGTGCTCAGCGGTCCAGCCACCAGCACCGTGGCATCCCATGGCGCGGGGGCGGCAACGGCACTTTGGTCCGCCACCGGCAGGCCGCAGCGGGCAGCGGCGCTGGCCCAGTGCAGCAGCGGCAACTGCGGGGTCAGCCAGGGCTGGCCGCGCAATGGTTGCACCACACAGCCGCCACAGGCGGCCAGCCAGCTCAGCACCAGGGCCTGCAGCTCCATGGCCGCGTAGTCCCGGTCTTTAGGGGGGGCCTGGCTGAACTGCGGCATGGGCAGGTGCTGGATGCGGTTGAACACGGCGCGGATCTGGTTGCTGTGCAGTGCCGGGCGGCCCGGCAGCACCAGGCGGGTGTGGGCGCAGCCATGCGCGTCCACGGTGTGCGACCAGGCGGCCAGGCCCAGGCTTTCGGGGCGCACAGTCCACACCTCCACCGGCGCCCCGGCGAGCAGGTTGCGTACCGAGGCCGCCACCGAGGCCGCACCGGCATCGCTGGCGTGGGCCAGCACCAGGATGATGCCGGGTACCGCCCCGGTGCCGGGCTGCTCACGCTGTGGGTTCATCAGGTTTTTGACCGCAATCTTCATCGGGGCACGGGCGCGTCAAACGCCCGCTTCGCATCGCGGTCACCGGCGGCCATGCGCTGCTGCAGCTCGGTGCTGTCGTCGTAGACCGGCCCGCCGTCCAGATCGGGGCGCAGGCTGGCGTCGATAAAGGGCTGGGCCATACCCCTGCCCCCGCCGCCCTCCATGGGGCCACCGGCAAATGCCCGCGTGCCCAACGTGGCCTCCAGCATCTGCAGCCGGGCTTCCAGGTCGGACAGCACCATGTCCAGATGGCCGGGGTCGGCCACCGGGGCGGCGCGCACGATGCGGTGCTCCAGCATGTCCTTGCGGTCCTTGACGATTTCCTTGGCGACTTCTTTGGTGGTTTCCTTGCGGATCTCCTTGGCTATTTCCTTCTGGATTTCTTTACCTTCCTTGGCGGCCTCCTTGGTCAGTTCCTTGCCTTCCTTGCGCACGTCTTTGCGGTCTTTCACCAGCGACTTGACGGTGCAGCGCACGCCCAGCGTGGCCGCCATGGTGGGGCCGGAGGCGGAAATAGCGGTAACCGACACACAGGTGTTCACCCCCGCGTACGACTTGGAATTGGGCGTGGTGGTGGCGTTGAAAGCAGTTTTGGCCGCCGCACCGGGGAACGGGTCGCCGCTGTCGCCCTGGTCGCCAAAGCTGCCTGCAGGGTGGGTGGCATCGATCTCGCGCAGGCCGTCGGCCTGGACCAGGGCCACCTTGTAGTGGCTCTCGTCGCTGTTGCCGGGCTGGGCCTCATCAATGTGCCAGACCAGCAGGCCCGCGCCGGGCAGCTGCGCATCAAAGCCGCTGCGCTGGCGGTTTTCGAGTAAAAAATACTCGCTGCTGCTGGCGCCGTTCTTCCACAGGCGGTGCACGGTGTGGCTGGTTTTGACATCGGGCAGCGACACCGTGCCGCTGGCCGTCACATTGGTGGTGCCCACCCAGCCCTGGTTGACCTTGCACCAGGCCGACGGGTGGGCCGGTATGTCGCCGCCGCCGTTCCACGAGCCACCGGACATCAGGCACCAGTCGCCAATGCCTTCGGAGGTGCCGTCGGTGTCGTACAGGTCGGGAAAGCCAAACAGCAAATGCCCCAGCTCGTGCGCGCACACGCCCAGCCGGGCATCTTCGGGCACGGTGAGGTAGGCGTAGATCTGCTTGCCGTCGGCGGGCATGGCCGCGGGCAGCACGTGCTTGTGCGACCAGATGTCGCCCGCATTGCCGGTCTGCTCGCCGCCGCGCCCGGCATGCACCACGATGAAGGCATCGACAAAGCCGTTGCCATCGTTGTCGTACAGGCCAAAGTTGACTGCCGGGTTGGCCGCTACCGCCGCGTCCTTGGCCATGATGTTGGCCCGGAACGCACCGCCGCCGCGGCTGATGCCGAAGTTGTTGTTGGCGTACCAGGCCAAAGTTTGCGGCAGGGTGTAGGGGCCGACCACCTCGCCCACGATGTCCACCAGCCCGCCGGTGACTTCCTGGTAATACTCTTTCACGCTGCCGTGGGGCAGCACGCCGCTGGAGAAAAACAGGTCGCGGTAGTGTTGCGTGGTCTGCACCATGGCCTTGTCGCTGAACTGGGCCAGTACCACGATGACCCGCAGCGGGCCGCGCAGGGGCGCGCGGTCGGCCGCGGCGTTGCGCATGGCCGACTTGGGCGTGCCCTCGGGGAACTGGTCGGGCGGAAAGATCACGCCATCGTTGAAACCCAGGCGGGTGGGGCTGCGCGCCAGCGTCAGGGCGCTGGCCAGCTCGGAACTGACCGTGCCACGCGCTTTCGCAAGCTCGGCCTTGAGCCGGGCCTTGAGTTCAGGGCTGGGGGCAACGGCACAAAAGTCAGACCAGCGTGGTCGTACGCTGCCCACGCAGCCGCAATGGCTCTGGTATGTCGGCATGGCATCTCCTTGCGTTACTCTGGAATGAGTATCAACGTACGGTAGACGCTGCCCGGGGCATCGTCATCTTGGTCATCCCCCATTTTGGGGACAAACCCTTAGTGCGCCCCAGGAAGGGACGCACCTGCTTGGCGCTGCAACAATAAGCCCCATGACGACCCACCCTGCCTTGGCTCCATCCCAATTTCTTTCGGCCTCTCTGGCCCAGCGCTTCGCCACCGAAACCCAGCGTTTCACCGCCACCCACCCGCGCTCCATCGCCCTGGCTGCCCAGGCCGCGCAGCACTTCCTGTTTGGCGTGCCGCTGCACTGGATGCGCGACTGGCCCAGCCCCGCCAGCCTGTGCGTCCAAAAAGCCCAGGGCGCGCACCTGACCTGCGCCGACGGGCTGGTCTACAGCGACTTCTGCCTGGGCGACACCGGGGCCATGTTCGGCCACAGCCCGGCGCCGGTGGCGCAGGCGATTGCCCTTCAGGCGGCGCGCGGCCTGACCAGCATGCTGCCCTCGGTACAGACCGCCGAGGTCGGCGCGCTGCTGGCCGCCACCTTTGGCCTGCCGCAGTGGCAAATGGCCCTGACCGCCAGCGATGCCAACCGCTTTGTGCTGCGCTGGGCGCGGGCGGTGACGCAACGGCCCCAGTTGCTGGTGTTTGATGGCTGCTACCACGGCGCAGTGGACGACACCCTGGTGGATCTGCAAAAAACCTCTACCGTGCCCCGCCCTTCGGTACTGGGCAATGTGCACAACCACGCCGCCTTCACCCGCATCGTGCCCTTCAACGACCTGGCCGCGCTGGAAGCGGCTTTGGCCGACCGCCAGGTGGCCTGCCTGCTGGCCGAGCCCGCGCTGACCAACTGCGGCCTGGTGCTGCCCGACCCCGGCTTTTGGCAAGCCGCGCAGGCCCTGTGCCAGCGCTACGGCACGCTGCTGGTGCTGGACGAAACCCATACCCTGTCCACCGGCTGCGGCGGTTACGCAAAAGTGCACGGCCTGCAGCCCGACCTGCTGGTCATCGGCAAGGCCGTGGCGGGCGGCCTGCCCTGCGCCGTGTACGGCTTCACCGACGCACTGGCCCAGCGCATGATGGACGCCAAGCAGGCCGCGCCCGAGGGCCACAGCGGCATCGGCACCACGCTGGCGGGCAATGCGCTGACCATGGCCGCCCTGCACGCCGCCCTGACGCACCTGCACACCCCTGCCACCTACACCCCCATGCTGGCGCTGGCCGACACGCTGGCGGCGGGCTTGCGAGAGCACATCCACGCCCACGGCCTGGGCTGGACCGTCACCCAGCTCGGTGCCCGCATGGAGCTGCAGTACACCGCCCCAGCACCCCGCAACGCCGCCGAAGTGCATGCCACCAGCCAGCCCGCGCTGGATGCCTTGCTGCACCTGTACCTGTTGAACCGCGGCGTGCTGCTCACCCCTTTCCACACCATGCTGCTGGTGTCGCCGGCCACCACAACAGCAGACGTGCAGCAGATGCTGGACGGGTTTGGCGCATTTTTAACGGCCTGAATTCTTCAAGCTTTTGAGGCTTCCCGTGCTGATCCATAGAGCGTAAGCAGCTATCAAAACTATAGTTTTATGTTCCACCCCTCCCCCCTCACTGCCCGCCTCTGCCTGGCCGCCGGCATGGCCCTGGTGGGCGTGTACGTGGCGCTGAGCAAGCCGCTGGTGGCCGCCTTGCCGGTGTTCCTGCTGGCCTGGCTGCGCTTTGGCATTGCGGCCATCGCCATGCTGCCCTGGCTGAAAAAGCCTGCCGCCGAAGGCCCCCTATCGGCCCACACCCGCTGGCTGGTGTTTTTGGAGTCGTTTCTGGGCAACTTCCTGTTTTCGATCTGCATGCTGTACGGCATGGGCCTGACCAGCGCGGTGTCGGCCGGGGTGATTCTGGCGGCCATTCCGGCCTCGGTGGCGCTGCTGAGTTGGCTGCTGCTGGGCGAGCGCATCACGCGGCGCACCGGGGCCGCCATTGCCTGCGGGGTGCTGGGCATTGCCTTGCTGGCACTCACAAAATCAGAGCAGCCCACGCTGATGCAGTCAGCACAAGAGGCCGATTTGGCATCTAAAAACCATTTCTGGGGCAACCTGCTGATCGTGGGCGCGGTGCTGTGCGAAGCGGCCTACGCAGTCATCGGCAAAAAGCTCACCGGGAGCCTGGGGCCCAAACGCATCAGCGCGCTCATCAACCTGTGGGGCCTGGTGCTGATGACCCCCATGGGCTTGTACCTGGCGCTTTCGTTCCCGTTTGCCAGCGTGCACCCCGGTACCTGGCTGCTGCTGGTGTTCTACGCCATGGCCGCCAGCATCGGCACCGTGTGGCTGTGGATGACCGGCCTGCGCGTGGTGCCCGCCGCCCAGGCAGGCGTGTACAGCGTGCTGCTGCCCATCTTTACCGCGCTGACCGGCGTGCTGGTGCTGGGCGAGACCCTGGGGCCGGTGCAGTGGCTGGCCTTTGGCATCGCGCTGCTGGGTGTGGTGCTGGCGACCTTGCCGGGGCGCACACCGGCCTACGCTACTGCCACCCGCCCGTAGATTCCAGGGCGGGCGAAAGCGTTGCCAGACCCCAGCGCAGCGCCAGCGCCGCCGGTCGCCGCAGCACCTGCTGCACCTGCAGACGCAGCAGCCGCTGGGCACCGGGGTAGCGGGCCAGCTCCAGGCCGTCCCACACGATCTCGGCGCGCACGGCCAGGTGCAGCAGGTCGCCGCTGTCAAAGTCGATAAACAGCAGGCCCGCCTGCGGCTGCAGCAGCAGATTGCCCAGGGTGTTGAAAAAGTAGTTGCCCACCAGGTCGGGCACGGTCAGCCACTGCAGACCTGTAGCATCCTGGTCCACCCGCACAAAGCCGGGCCTGCCGCCGCGGTGCGACACATCCACACCGTGCTCGCCAGCTTGCCCTGCGCCGGGGTGGGTACTGGCGATGAAGAAGGTATCGGCCTGCTGCACCAGGTGCAGGGCGGCGGCATCCAGTTGCGTGCCCAGGGTGGCGGGTGCCTCCACCCGCTCGGCCAGCACCGGCTCGCGGGCCTGGATGTACTTGGGGCAGTTGCCAAAGCTTTGCTCCACCGCCACACCAAAGCCGCTGCCGTCCAGCGCCGTGACACGGCCATTCACGCGGTTGCGCCGCCGGGTGTGGGGCTCGATACCCAGCATGCCCAGGGGCGCGCCCTCGGCCAAATTTCCCGCCAGCGGGTCGGACGCGGCAGGTAAGGCCTGCACCCGCAGCCGGGCGGCATCGGGCGAGCGGATGAAGCCGGGCGGCCCCGCCAGCACCGAGGCCCAGGGCCGGCCCTGCGCGTCCACGCTGCCCAGCACCACAAAGGGTAGCTGGGCGAAGAAGTCGCGGTGCTGCTCGGGCATGTAGCTGCGGATCACGCGCGGCCCCACATCGGCCATGCGCTGGGCCACACCGGCGCGCTGCTGCAGGGCGACTTCCCCCGCGTGGAAGGCGGCTGTCATGCCTGCAACCCGATGCGGCTGCGCACCATGGGCACAAAGCCCGGCAGGGCCTCGATGCGGGCCAGCCAGGCGCGTAGGTGGGGGTACGGCTCCAGCGAGACATTGCCTTCGGGCGCGTGGGCGGTGTAGCTGTACTGGGCGATGTCGGCAATGGTCGGCGCGTTGCCCACCAGGTGGTCGGACTGCTGCAGATGCGCCTCCATCACCCCAAACAGTTGCGTGGCGCGCGCCATGGCATCGGCCGGATCGGTGGGCCGCTGGAACAGCTGGATCACCCGCGCCACCGCCGGGCCAAAGGCCAGCGGCCCGGCTGCCACCGACAGCCAGCGCTGGACCTGCGCGGCGGCCACCGGCTCGGTGGGCAGCCAGGTGCCGGGCGCGGCGTAGCGGCTGGCCAGGTAGACCAGGATGGCGTTGGAGTCGGCCAGGGTGACATCGCCGTCTTGCAGCACCGGCACCTGGCCAAAGGCGTTCAGGGCGAGAAACGCCGGGGCTTTGTGGGCCCCGGCGAGCAAGTCGATGTCCACCATTTCGCAGGGCAGGTCCAGCAGCGACAGCATGAGTTCCACGCGGTGGGAGTGGCCCGAGACGGGGTGGCGGTAAAGGGTGATGGGCATGGTGTTCATTCCAGGGAGGTTGCAGGAGCCCCATTGTGTTTAATCCGCCCGTAGAGATAAATGGCTTGGATTGCATTTGAATACTCCAAATGCCGAACTAATATGGGCTGTATGGACAAACTCAAAGCCATGCAGACCTTTGTGCAGATTGCCGACCAGGGCAGCCTGACCGCCGCCGCGCTGGCGCTGGGTACGTCCCTGCCCGCCGTGGTGCGCGCGCTGGCGGCGCTGGAGGCGGATCTGGGCGTGCGCCTGTTCCAGCGCACCACCCGGCGCATCGCGCTCACCGAAGAGGGTCGCCGCCACCTGGACAGTTGCCGCCAGGTGCTGGCCACCCTGCAGGAGGCCGAGGCTTCCTTGAAGGCCGATGCCCGCGAACCCGCAGGCCAGCTCACCATCACCGCGCCGGTGCAGTTTGGCCAGATGCACGTGGCCCCGGCCGTAACGCGCTTTGTGCAGCGCTACCCGCAGATGCGCTGCAGCGTGCTGCTGTACGACCGGGTGGTGAACCTGCTGGAAGAAGGCATCGACGTGGGCATACGCATCGGCCCGCTGGAAGACTCGTCGCTGGTGGCGCACACCCTGGGCCACATCCGCCGGGTGGTGGTGGCCAGCCCCGACTACCTGGCGCGCGCCGGGGTGCCCCGGCACCCCAAAGACCTGCTGCGGGCCAACTGCGTGCGCCGCACCGGCAACAACCCCAGTTGGGGGCCGTTTATTGACAAAGGGGAAAAAGGCGACAAAGGCCGCCCGTTCAGCATCAACGTCAGCGGCAACCTGGACTTCAACCAGATCGCGCCCGCGGTGGAAGCCTGCGTGGCCGGCATGGGCGTGGGCATGTTTTTGTCGTACCAGGTGGCACCCTACCTGGCAGACCAGCGGCTGCAGATCTTGCTGGAAGCCTATGAGTCGCCGCCCCGCCCCTTGAGCCTGGTGCTGCCGCACGCCCGGCTGCTGCCCACCCGCACCCGGGTGTTCATCGACTGGATGCGTGAGGCGCTGCGGGGGTTCCACACCCCTTAAGGGAATTTATGAAAAAAGTGCCTCCAGCGCTTATTAAATAAGCGTAAGAAGCTACTATTTATGTAGCAAACGTCTAGACCAGCGCCTTGGCACCCACCACCATGCCGTCTTCGTCGGCATACAGCCATTCGCCCGGCATGACCCAGGTGCCCTGGATGTGCACCGCCACATTGCTCTGGCCCTGGTTGCGCTTTTCGGTGGGCATGGGCATGGCGGCCAGGGCGCGGATGCCGACCTGCAGCGCGGCCAGCTCGGCCACGTCGCGCACGCAGCCGTCGACCACCACCCCGGCCCAGCCGTTGGCCACGGCGGCCGCGCCCAGGTTGCCGCCCAGCAAGGCCCGGCGCAGCGAGCCGCCCCCGCCGACCACCAGCACCCGGCCCTTGCCGGGGGTGTCCAGCGCGGCCTTGACGAGCGAGTTGTCTTCAAAGCACTGCACGTTGAACACCTGGCCGCTGAATTTGTTGACGCCGCCAAAGTCGCGGAACACCGGGGCCAGCACGCGGAACGCGCCGGTGAGGTCGTTTTTGTGGGCGTCGCACAGGTCGCAGGTGGAGAAATCCGGGGTGGTCGCGGTCATTTCGGGGTCGCCTTGGTAGTGGATGGAATGGGTTCCCGCCGCGCGGGCAGCACCAGCGCATTCTCACGCGGGGCGTTCAGCACGATGGAGGTGGAGGTGGGGCTAAGGATACAAAATTTACTGACCACCACGTCCAGGTGGCGCACGTCGATGACGGCGATTTCCAGCACCCAGCTGTCTTCGCCGGTGACGTTGTAGGCATTGAGCACCTCGGGGGTCTGCTCGATCAGCTTGACCACCCGGGCGTAGTCGGCCCGGGCCACGCGGATCAGAGCGCGGATGCCGTAGCCCAGGCGGGTCAGGTCCACCTCGGCGCGGTAGCCTTTGATGACACCGCTGGTCTCCAACTTGCGCACCCGCTCGGTTACCGCGGGCTGGCTCAGGTGCACCCGCCGCCCCAGCTCGGCCATGGTGATGCGGGCATCGCGCTGCAGCTCGCCCAGGATGCGGTCGTCGCAGGTATCCAATTCGGTAACTTCGGTCAACATGCTGAATCGATTTGAAAGTAAAGGCCAGGCGGCTATTTTTACAGCAATCTTGCATGGTGTGGCTGCGCATGTCTACCTAAGATAACGGCCATGTCACATTCCGCATCCCTTCCCGTCCGCCCCAACGCCCTGCTGCTGCCCGCCCTGCTGGCCTGTTACCTGATTTGGGGTTCCACCTACCTGGCCATCCACCTCGCGCTGCCCAGCTTCCCGCCGTTTTTCCAGATGGGCACGCGCTTTTTGGCGGCGGGTGGGCTGCTGATGGCCTGGCTGCTGGCGCGCGGGCAGGCCTTGCCCAGCAAGCTGGAGTGGCGCAACGCGTGGGTGGTCGGCGTGCTGATGCTGGGCGGCGGCATGGGGCTGACGGCCCAGGCCTCGGTGCACATCGGCTCGGGGCTGATCGCCACCTTCATTGCCGTGGTGCCCATGCTGACCTGCGGCTGGGGCCTGCTGTTTGGCAAGCGCCCCTCCCAGCTGGAGCTGCTGGGCATGGCCATCGGCCTGGTGGGCGTGGCCCTGTTGGTGCAAGGGGCCAGCTTTGCCGCCGCGCCGCTGGGTCTGCTGTGCATCACCGGGGCCACGCTGGCCTGGTCGCTGGGCTCGGTGCTGTCCACCACCCGGTTGCCACTGGCCCAAGGGCCGATGGGCTATGCCAGCGAAATGCTGTGCGGCGGCACGGCGCTGCTACTGGTGTCTCTGGCTTTGGGCGAGCAGCCCAGCTGGCCGCCCACGGCGGCGGCCACGGCGGCCTGGCTGTACCTGGTGGTGGCGGGCTCGCTGGTGGCGTTCAGCGCCTACCTGTATCTGCTGGCCCATGCCACGCCCGCGCTGGCCACCAGCTACGCCTTTGTGAACCCCTTGATTGCGCTGTTTCTGGGCGTGGTGCTGGCCGGGGAAGTGGTGACGGCGCGCGAATGGGCCGCCTGCGCCGTGGTGCTGCTGGGGGTGGTTTGCATCCTGGTGGCGGGGCAAAAATCCCGCAAGCACTGAAAACCGTCGTTCCCAGTGCGATTTACCAATGAAAAGACGGCTCCCGGGTGCGAAAAAGTTGCTCTGCCTATGGGAAACCGGTTTTTTCTCCATTAGCATCGTGGTCTACCGGTGGAGACGATGTTTTTCGCTGGTGTGAACCTAACTCCAACAAGGACTGAACATCATGGCAACTGCAAAAAAAGCCCCAGCAAAATCTGCTGCTCCTGCGAAGAAAGCTGCTCCTGCAGCCAAAGCCCCCGCCACCAAGGTAGCGGCCACCAAAACCGCTGCGAAAGCAGTTCCCGCCAAGAAGGCTGCTGCTGCTCCAGCGCGCGCCGTCAACGCGGCTTTCATGAAGGCCCTGACCCCCAGCAAGGAACTGGCGGCTGTCGTCGGCACCGCGGCTCTGCCCCGTACCGAAGTGGTCAAGCAGCTGTGGGTCTACATCAAGAAGAACAACCTGCAAAACCCCGCCAACAAGCGCAACATCAAGTCCGATGCCAAGCTCAAGGCTGTGTTCGGCAAGGACGAAGTCACGATGTTCGAAATGGCTGGCCTGATCGGCAAGCACCTGAAGTAATCGGCTTCCATGCCCCATAAAAAAAGCCGCTTAACGCGGCTTTTTTTATGGGCTTTTTAGGCTGCCTGCGCTTATTACACAAGCGCTAGCAGCTCCTATTTTTATAGTAATCAGCCTCCGGCCAGCGCCTTCTTGGCCCCAATCATCTTCAGCACCCGGGGCAGCACCAGCACCGACAGCACCACCACCAGCAAGGTCAGCGACATGGGGCGTTCCAGGAAGATGGTCCACTTGCCTTCGCCGATCGACAGCGCGTTGCGCATCTGCGCCTCGGCCAGCGGGCCCAGGATCATGCCGACCACCACAGGGGCGGTGGGGAAGTCGTAGCGGCGCATCACCACACCCAGCAGGCCAATGCCGTACAGCAGCACCAGGTCGAAGGCGCTCTGGCGCATGCCGTAGACACCCACCGTGGCGAAGATCAGGATGCCTGCGTACAGCTGGGGCTTGGGGATCTTCAGCAGCTTGACCCACAGGCCGACCAGCGGCAGGTTCAGGATCAGCAGCATCACGTTGCCGATGTAGAGCGAGGCAATCAGCGCCCAGACCAGGTTGGCGTTGGTGTCAAACAGCTGCGGGCCGGGCTGGATACCGTAGTTCTGGAACGCGCCCAGCAAGATAGCCGCCGTGTTGGAAGTGGGAATGCCCAGCGTCAGCAGCGGAATCAGCGTGGCGGTGATGGCCGCGTTGTTGGCCGCCTCGGGCCCGGCCACACCTTCGATAGCACCGGTGGTGCCAAACTCTTCCGGGTGCTTGGAGATCTTTTTCTCGACCGCGTAGCTCAGGAACGTGGGGATCTCGCTGCCACCGGCCGGAATGGTGCCGAAAGGAAAGCCGATGAAGGTGGCGCGCAGCCAGGCGGGCCAGGAGCGCTTCCATTCGCTGGCCGTCATGTGCACCTTGCTCATGGGGTTGGCGGTTTCTACGGTCCGGCCCTCGTACATCACGTTGTACAAGGCCTCGCTCACCGCAAACAGGCCCACGGCGATCAGCACCACTTCCAGCCCGTCCAGCAGCTCGGGCACGCCCGCGGTGTAACGGGCCACGCCGGTCAGCTGGTCCAGCCCCACCAGGCCCATGGCCAGGCCGATGAACAGCGACGTCAAACCCCGCACCGTGCTCTTGCCCAGCACCGCGCTCACGGTGGTAAAAGCCAGCAGCATCAGCATGAAGTACTCGGGCGGGCCCAGGCGGATGGCGTAGGTAGCCACCAGCGGCGCAAACAGCGTGACCAGCACGGTGGCGATGGTGCCCGCCACGAACGAGCCGATGGCAGCCGTGGCCAGCGCGGCACCGGCACGGCCATTCTTGGCCATCTTGTTGCCCTCCATGGCGGTGACCATGGAGCCCGATTCACCCGGTGTGTTGAGCAGGATGGAGGTGGTGGAGCCGCCGTACATCGCGCCGTAGTAGATGCCCGCAAAGAAGATCATCGAGGCCGTGGCCTCGACCTTCACGGTGATGGGCAGCAGCATGGCCACCGCCGTGGCCGGGCCGATGCCGGGCAGCACGCCGATGGCCGTGCCCAGGGTGCAGCCCAGCAGGGCCCACAGCAGGTTCACCGGCGTACCCGCCGTGATGAAGCCCTGCAATAAGTTGTTCCATAGATCCATTACAACCATCCCGTCGTGGTGAGGCCGGGCAAATTGATGGCCAGCAGCTTGGTAAACATCCAGTACACCGGGGCCGAGATGGCGAAGCCAACGGCGGCATCCTTGGCCCAGGTGCCCAGCGACTTGTCGGTGCGGCCCTCGGCCGATTTAAAGCCGCGCACCGCCAGCACAAACAGCAGCGTGCAACTCAAAATGAAGCCGATGGTGGTGATGAGGGCGGCGTTGGCCAGAATGCCCACCGACACCCAGGCGAAGGCGACCCAGTCGGCCCGCTCTGCGCCCGAGGCTTCTTCCATGAAACGAAAGCCGCCGGTGCGCGACTCCCATACCAACCACGCGCCAAACAGCACCAGCGCAATCGACACCACCCAGGGCAGAAAGTTGGGGCCTACGCCCGCGTAACCGGCATCGGACTTGATGTCCACGGCCCCCAGGGCCATCGCCACCCCGAGCGCCAGCGTACCCAGCCCGATCAGGGTCTGGGAGGTTTGCATAGTCAGTTTCATGGATGCTGACCTGGTTAAACCATGCCCGACTTGACCATGGTGGCGCGCAGGCTGGCGAAGTCGTCGTCGACAAACTTCTCGAACTCGGCACCGGTGATGACGGCGGGGGTCCAGTTGTTTTTCTCGATGGCTTCGGCCCAGGTTTTGGACTTGGTGGCCTTGACGATCATGTCGATCAGCGCCTTGCGTTGCTCGGGGGTGATGCCGCCCGCGCCGTACACGCCGCGCCAGTTGCCGATTTCGACATTGATGCCCTGCTCTTTCAGCGTAGGGATGTCCACGCCCTTCAGGCGGGTGCCCGAGGTCATGGCCAAGGCCTTCATCTTGCCGGTCTTGATGTACTCGGAGAACTCGCTCAGGCCACTGCCACCCACCGTGACGTTGCCGCCCAGAATGGCCGCCGTGGCCTCACCGCCGCCCCGGAAGGCCACGTAGTTGATCTTGGACGGGTCCACGCCCGCATCGCGGGCAATCATGGCCGCGGCAATGTGCTCGGTGGAGCCGCGCGAACCGCCACCCCACTTGATGCTGCCGGGGTCTTTCTTGAGCTGCTCGACCACTTCCTTCATGCTCTTGTAAGGCGAGTTGGCGGGCAGCACGAACACGTTGTACTCGGTGGTCAAACGGGCCAGCGGCGTGGCCTGGTTCAGGCCCACCGGGGGCTTGCCGGTAATGATGCCGCCCAGCATTACCGCGCCCATCACCATCATGGCGTTCGGGTCGGCCTTGCTGCCGTTGACAAACTGGGCCAGGCCCAGCGCACCGGCGGCGCCACCCTTGTTGTCAAAGCTGACCGAGTCGGCCGCCTGCGCATCCGTCAGCGCCTTGCCCAGGGCGCGGCCCGTGGTGTCCCAACCGCCGCCGGGGTTGGCTGGAATCATCATTTTGATATTGGCGCCCGCGCGGGCCGCGAAAGGCAGGGTTCCGGCAGCCGCCAGCACAGCCAAGGACTTCAAAAAAGCATCACGACGCATCGCAGTCTCCTCATTAAATGGACGAACCTGTCGATCATGCATGCCATATCTGTCAGTTGGCCGTCGGAAATGCCTAGGGAAAATGCTAATGTCGGAGGCATGAAGCTGCTCCTTGTTGAAGACGATTCCGCCATGCAAACCACCCTGGTGCGGGCCCTGGGCCGGCGCAATATGCGCATCCAGGCCTGCGGCGATGGCATGGAGGCCCTGGCCCTGTGGCTGGCCGCCCCGCCCGACGTGGTGCTGCTGGACCTGAGCCTGCCCGGCATGGACGGCCTGCAGGTACTGGCCGCCGCCCGCAAAGCCGGCATGCGCACCCCGGTGCTGATCCTCACCGCGCGCGGCACCGTGGGCGACAAGGTGCTGGGCCTGAACGCCGGGGCCGACGACTACCTGCCCAAGCCCTTCGACCTGGAAGAGCTGGAAGCCCGCCTGCGCGCCCTGGCCCGGCGCAGCGCCGACACCGCCGGTGAGTTTGAAGACAAATCGGCCCCCAGCGCTATCACCGTGGGCACATTGCGCTATGAAAAAGAGAGTGGCGCGGTGTACCACCACGACCAGCCCATGGAACTCAGCCCGCGCGAACTGGCCCTGCTGCGCCCGCTGCTGGCCCAGCCCGGCCACGCCGTCACCAAAGAGCGGCTGTTTGAACTGGTGTTCCCCGGTGCGCAAGAAGTGCAGTTCGAGGCGATTGAAGTGATTGCCTACCGGCTGCGCAAAAAGCTGGCCGCCACCGGCGTGCGCCTGATGACGCTGCGCGGCCTGGGCTATCTGCTCAAGGTAGAGGCGTAATGGGCCTGATCAGCCCGGTCGGCCAGGTCCGCTCGCTGCGCCGCACCCTGCTGATCGGCATCCTGCTGCCGGTGATCGCAGTGGTGGCGCTGAACACCGTCAGCCTGTACCGGCAGGCGCTGGCCGCCATCACCACCGCCTACGACCGCACCCTGCTGGCCTCGGCCAAATCCATCGGCGAACTGCTGGACGTGGACGGCTATGACGAAGCCGCCGTGCTGCACGCCCGCGTGCCCTACTCGGCCCTGGAAGCCTTCGAGGCCGACAACAAGAGCAACATCTACTACCGCGTCTCCAGCCTGCAGGGCGAGATGGTCTCGGGCTATGCCGTGCTGCCGTTCTGGCGCGGCACGATCCCGGCCAAACCGGCCTACGCCGCGCTGGTGGATTTCTACGACGACCACGTCAACGGCGAGCCGGTGCGCGTGGCCGTGCTGCTACAGCCCGTGGCCACCGACGACGGGCGCGGCATGGCCGTCATCCAGGTGGCCGAAACCCTGGAGTTGCGCCACACCCTGGCGCGGCAAATCCTGCTCGACACCCTGTGGCGGCAGGCGGGGCTGGTGGCCTTCATCGCCCTGGTGGTGGTGTTGGTGGTGCAGCGCGCCACCCGCCCGGTGCGCCGCCTGAGCCAGACCCTGCAGGCCCGCCCCGAAAACGACCTCACCCCCATCGCCGCCCCCGATGCCCCGCGCGAGCTGCGCCCCCTGGTCGATGCCACCAACCACGTGATGAGCCGGCTGCAACACCTGCTGGACCACCAGAAACGCTTTGTGCGCGACACCGCCCACCAGCTGCGCACCCCGCTGGCGGTGCTGAAAACCCAGGTCCAGTCGGCCCTGCGCCATGACGTGGAGCCGCGCCAGGCGCTGCTGGAAATCAACGCCACCGTGGACCGCGCCGCCGTGCTGGCCAACCAGATGCTGGCCCTGGCCAAGGTGGAGCAACTGCGCCAGCAGGCCAATGCCGAGGTGCTGGACTGGTCGGCCGTGCTGCGTGCCGTGGCCATCGACCTGTCGCCCCTGCTGGCCGACAAGGACATCGACTTCGCCATCCACACCACCCCCACCCCGGTGCTGGCACACGACTGGATGCTGCGCGAACTGGCCCGCAACCTGCTGCACAACGCCATCAAGCAAACCCCGGCGGGCAGTGTGCTGCAGGTGGACCTGGTGGCCGACGGCGCGCAGGCCACCCTGTGCATCGCCGACAGCGGCCCCGGCATCAGCGCCGAGCTGGCCCAGCGCCTGTACCAGCCGTTTTCTGCGGGCGACGTGCAGCACGGCTCCGGCATGGGCCTGGCCATCTGCCACGAGATCGTGCAGGCCCTGGGCGGCAGCATCGCGCTGGTGAACCGGGTGCGGCAGGGTGTGCACCTGGGGTTGGATGCCACGGTGCGCCTGCCTTTGGTTCAGAATGCGGGCTAATGGAAAAATTACGCATTGATAAATGGCTTTGGGCGGCCCGTTTTTACAAAACCCGCAGCCTGGCCACCGAAGAAGTCAACAAGGGCCGGGTGCAGATAGCCGGGCAGGACGTGAAGCCCGCGCGCGAAGTCAAGCCCGGCGACCTGCTCACCCTGCGCCAAGGCCCGGTGGTGCGCACCATCGAAGTGGTGGGCATCAGCCAGGCCCGGGGCCCGGCCCCGGTGGCCCAGGCGCTGTACGCCGAAACCGCCGACAGCCTGCAGGCCCGCACCGCTGCCGCCGAGCAGCGCCGCCTGGCCCCCGAACCCGCCCACAGCCTGGACCATGGCCGCCCCACCAAGCGCCAACGGCGGGACCTAGACCAGGCGGGCAACGGCTGGGGAGACCGCTGGAGTGCGTCGGTGGACGATTAGCCCCTGGGCTATCGGATGGCCCGTTTAAACCGCCAGCCTTGAAACTCTGACAACCGCAGCCGATAACGCACGATATTGCCTTCGTACAAATGGTCCAGGTCCGACTGGATGGCTTCGACAAATGCCTGCATATCGTGCTTGGCCACCCCTTGGGCATGCTGCACGACCTCGGCGGTGCTGCCCTGCAGCCCCAGCCGCACCACAGCCTGCACCACCTGCGCCAGTGCCGCCCGGTATTTAAGGCGAAAGGCATCCGGCTCACCCAGCGACTGGCGAATGGCCAGATAGCGCTGGCAAGAGCGCTCGTAGGCCCACACAAACACATCGCGCAGCAACTCCACGCGCCCTTGCTCATACACCCCCAAGGTGCCCTCGATGTAGGCGCGCTCAGGCACATCCACAAACGACAGCGGGCACAGGTTGTCGCGAATCAGCGGAATGTTGGCCGCCAGGCGCGACACCCGCTTGTTCACATCCTCAAACGGTTGCAGATACGGCAGGTGCACCATGCCAAAAAAGGCCTGTTCAAACGGGTCGGCAATCTGCGCCGCCTTGTGCAATACCAAGTCAAAGCATTCGTGTATCTGCTGCGGCACCGCCAGTGGCATAAACACCGTTCCGCTGATGGCCACTTCACGGGTCCGCAGACGGCCGCTGGCCATACGTTCAGACATCAAGTTATCGGACAGGATGGCATGCAGATTCAGCACCGTATAGCGGTTGAAACCCACCTCATCGGCACTCTCCACCAGCATTTCGATAGCGGCCTTGTGGTTGAGCACCATCTGGGTTTCTTGCGCATTCTTGCCGCCGGCAACCAGCCCCCGCTCAATCAGATTTTGCGTATCCAGTCGGGTGTAGGTATTGCCCTCCAGGCGGGAGGATGCCCATGACAGATCCACCAGCAAGCGCCCCAGAATATCCCGGGCATAGGTGCCCGCAGGCCGGACATCGGTAGCGGTGCGCCCCGATTGGTGTAGCCGTTGCCGGTGGGCGGGCAGCAGGTAAAAGTCTTCATTGGGCCGGTAGCGCTCCAACAGGCTGCGGTCATAGCCCACCGGGATACGCTCGGTGAGTGGTCGGCGCACAGCGTCGCGCACCTCCAAACCCGCAACCGACACGGGCACATACGCTTCCACGGAAAGTTCTGCGTGCGACATGGCCGATGCCTGGGCTTGCGCCTGCACCTCCACGGGCTGCCCAGCCAGTTTGTAAACCGTGGACCGGCTCCCACCGCTGGCCACGATGCGCTGGGCGGCCAGCAATGCTTCCAGCCGCCGCTGCAGGGTTCGGTGCGGCATGCCATAGCCTTGCTGCTGGCCCCACATCGCGCCCAGTTCGCGCACGCCCAGCCCGGCGGGATGCCGCCCAAGTATCTGCACGATGGTGTCCAACACCTGCGCTACCTGTGTCTTGTCCATGGTCTGGCCCGTCTAAAGTGGCACGAATATCCACATTCGTGCCAAATTATAGATGTTTTGGCACGAATAAACATATTCGCGCCAAACTGCTGGAGCACCTCGGTAGACGATTAATCCGCACCCTGCACACGGCTTTACGCCATAATTTTTCCATGGACGAAGACCCCAAATCCAAAAGTTGGTGGAACACGCTGCCCGGCGTGCTCACGGCGGTTGCGGCGGTGATTGCCGCCGTCACTGCGCCGGTATCCACCCTGCACCAGACCGGCTGGATCGGTGCCAAGGCCTCGACCAGCCAGCCGTCTTCCACGCAGCCCCCAACATCTTCCCCGCCGTCAGTCAGCCCGCCGCCTGCGCCCACGGCAGCGCCGGCATCCGGCTCGGCACCCGGCAGCATCGCCCTGCCCGCCCAGACCACTTTCACCTACGGCAAGCTGTCCTACCAGCTGCTGGCCGCCCGCGTGGGGCACCCCACACCCGACACGCTGTCGCTGCAGTTCACCGTGCGCATGACCAGCGACGACCAGTACGAGGCCAACTTCTGGGACGCTTCTTTCCGCCTGCGCGTCAACGGCCTGCTGCAGGCCCCGGTGAGCAACCTGAACAAGGTGGTGGCGGGCAACAGCTCGACCGACGGCGTAGTGGAGTTCCTCGTGCCCAGCGGCACCGCCAAGGTGGAGCTGCAAATGGGCGAAGTGGGCAACGGCAAGCCCGCCGTGGCCATCGCCTTGCCTGCGGGGGCGTAAAAACGTCCTACCGCTGGCCATCGTGTTTATATAAAAAAATAGGCCTCTCACGCTCTTCCAACCAGCACGAGCAGCTATACAAAATAGAGCAAACGGCTTATTCCAGCCGAATCCCCCGCTGCGCTATCAGCCCGCGCATCAGGCCCATTTCTTCCTGCACCCGGCTCTTGAGCCCTTCAGGCGCGCTGCCCACCGCCTGCCAGCCCTGGTGGAACAGCTTGCTGCGCACCTCGGGGTCGCGGTAGATGCGGGCGATCTCGGTGCCCAGCCGGGCCTGCGCCGCCTTGGACAGACGGGCCGGGCCGACCAGCGCCGTCCACACCTCCAGGTTCACCCCGCGCACCCCGGCCTCGGCCAGGGCGGGCACGTCGGGTACCAGGGCGCTGCGGCTCCCGGCCAGGCCGACGGCCCGCAGCTTGCCCGATGCCACGTGCGGCATGGCCAGGCCCGGCGGGACCAGCGCCAGTTGGATTTGCGCGCCCAGCAGCCCGGTCACCACCTGCGGATTGCCCTGGAACGGGATATGGGTCGGGGCCATGCCGGGCAGTTTGGACACCAGCAGCTCCATGCCCAGATGCGCCAGGGTGCCGGTGCCGGGCGAGCCGTAGTTCCAGCGGTCGCCGCTCTGGCGCGCTGCGTCGAAAAAGGCCTTGCCAGCGGGCAAGCTCGCAGGGGCCAGCAGCACCAGCGGCGCGGTGGTCAGCAGCGACAGGTAGCTGAAGTCCTTGGCCGGGTCGAACGGCAGCTGCGGGTACAGCATCTTGGCCGAGGTCAGGTTGCCGTTGATGACAACGCCCAGCGTGTGGTCGTCGGTGGCCTTGGCCACCGCGTCGGCGGCGATGTTGCCCGAGGCACCCGGTTTGTTGTCCACGACCACCGGCTGGCCCAGGGTTTTGCCCAGGGCATCGGCCAGCGCGCGGGCCGAGATGTCGGGCGAGGAACCACCCGCAAAGCCCACGACGATGTGCACCGGCTTGGTGGGCCAGGTGGCCTGGGCGAAAACCGGGCTGGCGGTGAGGGCATTGGCCAGGGCCAGCAGGCCCAGGTGGCGTCGTTGCATAGTCGGCAATCCTGATGGCGAAAAACAGCGATTGTCGTCGGCCCAAGCGTCCCCATGTATGCAGCATGCCGTTGGGCCTGCGCACCGGCCCATTACTCCTCTTTCCATAGCATGGTTTGCAAGCTGGATCAGCACAATACCTGCTTTTTATCTATAAGACACCCATGATCCCCTTTTCTGTACTCGACCTCGCCCCCATCGTCGAAGGCGGCACCGCTGCCGACTCGTTTCGCAACACCTTGCAGCTGGCGCAGCACGCCGAAGCCCTGGGCTACCAGCGCTACTGGCTGGCCGAGCACCACGGCATGCGCGGCATTGCCAGTGCGGCCACCGCCGTGGTGATGGGCCATGTGGCCGCCGGCACGCGCACCATCCGCGTGGGGGCCGGGGGCGTGATGCTGCCCAACCACTCGCCGCTGGTGATTGCCGAGCAGTTCGGCACGCTGGAGTCGCTGTTTCCCGGACGCATCGACCTGGGCCTGGGCCGCGCGCCCGGCTCCGACCAGGCGACGGCACGCGCCCTGCGCCGCGACCTGCAAACCGATGCCCAGCAGTTCCCCAACGACGTGGTCGAGCTGCAGCACTACTTTGCCCCGGTAGAACCCGGCCAGACCCTGCGCGCCGTGCCGGGCGCGGGCCTGGAAGTGCCGCTGTGGATTCTGGGTTCCAGCACCTTTGGCGCGCAACTGGCCGCCGAGCTGGGCCTGCCGTATGCGTTTGCCTCGCACTTTGCGCCGGGCGACCTGATGAACGCAATCGCCATCTACCGCGCCCGCTTCAAGCCATCCAAGCAGCTGGCCAAGCCCTATGTGATGCTGGGCTTCAACGTGTTCGCGGCCGATACCGACGCGGCCGGGCGCTTCCTGTTCAGCTCGCTGCAGCAGGCCTTTGTGAACCTGCGCAGCGGCCGCCCGTCCCTGCTGCAGCCACCGGTAGACGGCTTTGCCGAGCGCTTGCACCCTGGCGACCGGGCCATGATCGACAGCGCCCTGTCCTGCTGTGCCGTGGGCTCGCCCGACACCGTGCGCCGGGCGCTGCAGGCCTTTATCGAGAAAACCGGGGCCAATGAGCTGATGCTGACCTCGCAGATCTTCGACCACACGGCCCGGATGCGTTCGTACGAGATTGCCGCCGAGGTGCGGGAGGAAGCGGTTAGCGCTTAGGCCTCAAAGGCTTCAGCAGGTCCGACAGCCCGTTGTGGTCGATCTCGTGCATCAGCGCCAGCAGGCGGCCGATGTCGGTTTTCGGGAAGCCTTCGCGGGCGAACCAGTTCAGGTAGTTGCCGGGTAAATCGGCAATCACCGTGCCCTGGTGTTTACCGAAGGGCATGGTCACGGTGACGAGGCGTTGCAGTTGGTCGGAGTCCATGGCGGGCACTTTACACTGGCCCCATGCACCACACCCCCACCCCGCTCACCTGGGGCATCCTCGGCTGCGGCAAGGTCACCGAGCTCAAAAGCGGCCCGGCCTTCAACAAGGTGGCAGGCTCCCGCCTGGTCGCCGTGATGCGCCGCAACGCCGCGCTGGCCCAGTCCTACGCCGAGCGCCACGGCGTGCCCCGCTGGTATGTGGATGCCGACGCGCTGATCAACGACCCCGAGGTCAACGCCGTCTACATCGCCACCCCGCCCGACAGCCACCACTTTTACGCCCTCAAGGTGGCCGCCGCAGGCAAGGTCTGCTGCGTGGAAAAGCCCATGGCCCCCAGCCACCGCGAATGCCTGGAGATGACGGCTGCCTTCGAGGCCGCCGGGCTGCCGCTGTTCGTGTCTTATTACCGCCGCTCCCTGCCGCGCTTTGCGCAGGTGAAACAGTGGCTGGAGGCGGGCGAGATTGGCGCTGTGCGCCACGTGCACTGGTCGTTTGCCCGCATGCCCAACGCCACCGACAAGGCCCGCACGCCGAATTGGCGCACCGACCCCGCCATCGCCGCGGGCGGCTACTTCGAAGACCTGGCCAGCCACGGCCTCGATTTGTTGATGCACATGCTGGGCGACATCACCGCAGCCCAGGGCATCGCGAGCAACCAGCAGGGCCTGTACGCCGCCGCCGATGCCGTCACCGGCGTGTGGCAGTTTGCCAGCGGGGCCACAGGATCAGGCTACTGGAACTTTGGCGCGGCGCAGGCGCTGGACGAGGTGCTCATCCACGGCAGTGCGGGCGAGATCCGCTTCTCGGTCTTCGGCGAGCAGCCGGTGCAGTTGCGCAACGCAGCGGGCACGCAAAGCATGGTGATCGCCCACCCCGAGAACATCCAGTTCTTCCACATCGAGAACATGCAAAAGCACATGGACGGGCTGCGCACCCACCCGTCCATGGGGCACACGGCGCAGCGGGCGACGTGGGTGATGGAGCAGATCAGCCACCCGCCCTCTTGACGGTATACCCCTGCTTCTGCAGCAACCCGATGACGGTATCAACGTGGTCGCCCTGCACTTCGATCACGCCGTCTTTCACCGTGCCGCCGCTGCCGCAGGCGGCTTTGAGCTGTTTGCCCAGGGCCGTCAAGACGGTTGCGTCCAGCGGCAGGCCCTTGACCAGGGTCACGCCCTTGCCCGCCCGGCCCTTGGTTTCGCGGGATACGCGCACGATGCCATCGGTTTTGGGCACCGGCTTTTGGCCGCAGGTGCACTGGGCGATGGGCTGGCGGCAGACGGGGCACATGCGGCCGGCTTCGGTGGAATACACCAGGCCGCCGCTGCTGGGTTTGCTTTTCATATAGTTACTATTAAAAAAATAGCACCTAGCGCTCATCCCATGAGCGGTAGGTGCATTTTTTGCTTAAGGATCACAGTGTTTCAGGTCCAGGCTGCGCGCAGAAAGCACCCCTTCCAGGAACACCGCAGAACTGGCTCTGCCAGGCTGCTGGTGTTGCCCCCTGCAAGGGGGTTGGCGAAAGACGCGCAGCGCTGCAGCCTGGGGGTGAGCACTATTTCAGGCCAGGGACTTCTTGTAGTTGGCGATGCCGTCCATGATTTCCTTCTTGGCCGAATCAATGCCTTCCCAGCCGATGACCTTGACCCACTTGCCTTTTTCCAGGTCTTTGTAGTGCTCGAAGAAGTGGCTGATGGCCTTGAGGCGCATCTGGTTCACGTCTTCGATTTTTTGCCAGTGGGTGTAGATGGGCAAGATTTTGTCGGTGGGCACGGCCAGCACCTTGCCGTCCACGCCGGCTTCGTCTTCCATCATCAGGATGCCGATGGGGCGGCAGGTCACCACCACGCCGGGGAACAGCGGGTACGGGGTGATCACCAGCACGTCCACCGGGTCGCCGTCGCCGCTCAGGGTCTGGGGCACGTAGCCGTAGTTGGTGGGGTAGTGCATGGCCGTGGTCATGAAGCGGTCCACAAAAATCGCGCCGGACTCTTTGTCCACTTCGTACTTGATCGGGTCGGCGTTCATCGGGATTTCGATCACGACGTTGAAGGCATCGGGGGCGTTCTTGCCGGGAGGGACTTGGTTCAGGGACATGGTTGTCTTCTTGGTGTGGAGTGGATGAATGGTTGTGCGCAGTCGGATATTTTGCCCTAGCCTGCTGGCACGGCCCTGACAGAGCTGCCGCCCACCGAAGCAGCCTAGGACATACCCCTAGCCGTGTGACTTTCTGTAGCTTTGCACCGTATATTGCCCAGGTTGGCCAATCGCCACCCTGCTGTGCCGGGGTTGCGAGGAAGCAACGCAGCGGGGGCCCGCTAGCGTTGCGCCCCTACCTCGCGACAACGACTCAGGAGACTTACCCTATGGCAGGCAACACAGCGCTGGTACTGGCGCTCATTTGTGGCTTCATCGCGGTGGCTTACGGCTTTTGGGCCCGCAGCTGGATACTTTCCCAAGACGCAGGCAATGCGCGGATGCAAGAAATTGCCGCCGCCATCCAGACCGGTGCAGCGGCTTACCTGGCACGGCAGTACCGCACCATCACCATGGTGGGCGTGGTGCTGGCGGTGCTGATCGGGCTGTTCCTTGATTCTCTTTCGGCCATTGGCTTTGTGGTGGGCGCGGTGCTGTCAGGCGCTTGCGGCTTCATTGGGATGAATGTGTCGGTGCGCGCCAATGTGCGCACCGCCCAGGCCGCAACCAAGGGCATCGGCCCGGCGCTCACAGTGGCGTTTCGTGGCGGGGCTATCACCGGCATGCTGGTGGTGGGGCTGGGCCTGCTGGGCGTAACCGGCTTTTACTGGTTTCTGGTGCCCGATGGCGCACCCACGGCAGCGCGGCTGAACCCGCTGATCGGCTTTGCCTTTGGCTCGTCGCTGATCTCCATCTTTGCGCGGCTCGGCGGCGGCATCTTTACCAAGGGCGCGGACGTGGGTGCCGACCTGGTGGGCAAGGTGGAAGCCGGCATCCCCGAAGACGACCCGCGCAACCCGGCGGTGATTGCCGACAACGTGGGCGATAACGTGGGCGACTGCGCCGGTATGGCTGCCGACCTGTTTGAAACCTACGCCGTTACGCTGATTGCCACCATGGTGCTGGGCGCGCTGCTGGCCTCGGGCGGCGGTGCAGCCACCGTGGTGTATCCGCTGGCCCTGGGCGCGGTGTCCATCGTGGCCAGCATCATTGGCTGCTTTTTTGTGGTGGCCTCGCCGGGTATGAAAAATGTGATGCCTGCGCTGTACAAGGGGCTGGCGGTGGCGGGCGTGCTGTCGCTGATTGCCTTCTACTTCGTGACCCAGGCCCTGGTACCCGACAACGCCCTGGGCGGCACGGGCGCGGCCATGAAGCTGTACGGGGCCTGCGCCGTGGGCCTGGTGCTGACCGCTGCGCTGGTGTGGATCACCGAGTACTACACCGGCACGCAGTACGCACCGGTGCAGCACATCGCCCAGGCATCGACCACCGGGCACGGCACCAACATCATTGCCGGGCTGGGCGTGTCCATGCGCTCCACCGCCTGGCCGGTGATTTTTGTCTGCATCGCCATCTGGGTGGCCTTCCACCTGGGTGGGCTGTACGGCATTGCGATTGCGGCCACGTCCATGCTCAGCATGGCGGGCATCGTGGTGGCGCTGGACGCCTACGGCCCCATCACCGACAACGCGGGCGGCATTGCCGAAATGGCCGAAATGCCCAAAGCCGTGCGCGACGTGACCGACCCGCTGGATGCCGTGGGCAACACCACCAAGGCCGTTACCAAGGGCTACGCCATCGGCTCCGCAGGCCTGGCCGCGCTGGTGCTGTTTGCCGACTACACCCACAAGCTGGAAGCCTATGGCCATGTGGTGAGCTTTGATTTGAGCAACCCCATGGTCATCATCGGCCTGTTCATCGGCGGGCTGATTCCCTACCTGTTTGGCGCGATGGCCATGGAGGCTGTGGGCCGTGCGGCGGGCAGCGTGGTGGTGGAAGTGCGCCGCCAGTTCCGCGACATCCCCGGCATCATGGAAGGCACGGCCAAGCCGGAGTACGGCAAAGCGGTGGACATGCTGACCACGGCGGCCATCAAGGAAATGATGATTCCGAGCCTGCTGCCCGTGGTGGTGCCCATCCTGGTGGGCCTGCTGCTGGGCCCGGCGGCGCTGGGCGGGCTGCTGATGGGCACCATCGTCACCGGCCTGTTTGTGGCCATCAGCATGTGCACCGGCGGCGGCGCCTGGGACAACGCCAAGAAGTACATCGAAGACGGCCACCATGGCGGCAAGGGCTCTGAGACGCACAAGGCCGCAGTCACCGGCGACACCGTGGGCGACCCGTACAAGGACACCGCAGGCCCGGCCGTCAACCCGCTGATCAAGATCATCAACATCGTGGCCCTGCTGATCGTGCCGCTGGTGATGCAGATCCATGGCGGCGGCACCGCGGGTGTGGCCGCCGCCCCCGCCATGCACGCCTCGGCCCCGGTAGCGGCCATGAGTGACAGCGCGTCCATCGCGGTGGTCAATGGCGTGGTGAAGTTTTACTTTGCCACCGGCAAGGCCGAGGTGGCCGAGGGTGCCGCCGCCGCGCTGGCCGACGTGGCCAAAGCCGTAGCCGAGGGCAAGAAAGCCGTGGTCAGCGGCTACCACGATGCCTCGGGCGACCCAGCCAAAAATGTAGAGCTGGCCAAGCAGCGCGCCCTGGCCGCGCGCGACGCCCTGGCCGCCCTGGGCGTGCCTGACGACAAGATCGAACTGCAAAAACCCGCGCAAACCCAGGCCGACGGCCCGCCCGCCGAGGCGCGAAGAGTCGAAGTCACCGTGCAGTAGACCAGCCTGCGCCACCCACCCAGCCCGGCTCCGCCGGGCTTTTTTGTGAGGGGATGTAAGCCAGGCAAAAATCCATTTGAGTCGCTATAGACTTAATTTTTATGTTGCATACCTGCATACATAATTAGCCTTATCCAGTCCGCCAGCGGCCTCAGATATCCACCACTCAGGTTAATTCTCCCGTGCACACAAGCCTTGACACACGCGGTGGAAACGCTCCGAGGGCTGCGGCAAAACATCCGACCCACACAACCTTGGCATTGGCAGAAAGATCCCTCTATGGCCACCGTCCCCATTGCCGCATCCGACGACAACATCGTTGACGCTCTGCGCCAGCTGCAAGACTTGGGAGAAAACGGCATTGGCCAAATGCGCCAAACCATGAGCGTGCTGATTTACCGCCTTAGCAAAGTACTCTGCAACCCTGCCCAACTAGGCGGATCGTCGTGGGTAGACAGGGTGCGCGGGGCCATTTCCCCCGCTGGCAGCAGCCCCGTGGGCCTACTGCGTGCAGACATCGCCGCGCACGGCATTTCAACCGCCAACTTTCCCAAGCTGGAAACCTGCCTGACCATTTTGGAAACCTGCATCCGCTGTGGCGTTCTCTACCAAAAGGACCGCGTCATGGCAGGCGTGGGCATACGGCCCCCCGCAGAGGATTTGGACGACATGTACCAGCGCCAAGACCGAACCGACCCGCAGTACCGCAAAGAGTACACCTCATGGTCCCGGCCGCTGCCGTTTCGCCCGCTGTACTGCATGCTCAGCGCCTTTGCCACCGCGTTTCCGGTACTGCAAAACGCCAAGACCTACGACGACGTGCCCGCAGAAGACAGCATCCTCTACCAAGGCGGCGACGACAAACCCAAAGTGCGCGAAGACACCCAGCGCAGCTTTGCCACCTTGCTCGATGCGATTGACTACGCCATTGGGTTTTGGAAAGGGTTTGTCAAATGCGAGCCGAGTTTTGATGAATTCACTGCCACGCCCCTGATGATGCCGCCCAACCAGCGTCCATTGCGCAAAGGCCACTGCTATTGGCGCAAGTCCAAGGGAAGCATCTCGCCCGATCTGGTCATCGTCTCGCGACACGACCAGCTGCCTACCCGCGACAACATCACCCATGTGGTGGATATGAAGTTTGGCGAGGACAGTCTGAGGGAAGAGCAAGGTAATAGATACATAAAAGCATTAGGCCCCAAGCTCCTGGTGCTCTACTTTCCCAAAGACTGCACCGTCAGCGAAGACCCGAAGGGGCAAATCCATTCGGAATGGATCAAGGTGCTTTTAACGGTTCTGGCTTTACTGCTCGCCCGCGGGCGTGGCGGCGCAGGGAGCGGAGGCTTGCGCCCCGTGCATGTTCCTGTCTAAATAAATAAATTAAGGCCATTGAGCCCCAAGGACTTCCACATGTTTCTAACCCCACCCCGCCTACAAGCCTGGATTGCCGCCCTCAAAGCCGACCCGCAAACCCGCATCACCCCGGAAGACAACGACCCCTGGGACCCCATGCCCCCGGAGACAAGCTGGGGACTCACGGTCTACGCCACCGCCTACTTTGGCATTGACAGCGATGCCAAGGAAGCACGCCTGCGCAAGGCCATTCCGGCTTCGTTTCGGGCCTTTGACGCGCTCACCCAAGAGCGGATGACGCATTACCACGATGAACGCGTGCGCCACCGCGACAAGCCGTACAGCAGCAAACAGGGCAGCTCTGCCTGGATTGGGATGGAGGAGCGGTATGCCGCTACAGATAACCAAGCCACTATTAATTCTTTTTCTGGTGCACTCAAAGGAGCTTCACCTGACTTCAAGTTTAGGAGCATCGCAAGTTTCCACCCTAAGCTTCGCGTAGGCACCCCTCTCTACATGCTGGACTACCTCTCCGTCTCCGTGCCCCTCGGGTTTTTCAAAACCCAACACAACGCCTTCATGCAATGGTGGCAAAGCACCGTGACCGACCTGGAGCCCGCTCAAGCCTACATGGGCCTGTGCATCGGCATGCCCTCTGAACTGGAGAGCATGGGTGCCATCGAGCCCGCAGACTGCGCCCTGGCCCGGGCGTTTTATGGCTACGACATCGACAAGCCGTTTTTTATGCGTAGCAACGAGCACGACGGCCTGTACCTGGACGATGGCATGCGCACCCCCAGCTTTGGCGTGCTGGTGCGCGGGGAATATCTACAGAAGCTGGGGGGTGCCGATACCTTGCGCAGCCGGTTGCTGCACCCCGACATCCGGGTCAGCGATCTGGCCGGTGGGCTGTGGATCGAGGCGGGCCAAGAGCCGCAGTTGTACCCGGTAGAAGAGGGCATCCCAGGCGCAATGGCCCAGGTGGCCCAGGCCCTTAAACCCGTGCGCTTGGAGCGCATGAAGTTGACCGGCATGCTCGAAGTTACGCCCCGCACCGACATCTTCACGGTCGAAACCGCCAAGACCTGGCTGGCCCGCTTCGATGGCTGGACCCCTACCGCCCATGGCGGCAGTCCCGCATCCACGCCTCCCGCCCTCAGCGCCCTGCCCGGCACGCCCTGCCCCCTAGAAGGCTGGTGGTTCGCCCCCAACGACGGCATGCGCGAGTTGTTCATGCGCGCAGGCGAGCCTATGCCGGGCCAAGGCGGCCGGGGTGCCGTGGGCTCGGTTATTTGGTACTACAAACAGGTGCAGAAATGAGCCCAAAGTCCACACTCTGGGTTGGCGGCAAGTTGGCATATCAAATCGGCCTCTAGCGCTACATAGGTCTGCACGAGCAGCTACAAAAAATATAGTTGAATTCAGTGTTCGGGCCCTTCTGCCCCAGGGCCAAAAATTATCCCAAAAGCAAAGGTAGCCATGCCATACCCTTCTGACCTGCTAGCCCAGCCCCGCCCGCTGCACGTTAAAAGTCGGGCGATCCCCGAGGTGCTGGGACAGCCTCTGTTGGTGCCCGTCAAGCTCGAAGGTGTGGAGGGCATCAACAGCCTGTTTACGTACACGCTCACGCTGCAAACACCCGAAGCCTTCATGCACATGGGTGCCGGCGGCAGCAACCTGGATCTGGCGGGCATGGTGGGCCAAGAAATCACCTGCAGCATCGAACTCGACGGCCACGGCAGCTATGTCCCAGGCTTGGCAGGCCACGCGGGCAGCGCCAACCGGGGCGCAGGCGTGCGAGAGATCTCCGCCCTGATCACCCAAGCCCGTTATGTGGGAGAGACCCGCCACCACGCGGTGTACCAGTTCACCCTCAGCCCGTGGCTGCATCTGGCCACCCTCACCACCGACTGCAAGGTCTTCCAGGACATGACGGCGGTCGATGCCATCCTGGCCGTGCTGCAGGACTACCCCTACCCGGTAGAAAACCGCCTGGTCGAAACCTACGCGCTACGCGACTACAGCGTGCAGTACAACGAGAGCGACTACGCCTTCATCACCCGCCTGATGCAAGAGCACGGCATCTGCTACCACTTCGGGCACAGCCAAGGCAGCCACCGCCTGGTGCTCACCGACGGCAATGGCGGGTTTGAACGCTTCCAACCCGACGACCCCGACAGTGCCTACTGGCAGATTCCGTGCTACCCACTGGGCCACAAGATCGACCGCGAGTACATCCACACCCTGGCCTCGGTGCATGCCCTCACCAGCGGCAGCTACGCCACCCGCAACTACGACTACACCCGCCCCCGCGCCCTGCTGGACGCCCAAGCCAGTGCCCCCCGTGCGGGTGCCCACACCGACCAAGAGGTCTACCTCTGGAAGTCCCACCTCACCAGCGGTGTGGGCTCCACCACCGGCGGTGGTTTAGGCTCCACCGGCAGTGGTTTAGGCTCCCCCAGTGGCGGCATCGCCAGCACCCACCACGCCCAGCCCAATGCCGGTGCCGACCCGCATGCCAGCCAAGGCGGCGAAGACCAGGGCCAGCAGTTTGCCCGTCTGCGCTTGCAGGCCTTGCAGCAACACGGCTGGCGCCTCAGCGGCAGCGGCCACATCCGCGGTGTGGTGGCGGGCACCACCTGCGCGGTGGTCCACCACGCACGCGATGGCGCCAATGCCGAATTCATCGTTTTGGAGGCCCACCTGCTGTTGCAGAACACCGCGCTCAACGGTACGGATAGCTACAGCACCGGCAGCACCTCCAGCAGTTACAGCAGTTACAGCAGTTACAGCACATCCTTGCGCCCGCCCGGCCCCGACGCGCTGCAGACCGTCTCCGACACTGCCATCCACACCGCCCGGTGGCAGGTTGCCACCGACTTCATCCTGCACCCCAGCACCGAGCCCTTGCGGCCCGAAGCCACCCAGGCCAAGCCCACCATCCCCGGCCCCCACACCGCGCTGGTGGTCGGCCCCCGCACCGATACCGCCGCCAACAACCTCTACACCGACACCCTGGGCCGCATCAAGGTGCAGTTCCCCTGGGACCGCTACGGCCCCACCAACCAGAACGCCTCGTGCTGGATCCGTGTGGCCAGCGGCTGGGCCGGGAACCAGCTCGGGCTGCAGCATGTGCCCCGTATCGGCCAGGAGGTGGTGGTCAGCTTTGAGGGCGGCGACCCCGATCTGCCGGTGTGCACCGCCCAGGTCTTCAACGGCCTGAACCTCCACCCCTGGCAGTTGCCACAGCAGCAGGCCCTGACCGGCGTGCGTAGCCGCGAGCTCCACCCCGGTGCGGGCAACAGCGCTGGCGGGCGCAGCAACCATCTGGTGCTGGACGATACCGCGGAGCAAATCCAGGCCCAGCTCAAGAGCGACCACCAGCACAGCCAGCTCAGCCTGGGCCATATCACCCGCATTGAAGACCACCAGGGGCGTAAAGACTTCCGTGGCGAAGGCTTTGAGCTGCGCACCGACGGGCACGGTGCCGTGCGGGCCCAGGATGGCTTGCTCATCACCACCGAGGCCCGGCCCCAGGCACACGGGCATACCACCGCACTGGCAGAAACCCGGCAGCGCCTGGCCCAAGGCCACGACCAGCATGCCCTGCAGGCCGATCTGGCGGCCCAACACAAGGCACAGGATGGCGACGACCAGGCCCAGGTGGCACAGGCGCTGCAGGCACAGAACCAGGATATGGGGGACGCTGCCAACACCAACGCAGCCAGCACCACCACCACCACCACCAGCAGCGACACCAACACCAACACCGCCAGCCCCAGCGCGCTGCGCGCGCCCCACCTGGTGCTGGCCAGCCCGGCAGGTATCCACAGCACCACCACCGCCAGTACCCACGCGCACAGCGGCGGGCACCATGCCATCACCAGCGGGGGACACACCAGCATCAGCGCGGGCAAGAGCCTATTGGCCAGCGTAGAAGGTGCGGCGCGCCTGTTTGCGTACAAGCTCGGGATCCAGCTGGTGAGTGCGGCGGCCGATATCGAGCTGCAGGCGCTGAGCACCAGCATCCGTGTGCTGGCCAAGATGGATATCACCCAGACGGCCAACACCATCACCCTGACGGCCAAGGAGCAGATCACCGTCAACGGCGGGGGCAGCTTCACCACCTGGGCCGATGGCAGTGTGGGCTCGGGTACCCAGGGCGGGTATACGGTGCATTCGGCCGGGGCGGGGTTTACCGGGCCGGATAGCAGGCCGGTGGACTTGCCCACGATGGACTACGGACAAAAGACGGGCCTGCAGTTCCATGCACACGATGGCGTGACCGGCAAACTCTTGGCACAACACCATTACCAGATCGAAACCGAGTCTGTGCAATCCCTCAAAGGCATGACCGATGCGGAAGGCCTGGCACCCAAGTTCCACACGCCAGATGCGCAAATCGCAAAGATCTGGATTGCAGAGTTCCCCCAGCATATGGCAAACATCCAAAGTGAACCACTGCATATCTAAGACTCGCAATGACGCGGCCCGCACGCCGAGGCGCGCCGGGCTGAAGTCACCGTGCAGTAGCTTCGCCTGGTCCCACCCACCCAGCCCGGCTCCGCCGGGCTTTTTTGTGAGGGGATGTAAGGCCGACCTAAATCTGCCTGAATAGCTATAAACTTAATAGCTACCTGCGCTTATCCAATAAGCACAGGCAGTTGTTTTTATAGGCCATTCAAACATGCGAACCACACCCTTTCACCTGCTGTCCACCGCACTGCTCTGCGCCGCCACCATGGGCCTGGCCGGTTGTGGCTCTTTTCTGCGCGAAGGCACCGGGGTCACCGCCGGTATGGGCGGCGCGGCACTGGCCAGCACCGTGACGCACAACGCTGCCGCGGCCACCGGTATCGGCATCGGTGTACAGGCCGTGGCCCAGGCCGGGCTGCAAATGGCCGAGCGCAACGCCCACCAGGACGAGCAAAACCACATCGCCCAGATTGCCGGGGCGCTGAAGGTGGGCGAAGTGGCGCGCTGGAAGATGGCGCACAAGATCCCGCTGGAGCCCGATGAACAGGGTGAGGTCACCGTCAGCCGAACCATCGGTAACGTAGGCAGCAAGGGCCTGGACTGCCGCGAGATCGTCTTTTCGGTGGAAATGACCGACATCTCCGAATTTCCCCGCGCCTTCTACGTGGCCACCATCTGCCGCAACGGCCAGACCTGGCAATGGGCCTCGGCCGAACCGGCCACCGGGCGCTGGGGAGCCTTGCAATGATGGCTGTGCGCTGTGTGCGCCACCTAGGCCTGGCGGCTTCGCTGGCCCTGGCCGGGTGTAGTTCGGTGGGCGGGCTGGCGGGCGCGGTGGCGGGCATCACCACCGGGGCGGCCACGTCCAACCCGGCGGTGGGCATTGCCGTGAGCATCAGCGTCAAGGCCGCGACCGACGCGGGCATCAAGCACGCCACCCGCACGCTACAAAAGGAAGAGCAAGACCTGATTGCCGCCATCGCAGGCAATCTGCCCCTGGGCGCGCGGCGCGACTGGCGCATGCAGCGCAGCATTCCCTACGGCAACGAACACGGCGAGCTGCTGGTGACCCGCAAGCTCGACACGCCCCTGGCCCAGTGCCGCGAAATTGCGTTCTCGGTCGCAGTGGACGGTGCCCCGCCCGACCAGCCCGCCGCCAGCTGGTACACCACCAGCATCTGCCTGCAGCTCAACGGCTGGAAGTGGGCCGCTGCCGAGCCCGCCGTGCCGCGCTGGGGCGCCTTGCAGTAAAGCATTTGCCCATAAAAAAACCGCAGCGCCTTCGCAGGCGATGCGGTTTACTTGGCTAACACATTCCGTTCAAGGTGGCCGGGATCACCTTCCAGAAACACCGCAGAACTGGCTCTGCCAGGCTGCTGCTGTTGCCCCCTGCAAGGGGGTTGGCGAAAACACGTAGTGTGTAGCCTGGGGGTGTTCCAAATTACTGCACGATCACCACTTCGACGCGGCGGGCTTCGGCGTTGCTGCCGGTGCCGGTCATGGCTTCGGGTTTGACCAGTTCGATCTTGTCGGCGGCCACACCCAGGGCGGTCAGGGTGTCGCGCACGGTGAGAGCGCGTTGCTTGGCCAGTTCCTGGTTTTTGGCCAGGTCGCCAGTGGAGTCGTGGAAACCGCTGACGCGCACCGACTTGCCATCGGCGGCCAGCTTGACCACTTCGGCCAGGGCTTCGTTGGCACCGGCGGCAATGTCGGCCTTGGCGGTGGCAAAGTAGAACTTGACGATGCCGTCCACCACCTTGACGCTGGCGCCGTCTACTTCCACCGCTTCGACCACTTCCACCGCCGCGGGGGCCGCCGCCTTGGGCATGCGGGTCTTGTAGATGCCCAGCCCTATCACCAGGCCGAGGATGGCCGCCAACACGCCAAACAAAATAGCCAGCACTACGCCGTGGTCGGTGTCGTCGTCAGAAGAAAACATTTGGGGGGTACTCCAGAAAATAGAAGGGGGACAGGGCGCAGGGCCCAGACAGGCGCGCTGCGGACAAGGTGTCGGGGCCGATTGTAGAGGGCTGGCCCGCCGGGTTTACCAAGGGTAAGCACAGTGGCGGCGGTCAAAAAATAGTAACAAAAAGTGCACTTCGTGCTTATTGGGTAAGCACAGGCAGCTATTATTTTTGAAAATCTACTTGACCGCCGGTTGCCGCACGCGGGCCAGCACTGCACGGGCTTCTTCAAAAGAAAACCCGGCCACTGCAGCCTCCAGCGCGCTGAAGTCGGCCCCCAGCACCCCGCGCAAGGCCGGTCCGTGCTGGGCCAGCACCGCCAGCGCATCGGCATCGTCGGCCTGCAGATAGCCCTCCAACTGGCCCAGCAAGGTGTGCACCTCCGCGCGGTCCCCGGGCGGGGCGGGCGGCTCCATGCGCCGCTCTGGCAGGGCCTGGTCCAGCACCCCCACCAAGTGCAGCAGTTGCTCCTGGGTCTGCCGCAGCAGCGGCTGTAGCGCAGCAGTGGCTGTGCGGCCACGCAAAGCGGCTTCCAGGACCCCGCTGGACTCCTGCAGAGGCGTGGCTCCGATATTGCCCGCCAGCCCTTTGAGGGTGTGGGCCTGGCGCTCGGCGCTGGCCAGGTCGCCTTGGGCCACGGACTGGCACAGGACCTCCCAGGCTGGGAGCTGGGTGGCCTGGAATTTGCGCAGCATGCTGAGGTACAGCGGGGCTTTGCCACCCATGCGGCGCAGCCCGGCTACTGTGTCCACACCCTCGATGTGGGCGGGCAGCACCTCCATCGGCTCCGGCGGGGCATCGGCCGACGCAAACACGGTGCGCGGGGCCCGCGGGGCCGCGTCGCCCAGGCCCGCACGCGGCGCAATCCACTGGGTCAGCGCCTGCCACAGCGCGTTCGGCTCTATGGGTTTGGTGACAAATCCGTTCATGCCAGCGGCCAGGCAGTGGTCACGATCGGCCTGCATGGCGTTGGCGGTCATGGCGACGATGGGCAGGTCGCGGTAGGCAGCATTGCTGCGGATGAGGCGGGTGGCGGTCACGCCGTCCATCACCGGCATCTGCATATCCATCAGCACAATGTCATAGCGCTGGGACTGCACCCGGTCTACCGCCTGCTGGCCGTCCCCGGCCACGTCCACCACAAAGCCGGCGTCTTCCAGCAACTCGGTGGCGACTTGCTGGTTCAGCGCGTTGTCTTCCACCAGCAGCACGCGGGCCCCGCGCACGGCCTGCAGGCGCTGGTAGACCGCGTCGGGCAGCTCGGCGACCACCGGCATGCTCAAAGTTTGCCCGGCCCCGGTGTTGGCCCCCACCACGCGCATCATGGTGTCGAACAGCAGCGACGGGTTGACCGGCTTGAGCAAGACGTCGTGCAGACCGGCAGTTTCGGCCCCGCGCACCATTTCCTCCCGGCCATAAGCGGTCACCATGACCTGCTGCGGTGGCCGCTCCAGGCCGAGTGCGCGGATCTGCCGGGCGGCCTCCAGCCCGTCCATGCCCGGCATTTGCCAGTCCATCATCACCACGTCAAAGTCTTGCCGGGCCGTGGCCGCGTCCCGCACGGCCTGGATGGCCTGGGCCCCCGACTCCACCGCCAGCACCTTGAAGCCGATGCTGTCGAGCATGTCGGCCAGCACGGTGCAGGCGTGGGGGTTGTCGTCCACCACCAGCACCCGCATGCCGCGCACGTCGATGCTGGGCACCAGGGTGCGCCGCTGCTGCAGGCCGCAGCCCAGCCGGGCGGTGAACCAGAACACCGAGCCCTGGCCGGGCACACTGTCCACCCCCACCTCGCCGCCCATCAGCTCGGCCAGGCTTTTGCTGATGGCCAGGCCCAGACCGGTGCCGCCGAATTTGCGGGTGGTGGAGTTGTCGGCCTGGCTGAAGCTTTGGAACAGCCGGCCGATCTGCTCGGGGGTAAGGCCGATGCCGGTGTCGCGCACTTCAAAGCGCAGCACCAGCTCGGCATCGCTGTCGGTGGCCAGGCGGTCCACCCGGCGCACGGCGATGTGGATCTCGCCGTGCTCGGTGAACTTGATGGCGTTGTTGGCGTAGTTGATCAAGATCTGCCCCAGCCGTAGCGGGTCGCCCAGCAGGTGCGGCGGCACGTTGGCGCCCACCTCGCAAATCAGCTCCAGCCCCTTGGCGCCGGCTTTTTCGGCGATCAGGTTGACCACGTTTTGCAGGGCCGAATCCAGCTCGAACGGCGCACGCTCGATCTCCAGCTTGCCCGCCTCAGCTTTGGAGAAATCCAGGATGTCGTTCAGGATGCCCAGCAGGTGCTGGCCTGAGCGCTCGATCTTGGTGATGTAGTCGCGCTGGCGCACCGACAGCTCGGTGCGGCTGGCCAAGTGCGACAGGCCGATGATGGCGTTCATCGGGGTGCGGATTTCGTGGCTCATATTGGCCAGAAACATGCTCTTGGCAGCAGCCGCGTCTTCGGCCAGCGCACGGGCGTGCTGCAGCTCGCTCACCATGCGCACCAGGCGTTTTTGCATGGTGTCGATGGCGGTGAGCATGGTGGAATTACGCACCTCGGCCGGGTCCAGCAGGGTGTCGAGCTGGCCGTCGGCAATGCGCAGCACGGCATCCGATACCTTGTACGAGTCCAGCAGCATGGCCTTCAGGCGCATGGCCACAAAGGCCACCACGGCGGTTTCGGCGCAGACGATCAGGGCGTGGCCCCACACCGAGCGCCCGCCCAGCAGCGTGCGCCCGTCGTTGAACACCACAATCCCCCAGCCCAGCGGCTGGAGCAGCAAAAACAGGCTGTGGTGCACCAGGATGGCCCCGGTGGCCAGCACCAGGGGCCGCCAGTCGCAGTACACCACCAGCGCCGCCAGCATCACAAAAAAGCTGAAATGCGCCTCCAGGTCGCCGCCCGACTGCTGGATCACCAAGCCGGTCAGGGCCATGAAGCCCAGGGCCATGGCCATGCGCGACACCAGCTCGGTCGGGAAGTAGTGGCTGATCCACCAGGGCACCAGCACCGCGGGCACACCCACCCACAGCAGCAGGCCCCAGGTATCGGTGGCGGCGGCCATGCCCATGCAGACCAGAAAATGCAGCCCGGCCACGCCCAGCATCAGCCGGTGCGCGTAGCGGTAGTAGCCCAGCTCGCGCTCGGATACCGCAGCCATGCTAGCGGGCCACCAGATTGGTAGCAGGAGAAACGGAGGGACTGCTGCACACCGACAGCCTGGCGGGGCTGACCGGGTTCAGCCACCACATCGCCGCCAGGGTGGTGCCGCACCACACCGCCAAGACCCCCCACAGTACGGCGCGGGAGGGACGCAGTGGGGGTAGCCACGCTGGTTTTTTCAGTAAGTACATAGGCGATGTACCACGCACGCGTGGCTCCATGCAATATGTGTCTGATGTTACAGTTTTGGGGGCCAGTGCTGGCTAAAAATTAGCACGCCCCCCAGCCCGGGGCAGGCAAATTCAGAGCCTACGGCAACCCAGCCACTGCCTTGGCCAAGGCATCCACCCCGGCCTGCGTCAAATCATCGGTCTCCAGTGTCTGGCGGCTGGCCCAGGCGCTGAAATTGTTGCTTTGCGAGCGCGTGTAATGCGGGTCGTAGTGCAGGGTCATCAGCTCGGCAAACAGCGCATGCAGGTCACCATCCATCGCCCAACCCTGCCAGCGCTCTATCACCTGCCTGCCGTGCAGGTCCTTGAGCATGCCCAGCTTATCGGCCAGGGCCTGCGGGGCATCGCCCAGGTAGGCATAGTCGCGCAACAGGTAGTCCAGCCGCGCCCGGGGCGTGGCGCGGATCTCGATGCAGGGGCTGGCGCGCAGGCGCAGCACCAGAGGGGTGGGCAGGGTCAGGCGGCCGATCTTGCGGCTTTCGCCTTCCACGTACAGCGGGCGCTTGGTGTCGAGCTGGTCCAGCTTTTCCAGCACATGGGCCAGACCGGTTTCAAACGCGGTTTGCGAGGGCTGGGCCTGGCCCGGCACCGCGCCCAGGATGGAGCCTTTGTGCACCGCCAAGCCTTCCAGGTCCAGCACCTGGTGGCCCTGGGCGGCCAGGGCGTGCAGCACGCTGGTTTTGGCGCTGCCGGTGGCCCCCACCAGCACGCGCAAAGGCAGCGTGGGGCACTGGGCCTCCAGCGCGTCGATCACAAAGCGCCGCCAGGACTTGTAGCCGCCCTGCAGCTGCTGTGCGTCCCAGCCCACCATGCGCATCCAGGTCACCATCGACCCGCTGCGCATGCCGCCGCGCCAGCAGTAGACCAACGGGGTCCATTTGGCGGGTTTATCGGCAAATTTTTCGCGCAGATGCTTGGCCAGGTTTTCCGCCACCATGGCCCCGCCCACGCGGCGGGCCTCGAAAGCGCCCTGCTGCTTGTACAGCGTGCCGACGATCACACGCTGCGCGTCGTCCAGCACCGGGCAGTTGATGGCACCGGGGATGTGGTCGATGGCGTACTCGGCGGGCGAACGCGCGTCGATCAGGGTGTGGAAGGCGTGCCGGTCCTTGACCGTAGTAGGGGCTCTCACGGAAAAACCCCGGCTGGCACAATCGAACCACTTATGACCCAGACATCAGAACCCATTGCATTGACCCAGTTTTCGCACGGTGGCGGCTGCGGGTGCAAGATTGCCCCCGGCTTGTTGGCCGAGATTTTGGCACGCGCACCCCAAGGCCTGGTGCCGCCCGAGCTGCTGGTGGGTACCGAGACCAGCGACGATGCCGCCGTGTACCGCCTCAACGCCACCCAGGCGCTGGTGGCCACCACCGACTTCTTCACCCCCATCGTGGACGATGCCTATGACTTTGGCCGCATCGCCGCCACCAATGCACTCAGCGACATCTACGCCATGGGCGGCACGCCCATCCTGGCGCTGGCCCTGGTGGGCATGCCGATTGCCAAACTGCCACCCGAGGTGATCGGCCAGGTGCTGGCCGGTGGCGCTGCCGTCTGCCGCGAGGCGGGCATACCCATCGCAGGCGGCCATTCCATCGACGTGCTGGAGCCCATTTACGGCCTGGTCGGCCTGGGCCTGGTGCACCCCGACAAGGTGCGCCGCAATGCCGATGCGCGGCCAGGCGACGTGCTGGTGCTGGGCAAGCCGCTGGGCGTGGGCATTTTGTCGGCGGCCCTGAAAAAAGGCCTGCTCGGTGCCGACGGCTACGCCGAGATGCTGCACCACACCACCCAGCTCAACAAGGTGGGCATTGCGCTGGCGCAGATCGATGGCCTGCACGCCATGACCGACGTGACCGGCTTCGGCTTGGCCGGGCACCTGCTGGAGATGTGCCGGGGCTCCGGCCTGTCGGCCCAGGTGGATGCCAGCGCCCTGCCCCTGATCGCCAGCGCCGTGGCCTTCGCCCAGCAAGGCATTGCCACCGGTGCCTCGGCCCGCAACTGGGATGGCTACGGCGGCCAGGTGCAGTGGCGTGGCGCTGATTGGCTTAAGGCCCTGGTCACCGACCCGCAAACCAGCGGCGGCCTGCTGGTGAGTTGCAGCGTGGACGCAGCCCCCGCCGTGCTGGCCGCCTTTCATGAAGCCGGGTTTGCGCAGGCCGCGCAGATCGGCAGCATGCACACCCCGGCCTCCGGCCAGCCCGTGGCACTGTCGTTCTAAAGCCATGGTCCACCGCGTCATTCCCCTGCTGGACCAGCGCACGCAGGCTTTGCGCTCTGCCACGCCAGTGGATGGCCCGCTGCTGGACCAGCTCCACCGCCCGCTGCACGACCTGCGCATCAGCGTCACCGACCGCTGCAACTTCCGCTGCAGCTACTGCATGCCCAAGGCAGTGTTCGACAAAGACTACCCCTACCTGCCCCACAGCGCGCTGCTCAGCTTCGAGGAAATCACCCGCGTCGCCCGCGTCGCCGTGGCCCAGGGCGTGCGCAAGATCCGCCTCACCGGGGGCGAGCCGCTGCTGCGCAAAAACATCGAAATCTTGATTGCCCAACTCGCCGCCCTGCGCACCCCCGACGGCCAGCCACTGGACCTTACGCTCACCACCAACGGCGCACTGCTGGCCCGCAAGGCCCAGGCGCTGAAAGACGCAGGTCTGCAGCGCCTGACCGTCAGCCTGGACGGGCTGGACGACACCGTTTTTCGCAAGATGAACGACGTGGACTTTCCGGTGCGCGACGTTTTGGACGGGCTGGAAGCCGCACACAAGGTCGGGTTGTCCGACATCAAGGTCAACATGGTGGTGCAGCGCGGCACCAACGACCACGAAATCCTGCCCATGGCCCGGCACTTCAAAGGCAGCGGCAGCACCCTGCGCTTCATCGAATACATGGATGTGGGGGCCACCAACGGCTGGCGCATGGACCAGGTCGTCCCTTCGCGTGAAGTGCTGCAGACCCTGCAAACCCAGTGGGCGTTGCGCCCGCTGGCCCCCGCCGCGCCGGGCGAGACCGCCCAGCGCTGGGCCTATGCCGACGGCAGCGGCGAGGTGGGCGTGATCAGCAGCGTGACCCAGGCCTTCTGCGCCGACTGCAGCCGCGCCCGCCTGTCCACCGACGGCAAACTCTACCTGTGCCTGTTCGCCACCCAGGGCCACGACCTGCGCAGTCTGCTGCGTGGTGATGCCACCGACGACCACTTGGCCGCCGCCATCCAAGGCATCTGGCAAGGCCGCAGCGACCAGTATTCCGCCCTGCGCGCCGCCCTGCCTGCCGACACTGGCACGGGTGCCAAACGGGTGGAGATGAGTTACATCGGTGGTTGACGCGGTGCCGCTACCCTCTTCTTGCATTCCCGCGCTGGTGGACGCATTGCGCAACGATCCGTTTTACGCCGCCATCACGGCCGACTTTGCCCATGACGCAGCACAGCGCCACGCCACCCTGGCCCGCTACCTGGCGTATGCCCAGGACGAGGCAGCCCGCAGTGGGCGCTGCGTGCTGGCACCCGACGCTACGCAGGGCGCAGCCCTGTGGCTGCTGCCCGGCACGGCGGCACAGCAAGCGGCAGACAGCGCCGCCAAAGCCCACTTTCTCGCCACCGCTCTGGGCCCCCAGGGCCTGGAAAACTACCACCGCATCGTCGGCTTCATGGGCCCGCGCGCCGAGGCCCTGGTGGATGCCAGCGACTGGTATTTGTCCATTCTGGGCATAGCCCCCGCCGCCCAAAACACCGGCCTGGGCGCACGCCTGCTGCGCGCCACGCTGGCCGAGGCCGACGCTGCCGGAGTCGGCAGCTACATTGAAACCTTCGAGCCGCGCAACATCCGCTTCTACGCCCGGCTGGGCTATGCCACCCTGGGCGTCTTTGCCGAACCCGTGACGGGCTGCGACTACACCCTGATGCGGCGGCCTGCCGCATGAAGCACGCCATCACGGGGCTCATTACAGGTCTTGTCTTGGCCGGAGGCCGGGGCACGCGCATGGGCGGCGTGGACAAGGGCTTGCAAGACTTTAACGGTCAGCCGCTGGCGCTCCACGCGCTGGAGCGGCTGCGGCCTCAGGTGGAGGGGGTGATGTTGAGTGCCAACCGCCACCTGGATGCCTATGCCACGTTTGGCGTGCCGGTCTGGCCAGATGCCGATGCCGAATTCGCCGGACCGCTGGCTGGCATGCTGGCCGGACTCACCCACTGCACCACGCCGTATCTGGCCACCGTACCCTGCGACGCACCGCTGTTTCCTCTGGACCTGGTCGCACGCCTCGCAGCCGTGGATGCCGAGATCGTGGTGGCTACTGCGCCCGACGACAAAGGGGTGCAACGCCTGCAGCCCGTGTTCTGCCTGCTGCGCGCCGAGCTGCGGGGCAGCCTGGAACAGTTCCTGGCCACCGGTGGCCGCAAGGTCGGGCAGTGGATGGCGCAGCACCATTGCGAGCGGGTGGCGTTTGGCGAGGCGGCTGCGTTTGCCAATGCGAATACGCAGGCTGAGCTGGATAAAATTCAGCATCAAATAAGCCTCTAGCGCTTATTCTGTGAGCGTAAGCAGCTATAAAAATATAGCGAATGCATCCAGGACGTGTCCCCGCGCCTTTCGCTAAGTTTTGTATAAATTTTGGCCCATTTTTTGGGTATCGAATACGCCACTTCTGCTCACCAGACCAGCACAGACAGCTCCTATTTTTTACTATCAAAAGAGAAGCAATCTATCTCTGCTGCACGGGCGGTAGCCAATGGGGGTCGGATCCCAATTGCGCGCAGGTTGCTGGCGGTGCGAGAGAGCTTCATCCCGCATTTGGGCTCCGCCCCCTATTGGCGGGTTTGCGTTGACGTTTTCCGGGTGCTTGCCGGCATCCCCGGCCGGGTAGTGCGCCCGGCGGCGCAGTCACTTGTTCTTTTGCGCAATGGCGTGCTTCGCACGCGGGGTTCACTCACTTTGCAAAGCAAAGTTACGTGAACACCAAAAGTAACCCAAAGAAAGGCGCCCCAACTGTCTGCGCCCTTCGCTGGCGCTACGGGAACCTGCGGTGCGCGCTTTGGGCGGGGTCTGGCTAAACTCGCTGGCGCTCAAACAACGCCAGCCCTGATCCGCCCAAAGCTGTGCTCCTCGGCGCAGACAGATGGGCCCCCCGGGAAGCGGGATCGGCCCGGCTGCGCCGGGCATCGCGCCGGTCGCGAACTGGGGGGCGTTGGCGCTAACTCCATCGGCCAAAATTCAGCACCAAAAAGGCAGCTACCGCCGATCGGATAAGTATTTATTGCTATAAAAAATAGAGTGAATTTTTACGGCGTGACCACCCGCCCCTCCAGCCACTCCAACACCTGCCCCAACGGCATAGGCCGCGCATGCCAATAGCCCTGCATGAAGTGGCACCCCAGATCGCGCAAACGGCTGTGCTCCAGCTCGGTCTCTATCCCTTCCGCAATCACATCCATCCCCAGCTCTGCCCCCAGCGCCAGGATCACCTTGGCGATGCGGGCGTCGCCCTGGCCTAGCTGGATGACAAACGAGCGGTCGAGTTTGAGGGTGGAGAACGGCAGGGTCTGCAGCCGGTGCAGGGACGAGTAGCCGGTGCCAAAGTCATCCAGGTGCAGGTGGAACCCGGCGTGGGCCAGGGCCGCCATGTGTTCGCTGGCCAGTTCCACGTCTTTGGCCACGGCCGATTCGGTCAGTTCGAAGTGCACGCAGGACCGGGGCACGCCGTGGCTGTCGACCAGGGCGCACATTTCTTCCACCAGGGTGGTGCTCACCAGTTGCTTGGCCGACAGGTTGATGTTGACGATCTGCTGCGGGTTCCGGGCCAGCAGCGCGGGCATGGCGGCCACCACTTTGCGGGCGATGGCCATGCCCAGGGCGATGATGAGGCCGGATTCTTCGGCTACCGGGATGAACTTGGCCGGTGGGCAAAAGCTGCCGTCGCCCAAAGGCCAGCGGGCCAGGGCTTCCAGCATGGGGGCGCTGCCGGTACGCACATCAACGATGGGTTGGAACCACACCTCCAGCTGGTCCTGCCGCAGGCACTCGCGCAGTTGCTGCTCCAGCAGCATGCGCTCCTGCACATTGCCCAGCATGGACTCGGCGTAGAAGCTGCAACGGCCTTTGCCGGCCTGTTTGGCGTCGTACATGGCCAGGTCGGCATTGCGCATCAGGCTGTCTTTGTCGGCCTGGCCGGTGGCGTAGCTGACGCCGATGGAGCAGCTCACGGTGAGGTTGGAGCCCTGGTAGACGCGGGTCTGGGCAATGGTTTCCTGCACCCGCTCGGTAAAACGGCGCACGCCCAGCGCGTCCGCCTGGGCCACGTATACCATCGCAAATTCATCGCCGCCCAGTCTCACCACCACGTCGCTGGCGCGCACCAGTTGCTGCAGCGAACGGGCCACTTCCACCAGCAGAAAGTCGCCCGCTTCGTGCCCCAGCGAGTCGTTGATGAGCTTGAAGTCGTCCAGGTCGATGAGCAGCACGGCCAGGGTCAGGTCGGGCTGGCGGCGCTGCAGGGCCAGCAGATGGTCGAGCTGCTCGTACAGCAGGCGGCGGTTGCCCAGGTCGGTGAGCGCGTCGGTGCGCACGTCGCGCTCCAGCCCTTTGTGGGCGGCATCCAGGGCCGACACCATGCTGTTGAGCGACAAGGCGAGGTCGTCGAGTTCGTCGTTGCCGCGCACCGGCCAGGGCTGCAGCAGCGCGGCGTGGGTGCTGCGCTGGGTGCGCGCCAGCTGTGAGAACTGGCCCAGCCGCTTGAGCACCAGCCGGTCCAGCAGCACCACCACGGCCAGCACGCCCAAAACCACCAGAACCAGGGCATTGGCCAGCAGAAGGCGTTTACCGGTGGACTTTTGGGCCGCCAGGGCCTGCGGCCCATCGACCTCCAGGCGCAACGCACTGGTGCCCCGGGAGTCGGCCAGGATGCCGGGGCTGCCGACGCTTGCGCCGGGAGCTGCCGCCTGCAGACTGAAGCGGCTACCGGTGAGCTGCATCAGCCGTGACAGCCGGGCGGCGTTCCATTCGCGTCCCATCACCACCCAGCCCACCGTAGGCGCACCCACTTCGCGCAAGCGCACCGGGCTGAACCCCAGCACCACCGGTCCGCCGTTTAGCCACATCTTGAGATGGCCGCCTTGTTCGCGCACCACCTGGGGCACGCTCAGCACCGAGCCCATGGCCTCGACCACCATCGGGTCGCTGTCCAGCAGCGACTCCACCAGGCCCCGGCGCACATCCACGCTGGAGTGCAGGTGGCCGTCCAGCGTCAGGAAGGCCACGTAGTCCACGTCCAGGTTGCGCAGCGCGTCGGTGGTGAAGATTTCCCACAGAAATTTCGGATTGGCATGCTCCAGATGGCGGGCGCTTTCGTCCCACACGCCGTAGTCGAGCACGGTGCGCATCAGCGCACCGACCTCCTGGCGCAGGCCCAGATCCACCCGCAAAACCTGGTCCATCCCAGCCCGCTCCTCGTAGGCCGCCAGGCTGCGGTCCATCAGGGAGGAGCTGGCCACAAAACTGGCCGCGCCCACTACGCACAACAGCAGGGCGAGTACCCCCAGGATGCGCCGGCGCAGGCTGTTCATACCGGCATGGAACGGCGGGATGCGGGAGATCGGGGGCCGGTGGCCAGGCGCAGCGTCAGCCCCAGCAACAGCACCACATAAAACACAAACGCCAGCCGTGGCACGTCCACCAGGCTGTCGAACAGGCCCACCAGCACAAAGCCCACCAGGCCGCCGCCGATGCCCGGAGCCAGCGGGTGGTCCTTGGCGGTGCCCACCGACACCCGCCACAGGGCGGCCAGCAGCATGGCCGAGAACAGCAGCAGGCCCACGCTACCCTGGTCAAACAGCACGTTCATGAAGACGTTCTTGATGTGCCAGGGCAAGTGGTTGCGGTCGCTGGAGAAGAACCAGCGGCGCAGGTCGTCGGAGAAGTCGCCGTTGTCCAGCAGCTGGCGGCCATCCGGGCCGAGCAGCTGGATATCGTCCACGTCGAACAGCGCCAGGGGGGTGTCGGTGGCAATCGAAAAGGCCACCATGCGGGGCGCATACCAGTCGCCACCGGCCAGCTGGTTGCCCGCCAGAGGGATGCGCAGGTCTTGCCACACCCCCGGCAGGGGCTTGACCCCGGTGCCCGCCAGAAAGCAATCGCCGTTGTAGAGCAGCTGCTTCTCGCAGACCTCCAGGTGCAGGCCCAGTTCCTTGGCGGTGCGCACCCGCAGCGCTACCGTTACCGGGCCCTGCGGGGCGCGGATGCGCTGCGACACGCGCAGCATTTCACCCCAGCCCATGTAGGCCTGCTTGCCGCCGCCCAGCACCAGGTAGGTGTTGCCGTCCTGGCTCTTGAGGCGGTAGTCGCCGGGATGCTCGGTGGAGGTGCCGGTGAGGTAGTAGCTGGCAGGGTAGCGCCCCATGCCTTTGCCCAGCACCGGGTCGAGCGGAGCCGTCAGCATGTTCCAGCCCTGCGTCCAATGCGCCACGCGGGTGTCCATGTCGCTGCTGGTGGTGGAAAAGCGCTCGCTCATGTAGGCACCACCGCCAAAAATGCTGACGATGCCGCCCACCATCGCCATGCCAGCCCAGGTGGTGGCATGCCAGCGCAGGCCGGTGGGCCACACGGCGCGGGGCGCGGCACCGGCCACCAGGGTCAGCAGCAAAAACCCCAACAGCACTGGCAGCATGGCATCACCGCCGCGCGCATAGCCCCAGTGCTCGGCTACCAGGCCCGCACCCACCAGCACGGCCATAAAGCCCGCCAGGGCCAGTTGCGCCGCCAGACCCACGCGGATCCGCTTGCCCGACACGGCCACAGCGGTCGTGCGGCTGGCCCACAGCAGGCCCAGCGTCAAAAGCAAACAGGCACCATAGCCCAGATAAGAGCCCTTGGAGCCCTGCATGGCCCCGGCCCACAGTGCCAGACAGAGCAGTACCCCGGCCACCAGCCCCACCATCCAGTCCACCACCTGGAAGCGCCGCAATACGCCTGCCAGCGGCAGAACCACCGCGGCGGCCCCCAACAAAGCCAGCAGTCCTCGGTAGCCACTGGACGGAAACGTCCACAAAATCGCCGCACCAAACAGCAGCACCAGCACCGCGCCCGGCCCCAGATGGAGCTTGGGCGCAGCCACCGTAGCGGCCGCATTCCCTGCGCCCGCCCCGCCCCGGCGCAGTTGGCGGCGCGCGCTGAGCAGACACAGCGCCACCGTCACCGCCAGCCCCACCGGCACCGCCAGGTACACCCCGCGCGAAAACGTGGTCAAACAGGCATAACCCGCCAGGCCCAGGCAGGCCACCACCGCAGCCCAGCGCCGGTGCGAGTGGGCCACGAACAGCTCACGCAGCACAAATGGCATCAGCAGGGCCAGGAACCCGTCCAGCGCCGCGCCGCCTACATGCATTTCCCAAAACAGCGCGGTAGTGCGGTAGTCGGTCGAAAAATTGAACAGGCCGACGAATGCCATGCGCTCCCACACCGTGGCCAGGGACGCGCCCGCCAGCCCCAGCATCAAGCCCATGGCCAGCCAGGTGGGTGCCTGCGCGCCACGGCGCTCCACCGCCGCCCGCCACAAAGGCATCACCAGCAGCGCCAGAAAGAAACTTTTGGCCAGGCGCACGCTATTCATGGGCTCGTGGTAGCCCTGGAACCAGCCAAAGCTGAAGCCGCCGGCGTCGGCAAAACCGCGTGCCATGGCCACCAGGGTCGAGGCCGCAAACAGCAGCAGCATCAGCCACGCGCCCGCCGAGCTGCGGGGCTGGCGCGCCACCGGAACGGCATTGGGCGAGGGCCAGGCCAGCCGTGCATATCCGCCTGCTGCGGCGGCCAGCACCAGCAGGTCCAGTTCTTCAAAGGTGATCCAGCCGGTCCAGGGGGCAAAGCCGGTCAACGGCAACAGCAGCGGCACGGCGACCAGCCAGCTATCGGGCCAGACAAAAAAGGCCACGCAGCAGGCCACGAACACCAAACTGGCCACCCAGGGGGCCACCGGGTAGTGCAGCACCAGAAACAGCCCCAGGGCGGACAGCACCAGTGCCCACAGCCCCACCGACCAGCGCGGGCCGGGCGCACGGGATCGGCTTTTGGGCGGGCGAGATTGCGAGGCGCTGTCGGTGGATTTCACGGTGTGCTTGCTGTCCATCCTGGGGTGCCGCCTGGTTGATTGGGTCCCAGGATGGTAGCGCAGGCCCCTGCATTCTTTGCGCTGCTGTGGCCCGGTACAGCCCGTTTGGCACCCGACAGGCCTCGCTAGAATCGCGCCGATGCACGCCCCGCCCCGTTTTTTCCTGTTCCGCCACATCCATACCCGGCCCCGCCTGTTTGCCTCGGGGCTGGTGGGCCTGGGGGCCGCGCTGCTGCTGGCATGCGTGCCCGGGCTGCACACCGTAACCCGGCTGGTCATCAGCTGGAATGTGTTTGCCTGCCTGTACCTGGCTCTGGCAGCACACATGATGGTGGGGGCCGACCACGACCAGATGCGCATGCGCGCTCCGCAACAGGACGAGGGGCGGCGCACCGTGTTGGGCATGGTGGTGCTGGCCGCGCTGGCCACATTGGGCGCCATTCTGGCCGAGCTGGCGGTGGTAAAGGACATGCAGGGCACCCTGCGCTACGCCCACATCGCGTTGGCCGTGCTGACCATTGCCACCTCCTGGGCCTTCACCCATGTGATGTTTGCGCTGCACTATGCGCACGATTTTTATTCCAACCGGGCAAAAAAGCAGCCCGACGGGCTGGAGTTCCCCGGCACCGAGCAGCCAGACTACGGCGACTTCGTGTACTTCGCCTTCATCATTGGCACCTCGGGCCAGACGGCGGATGTGAGCCTCACCACCTCGGCCATGCGCCGCACTGGGGTGCTGCACTGTGTGCTGGCCTTCTTTTTCAACACCACCCTGGTGGCACTGACCATCAATATCGCTTCCGGACTGTTGTGACACTCTCTACTTTTCTGACTTCGCCCCGCCGGGTGCTGGCGCTGCTGGCCGTCTGGCTGCTGGCTACTCTGGGCGTGCGCCCGCTGCTGCTGCCCGACGAGGGGCGCTACGGCAACGTCGCCCGTGAAATGCTGCAAGGCAACAACTTTGGCTTTGGCCTGGTGCCCACGCTCAACGGCCTGCCTTTCTTCCACAAGCCGCCGCTGATGTACTGGCTGGACATGGCCGCCATGCAGTTGCTGGGGGTCAACGCTTTTGCCGCCCGGTTTGGCGCCTTCGTGGGGGCCTGGCTGATGGGTGCGGCGCTGTTTCTGGCCCTGCGCCGCTGGGTCGGGCCGCGGGCCGCCACCATCACGCTGGGGGTTTTGGCCACCTGCCCGTTCTTTTTTGTGGGCAGCCAGTACGCCAATCTGGACATGCTGGTGGCCGGGGTACTGACCGCCACCGTGTTGTGCTTTGTGCGCGCTGTCGAGTCCTCCAGCAAAGCAGACCTGCGCTGGCTGCTGGCCGCCTGGCTGGCCTGCGCGCTGGCAGTACTGGCCAAGGGGCTGATCGGCATCGTGCTGCCCATGCTGATCCTGGGCCCCTGGCTGCTGGCGCAGGGGCGCTGGCGGCAAATTTTGCAGATGCTGCACCCGCTGGGGCTGCTGCTGTTTGTGGCGGTGGCCGGGCCGTGGTTTGTGCTGATGCAGCGCGAGTTTGCCGAGTTCAACGACTACTTTTTCATCGAGCAGCATTTCCGCCGTTTTGCCCAGACCGGCTTCAACAATGTGCACCCCTTCTGGTTCTACCTGGCGGTACTGCCCGCGCTGACCCTGCCCTGGGCCCTGTGGCTGCGCCGCCCGGTGGCCAGCCTGCCCGCGCCGGATGCCACCGCCTTGCCCGGCCTGACGGGCCTGTGGGTCTGGTGGGGCATTGCGGTGCTGGGCTTTTTCAGCCTGCCCAGCAGCAAGCTGGTGGGCTACATCCTGCCCGCGCTGGCACCGTGGTGCGCCTTGCTGGGCATGGCGGTGGCCCGGGGCCGGGCCTGGCGCTGGGTGCTGCCCGCCAGCGCACTGCTATGCCTGGGTATCGTGGCGGGCCTGGCCTGGAAAGCGCCCGGCTCGCACCGCGACGTCGCCGAGCGCCTGGCCGCGCTGCAGCGGCCCGGCGACCGGGTGGTGTTCATCGACAGCGCCTACTACGACGTGCCCTTTTACGCCCAGTTGAAAACGCCAGCCATCGTGCTGAGCGACTGGAACGACCCCACCATCCCCCAGCGCGACAACTGGCGCAAGGAATTCGCCGATGCGGCCCGCTTCGACCCTGCCGCCGCAGCAAAAATACTGTGGACACCCGACCGCGCCAAAGACCTGCGCTGCGGCCCCGGCAGCACCTGGCTGGTGGCCGACACCGACTACCAGCCCCCCGCCGCCATGGGCCTGGTCAAGCCGGTGTTCATGGGTGCACATGCGCAACTGCTGCAGGTAGCGCACGGAACCGACTGCCCGTAAATTTATAAAAAATCAGGCTCCTGTGCTGATGGGATAAGCGTGAGCAGCTATTTAAAAAATAGCAATCACCATACGCTGCCCAACACCACGTTGGTGGCCTGCAGATCCTGCAAAAAAATGTCGCTGGCCAGGTAGGCCCGCTCCCGTACCCGCGCCTCGGCAATCGGGTCGGCCACGGTGGGCACCTGTTCACGGTAACCAGGGTGGCAAAACAGCAAACCGCCCGCCGCAGGCAGGGCCGCCAGCCAGCCCCGCATCTGGCCGCCGTAGTCGGGATCGATGAAGTCGTAGGCCCCGGTCAGGCTGGGGTTGTGGCGGATACCGCGCTGCACCAGCGCCCGCTGCAGGGCCCGCCCGCCCGTGCCTTCGATGAGCCAGCGCTTCAGGCCAAAGCCAGGCCCGGTAAGGTGCCCGGTATTGCGCACCGCCGGTACGGTGGGCAAGGCGCCAATGGCCTGCAGCACCACGTCCCGCACGCCGGGCAGGTGGTGCACATGCTGGTGGCCGTCGACAAACTGCGGTGCCGCCCCGCTGGCGTCGGCAAACGCCTGCCACTGCGCGGCCCACTCGGCGGCCAGGGCGGCCAGGGGCAGCTGGTGCAGGTGCGCGGCCAGGATCAGGCGCGGCAGGGGCAAAAACTGCGGCCAAATGCGGCGCAGCTCGGCGCTCAGCGGTGTGCCCTCGGTCAGGTTGAAATGCAGGCCGCGCTGTACCTGGGCGGGCAGATCGGCCAGCAGCGGCAGCGAGGCGCGCCAGGCCGGGGCCTGGGGCATGCACGACACGGCGGTGATGCGCCCGGCGTGGGCCAGTTCGCCAATGGCCTGGGAGATGCCCAGGGTGAGCCCGAAGTCATCGGTGCAGACGGCCAGAGTCCGCGTCACTCGGCCTCCGTGGCCGCGAACGCGCTGCGCCCCCGCTCCGAGGCCACGATGTAGATCGGCCGCTGTTTGACCTCGTCAAAAATGCGCCCCACGTACTCGCCCAGGATGCCGATGGACAGCAACTGCACGCCGCTGAAAAACAGCATGCTGGTGGCCAGCGTGGCCCAGCCGGGCACGGGCTGGGCTTCAAAGAAGTGCTCGAACACGATCCACAGCCCGAACAGCATGGCTCCAAAGGCGATCAGAATGCCCAGCGCGCTCCACAACCGCAGCGGAAAGTTGGTGAACGAGGTGACACCGGTAAAGGCCAGCCGTGCCAGCCCGCGGATGGAAAAGCTGCTTTTGCCCGAGGCCCGTTCGTGCGGTGTGTAGGGCAGGATTTCGGTGCGAAAGCCAACCCAGGCAAACAGGCCTTTCATAAAGCGGTTGCGCTCGGGCAGGGACTTCAGCGCGTCCACCACGCAGCGGTCCATCATCCGGAAATCGCCCGCGTCCACCGGGATCTGCACCATGCGGTTGGTGTTGACCAACCGGTAGAACAGCCAGGTGCCCACACGTTTGGCCAGGGTTTCGTCCACCCTGGTGGCGCGGGTGGCGCAAACCATGTCCACCCCGTCGCGCCAGCGCGCCAGCATGGGCTCCAGCATCTTGACCGGGTGCTGCAGGTCGGCATCCATGCACACCACCACGTCGCCGTGGGCGTGTTCGATGCCCGCCGTGAGTGCGCATTCCTTGCCGAAATTGCGGCTCAGCCGCAGGTAGCGCACACCTGGCTCCACCAGCCAGGACAGCATGGCCACCGGGGTGGCATCGCGGCTGCCGTCGTCCACCACCAGCACCTCCCATTGGTCGGTCAGGTCCCGCAAGGCCGGTGTCAGCACCGCCATCAGGGCGGGCAAATTGGAGGCTTCGTTGTACGCCGGGACCACCACGCTGATGCGGGGATGCAAGGCGCGTGGCAGCGCGGTGGCGGGGGCCGAAGGGTTATTCATACACACTATTATCCAAAGAATATGTTCTACCACCCCAAGTGTAGAGGCTGCACAAGCGCTCTTGCGCCGGTTTTATTGGTATAAATTAAATGCCTCCAGCGCTCGCCCTCGTTGCGCAAGCAGCTATTAAATAAGTAGTAACCCTTTGAACGCATCCATCCCCGCCCCGGTCGTGCTTTTCGACACTTTGTCCACCCCCAGCGGCCTGCGCTGGGGCATCGCCACCCTGAACGTACCGGCAGCGCTGAATGCCCTTTCCCCGGCCATGGTGGAGGCACTGGCCTCGCAATTGGCGCACTGGGCAACCGACCCGACGGTGGCGGGTGTCTGGCTGCAGGCCAGTGGCGACAAAGCCTTTTGCGCGGGCGGCGACCTGCGGCAGATCTACCGAGAAATTGCTGGCGACAACCACCGCCAGCCCAATGCCGCAGTGCAGGGCTTTTTCAGCCGCCAGTACGCACTGGACCACAGCATCCACACCTACCCCAAGCCCCTGCTGTGCTGGGGCCACGGCATCGTGATGGGCGGCGGCCTGGGCCTGATGGCGGGCGCGTCGCACCGGGTGGTCACGCCCGGCAGCCGCCTGGCCATGCCCGAGATCGGCATCGGCCTGTACCCCGACGTGGGCGGCAGCTGGTTTTTGCGCCGCATGCCGGGGCGGGTGGGCCTGTTTCTGGCACTCACCGGCGCACCGCTGAACGCCGCCGACGCGCTGTTTTGCGGGTTGGCCGACCACGCCCTGCCGCACACCGACAAAGCGGCGGTGCTGCAAGCCCTGGCCCAGGCCCCGTGGACGCAGGATGTGCAGGCCAACCGCGCCGGCCTGTCCCGGCTGTTGGCCCAACACACGGCAGCCGCGTTGCCCGCCTCCCCGGTACGCGCGCATTTCGACCAGATCCAGCAGCTGGTGGCGGGCGAGGATCTGCACGACATCGATACCCGGCTGCGCAGCCTGCACACCGACGACCCCTGGCTGGCTGGCGCAGTCGCTGCCTACACCCAGGGCTGCCCAACCAGCGCCGCACTGGCGTGGACACTGTGGCAACGCTGCCTGCACCTGTCGCTGGCGGACGTGTTCCGGCTGGAGCACACGGTGTCGCTGGGCTGTTGCGCCCACCCCAATTTTGCCGAGGGCGTGCGCGCCCTGTTGGTGGACAAAGACCGCCAGCCGCGCTGGGTGCCCGAGCGGCTGGCGGACGTGACACCGGCCTGGATAGACGCCCATTTCCAGGCTTTGCACCCGGGCGTGCATCCGCTTGCCAGTTTGGTGTAAGCAATCGGGGCCACTGTGCAAACAGTTTCGGCCCTTACAAAGGGTTCACAAAACGCCTGTTTCCGTGCAATTTCATCCCCATAACGGGCATTTGTGCGCTCCATATTGGTGTTACTACTCCAATTTATTTAGCCAATCCACTGCTATATTGCACTGCAACAATTCTTCTTACGTTCTTCCCACGTTTAGGTCGCCATGCTCTACCAAATCTACGAAACCCAACGCTCTTTAATGGAGCCGTTTGCTGATTTTGCGCAAGCCGCCTCCAAGCTCTACAGCAACCCGCTCTCGCCACTGGGCAAAAACGCCATGTCGCAGCGCGTATCCGCCGGTTACGACCTGCTGTACCGCCTGGGCAAAGACTACGAAAAGCCCACCTTCGGCCTGCAAACCATCGAGGTGGACGGCACCCAGGTAGCCATCCACGAGCGCGTCGAGATCGACAAGCCGTTTTGCGAGCTGCGCCGCTTCAAGCGCTTCACCGACGACATCGACACGCTCACCCAGCTCAAGGGCCAGCCCGCCGTGCTGATCGTGGCCCCGCTGTCCGGCCACTACGCCACGCTGCTGCGCGACACCGTCAAGACCATGCTAAAAGACCACAAGGTCTACATCACCGACTGGAAAAACGCCCGCCTGGTGCCGCTCTCCGAAGGTGAATTCCACCTGGACGACTACGTCAACTACGTGCAGGAGTTCATCCGCCACCTGCAGGGCATCTACGGCAACTGCCACGTGATGAGCGTCTGCCAGCCCACGGTGCCGGTGCTGGCTGCCGTGTCGCTGATGGCCTCGCGCGGCGACCTGACCCCGCTGACCATGACCATGATGGGCGGCCCCATCGACGCACGCAAGTCGCCCACCGCCGTCAACAACCTGGCCATGAACAAGGGCTACGAGTGGTTTGAGAACAATGTGATCTACAAGGTGCCCGCCAGCTTCCCCGGCGCGGGCCGCAAGGTCTACCCCGGCTTCCTGCAGCACACCGGTTTTGTGGCCATGAACCCGCAGCACCATGCCAAAAGCCACTTCGACTACTTCAAAGATCTGGTCAAGGGCGACGACGTGAGCGTGGAAGTGCACCGCAAGTTCTACGACGAATACAACGCCGTGCTCGATATGGATGCGCACTACTACCTGGAAACCATCGCCACCGTGTTCCAGGACTTCAAGCTGGTCAACGGCACCTGGAACGTGCGCGGCGTGGACGGCACGGTCGAACTGGTCAAGCCCGAGGACATCACCAACACTGCCCTGCTGACGGTCGAGGGCGAGTTGGACGACATCTCCGGCTCGGGCCAGACCAAAGCCGCGCACGACCTGTGCAGCGGCATCCCCAGCCACCAGCAACGGCACATGGAAGCCGAGGGCGCAGGCCACTACGGCATCTTCAGCGGCCGCCGCTGGCGCGATGTGGTGTACCCCGAGGTGAAGGCCTTCATCAAGGCGCACAACACCGGCACGGTCACAGTGGCCGCCCCCGCAGCCCCTGCAGCCCCCGTACCCGCCATGGCGATGGCCGAAGCGGTGGCGAGCACACCGCACGCCTCGGCCAAATTGCCGATGAAAAAATCTGCAAAGCGCAAGGCCTGATCCTGTTGCAGGAAGCCACCGCATCCGGGCTGGCGGCGCAGATCAACGCCGCCCTGCCACAGACCCAGTGCACCCGCTGCGGCTACCCGGATTGCGCGGCCTACGCCCAGGCGATTGCGGAAGGGTCGGCCCCCATCAACCAGTGTCCGCCCGGCGGCGAAGAGGGCATCGCCCGGCTGGCGGCCCTGACCGGCCAGCCCGCCCTGCCCCTGAACCCCGACTTTGGCGTGGAAGCCGTACGGTCCGTGGCGGTGATCGACGAGGCCTGGTGCATAGGCTGCACCTTATGCATCGCCGCCTGCCCCACCGACGCGATCTTTGGCAGCAACAAGCGCATGCACAGCGTGATCCCCGTGCACTGCACCGGTTGCGAGCTGTGCCTGCCGGTGTGCCCCGTAGACTGCATCCAGATGGCCAACGCCAGCGGCAGCCTGACCGGTTGGAACGCCTGGTCCCCGCCGCAGGCCGAGCACGCCCGCCTGCGCTACACCCAGCACCGCAAGCGCCTGAGCCCGGATGCGCGCCCGCCTGCTGAAAGTTTGCCAGCCAGCCCGCTGCCTGCTGCGGCCCCCATCGACCCCAAAAAAGCCACTATCGCCGCCGCTTTGGCACGCGCCAGAGCCCAGCGCGCACCACCGTCAGCCTGAGCCCACTGCGGGGGTGCAGGAAATCTGCGGGTAATCGACATTGGAGCGATACGAGAGTGACACTAGAGGACCATCCCTTGCTATAGTTCACCGTAACAAAATGCGACGCTTCGTCGTGCCACACGGGGGAACTACCATGCCGATTTCATTGCGCACCGCACGCATAGGGCTGATGGCTGTCGCACTCTGCAGCGCCGCAGCGTTTGCGCTGGACAAGCCTGCGGGCAAAGTCGTGCTAACCATCAGCGGCTCGGTGGCCCAGGCCAACAGCGGTGCCACCGCCGTTTTTGACATGGCGATGCTGGAAAAATTGCCGCAAAAAACTTTTACCACCCAGACCCCGTGGTACCCCAAGCCGGTCACTTTTACCGGCCCGCTGCTGCGCGACGTGCTGGCCGCTGCCGGGGCCAAGGGCGGCAAGATTGTGGCGGTGGCGTTGAACGACTACAAAACCGACATCCCTTTCGACGATGCCACCAAGTTCGACCCCATCGTGGCCCACCTGCTGGACAACAAGCCCATGTCGATCCGCGAAAAGGGGCCGCTGTTCATCGTCTACCCCTTTGACACGGCGGCCGAACTGCGTACCGAGATGTACTACAACCGATCGGCCTGGCAGCTCAGCACCTTGAAAGTGCAGTAGTCCGGCGTCCGCCGGATCTGCCCCCACGGCCTACCACGGCCCCAGACGCAGGACTCCACACCATGAGCAACCCATTGGACCCGGGCGAAAAGCGCACGGTGTTGGTGGTAGATGACACGCCGGACAACCTGTCGCTGATGAGCAGCCTGCTGCGCACCGAGTACCGTGTCAAGCTGGCGCCCAGCGGCGAGCGGGCCCTGAAAATCGCCAGCGCCGACGGCAAACCCGACCTGATCCTGCTCGACATCATGATGCCCGACATGGACGGCTACGAGGTGCTGCGCCGCCTGCGCGCCGACCCCGGCACGGCCGACATCCCGGTGATTTTTCTCACCGCCATGAGCGCCACCGAGGACGAGAAAATCGGCCTCGACATGGGCGCGGTGGACTACATCACCAAGCCCATCAGTCCGGCCACGGTGATGGCCCGGGTGCGCAACCACATCGAGCTCAAGCTGGCGCGCGACTTTCTGCAAAACCAGAGCCGCTACCTGGAGCAAGAGGTGCAAAAGCGCACCCGCGAGATCGTCGCCATCCAGGACATTACGGTGCGCGCCATCGCCCTGCTGGCCGAAACCCGCGACAACGAAACCGGCAACCACCTGCGCCGCACGCAAAAGTACGTCAAGGCCCTGGCCATCCAGCTGAAATACCACCCGCGGTTTGCGTCGGAGCTGACCAACGAGGCCATCGAATCGCTCTACAAATCGGCCCCGCTGCACGACATCGGCAAGGTGGGCATTCCCGACCGCATTTTGCTCAAGCCCGGCAAGCTCGACGATGACGAGTACGAGATCATGAAGACCCACACCACCCTGGGCCATGCCGCGCTGGTGCACGCGGAAGAGGAGGAAGGCCACGAGATGCCCTTCCTGCGCTATGCCAAGGAAATCACCCTGTGCCACCAGGAAAAGTGGGACGGCACGGGCTACCCCATGGGCCTGCACGGCGACGCGATCCCGATCTCGGCCCGGCTGATGGCCCTGGCCGACGTGTACGACGCGCTGATCAGCAAGCGCGTGTACAAGCGCGCCTTCACCCACGAAGAGGCCAGCGCCATCATCCTCAAAGGCCGCGGTTCGCACTTCGACCCCGACATCGTGGACGCGTTCAAAATCATCGAAGCGCAGTTCCGAACCATCGCCATCGACTTTGCCGACGACGACGGCGAGGCGGCTTCCGAGGTGTTCCGCATGGCCATTGATCTGACCAACCGGCACCCGGTAGGCACCGTCAGCTAAGTTGATGGTCTTTCAGGTCGCTCGTGCTGATGGGACGGGCGTTAGCAGCTACTGAATCAATAGCAAATCAAGCCGCCAGCCGGGCGAAGGCCGCCACCACCTCGGGCGGGGCCTGCACCATTTCCACCAGCACACCCTCCCCGGCAATCGGGAATTCTGCGCTGGCCTTGGGGTGCAAAAAGCAGATATCAAATCCCGCCGCGCCCTTGCGGATGCCGCCGGGGGCGAAGCGCACGCCTTGCGCCGTGAGCCACGCCACCGCCACGGGAAGGTCGTCGATCCACAGGCCGACGTGGTTCAGCGGCGTGGTGTGGACGGCGGGCTTTTTATCCGGGTCCAGCGGCTGCATCAGATCGACCTCGACCTTGAACGGGCCGCTGCCGATGGCGCAGATGTCTTCATCCACGTTCTCGCGCTCGCTGACGAAGTTGCCGGTAACCTCCAGGCCCAGCATGTCCACCCACAGGGTGCGCAGGCGCTGTTTGTCCGGCCCGCCGATGGCGATTTGCTGGATGCCCAGCACCTTGAACGGGCGGGTCATTGCGGTGTGCAGCCCTGGGCCAGCATGCCGCTGGTGGGCAGGCCCAGCTTGGCGAGCAAGCTGCGGTCGGCTTCCACGTCGGGGTTGCCGGTAACCAGCAGCTTGTCGCCGTAGAAGATGGAATTGGCACCGGCCATGAAGCACATGGCCTGCACGGCTTCGCCCATTTGCTGGCGGCCGGCGGACAGGCGCACGCGGGCCGTGGGCATGGTGATGCGGGCCACGGCGATCACGCGCACAAACTCCAGCGGGTCCAGCGGCGGGGTGTCGGCCAGCGGCGTGCCCTCCACGCGCACCAGGTTGTTCACCGGCACGGATTCGGGGTAGCTGGGCTGCAGATTGGCCAGCTGGGCGATCAGCCCGGCGCGCTGGGCCCGGGTTTCGCCCAGGCCGACGATGCCGCCGCTGCACACCTTCACGCCCGCGCCGCGCACGCGGTCCAGGGTGTCGAGCCGGTCCTGGTAGACGCGGGTGTCGATGATGTCGCCGTAGAAGTCGGGGGCGGTGTCGAGGTTGTGGTTGTAGTAATCCAGACCCGCGTCGCGCAGCTGGGCGGCGTGGCCGTCTTCCAGCATGCCCAGCGTGGCGCAGGTTTCCATGCCCAGTGCTTTCACGGCCTTGACCAGCTCGGCCACGTTGTCCACGTCACGGTCCTTGGGGCTGCGCCAGGCGGCACCCATGCAGAAGCGGGTGGCACCGGCTTCTTGGGCGGCCTTGGCCGCCGCCACCACCACGTCCACACCCAGCATCTTGGTGGCCTTGACCCCCGTGTCGTAGTGCACCGACTGCGGGCAGTAGCCGCAGTCTTCGGGGCAGCCACCGGTTTTGATGGACAGCAGGGTGGACAGTTGCACGTCGCCTGCGGGGAAGTTCTCGCGGTGCACGGTTTGCGCGCGGTGCATCAGGTCCAGAAACGGCAGCTCAAACAGCGCCTCCACATCGGCCAGCGGCCAGCGCTCGTCAGGGTTGGCAACCAACTTGGGGGCGGGGCGGTGCAGGGTGACGGGCTTTTCAAGGGTCAGGGTATTCATACGGTCTTCTTATACAAATCGAATAATGGGCTGGTCTACAGAGAGCGATTCTCCCTTGGTGGCCAACACGGCATCTACGACGCCATCGTTGATGGCGAACAGCACATTTTCCATCTTCATGGCCTCGATCACCGCCACGCGCTCACCGGCCTGCACTTTTTGGCCCGTCACCACCGCCACATCGACCAGCAAACCGGGCATGGGCGACAGCACGAAGCGGCTCATGTCGGGTGCCGCCTTGAACGGCATCAGGGTGTAGAGCTCGGCGGCGCGGGGGGTCAGCACCAGGGCATCGAGCTGGCGGCCATTGTGGGCAATGCGCAGCGCCAGCGGGTTCTTGCTGGCCCCGCCCATACCTCCGATGCCGCCGCGCTCCACCTGGGCGGTGAACGCCGTGCCGTTGCAGGTGCCATGGATGCGCACCACACCCAAACGCGCATTACTACAAAATTGATAGCTCCTTATGCCGATGGATACAGCGCTGGAGCCTGTTTTTTCTTGAAAATCCACCACCGTGACCGGGGTTTGCACGGTCTTGCCGCCCGCGCCCAAAGACACCACGGTAAAGGCCTCGCCCACTTCAAACTCGTGCCCTGCCACCTGCCCGCTGATGCCGCTGGCCCGCTGCAGGTAGCGGCGGTGCACAAAGGCGGCCAGCGCCACCAGGAAGTCGGGGTCGTCGTGCGGCACGTCTTCGGCGTGGAAGCCGGAGGCATAGTTTTCGGCGATGAAGCCGGTGTTGAAGTCGCCCGCCACAAACTTGGGGTGCGCCAGCAGTGCCGACTGGAACGGAATATTGCTGCTCACGCCGCGGATCACAAAGCCGTTCAGCGCCTCGCGCATCTTGGCAATCGCGTCCAGCCGGTCGGTGCCGTGCACGATCAGCTTGGCAATCATGGAGTCGTAGAACATGGGGATTTCGCCGCCGTCCTGCACACCGGTGTCGACGCGCACGCCCTGCCAGTGCTCGGTGTCCGAGGCAAACATGGTTTCCTTGGGCGGCTGGAAGCGCACCAGGCGGCCGGTGGAGGGCAGAAAGTTGCGGAACGGGTCTTCGGCGTTGATGCGGCACTCGATGGCCCAGCCTTCGCGCTTCACTTCGGCCTGCGTCAGCGGCAGCTTTTCGCCTGCCGCCACGCGGATCATCAGCTCCACCAGGTCCAGCCCGGTAATGCATTCGGTCACCGGGTGCTCCACCTGCAGGCGGGTGTTCATTTCCAGAAAGTAAAAGCTCTGGTCCTTGCCGACCACAAACTCCACTGTGCCCGCGCTCTGGTACTTGACGGCCTTGGCCAGTTGCACCGCCTGCTCGCCCATGGCTTTGCGGGTGGCGTCGGTGATGAAGGGCGACGGCGCTTCTTCGATCACCTTCTGGTGGCGGCGCTGGATGGAGCATTCGCGCTCGTTGAGGTAAATCACATTGCCATGGCTGTCGCCCAGCAGCTGGATTTCGATGTGGCGCGGCTCTTCCACAAACTTTTCGATGAAGACCCGGTCGTCGCCAAAGCTGTTGCGCGCCTCATTGCGGCAGCTGGTAAAGCCTTCAAAGGCCTCTTTGTCGTTGAACGCCACCCGCAGCCCCTTGCCGCCGCCGCCCGCGCTGGCCTTGATCATCACCGGGTAGCCAATGCCCTTGGCAATCTCCACCGCCTTTTCGGGGGTTTCAATCGCGTCGTTCACGCCCGGAATGCAGTTCACGCCTGCGGCACCGGCCAGCTTCTTGGACTCGATCTTGTCGCCCATGGCGGCGATGGAATAGTGCTTGGGGCCGATGAAAATGATGCCCTCTTCTTCCACCCGCTTGGCAAACCCGGCGTTTTCGCTCAGGAAGCCGTAGCCGGGGTGTACCGCCTGCGCACCGGTGGCCTTGCAGGCGGCAATGATCTTGTCGGCCTGCAGGTAGCTGTCGCGGCTGGGTGCCGGACCGATGTGCACGGCCTCGTCGGCCAGCGCCACGTGGCGGGCTTCCTTGTCGGCATCCGAGTAGACGGCCACGGTTTTGATGCCCATTTTGCGGGCGGTGAGGATGACGCGGCAGGCGATTTCACCGCGGTTGGCGATCAGAATTTTGGTAAACATGGTCTCGTCCTATCTTTTCAATTTATTTGGGCGGAATCCGTGGGCGGAACCCGCAACGGACGCGGTGTATCCGCCTCCGCTCATGTCCCCCGCCCTGCGGGCTCCTCCTTTACTTCGCTGCGGCAGACACACCACGCCCGTTGCTACGAAGGAGCTTGCCTTCACCCCCGCCAAACACACCCCGCACGCCCGTTTCGGAGTGGGCTGTCTGTACGTTTTGCGAAGGTAAAGGAGGAGGCCGCAGGCCGGGGGACACGCAGCAAAGCGTTCAGACAGCCCACTCCGCCCCCCCACACAACGCACTGCATAGATCACAGCGGAATATTCCCGTGCTTGCGCCAAGGGTTCTCCACCTTCTTGCTAGCCAGCATCACCAGCGACCGGCAAATCCGCTTGCGTGTCTCATGCGGCAGGATCACATCGTCGATGAATCCGCGTGCACCGGCAACGAAGGGGTTGGCAAAGCGTGCTTTGTACTCAGCCTCTTTGGCCGCCAGTTTGGCCGGATCGCCCTTGTCTTCGCGGAAGATGATTTCCACCGCGCCCTTGGCACCCATCACCGCAATCTCGGCATTCGGCCAGGCAAAGTTGACATCGCCGCGCAGGTGCTTGGAGGCCATCACGTCATACGCGCCGCCGTAGGCCTTGCGGGTGATGACGGTGACCTTGGGCACCGTGCACTCGGCGTAGGCGTAGAGCAGCTTGGCACCGTGCTTGATGATTCCGCCGTACTCCTGGCTGGTGCCGGGCATGAAGCCGGGCACGTCGACGAAGGTGATGACGGGGATGTTGAAAGCATCGCAGAAGCGGATGAAGCGGGCTGCCTTGATCGAGCTCTTGATGTCCAGACAACCGGCCAGCACCAGCGGCTGGTTGGCCACGATGCCCACGGTCTGGCCTTCCATGCGGGCGAAGCCGATGAGGATATTTTTGGCGTACTCGGGCTGGATCTCGAAGAAGTCGCCGTCGTCCACGGTCTTGGCGATCAGCTCCTTCATGTCGTAGGGCTTGTTGGGGTTGTCGGGCACCAGGGTGTCCAGGCTGAAGTCCATGCGGTCGGCGCGGTCGCCGCTCTTGCGCACCGGGGCTTTTTCGCGGTTGTTCAGGGGCAGGTAGTTGTACAGGCGGCGCAGCATCAGCAGCGCTTCCACGTCGTTTTCAAACGCCAGATCGGCCACACCGCTCTGGGTGGTGTGGGTGATGGCACCGCCCAGCTGCTCGGCCGTCACTTCCTCGTGGGTCACGGTTTTGACCACCTCAGGGCCGGTGACGAACATGTAGCTGCTGTCCTTGACCATGAAGATGAAGTCGGTCATGGCCGGGCTGTACACCGCGCCACCCGCGCAAGGGCCCATCACCATGCTGATCTGCGGGATCACGCCGCTGGCCATCACGTTCTTCTGGAACACGTCGGCATAGCCGCCCAGGCTGGCCACGCCCTCCTGGATGCGCGCGCCGCCCGAGTCGTTCAGGCCGATGACGGGTGCCCCCACCTTCATCGCCTGGTCCATGATTTTGCAGATTTTCTCGGCATGGGCTTCGCTGAGCGCGCCGCCAAATACGGTGAAATCCTGGCTGAAGACGAACACCAGGCGGCCATTGATCATGCCGTAGCCGGTGACCACGCCGTCACCGGGGATCTTGTTGTCGGCCATGCCGAAGTCGGTGCAGCGGTGCTCGACAAACATGTCCCACTCTTCAAACGTGCCCTCGTCCAGCAGCAGCTCGATGCGTTCGCGGGCGGTGAGTTTGCCCTTGCTGTGCTGCGCGTCAATGCGCTTTTGGCCACCGCCCATGCGGGCTTGCTGGCGTTTGGCTTCTAGCTGTTCGAGGATATCTTGCATGGGGTAATTACTCCGTTATTGATAGCTACTTATGCTTATGGATACTGCGCAAGCAGCAGATTTCGTGCTGCAGTCGATGCGGCAAGCCGCCCTGCCGCCACCTCTTGCAACATCTGCGGCAACAGGGCCTGCACCTGCGGGTGCTGGCGAAAGGCGAGCTTCAGGCCCGCGTCCACGCGTTCCCACATCCAGGCCAGCGACTGCTGCTGGCGGCGGGTGCTCCACAGGCCGTTGGTGGTCTGCAGGTGTTGGAATTGCAGGGCGGCGGCCCAGAAGCTGTTGATGCCCTGCCCCGCCAACGCGCTGAGCTGCAGGGCCTGGGGCCGCCAGTGCGCATCGTCATGGGCGGTGAACAGGCCCAGCAACTGCATGGCCGCTGTAATTTGGAGCTGGGCGCGCTGGGCGGCCAGGGGGTCGATGTCGGCCTTGTTGATGACCACCAGGTCGGCCAGCTCCATCACGCCTTTTTTGATGGCCTGCAAGTCGTCGCCCGCATTGGGCAACTGCATCAGCACAAACATGTCCGTCATGCCCGCCACCGCGGTTTCAGACTGGCCCACACCCACGGTTTCCACGATCACCACGCCATAGCCCGCTGCCTCGCAGACCAGCATGGCTTCGCGGGTCTTCTCTGCCACCCCGCCCAGCGTACCGCTGCTGGGGCTGGGGCGGATGTAGGCCTGCGGGTGCACCGACAGCATTTCCATGCGCGTCTTATCGCCCAGAATAGAGCCGCCCGACACTGTGCTGGACGGGTCGATGGTCAACACCGCCACGCGGTGGCCCAGGCCGATCAAATACAGGCCCAGCACCTCGATAAACGTGGATTTGCCCACGCCCGGCACACCGCTGATCCCTAAGCGAAACGATTGCCCCGTGTGCGGCAGCAAGGCGGTGAGCAACTCATCGGCCTGCGCGCGGTGGTCGGCGCGGGTGGATTCGAGCAGGGTGATGGACTTGGCGATGGCGCGGCGCTGCACGGCAGCATCGCCGGTCCGCACTGCCTGCACCAGCTGGGCTGGGTTCACCGGCACGCCTTCTTGATTTGCTCCAGCACATCTTTCGCACTGGCTGGGATCGGCGTGCCCGGGCCGTAAATGCCCTTCACGCCTGCCTCGTACAGCATGTCGTAATCCTGCCGGGGGATCACGCCGCCCACAAACACGATGATGTCGTCCGCGCCCTGCTTCTTGAGCTCGGCAATGATGGCGGGGACCAGGGTTTTGTGGCCTGCGGCCAGGGTGGACACACCCACGGCATGCACGTCGTTTTCGATGGCCTGGCGGGCGCACTCTTCGGGGGTTTGGAACAGCGGACCCATGTCCACGTCGAAGCCCAGGTCGGCGTAGGCGGTGGCGATGACCTTGGCACCGCGGTCGTGGCCGTCCTGGCCGAGTTTGCTGACCATTACGCGGGGGCGGCGGCCCTCTTGCTCGGCGAATGCTGCGATCTCGCCCTTCAGGGCTTCCCAGCCTTCGGCGCTGTCGTAGGCGGCGGCGTAGACACCGGTGACCATTTGGGTGTCAGCGCGGTGGCGGCCATAGACTTTTTCTAGCGCGTCGCTGACTTCGCCCACGGTGGCGCGGGCGCGGATGGCGTTGATGCTCAGGGCCAGCAGGTTGCCTTCACCGCTGTCTGCTGCAGAAGTGATAGCTGCCAGCGCTTGCTCCACCAGCACGGAGTCGCGTTTTTGCTTGATACTTTGCAAGCGGGCGATTTGCCCGTCGCGCACCGCCACGTTGTCGATGTCACGGGTTTCAATCGCGTCCTCGGTCTTGAGCTTGTACTTGTTGACCCCGACGATCACGTCCTTGCCGCTGTCGATGCGGGCCTGCTTGTCGGCGGCGGCGGCTTCGATTTTCAGCTTGGCCCAGCCGCTGTCCACGGCCTTGACCATGCCGCCCATGGCATCGACTTCTTCGATGATCTTCCAGGCGGCATCGGCCATGTCCTGGGTGAGCTTTTCCATCATGTAGCTACCGGCCCAAGGGTCGATCACGCTGGTGATGTGGGTTTCTTCCTGGATGATGAGCTGGGTGTTGCGGGCGATGCGCGCACTGAACTCGGTGGGCAGGGCGATGGCTTCGTCAAAGCTGTTGGTGTGCAGGCTTTGCGTGCCGCCAAACACCGCCGCCATGGCCTCGATGGTGGTGCGCACCACGTTGTTGTACGGGTCTTGCTCGGTCAGGCTCCAGCCGCTGGTCTGGCAGTGGGTGCGCAGCATCAGGCTCTTGGGGCTTTTCGCGTCAAAGCCTTTCATGATGCGGCACCACAGCAGGCGCGCGGCGCGCATCTTGGCCACTTCCAGGTAGAAGTTCATGCCCACGGCCCAGAAGAAGCTCAGGCGGCCCGCGAAGGCATCGACGTCCAGGCCCTTGCCCAGCGCGGTTTTGACGTATTCCTTGCCGTCGGCCAGGGTGAAGGCCAGCTCCAGCGCCTGGTTGGCCCCGGCTTCCTGCATGTGGTAGCCGCTGATGCTGATCGAGTTGAACTTGGGCATGTGCTGCGCCGTGTACTCGATGATGTCGCCAATGATGCGCATGCTGGGCGCGGGCGGGTAGATGTAGGTGTTGCGCACCATGAACTCTTTGAGCACATCGTTCTGGATGGTGCCGCTGAGCTGGTCTTGCGAAACGCCCTGCTCTTCGGCGGCCACCACGTAGCCCGCCAGCACCGGCAACACCGCGCCGTTCATGGTCATGGACACGCTGACCTTATCCAGCGGGATCTGGTCGAACAGGATTTTCATGTCTTCCACGCTGTCGATGGCCACGCCGGCCTTGCCCACGTCGCCGGTGACGCGCGGGTGGTCGCTGTCGTAGCCGCGGTGGGTGGCCAGGTCAAAGGCCACGCTCACACCCTGCCCGCCTGCGGCCAGGGCCTTGCGGTAGAAGGCGTTGGATTCTTCGGCGGTGGAGAAGCCCGCGTACTGGCGGATGGTCCAGGGGCGCACCGCGTACATGGTGGCCTGCGGGCCGCGGATGTAGGGCTCAAAGCCGGGCAAAGTGTTGGTGTGCGGCAGGCCTGCGGTGTCTTCGGCGGTGTACAGCGGCTTGACGGTGATGCCGTCCGGCGTGTGCCAGTCCAGCGCCGACACCTCGCCACCAGGGGCCGATTTGGCGGCAGCTTTAGACCATTGCGCCAGGCTGGCGGGGCTGAATTCAGGTTCTGGATGGCTCATATCGGGTGCTGTCACGTGGGAGTTAGGCGGGGCTTTGCTGCGATGCAACAGAGTTTAATGCATCCATAATTATAAATTCAGAATTATTTAGGTCGCGTAGAATTTAGAATATGGCCGTGACAACACTAACCCCCCGCGCACTCTACGAAGAAGTAGCCGAGCTGCTGCGCCAGCGCATTTTTGACCGCACGCTGGAGCCCGGCAGCTGGATCGACGAGCTCAAGCTGGCCGAGGAATACGGCATCAGCCGCACGCCCCTGCGCGAAGCCCTGAAGGTGCTGTCCACCGAGGGCCTGGTCACCATGAAGGTGCGGCGCGGTGCCTATGTGACCGAGGTGTCCGAGACCGACCTGGCCGACGTGTACCACCTGCTGGGTCTGCTCGAATCCGATGCCGCTGGGGTGGTGGCCCAGCGCGCCACGCCCGAGCAACTGGCCGATTTGCAGGCCATCCACACCGAGCTGGAAGCCGCCGTGGGCGACCGCGAGCTGTTTTTTGCCATCAACGAGCGTTTCCACATGCGCCTGCTGGCCATTGCCAACAACCGCTGGCGCGACCAGATGGTGGCGGACCTGCGCAAGGTGATGAAGCTCAACCGCCACAACTCGCTGCTCAAGTCGGGCCGCATCCAGGAGTCGCTGCGCGAGCACCGTGCGCTGATGGAGGCGCTGGAGGCCCAGGACGCGCCAGTGGCCACCCAGCGTATGCTGGAACACTTTAAAAACGGCCTGGCGGCGGCCGCCTGATTCTTTAATGCCTTAGCAGGCTGGGCGCGGCGGGCAGCACCGTTGGCATCAATGCCGGATGCTCGGACACCGCAAACTCCCGCCCCGGCTGCGACAGGTAGCGCAGGCAGCACACGCGCAGGAACGAGGTGAAATTGCCGTTGTCCTCGCGCAGGGCGGTCAGTTCCTCGTGCAGGGTGGTGATCATCTGGTTGGTGGTTTTGCCCTCGCGCCCGGCAATCTCGGCCAGCACATCCCAGAACAGGTTTTCCAGCCGGATGGTGGTCAGCACATTGTGGATGCGCAGCGAGCGGGTGCGGGCCTCGTACTGGATGGGGTCGGCACTGACGTAGACGGAACACATGGGCAGTCTCCTTTTATTTTTGGCAGGGCCGGTTTTTCAACCAGCCCCAGAGCATGGCACTAAATGGCTTTCTGTGCCATTTGCTGGGTGATGTACCCCGCCTGCCGGATGGCCAGCGACACGATAGTCAGCGTGGGGTTCTCCGCCCCGCCGGTGGTGAACTGGCTGCCGTCCGAGATGAACAGGTTGGGGATGTCGTGCGTCTGGCCCCATTTGTTGCACACGCCGTCGCGGGCATTGGCGCTCATGCGGCAGGTGCCCAGATTGTGGGTGGACGGGTACGGCGGCGTGCGGAAGGTGCGGATGGCCCCGGCCGCCTGGTAGACCCGCTCGCCCTGGGTGAAGGCGTGGCTGCGCATGGCGAGGTCATTGTCGTGGTCGTCAAAGTGCACGTTGGGCACCGGGTTGCCCCACTGGTCCTTGACATCCATGTTCAGCGTCACGCGGTTGGTTTCGCGCGGCATGTCTTCGCCCACGATCCACATGCCCGCCATGTGGGTGTAGCGGTCCATCCACCAGCTGAAGTCGGCTCCCCAGCCGCCCGGGTTCAAGAACGCCGCCATGAAGGGCACGCCCAGCGACAGGGTTTCCATCTCGTAGCCGCCGACAAAGCCGCGCTTGGTGTTGTGCACCGCCTCGTCGCGCACGATGCCCGCCATGGTGGTGCCACGGTACATGTGCACCGGGTTCTTGAAAGCCCCGTAGACCGTGCCGGTCAGGTGGCGCATGTAGTTGCGGCCCACCTGGCCGGAGGAATTGGCCAGGCCGTTGGGGAACAGGGTAGAGGCCGACAACAGCAGCAAACGCGGCGTTTCGATCGAATTGCCCGCCACGCAGACGATGCGGGCCTTTTGCCGCTGCTCTTTGCCGTCCTTGTCAAAGTAGACCACCCCGCTGGCCTTGCCCTCGGCGTTGTGCTCGATGCGCGACACGTGCGACTGGGGCCGCAGGTCCAGGTTGCCGGTGGCCTCGGCCTTGGGGATTTCTACATACAAGGTAGACCACTTGGCCCCCGATTTGCAGCCCTGGAAGCAAAAGCCCAGCTGCATGCAGCGCCCCCGCCCGTCGCGCGGCTGGCTGTTGATGGCCATATTGCCGGTGTGCACCTCTTTGTAGCCCAGCTTGGTGGCCCCGGCGTGGAGCACCTTGAAGTTGTTGTTGCCCGGCAGGCCGGGGATGCCGTTGGTGCGGGTCACGCCCATCTTGTCCTCGGCCCGGGCGTAAAAGGGCTCCAGCTCCTGCAAGGTGATGGGCCAGTCCAGCAAGTTCGCGCCTGCCAGCTCGCCGTAGTGGGTTTTGGCGCGGAACTCGTGGTCTTGCAGGCGCAGCGAGGCTCCGGCCCAGTGGGTGGTGGTGCCGCCCACGGTTTTGCAGATCCAGCTGGGCAGGCCCGCAAAGTCCTTGGCGATGCGCCAACTGCCCGAGGTGGTGCGTTTGTCCAGCCAGGCGAGCTGGCCAAACGACTTCCACTCGTCATTGATGTAGCTGGACTGCGACTGCATCGCACCCGCCTCCAGCACCACCACTTTCACGCCCTGGATGCACAGTTCATGGGCCAGCGTGCCGCCGCCCGCGCCCGATCCGATGATGACGACGGCACTGTCGTCATTGAAGTCAATTTTTGCCATTTTGTTTTCCTGGATATTCCGAAGAGGTAGGGGTTGAACGCGTGGGAAATCAGCCGAACCACGGGGGTGGGCTGGCCTCCTTGCTGGGCGCTGGCAACCATTTCAAATCCTGGAACCCGCGGGTGATGTAGCCGCCCTTCTCCCACGACGAGCCGGGGTAGCCCAGCACGGCAAAGGCCATGTCGTTGTCGTACAGCGAGGTCACGCACTGGCCGCGCACGGTGGCAAAAAACGGCGTGCCCTCCAGCCCTTTCACAATCTCCAGCTGCTTGGCGGCGCTCGCCTTGGCAAAGTGGCCGCCTGCCGCCGTGTCCAGGCTGGCAATGCCGCTGCGCAGCAACTCCAGCCGGGCCGGGTCTTTGGCGGCACCGGCATCCAGGTCTTTGGACAGCAGCGCGTACACCGCGTCGGGCAGCTTGGCATGCGGGTACAGCACGCGGCCCATCTTCATCAGGGTGCTGCCTTCGGCACTGGTCAGGGTGCTGAGCTCGACCGCCCAGGCACGGGACGGCGCCAGCAGCGACAGCGTGCTGCCCGCCACCAGCGTGCCCAGCAGCAGGCCGCTGCCGCGCAACAGGCTGCGCCGGGTCAGGGGGATGTTTTGGCGCGGCACTTCACCGCTGTCTTCGCCGCAGTGCTCTGCCACGGGCGTGATGGGGATCACTTTCATGCTTGTCTCCTTGTGGGGTATTTTTTTGGCTGACTCACTAACTCTCTGTCGGGAAATCGGTTGCGCGCTACTGGTTACTGGTAATGGCCATGGCGTTCAAGCACCTCCACCTTGTAGCCATCCGGGTCCTGGATGAAGAAGTAACGGGCGATCAAGGTACCGTCGTCGGCCTTGAATTCCTTGATGTCCAGCGGGCTGTAGCCCAGCGCCTGCAGCCGCGCCCGGTCGGCTGCCGCATCGGCCACGCACACACCGACATGGCCGTAGCCGTCGCCGTGGGTGTAGGGCTCGGTGCGGTCGCGGTTCCAGGTGAGTTCGATCTCGGCATCGTTCTCGGCACCGCTCTCGACATTGCGCAGGTAGACAAGGGAAAAGCTGGGGAAGTCCAGCCGGTGCGCGGGCTGCAGGCCGAAGCAGTCGGCATAGAACTTCAGGGATGCGTCCAGGTGCAGTACGCGCACCATGCTGTGGATGATTTTTGCCATGCGGGCCTCGTGGATAGGTCGGAGATGTAACAGGCTTTGACTCTAGGCCTGTGGCCGCGCGGTCGGGTAATAAACGGTTAAATCCCCCGCGCTCCAGGCCCAGAAAATGCCCCTCGGAAACCCTAGTAGGCCGGGCTACCGAGATAAGCCTGATCGGCCACTTGCTGAGCCCACACATGGTGCCTTGGGCGGGTCAATTGCTATTATTTTTATAACTGCTTGTGCTTACCAGATAAGCACGGGAGTCCAATTTCTTATAAATTTCCGAAACACCGGCAAGCAGCGCTGACCCGGCGTGTGCGCGCATTGAATTGGTTACTGAATGTCTTTTCAGCTAAGCTCTGGAGCACCCGGTCCATTCTTGACCATGCCTTGCCCACAGGAGTGCCATGCCCGCAAACCAGTTCTCGGCTACCCGGTGGGCACCCTGCCCGGGTGTTTAAATGCAATGGCCACTTTTCGCCCACCGTACAGGCATAACCAGCTATAGAATAAATAGCATACTGCCCTTGGCCATGTCCCACCCCACCCGCACCCGCCCAACACCATGCGCACCTGGTTGAACCGCTGGCAGTTGTGGCACAAGTTCGCCCTGCTCGGGCTGCTGGGCTTGTTGATGTTGGCCCCGCCGGTGTGGCTGTATGTGCGTGAATCCAGCACCGCCATCCAGGCTTTGGAGCGCGAGCACGAGGGACTGGAGCCGGTGCGTACCGTGCTGGAAGCCGTCACCCTGCTGCAACGGCACCGCACGCTGGCCGCGCGGCTGCACCCTGGCGATGCCGAGACCCCGGTCTCGATGCTGCTGGCCCGTTCGCAGATAGACCGGGCGATGACCCAGGTCAAGGGCTTGCTACCCCGCATCAAAACCAACCAGATCGAGCTGCTCTGGAACAACACCGTCGCTCAGTGGAACTACCTGCAACTCATTCTGGACACCCCGGATGTGGCACCCAGCCTGGTCCATGACACCCACAGCAATGCCATCGGCCAGTTGCTGAAGATGCGCTACCAGTTGGTGGACGACTTCGGCTTCAGCCTGGATGCCCAGGCCCCGACCTACCTGCTGGGGCGCGCAGCCCTGGTCGAATCGCTGGACCTGCTGGAATCCCTGTCCAAGGTGCGCGACAAAATCCTGCTGCTGCAAGCGCAAAAGCAGGTGACCCCCGAAGAAAACACCCAGCTCGTCACCCTGCTCAGCGGCATCAACGAAGACTTTGACCGCCTGCAAAACACCTTGGACAAAGCCACCCAGAACGACTCCGTGCTGCATGCCGAGCTCAGCCAGCCCCTGCTGAACCGGGTGCACTGGCAACAGATCCACCCCCGGCTGTACCCGGAAATCGCCAGCGGCATCCAGAAGCAAAGGGTCAGCGACGCCGACATGGCCGTGCTGGACGACATCCTGGCCTCGCAGACCGCCTTCAGCGATGCCGCGCTGCACGCACTCCAGCGCAAGCTCGATACCCGACTGCAGGTGCTGACCCACACCCAGCGCGCCCTGGCGGCCGGCATATTGGCGCTGGCGTTGTTTCTGGTGGGGCTGGCGGCGCTGGTTGCACGCTCCATCACACGGCCCTTGCTGCAGGCCGTGGACATTGCCCGCCAGGTGGCCGAAGGCACCTTGGCCACCGACCTGGAAAAGCAGGCCGGTGCGGTGGTCCACCCCGGCAACGAGACCGGCCACCTGCTGCAGTCGCTGTACGCCATGCACCGCAGCCTGCAGCAAACCCGCGCCGAGCAGCTGGTGGGCGAGCAGCAGGTGGCGCAGGCACTGCGCGAGCAGCAGGTGATTTTTGAAGCCGTCAGCTTCGGCATTGTGTTTGCCGTGGGCCACACCATCCAGCGCTGCAACTCGGCCATGGAGCGCATGTTTGGCTACCCTGCGGGCGACCTGGTGGGGCGTGGCACCAAAGAGCTGTTCCTCAGCGCCGAAGACCTGGCCACCGTGGGCCGACGGGTGAATGCGGCCATGCGCGAAGGCGGACTGTTCTCCAGCGACGTGGCGCTGCGCCGCAAGGACGGCAGCACCCTGTGGGTCCACACCTACGGCCAGGCCATTGACGTGGACGACCTGCACCAGGGCGTGGTGTGGGTCTACGAAGACATCTCCGAGCAGCGCACCGCCGCCGAAGAACTGCGCCAGGCCAAGGAGTCGGCCGAGCTGGCCAGCAAGGCCAAGAGCGACTTCCTGGCCAACATGAGCCACGAAATCCGCACCCCCATGAACGCCATCATCGGCATGAGCCACCTGGCCCTGAAGACCGACCTGGACCCGCGCCAGCGCGACTACATCGGCAAGATCCGCCAGTCGGGCCAGCACCTGCTGGGCATCCTGAACGACATCCTGGACTTCTCCAAGGTCGAAGCCGGCAAGCTGGAGATCGAGCGCACCGCCTTCGACCTGGAAGAGGTGCTGGCCAATGTGGTCAACGTGGTGGCCGACAAGGCCCAGGCCAAAGGCCTGGAACTGGTCTGCGACCTGCCCGCCAGCGTGCCCCTGCAACTGGTAGGCGACCCGCTGCGGCTGGGCCAGATCCTCATCAACTACACCACCAACGCCATCAAGTTCACCGAGCGCGGCGAAATCCTCCTCACCGTGCGCCTGCAGGCGCAAGGCGATGGCGGGGTGCTGCTGCGCTTTGCCGTGCGCGACACCGGCATCGGCCTCACACCCGAGCAGATCGGCCGCCTGTTCCAAAGCTTCAGCCAGGCCGACACCTCCACCACCCGGCAGTACGGCGGCACCGGCCTGGGCCTGGCCATCAGCAAGAACCTGGCCGCGCTGATGGGCGGCGAAGTGGGTGTGGAGAGCACCCTGGGCCAGGGCTCCACCTTCTGGTTTACTGCGCAACTCGGCCTGGGCGAGCGCCGCGCCCGCCCGCAGCTGCCTGGCAGCGGCACCCTGCGCGGGCGGCGCGTGCTGGTGGTGGACGACAACGACTCCGCCGCCACTGTGCTGGTCCACATGCTGGAGAACATGGGCTTTGCGGTGGATGCCGTCTCCAGCGGGGCCCAGGCAATTGCCGCCGTGCAGTCCCAGGCCGCCAACGCCACACCTTTCGAGGTGGTGATGATGGACTGGCAAATGCCCGGCATGGACGGGCTGGAGGCCATCCAGCAATTGCGCGCGCTCGCGCTGCAACCTACGCCGCACACCGTGCTGGTCACCGCCTATGGGCGCGAAGAAGTCATCCAGAACGCCCATGCCGCCCAGGTGACCGACGTGCTGCTCAAACCCGTGGGCGCGTCGCTGCTGTTTGACACCATGGTCAACGCCCTGGGCCACGCCCGCACGCTGGACCGGCGCACGCGCCCCCCCGGCGTGAGTACGGCCATGGCGGCACTGGCCCCGGTGCTCGGCGCGCACATCCTGCTGGTGGAAGACAACGACCTGAACCAGCAGGTCGCCTCCGAGCTGCTGCAGGACGCGGGCTTTACCGTGGACATTGCCGACAACGGCCTGATCGGCGTAGCCATGGTCGGCCAGACCGCCTACGACCTGGTGCTGATGGACATGCAGATGCCGGTGATGGACGGCGTGGCCGCCACCCGTGAAATCCGTGCCACAGGCCTGTACCCCACCCTGCCCATCGTCGCCATGACCGCCAACGCCATGCAAAGCGACCGCGACCGCTGCCTGGCCGCGGGCATGAACAGCTTTGTGGCCAAACCCATCGAGCCCGACGACCTGTGGCGTGCCCTGGCGCAGTGGATACGGCCCCGCGACGGGCTGGGCCAGGGACTGGCCGAACCCCGGGCCCAGCCAGCAGCCCCCCCGACCAGCGACGAAGCCACCGAGATTCCCAGCCACATCCCAGGGCTGGACACCGCGCTGGGCCTCAAGCGGGTGATGGGCAAGCAGTCCCTGTACCTGAGCATGCTGCGCAAATTCACCACCGGCCAGGCCCAGGCCCCCCAGCTTATCGCCGAGGCACTACAGGCGGCAGACAGCGCCACCGCCGAGCGCCTGGCCCACACCCTCAAAGGCGTGGCGGGCAACATCGGTGCCAGCGACCTGCAAACCGCCGCCGGGCTGCTGGAAGCCGCCATCCACGCCGGGCAGCCCTGCGCCGACCTGCTGGAGCCGGTGCACCGCCAACTGGCCGCGCTGGTCACCGCATTGCAGGCCGCCCTGCCCGCCCCCGCCGCGCTGACCGAGGTGGACCAGGCCCAGCTGGCCCCCGTGCTGACCCAGTTGCGCAGCCTGCTGGCCGAGGACGATTCCGATGCCTCCGAGCTGTTCCAACAGCACAGCAGCCTGCTGCAGGCCGCGCTGGGCAACGCGCATGCCGCGGTGGCCAGTGCCATGGGCGAATACGACTTTGAGGCGGCGCTCAAGGCCCTGAATGCCGCACAGCCGGACACCGCTTGAATTTAGATAAAAAACAATGCCAGCGCTTATTCCATCAGCACAAGCAGCTATATAAAAAATAGCAAATCAATCCCGCTTGGGCAGCATGCGCAGCAAGGTGTTGTCGCGCACCACATAGTGGTGGAACAAGGCCGCAGCCGCATGGCCGCCGATCAGAAAGTAGCCCATGGTGGCCAGGGTGACGTGGATCCCCTTGATCCATCCGGCGGTCTCCTTGCTCTGGCCGATCAGCGCGGGCAGGTGCAGGCCATAAAAGGGAATCACGCTGCCCCGGGCGCTCAAAATCAGCCAGCCCAGCACCGGCATGGCCAGCATGAAGGCATACAGCGCCAGCTTCATCAGCGTGGCCAACAGGCTTTGGGCTTTGGGCAGCGGCGGCACGATCCGGGGGATGGCGCCGGTGGCCACCACCAGCAGCCGCACCCACACCAATGCCCCCACCGACAGCCCCAGCATGTAATGTGCACTCTGCATCGCCGCCCGGCCGGCACTGCCGCGGGGGAAGATGCCCTTGAGCTCCATACAGGCGTACACCGCCGCCAACAGCAACAGCATCAGCCAGTGCAGCCCGATGGTCAGGGCCCCGTAACGGTGGGTGTCATTGCGCCATTGCATACATGGGTCCCTGTGAAGAGTTGCAGCGGGTCAGAGGCAGCATATTACGCGGGCCATCGGCGGGCATACCGGTTTAAAACAAACTCTCCTGCCCCGACAGCAGACCGGGTCGGAACTGCCCCACGTCCAAGTCCACCCGTTCCCGGTTCAGGCCCAGCTTGGCGCAGGACTTGTGGAAGCGCTGACGCAGCAGGTCGGCCCACAGGCCGCTGCCTTTCATGCGGGTGGCGAAGTCGGCGTTGTAGTCTTTGCCGCCGCGCATGTCGTGGATGCGCGCCATCACCCGGTCGGCGCGCTGCGGGTAGTGCAGCTCCAGCCACTGGCGAAACAGCGGGGCCACCTCCCAGGGCAGGCGCAGCACGGTGTAGAAGGCAGTGCGGGCACCGGCCTCATAGGCGGCGGCCAGCACCTGCTCCATGTCGTCGTTGATGAACGGAATCTGCGGCCCTACGCTCACGCCCACCGGCACACCCGCATCGGCCAGGGCGCGGATGCTGCGCAGGCGGCGGTGCGGTGCAGCGGCGCGCGGCTCCAGCGTGCGGGCCAATGCAGCATCCAGCGTGGTGAGGGTCACGTACACCGCTGCCAGATTACGCGCCGCCATGGGCGCCAGCAGGTCCAGGTCGCGCTCCACCCCGCTGCCCTTGGTCACCAGCGCCAGCGGGTGGTGGCAGCGGTGCGCCACGGCGATGGCGCTGCGGGTCAGGCGCAGCTCACGCTCGATGGGCTGGTAGCCGTCGGTCACCGTGCCCAGGGCCAGCATCTGCGGCACATAACGGGGGGCGGCGAGTTCGCGCGCCAGCACCTCGGCCAGGTTGCGCTTGGCGATGATCTTGGTTTCAAAGTCCAACCCGGGCGACAGGTTCAGGTAGCTGTGCGTGGGCCGGGCGTAGCAGTAGATGCATCCGTGTTCGCAACCCCGGTAGGGGTTCAGGCCGTAGTCGAAGTAGATATCGGGCGAGTCGTTGCGGGTGATGGCGCTGTGCGCGTCTTCAAAAATAACCTGCGTGGCCAGGGGCGCGCGCGGCTCGGTGCCTTCCAGCGTGCCCCAGCCGTCGTCGAACGCGGCCCGGTCTTCGCTGCTGAAGCGGTGCGCCAGGTGCGTGGCTGTGCCCCGGCCTTTGATGGCGGTGATGGGGATGACCGTCTCGGGGATGGGGATGACCTTATCGGTCATGCCCGCCCCTGCAGGTGTTTTATGAACAAAATAGGCCTCCAGCGCTTATTCCATCAGCGCAACAAGCTATTTATTCAATAGCAATATACTGGTTAAGTATCCAGTATATTGCAAGCCCTACCGTTTGCCAACCAGCTCCTTGATCTGCTGCAGGGCCGACGGGTCGTCCATGGTGGTCAGGTCGCCGGGGTCGCGGCCTTCGCACACGGCTTGCACGGCGCGGCGCAGCAGTTTGCCGCTGCGGGTTTTGGGCAACACGCTAACGAAGGTGACGCGGGCCGGGCGGGCCACGGCCCCGAGGTCCTTGTCGACGATGCGCATCACCTCGGCCTCCACCTGGGCGCGGGCGGCATCGTCGTTCAGCAGGCTGGCATCCTTGACCACGGCAAACGCCATGGCCACCTACCACATGATTGAGCGAAACACCACCTGCGTGGCAAATGCGTCGAACGCTCTAAGGATTTATTTTCGTAACCACTAACAGCTAAGGACAAACTGGCCGTCTTCATTCGGATATGCGTAAAAAAATCCACATTACGCAAATCAACGAATAGCAGGCGAGTTTCCGGTAGCGGCAAACACTTCACGAGCAAAAACTGGGGTCAATTCATCAATTTCATCATTGCCGAGTTCAACAAAATTCCATAGATAAACGATATTATCAAGAGTTAGTGGAAGCTTTGGTGCCAATTTAGCCAAATTTCTAAACAAACTCGACCTATTTATTCTAAAAAGACCTTTAGCCAAAATTTTATTACTATCAAGTATATTACACAACGATTCTGAAAGACGGGAGTTCACTCGCATTCTCAAAGCACTATGAAGCATTGCTTCCCAATGGCCATTTTTATAATGATGATATGCAAGATCATCAAATATTTTCCGCATACTCCACTCGGCCGTCTCCAATGTCGCAACAACACCGTTGAGATTTCTGCTCAAAGAATCATTATCCATCCAATCATCAGGACGCTTATATCGCAAATCGTGTTCAACCTCGTGCCACCCTTCAGAAAGAATTGTTCTTAATTGAACTTCAAATGTTGCATCTACTGGTGCCGCCATTGTTGGAGTCGGCATTTCTCGCATCCAAGGAATAGGAACTTTGAAAATTAAATTATGCCGTGTAACTGAAAAAACCGATGCATCAGGAATATCAATCGTGCAGGCATCTTCGTCACATTGATAAATCTTCCTCAAAAGCTCCTCAACAATATAAATATCCTCTGGAAAATACACAATAACTCGAACGCCAACCGCATCCTGAATCATCTTCCCAGAAGGAGAATATTTTCCATTGCTTTTATCAATTTTATTTTTAAAAGATAATGGATCCTTCCCTCTTGCAAAAACTCTACACAATATTCCAACGCTCCCCAATAATTCTTGAATAGAACGCCTTAATTCCTCAGCAACCCTAATGTATGGTGCAGTATTTATCATAGCGCATCTGATAATATTTCTTGCGCGCTAGAAATAAACTCGCTTCGGAGCGAGATCATTCCGGACTTATTTGTTTCAAATAGTATGCCTTGCTTGATTAATCGTTCAACACACTGATACAACTCCATCGAAGTAAAATCTGCATTTGAATGGCAAAGTGAGTCCATGGGTTTGTACATTGGTCTTGATGGTTTTTGATTAAAGTTTTCACCAATTGGCCAAAATCTTTTAAGAATTGCCTGATTCACTAAACGCAAAGGATCAGGCAAAGATTGACTGCTTTTCTGCTCTCCAATCGGAGCAAGAAAATTACTTATATCCGGAAAACTTGTCCCGCCGAGAATATAAACAGCACCACCACCCACCTCCGGAGAGACTTCGCAATCATATATTTTACAATTTAAAAATGTTACATCATCCAAATTCACAGGATGGAAAATACATCTTCGAAATGTACATTCATTAAATAAAAAACTTTTAATTAACTCATGCCCAATTTCAAGATCAACTAAATTTAAACCTTCCGCTTCCGCCTCATTCAAACCGGAAGGGAGACAATGAATCAACTCAGAAGTTATTTCAATCTGCTCAGTGGCATCAAGAAATGGCAGAGATTCTTTTAGACTGTTAAACAGTTGCCTTCTAGATGTTTCCGATCTAGGAGAGTAAGAGCGAACTGCGGGATCAATAAATCTTGGATCATCTCCCATCCAATCTTTTGCAACAAGAATATTAGCAGCCACATAATTTCCAAGAGCAAATTCATTGATGAATCCAATTTTATTTGGATCTTGTGCACTTCTATCAAGAAGTGCATGACTAGCCAACTTATTTGCAATCTCTTCTCGACTTGGACGATCAGTAGCAGCATACTGAACTCTTGTAAAATCTATCGCCTTAGCCTGGTCGGTTAATAAGTATTTAACAATATAATCTCGATGTTCAGCGGTATATCCAATTGCCATCATATTTTTCGCAATCGCGCTTAAAATTTCCGCCTGTTCGTTCACACTCATCCTCAAATCTTGACGCTCCCTTTCTCGCTCCAACATATATTCAAAATAACTTTCAACAATTGCCTCTGGATGCAAAATCGCACTATCAAAGGTTAGCTCATCAATGCAACGCAAATATGACAATAGAACTGGGTTTGCCATCGCATCCATTCGCAGACCAGCTGAAGTCAATCGTGTTAATCGATCAGTTTTTAGCCAATCACTTACTTTTGGCTCTTGTATGCGAATGCGAACCACAGCAAATGACTCAGCATGCCTTTCGAGCCACTGATGGAATTCATCCCCATCAAATAGCACGGTTCGCCTCGTTGTAATAATAACTTTTGCACGTCCAGTTAGAAGCTCGCTGACCGTTTCAAGCATAGGTTCTTTGTTTTCAAATGCTCCTGTCTCATCATTTTTCCTCAAAAGTTCATCAAACCCATCTAGAATTGTTGCAACACGCCCATTTTTTATTTCTGTCTGAACCAAACTCGAACTAAGCAAAGGAAAACTTCTATCAATTTCGTCAAGCAAAATATAACGAAAAATGCGAGCCTGTCTATTTTTCGATAACTCCGCATATAAAGGCAAGTGCGCTTGATCATTTGCCAAAAGATTAACAATTTCAAGGGCCGTGCAAGTTTTTCCGAATCCAGCAGCAGCCTCAATTAGAAAAAGTATTGGCCCCAATTCGTCCATGCGACTTAGAACCTCTTCGGGAACGGTTAATACCCCATCTTTTCCATTAATTTGATATGGTGCATTTATATATGTATAACTTGCAGTCGGGCCATAAGGCGCAACGAGACTGCCCGAGAATTTTTTATAATCCTCTTGGAGTCGCTGCCTTGTGGAATCGACAGAGAAAAATCCCCTAAATAACTCTGCTTCAGTAACTTCTGGGGAGGTTACCAATCGTACTGTGCATGCGTATCCTAAGCTCGTAAATTCGTTAAAAACATTATCGGTATCAGAATTATCCCAAAGCTTAACTATTTCCGCATTATCAAAATATCCGGTTTTTATCGTAAACACCAAAAAACCATCACTCGCATTATCTTTAACAAGATGAAATCCGTATCTACGATAAACATCGACTAGTTTTGGTTTAAGTGCGATATCCAATTTCTCTCCCGTGGGTTTGAAGCAAATGCCTTATGTGGCGGGCGACAGGTGCATTAGTGCAAACACACATGTTTGGGCACGCGTGACCCAGATGTATGTCAATACCCGGCACCTAATGTTACAGATAGTATCAAGCACAAACCATTGTTTGACACACAACATTTAGTGGCGTGAATTTGATCCCAAGAAATTCTAGGCATGACGGCACTGTCCCTTCACGTACTTCTGCCATCGTCAAGCAAAGCATGCTCAGGACCTCAACATTGAGGTGATGTGCTGGAGGCATAACGGCACTCCGGCCGTTGATGCTGTTACAGAGATATCGGTGGCCCGTAACGCCAACCACCGAGGGGTCGAGATCTATGAAAAATAGGTTTTAGCGCTTATTTATCAAGCGTTCATAGCTATATTTTTAGTAGCTAAATGTACATAAGCATCCAACAATTTGCATAGCCCTACCTAGCGGCAACCAGCTCCTTGATCTGCTGCAGGGCCGACGGGTCGTCCATGGTGGTGAGGTCGCCGGGGTCGCGGCCTTCGCACACGGCTTGCACGGCGCGGCGCAGCAGTTTGCCGCTGCGGGTTTTGGGCAGCACGCTGACGAAGGTGACGCGGGCCGGGCGGGCCACGGCCCCCAGGTCTTTGTCAACGATGCGCATTACCTCGGCCTCTAACTGTGCGCGGGCGGCATCGTCGTTGAGCAGGCTGGCATCTTTGACCACGGCAAACGCCATGGCCACCTGGCCCTTGAGCGCGTCGGCCACGCCCACCACCGCCACCTCGGAGATATTCGGGTGGGCGGCAATGCTTTCTTCGATCTCGCGGGTGCCCAGGCGGTGCCCGGCCACGTTGATCACGTCGTCGGTACGGCCCAGGATGAAGAAATAGCCGTCGGCATCGCGCACACCCCAGTCAAAGGTGCTGTAGACCATTTTGCCGGGCACGCTGGACCAGTAGGTTTGCACAAAGCGGGCATCGTCGCGCCACACGGTTTGCAGGCAGCCGGGGGGCAGCGGGCCTTCGATGGCGACCACGCCCTTCTGGTTGGGGCCGGTGAGTTCTTCGCCAGTGGCGTCGTCCAGCAGCTTGACGTTGTAGCCGTACACCGCCTTGCCCGGCGAGCCAAACTTGGTGGGGGCCGACTCCACGCCGTTGCACAGGGCCAGGATGGGCCAGCCGGTTTCGGTCTGCCAGTAGTTGTCGATGATGGGTTTGCCCAGGGCCTGGCTGATCCAGGTGGCGGTGGGCTCGTCCAGCGGCTCCCCGGCCAAAAACAGCGCGCGCAGGCTGGACAGGTCGTACTTCGCCATCAGCGCCGGGTCTTGCTTCTTGAGCACCCGCACGGCGGTGGGCGCGCTGAACATCACCGTGGCCTGGTACTTCTCGACCAGGCTCCACCAGATGCCGCCGTCGGGCCGGGTGGGCAGGCCCTCGTACAAAATAGTGGCCATGCCGCCGATCAGCGGGCCGTAGATGATGTAGCTGTGGCCCACCACCCAGCCGATGTCGCTGGTGCAAAAAAAGGTTTCGCCCGGCTTGCCGCCGTAGATGTGCTGGAGGCTGGCGGCCAGCGCCACCGCGTAGCCGCCGGTGTCGCGCTGCACGCCTTTGGGCTTGCCGGTGGTGCCGCTGGTGTACAGGGTGTAGCTGGTGTGCGTGGCATCGACCCAGGCGCAGGGGACTACCGTTTCCAGGTGTTTTTGCCGCTCTGCGCCCCACAGATGGTCACGACCAGCTACCAGATCCATAGCAACCAGACCCCGATCCACCAGCAGCACAGCGCCAGGTTTGTGCTTGGACAGGCGAATGGCTTCGTCCAGCAGCGGCTTGTAGGCCACGGCCTTGCCGCCGCGCGAACCGGCATCGGCGCTGACGATCACCACCGGCTCGGCGTCTTCGATGCGCGAGGCCAGCGCGCCCGAGGCAAAGCCGCCAAACACCACCGAGTGGATGGCCCCGATGCGGGCGCAGGCCAGCATGGCAAACGCGGCCTCGGCCACCATCGGCATGTAGACCAGCACACGGTCGCCCTTGGTTACGCCCAGGCCCAGCAGCACGGCGGCCATGCGCTGGACTTCGGCGTGTAACTGGCGAAAGCTATAAACGGTTTCTTCGCCGGTCTCGGTGGACACAAAAATCAGCGCCCGTTGGTCGGCCCGGTCTGCAAGGTGCCGGTCGACCGCGTTGTGGCACAGGTTGGTGGTGCCGCCCACGAACCATTTGGCAAACGGCGGATTGCTGTAATCGCACACCTGCTGAGGCGGGGTTTGCCAGTCGATCAGCTTGGCCTGCTCGCCCCAGAATGCATCGCGCTCGCTGAGGGAGCGTTGGTAAAAGTCTGCATACGCCTGCATATTTGTCTCCGGTTTGTGTGAATTTGCATTCATAATTATGAATGCAGAACTGGCTGGAAACTGACTTTGACAGCCTTCCCTGGCATCCCTCCCCTCCCATCTGTCTTACTTTTACAAGGAATTTCCATGGCCCGCGAAGTTGTTGTTGTTAGCGCCGTACGTACCGCGATCGGAACCTTTGGCGGCAGCCTGAAGGACATTCCGCCCATCGACCTGGCCGCCCAGGTGGTGCGCGAGTCGCTGCTGCGCGCCCAGACCGAGGGGGCCGACGTGGGCCATGTGGTGTTTGGCCATGTGGTGAACACCGAGCCGCGCGACATGTATTTATCGCGCGCGGCCGCCGTGCTGGGCGGTTGCGGCGAGGGCACGCCCGCCTACAACGTGAACCGCCTGTGCGGCTCGGGCCTGCAGGCCATCGTCAACGCGGCGCAAAGCATTTTGCTGGGCGATGCCGAGATCGCCATTGGCGGCGGGGCTGAAAACATGACCCGTGCGCCCTACGCCGCCCTCAGCGCCCGCTGGGGCATGCGCATGGGCGACGCCAAGCTGACCGACATGATGATCGGTGCGCTGCACGACCCCTTCCACAACATCCACATGGGGGTGACCGCCGAGAACATCGCCAAAAAATGGGGCATCAGCCGCGAAGACCAGGACGCGCTGGCGGTAGAAAGCCACCACCGCGCCGAACGCGCCACCGCCGCCGGGTACTTCACCAGCCAGATCACCCCCGTGGTGCTGAAAAGCAAAAAAGGCGACACCCAGTTTGCCAGCGACGAGCACTTCCGCACCGGTGTGACCCTGGCCGACATGGCCAAACTCAAGCCCGCCTTCGCCAAGGAAAACGGCACCGTCACCGCCGGTAACGCCTCGGGCATCAACGATGCCGCCGCCGCCGTGGTGCTGATGGACGCGGCCACCGCCAAAGCCCGGGGCCTGCAGCCGCTGGCGCGCCTGGTGGCCTACGCCCACGCCGGGGTGGACCCGCAGTACATGGGCATCGGCCCGGTGCCCGCCACCCGCCTGGCGCTGCAAAAAGCCGGGCTCACAGTGCAAGACCTGGACGTGATCGAGGCCAATGAAGCCTTTGCCGCGCAGGCCTGCGCCGTGAGCCGCGACCTGGGCCTGGACCCGGCCAAGGTGAACCCCAATGGCTCGGGCATCTCGCTGGGCCACCCCATCGGCGCCACCGGCGCGCTGATCACCGTCAAAGCCCTGTACGAGCTGCAACGCATCCAGGGCCGCTACGCGCTGGTGACCATGTGCATCGGCGGCGGCCAGGGCATTGCGGCAATTTTCGAGCGCTGCTGATCGGTGCAAGTTGCCTGCGTCAACATCGGCACCGCGCGTCCGCTGATGGCCGGTGGGCGGCGCGTGCTGTCGGGCATTGGCAAGCACGCGGTGACTGGACCGGTAGCTGTGGGCCCGTTGGGGCTGGCGGGCGATGAGCAGGCCGATCTCAGCGTGCACGGCGGGCTGGACAAGGCGGTGTACGCCTACCCTGGCGCGCACTACGCCTTCTGGCAAGCCCAGCGGCAGGCCCAGGGTGTCAGCCTGTTTGACGAAGATTTGCCACCCGGCTTTATGGGCGAGAACCTGACGCTGCACGGCCTGCTGGAGGCCGAGGTGTGGGTGGGCGACACCCTGCATTTCCCCGACTGCAGCCTGCGCGTCACCGAGCCGCGCCAGCCCTGCTTCAAGTTCAACGCGGTGATGGGCTACGGCGGGGCTGCGCGCGACATGCTACGCAGTGGTGCCTGCGGGTTTTATCTGGCGGTGGTGGGGCCCGGCAGCATCGCCGCGGGACAGACCTTTACGCTGGAGCCGGGGGGTAGACACCTGCCGATAGCTGGCCTGCAACGCTGAGCTGGCGCGGGTGGGCAACGGGCCGGGTTTTATTTCAAAAAATAGCGGGCTCACCCCTCCCGTCCCAAAGGCTCATGGAGTAGCATCGCTCAGGCCCACAGGCATCCCGCGGGTGCTGTGGCGGCGTCCATTGCTCATACCACTCTTAGGCCTATGCGACTAGCCGAACCCATGCAGGGCACCGACCAGGCCCTCCAGATCCTTTGCCACGGCATGGATTTCACGCCGGTCCCTTTGCTCGTCTCCAAGGTCACGAGCCCAGCCAACAAGGCGGCTGGGGGCCACCGCAGGCAGTTCTTTCTGAACAAGGCATTTACCGACCAGCTGGGTTACACCCTGGCCGACATCCCCGACACCGATAGCTGGTTCAACAAAGCCTACCCCGACCCCGACTACCGGGCCAGCGTGATCGCCGGGTGGCAAAAAAAAATCGAAGAGAGCCTGGAAAAAGGCCTTCCTACCGCCGAATTGCAGGCGCTGGTGCAGTGTAAAAACGGCGACAAGCGCTGGTTCATCGTCACCGTGGAACTCGCCTCGCCGCTCTGGCCCGACTACTACATGGTGGCGTTTCGCGACGTGCATGAGCTCTGCCACGCCCTGGAAGAAAACAACCGCCTGTCGCGCACCGACACCCTGACCGGCCTGCCCAACCGGCGCGAAGCCCAGGAGCGGCTGGAGCACGAGTGGCGACGCTACCAGCGGGTGGAGTCGGAGTTTTCGGTCCTGCTGTGCGACATCGACCACTTCAAAAGCGTGAACGACCAGCTCGGCCACCCTGCGGGCGACATGGCCTTGCGCGCCGTGGCCCAGCAACTCGCCCAAACCTGCCGCACGGTGGACTGCGTGAGCCGCTGGGGCGGGGAAGAGTTCCTCATCATCCTGCCCGCCACCCCGATCCACCATGCCGCCGACCTGGCCGAACGCCTGCGCTGCAACATCGCCGCACGCACCATCGACGCAGGCCGCAGCCAGCTCTCGCTGCGCCTGAGCATCGGCTGTGCCAGCATGCTGCCGCGCCAAAGCATCGACCTGCTGATCGACCGCGCCGACACCGCCCTCTACCGTGCCAAGGCCACGGGCCGCAACCGGGTCTGTACCGCACTGATCCACGCCGTATGAACCCACTTCTCAGCCTGGTGTATGTCAGCTCTGCCCACCAGCCCTTGGGCGAGCCCGAACTGGAGCAGTTGCTGCACAAAGCCCGCGACCGCAACCAGCAAAACGCGCTGACCGGCGTGCTGCTCTACAACGGTGGCAACTTCATGCAGTACCTCGAAGGACCGTCCCAGGCCCTGCAAGAGACCTACCGGCGTATCGCTTGCGACCCCCTGCACCACAATGTGATTGAACTGCTTCTGGAGCCGATTGCCGAGCGCAGCTACTCGCGCTGGGACATGGGTCTCGCACGGCCCACAGCGTCTGAAATGCTGGCCTTGTCTACCGCCGGCTGGAAGCAGACCGCTGGCGGCGTGGTCCCCGCGCAGGACACCCCGGTAGGCATCTTGTTGCTGCACAGCTTCTGGCAAACGGCCCAGCGCTAACCCCTACTTTTTTCCATGAAAACCATCGGCCTCATCGGCGGCATGAGCTGGGAATCGACCATTCCCTACTACCGCCAGATCAACGAAACCGTCAAACAGCAGCTCGGCGGCCTGCACTCGGCCAAGATCATTCTGTTCAGCGTCGATTTCTTCGAGATCGAACGCCTGCAGCACGCAGGCGACTGGGATGCTGCCGGGGCCGTATTGGCCGATGCCGCCCGCGCCCTGGCGCGCGCCGGGGCCGACGGCCTGGTGCTGTGCACCAACACCATGCACAAGGTGGCGGCCGCCATCGAGGCCGCCGTGGCCATCCCGCTGCTGCACATCGCCGACCCCACCGCCACGGCCATCCAGGCAGCGGGTTTCACCAGCATCGGCCTGCTCGGCACGCGCTTCACCATGGAGCAGGACTTTTACCGTGCCCGCCTGGAAACCCGCCACGGCCTGCGCGTGCTGGTGCCCGACGCGCCCAGCCGCGACACCGTGCACCGCATCATTTACCAAGAGTTGTGCCTGGGCCAGACCCGGCCTGCCTCGCGCGAAGCCTACCGGGCCATCATGGCGCAGCTGGTGGCCCAGGGCGCGCAGGCCATCATTCTGGGCTGCACCGAAATAGGCCTGCTGGTGGATGCCAGCGACAGCAGCGTGCCGCTGTTTGACACCACCGCCATCCACGCCGTCAGCGCGGCACAGTGGGCATTGCAGGCAGCTTAATTTTTAAGCCAAAAGTGCCTCTGGCGCTTATTCCATCAGCGTAAGAAGCTACTAAATCAGTAGCAACCCTTTAAGCCTTGCCCGTAGACCCGTACCCGCCCTCGCCGCGCTCCGAGGCGGGGAATTCGGTGACCACATGGAACTGCGCCTGCACCACCGGCACGATGACCAGCTGGGCCAGGCGCTCCATGGGTTCGATGGTGAAGGCCACGGTGCTGCGGTTCCAGGCGCTGACCATCAGCTGGCCCTGGTAGTCGCTGTCGATCAGCCCGACCAGGTTGCCCAGCACGATGCCGTGTTTGTGGCCCAGGCCGGAGCGCGGCAGGATCATGGCGGCAAAGCCCGGGTCGGCCAGGTGGATGGCGATGCCGGTGGGCACCAGCTGCCAGGCGTTGGGGGCCAGCACCAGGGGCTCGTCCAGGCAGGCACGCAGGTCCAGGCCGGCGCTGCCGGGGGTGGCGTAGGCGGGCAGTTGGTCCGCCATGCGCGGGTCGATGATTTTCAGGTCGATGATCATGGGGGATAACTAGGAAATACGGTGGGCGATCTCGGCGACCAGTTGGCGCGCGAGGGTCAGTTTGGAGGCGTGCGGCAGTTCGGTGGCGCGGTGCGCATCGACCAGCAGCAGCGCGTTGTGGTCTTGGCCAAAGGTGGCCGGGCCGATGTTACCCACCAGCAGCGGCACACCTTTGCGGGCACGCTTGGCCTGGGCGTTGGCCAGCAGATCCTGGCTCTCCGCCGCAAAACCGACGCAGAACAGCGCGCCGCTCAAGGCACGGGCCGATTGGGCCACCGAGGCCAGGATGTCGGTGTTTTCGACAAACTGCAGCTGGGGCGTGGCGCCTGAGCCGTCTTTCTTGATCTTGTGGTCTGCCGCCTGCGCGGGCCGCCAGTCGGCCACCGCCGCAGTTGCTACAAAGATAGTAGCTTGTTGCGCCGATGGAATAACGGCTTCGAGCATATTTTGTGCAGATTTCACGTCGATGCGGGTGACCCCACGCGGGGTCGCCAAGGCCACCGGCCCGGCCACCAGCGTCACCTCGGCCCCGGCCTCGCGCGCGGCGCGGGCGATGGCAAAGCCCATCTTGCCGCTGCTCAGGTTGGTAATGCCGCGCACCGGGTCGATCGCCTCATACGTGGGCCCGGCGGTGACCAGTACGCGCTGCCCGGCCAGGGTTTTGGGCTGGAAAAAAGCGACCACGTCCTCCAGCAACTCGGCGGGCTCCAGCATGCGGCCGTCGCCCGTTTCGCCGCAGGCCTGCTCGCCCGTGCCCACGCCCAGAATCACCGCACCGTCGGCCTGCAGCTGCGCCATATTGCGCTGGGTGGCGGGGTGCACCCACATCTCGCGGTTCATGGCGGGTGCCACCAGCAGCGGCACCGACTGCATTGGCCGCGCCAGACACAGCAGGCTCAGCAATTCGTCGGTGCGGCCCTGCACCAGCCGGGCGATGAAGTCGGCACTGCACGGGGCAATCAAGATCAGATCCGCCTCGCGGCTCAGGTTGATGTGCGGCATGTTGTTGGGCTCGCGCGCATCCCACTGTGAGCCGTAGACCGGGCGGTTGCTCAGCGCCTGCATCGTCACCGGGGTGATGAACTGCGTGGCCGCCTCGGTCATCACCACCTGCACGGTGGCCCCGGCCTTGACCAGAAGGCGGCACAGCTCGGCCGATTTGTAGCAGGCAATGCCGCCCGTGAGGCCCAGCACGATGTGCTTGCCTGCCAAGTCGCCATCTACCAAGGGGAGTGTGTTGAGGTGCATGGCGGGCAATGTAGCAGAGCAGAACGGCCCAATACCCACCCTTATCACGCCCTTATAATCACCATTTCCACCTCCTCGGGATTACGTCCCGACTTTGAGATGACCAAATTTGTCTTCGTCACCGGCGGTGTCGTGTCTTCCCTGGGCAAGGGAATCGCTTCAGCCTCTCTTGCAGCACTCCTCGAATCGCGGGGACTCAAAGTCACCCTGATCAAGCTGGATCCTTACCTCAACGTAGACCCCGGCACCATGTCGCCGCTGCAGCACGGTGAGGTCTTTGTGACCGACGACGGCGCAGAAACCGACCTCGACCTCGGCCACTACGAGCGTTTCATCGAAACGCGCATGCGCAAGTCCAACAACTTCACCACCGGCCAGATCTACAAGAGCGTGCTCGACAAGGAGCGCCGTGGCGACTACCTGGGCAAAACCGTGCAGGTGATTCCGCACGTGACCAATGAAATCCAGGAATTCATCAAGCGCGGTGCGCGTTTTGGCGAACCTGACGCGGTGGACGTGGCGCTGGTGGAAGTGGGCGGCACCGTGGGCGACATCGAGTCCCTGCCGTTCCTGGAAGCCGTGCGCCAGATGAGCCTGAAAATGGGCCCGAACAACACCGCCTTCGTGCACCTGAGCTACGTGCCCTGGATTGCCGCCGCGGGCGAGCTCAAGACCAAGCCCACCCAGCACACCGCCAAGCAACTGCGCGAAATCGGTATCCAGGCCGACGTGCTGCTGTGCCGCGCCGACCGCCCGATTCCCCAGGAAGAGCGCTCCAAGATCTCGCTGTTTTCCAACGTGCCCGAGTGGGGCGTGATCTCCATGTGGGACGTGGACACCATCTACAAAGTGCCGCGCATGCTGCACGAGCAAGGCCTGGACGGCCTGATCTGCGACAAGCTGCGCCTGAACACCCCGCCCGCCAACCTGAAGCGCTGGGACGACCTGGTGTATGAAACCGCCAACCCGCGCGGCGAAGTCAACATCGCCATGGTTGGCAAGTACGTGGACCTGAGCGACAGCTACAAATCGCTGAACGAAGCCCTGCGCCACGCCGGCATGAAGAACCATGTGCGGGTGAAGATCAGCTACGTCGATTCCGAAACCATCGTGCCCGACACCGTGGACACGCTGGCGGCGTTCGATGCCATCCTGGTGCCCGGCGGCTTTGGCAAACGCGGCATCGAAGGCAAGATCTGCGCCGCCCAGTTTGCCCGTGAGCACAAGGTGCCCTACCTGGGCATCTGCCTGGGCATGCAGGTGGCCACCATCGAATTTGCGCGCCACGTGGCGGGCCTGGCGAATGCCAACAGCACCGAGTTCGAGCCCTCCACCCCGCACCCGGTGATCGCACTCATCACCGAGTGGAAAGACACCGACGGCAGCATCAAGACCCGCGACGAAAACTCCGACCTGGGCGGCACCATGCGCCTGGGTGCGCAAAGCTCCGACGTGGCCCCCGGCACGCTGGCGCACAGCATCTACGGCGACGTGGTCACCGAACGCCACCGCCACCGTTTTGAGGCCAACGTGCACTACCTGGACCGCCTGCGCGAAGCCGGGCTGGTGATCTCGGCCCTGACGCAGCGCGAGCAACTCACCGAAATGGTCGAGCTGCCGCAAAGCGTCCACCCCTGGTTTGTCGGCGTGCAGTTCCACCCCGAGTTCAAGTCCACCCCCTGGGACGGCCACCCGCTGTTCAATGCCTTTGTGAAAGCGGCGGTAGAGCACACGCCTGCGTCCAAAAAGACCAAAGCCGCCAAGTAAGGAGCCATGAGCACCGCCATGGGATTCGCGCAAAAACTACCCTATTACATCCAGCCAGCAGACTATTTGCTGCTGGAAGAAAAGGCCGAGTTCAAGCACGAGTATCTCGATGGCGTGATCTACGACTGGCAAGGCGCGGGGCCTTGGGGCATGGCGGGCGGCAGCATTCTGCACGGCCGAACCATCCTGAACACCGTCGTATCGCTTCACCGCCAATTGGGCAAGCAGCCCTGCATGCTGCTGTCCAGCGAAGTGCGGCTCCACACCGCCGACCAGTCGGCGTATTTTTATCCCGACGTGGTCATCACCTGCAGTGCAGCCGATCGCAGTCGCAATGATGCAATCTCTGAACCCACCCTCGTCGTGGAGGTGCTCAGCCCGTCCACCGAAATGTTTGACCGGGGCGACAAATTCAAGGTGTACCGCAGTTTTGAAACCCTGCAAACCTATGTGCTGATTTCTCCGGAGCGCCGCACGATTGAGGTATTTAGCCGCGCCAACAACTGGTCGGCCATACCCGGCCAACAGCAGGCATTGCGTGGAACCGAATGCCTGGACCTGCACGCCTTGGGCCTCCAATTGATGGCCAGTGACGTGTTTGCCCCCCTCTGAGTCCTCCTACACCCTAAAAACCATGCAACTCTGTAACTTCACCATCGGCCTGGACCAGCCCTTCTTCCTTATCGCAGGCCCCTGCGTCATCGAGTCCGAGCAGTTGCAGATGGACACTGCAGGTACGCTGAAGGAAATCACCAGCGCTTTAGGCATTCCATTCATCTTCAAGAGCAGCTTCGACAAGGCCAACCGCAGCAGCGGCAGCACTTTCCGTGGCCCCGGTATCGACAAGGGACTGGAGATTCTGGCCAAGGTCAAGCGCGAACTGGGCGTGCCGGTGCTGACCGACATCCACGACGAATCGCAAATTGCCCAGGTCTGCAGCGTGGTCGATGTGCTGCAAACGCCGGCCTTCCTGTGCCGCCAGACCGACTTCATCCGCGCCGTGGCCCAGTCGGGCAAGCCGGTGAACATCAAAAAGGGCCAGTTCCTGGCCCCGGGCGACATGAAGAACGTGATCGACAAGGCCCGCGCCGCCGCCAAAGAGGCGGGCCTGGAAACCGACAACTTCATGGCCTGCGAACGCGGTGCCAGCTTTGGCTACAACAACCTGGTCAGCGACATGCGCAGCCTGGCCATCATGCGCGAGACCCTGGCCCCGGTGGTGTTCGATGCCACCCACTCGGTGCAACTGCCCGGCGGCAACGGCACCAGCAGCGGCGGCATGCGCGAGATGGTGCCGGTGCTGGCCCGCGCCGCGGTGGCCGTGGGCGTGGCCGGTGTGTTCATGGAAACCCACCCCGACCCCAGCAAAGCCATGAGCGACGGCCCCAACGCCGTACCCCTGAAACACATGCGCGCCCTGCTGGAAACCCTGGTGGCGCTGGACCGCGTGACCAAGAAAAACGGTTACCTGGAAAATTCCTTCTCCGCGTAACTGCGGATCTGCAACAGTTACAACCCGCGAACAATCGGTGCATTGACGCGTGCGCGACACCAAAGCCATGCAAGAATTCAGGGCTGTATAAAGGGCTTGCCAACGGGGCCTGCCGACCGTCAGATTTTTAACCACACTAGGAAGACAAAAAATGAGTGCCATTGTTGACATCGTCGCCCGCGAAATTCTGGATTCGCGCGGCAACCCCACCGTCGAATGCGATGTGCTGCTGGAATCCGGCACCATGGGCCGTGCGGCCGTGCCGTCGGGTGCGTCCACCGGTTCGCGCGAAGCCATCGAGCTGCGCGATGGCGACAAGAAGCGCTACCTGGGCAAGGGCGTGCTCAAGGCGGTTGAGCACATCAACACCGAAATTTCCGAGGCCATCCTGGGCCTGGACGCTTCCGAGCAAGCCTTTCTGGACAAGACCCTGATCGACCTGGACGGCACCGAAAACAAATCCCGCCTGGGCGCCAACGCCATGCTGGCCGTATCCATGGCCGTGGCCCGCGCCGCGGCCGAAGAATCCGGCCTGCCCCTGTACCGCTATTTCGGCGGCATGGGCGGCATGCAAATGCCCGTGCCCATGATGAACGTGGTCAACGGCGGCGCGCACGCCAATAACAACCTCGACCTGCAAGAACTGATGATCATCCCCGTGGGTGCCCCATCGTTCCGTGAAGCGCTGCGCTACGGTGCAGAAGTGTTCCACGCGCTGAAGAAAATTCTGCACGACAAGGGCATGAGCATTGCGGTTGGCGACGAAGGCGGCTTTGCCCCCAACGTGCCCAGCCACGAAGCCGCGATCCAGATGATTCTGCAAGCCATCACCGATGCGGGCTACGTGCCCGGCGAGCAGATCGCCCTGGGCCTGGACTGCGCCGCTTCCGAGTTCTACAAGAACGGCAAGTACGAGCTGGCCGGTGAAGGCTGGTCGCTGACCAGCCAGGAGTGGACCGACATCATGGCCTCGTGGGTCGACAAATACCCCATCATCAGCATCGAAGACGGCATGGCCGAAGGCGACTGGGATGGCTGGAAGATCCTGACCGACCGCCTGGGCAAGAACGTGCAAATCGTGGGCGACGACCTGTTCGTCACCAACACCAAGATCCTGCAAGAAGGCATCGACAAGGGCATCGCCAACTCGATCCTGATCAAGATCAACCAGATCGGCACCCTGACCGAAACCTTCGCCGCCATCGAGATGGCCAAGCGCGCCGGTTACACCGCCGTGATCAGCCACCGCTCGGGCGAAACCGAAGACTCCACCATTGCCGACATCGCCGTGGGCACCAATGCAGGCCAGATCAAGACCGGCTCACTCAGCCGTTCGGACCGCATGGCCAAGTACAACCAGCTCTTGCGCATCGAAGAAGACCTGGGCGACGTGGCCACCTACCCCGGTCGTAAAGCCTTTTACAACCTGAAGTAAGGTCCGCCCATGGCTTCCCGTGTAGTCCCCATCGTCTTACTGGCTTTGCTGGCGATACTGCACGGGCAGCTATGGTTTGGGCGCGGCAGTATTTCCGAGGTAACGCGTCTCCAGCAAAAGCTGGAGACGCTGCAAGAGCACAACGCCCAGGCGCAGCGGGTCAACGACCAGCTCGGCGCCGAGGTGCGGGACCTGAAAGAGGGCCTGGAAATGGTCGAAGAACGTGCCCGTTTCGAGCTGGGCATGGTCAAGTCCAACGAAATTTTCGTGCACATTTCGCCAAAGTAAGTTGATCAAAATCGCTTTGCTGGGTGCCGAGAGCACCGGCAAGACCCAGATGGCTACGGCCATCACCGCCACCCTGCGCAGCCAGGGCCACAGCGTATCCCCCATTTCTGAGACATTGCGCCTGTGGTGCGATGCCGCAGGCCGTACGCCGCGGGCCGACGAGCAACAAGGCATTGCCCAGGCGCACACCGAGCGCATCGCCCAAGCCCCCGAAGCCACCTATTTGATAGCCGACACCACCGCGCTGATGACCGCCGTTTACAGCGACGTGCTGTTTGGCGACCCTAGCCTGTACGCTGCCGCACTGGAGCAGCAAAAGCATTTTGATTTGACGCTGGTCATGGGCCTGGACCTGCCCTGGGCCGCCGACCCCCTGCGCGACGGCCCGCACAGCCGCACACCGGTGGATACGGCGCTGCGGGCAGCATTGGCACGGGGCAATGTGCCCTACCAGGTGGTTTACGGCAAAGACCAGGCCCGCACCCGCAACGCCCTGCATGCTATTGAAAAAATAGCTACAAATGCAGGTGCGACCGGCGGACAGGCCCGATTTTCTTCAAAAAATGCGACGCCCTGGACCTGGAACTGCGAAAAGTGCAGCGACCCGGAGTGCGAGCACCGGCTGTTTACCGCCCTACTGCACCGCTGAGGGGCCGGGCAGGCTGGCATCCGGCGTGGTGAACAGCTGCGCCGCGTCCACCGCGTCAAAGCGGTATTGCTTGCCGCAGAACTCGCAGGCCACCTCCACCTCCTCGCGCTCGGCCAGGATGCCTTCCACCTCGTCGGTGCCCAGGCTGCGGATCATCGCGCCCACGCGGTCGCGGCTGCAGGTGCAGGCGAACTTCGGCGCGGTGGGGCCGATGTGCGGGCTGAACATCAGCACCTGCTCTTCCCAGAACAGGCGGCGCAGGATGGTGTCCACGTCCAGCGTCAGCAGCTCTTCGCGCTTCAGGGTGCCGGCCAGGGTGGCGATGCGGTTGTAGTGCTCGTTGAGGCCAATCTCGTTTTCATTAGCCTCACTGGTCACACTGCCCGCCAGGTTCTTTTCACCCTGGATGGGCAGGCGCTGGATCAGCAGCCCGGCGGCCACGTTCTCGTCGGCGGCCAGCACCAGCAAGGTGTCGAGCTGCTCGCTTTGCAGCATGTAGTGCTGCAGCACGTCGCTGAGCTTTTCCAGCTTTTCCTTGTTGTCGCCAAACAGCGGCACCACGCCCTGGTAGGGTTGCTGGCCGGGGAACCGGTCCTTCGGGTCCAGCGTGATGGCGCAGCGGCCCTGGTTGTCCAGGTTAACCATCTGGCTCAGCGTGGCATCTACAGGCACCTCGCCCATCACGCTGGCGGTGGTGCGCAGGCTGAAGTCGGGCTGCACCTCCACCACGGCCAGCTTGACCGGGCCGTCGCCAAAAATCTGCAGCACCACCGCGCCGTTGAACTTGATGTTGGACTGCATCAGCACGCCCGCAGCGGTCATTTCGCCCAGCAGCTCGGCAACAGGAGCGGGATACGCCCCGGTGGTGGTGTTGGAGGCGCGGCGGCGCAAGATTTCTTGCCAGGCATCGGTCAGGCGCACGATGCAGCCGCGCACGGGCAGGCCGTCGAATAAAAATTTATGGAGTTCAGACACAGGGGATTCCTAACTTTGTACAGGCCGAGGTAGAAGCGGATGTGGGGGTTCAGGCCAGCTTTTGCAAGCCGCTCCGAAAGCGCCGGGCGTTGGCGACATAGCCCTGGGCGCTGCGCTGCAGGCCTTCGATTTGCGCCGGTGTGAGCGCGCGCGCCACCTTGGCCGGGCTGCCGATGATCAGGCTGCCGTCGGGAAATTCTTTGCCCTCGGTGACCAGCGCGCCCGCGCCGACCAGGCAGTTCTTGCCAATACGGGCCCCGTTGAGCACCACCGCGCCAATGCCGACCAGCGAGCCGTCGCCCACGGTGCAGCCGTGCAGCATCACCTGGTGGCCGATGGTGACGTTCTCGCCAATCGTCAGCGGCACGCCCTGGTCGGTGTGCAGCACGCTCAGGTCCTGCACGTTGGAGCCCCGGCCGATGCTGATGCGGTGGTTGTCACCGCGCACCACCACGCCAAACCAGACGCTGCTGTCCTCGCCCAACACCACGTCGCCCATGACTTCGGCGCTGTCCGCCACCCAAGCCGTGGCCGCCACTTGCGGCGCAATTCCATCCAATGCATACAGAGCCATACAGCTTCTCCCATGTTTTTACAATTGTAGGTATGGAACTCCGAACCCGCGCCCTGCAAACCCTGTGCCTCACCGATCCAGCACAAAAAGTGGCTTCTACGCTTTCTCTACAAGCACAAACAGCTACGCTTTCGATAGCAAAACTAGATTTTGAGCCTTTCGGCGAGCCACCCGGCCGCCCGGCCCGGCCGGTGCTGGTGGAGCGGGTGGTCAAGCCGCAGCGCTCGCCCTTTACCCCCGACGGGCTGGCCACGCTGCTGCACACGGTGGCGCATATCGAGTTCAACGCCATCAACCTGGCCCTGGATGCCGCCTGGCGCTTTGACGGCATGCCCGATGCCTTCTACCGCGACTGGGTGCGCGTGGCCGCCGAGGAAGCCCACCACTTCAGCCTGCTGCGCGCCCACCTGCAAAGCCTGGAAGGTGAAAAAGGCCAACGCTGGGACTATGGCGACTTTCCTGCCCACGACGGCCTGTGGACGGTGTGCGCTGCCACCGCGGGCGACGTGGTGGCCCGCATGGCCCTGGTACCGCGCACGCTGGAGGCGCGCGGCCTGGACGCGACACCGCTGATCCAGGCCAAGCTGCGCCGGGTGGCCACGCCGCAGGCGCTGCGGGCGGTGGAGATTCTGGACACCATCTTGAACGACGAGGTGGGCCACGTGGCCATTGGCAACCACTGGTACCGCTGGCTGTGCCAACGTGACGGGCTGGACCCGGTGGCGCACTACCGGGTGCTGGCCCAGCGCTATGACGCGCCCACGCCCAAGCCACCCTTCAATACCCAGGCACGTTTACAGGCCGGGTTTACCGACGAAGAACTGGCGCTTTTGCTGGCATAGTCGGTTACTCCACCGCTTGCTTACAAGTTACGATACGTAACAATCCAAACGTCCCCCATGCCTGCATCCGATCCCTCCGCCCCTGCCGCCGCGCCTGTTGACACCGGCACGGTGGTCATTGCCCGCCAGCCCATCATGGATGCCCAGCGCGAGGTGGTGGCTTACGAGCTGTTTGACCGCTCTACGGTATCGCACAACGCCGCCAGCGATGTGGCCCTGGTGTTCAATGCCATGACCCATACCGGCAACGAATCGCTGGTGGGCAAAAAGACCATCTTCGTAAACTGCACGCACGAGAGCCTGTCGGGCGGCCACTTGGACCTGATCCAGCCGGAAAAAGTGGTGCTGGAAGTCGGCCCCGTGCCCGGCCACGCGAGCGCCGACATCGCGGCGCGCCAGCAAACCCTGCTGGAACTGCACCAGCGCGGCTTTCGGCTGGCATTCAACCACACGGTGCTGGCCCCGGTGTATGCCTCGTGGCAGCCGCTGGCCTCGTTTGTGAAACTGGACCTGATGGCCCTCAAACCCGAGCAGTTGCAGGTGATCGTGGCCGCCGTGAAGGCCCGCACACCGGCCGCGGTGGTGGCCGAAAAGGTGGAAACCGTGGAGCAGTTCAGCGCCCTGCTGTCCTATGGGGCCACGCTGTTCCAGGGCTACTGGTTCGCGCGCCCGGATGTGATCAAGACCAAGGTTGTCAGCCCCGGCCAGGCCCATGTGCTGCAGTTGATCAACCTGGTGCGCAACCAGGCCAGCACCGACGAGATCGAGAGCGTGCTGAAAAAAGACGCCGTGCTGGGCTTCAACCTGCTGCGGTTGATCAACTCGGCAGGCTTTGGCATGGACCGCGAGATCACCTCGTTTCGCCAGGCGGTGATGCTGATGGGCCTGAAAAAGCTGTTCCGCTGGGCCGCCCTGCTGCTCACCTCCAAGGCCAACGGCACCCCTGCGGCGGTGGGCACCATGGCCGTGGTGCGCGGGCGCATGATGGAGCTGCTGGCCACCGGCACCCTGACCCCCGAAGAATGCGACGGGGCCTTCGTGGTCGGGATTTTCTCGCTGCTCGACGTGATGCTGGGCATGCCGCTGGAACAGGCGCTGGCCCTGCTGTCACTGCCCCCGGCGGTGGCCGAGGCGCTGCAGCACGGCACGGGGATCTACGGCCCCATGCTGGCCTTGACCAAGGCCTGCGAGAACAACGACGACACCGCCTTCGGTGCTGCTGCCCTGGCCTTGCAATTCAGCAGCCACCACATCAACATGGCCCACATGGAGGCCTTGGTCTGGGCGGATACCCTGGGCATGTAAGTTTGTTCAAATCGGCAACATCTGGTAAATACCCTGATGTCGCCGCTCCTTTGGCGGTAGTTCTTCTCTAGAATGGAAAACGAAGCCTCCGTGGCCCGTAGAACTTACACCGCCATGTCCACCATACCCGACCAACTCCACAGCCTAAGGCACCCCCTGGAACCTGATACTGCCCCCGATAGCCAGGTGCTGATTGCCCGCCAGGCCATCGTGGACGAAAACCGTGCCGTTTTCGGTTACGAATTGTTTGACCGCTCCAGCCCGGGCCAAAGCCACACTGTCGACAGCGATGCCGCCCTGCTGGTCAACGCCCTGTCCTTCACCGATATCGAAACCCTGGTTGGCAAAAAGCTGGTCTTCATCAACTGCACGCTGGAAAGTCTGGCCGGTGGCCACCTGGAGCTGGTGCACCCCGACAAAGTGGTGCTCGAAGTCCCCCCCGTGCCCGGCAGCAGCCCCGAAGACATCGCCACCCACGCCCTGGTACTGGAAGATTTGCGCAAGCGCGGTTTCCGGTTTGCCTTCAACCACACCGTGCTGACGCGGGGCTATGCCTCCTGGCGCGCCCTGGCCTCGTTTGTGAAGCTGGACCTGATGGCGCTCAAGCCCGAGCTGGTGCTGCCGTTTGTGAAGTTCGCCACCGCCAACACCACCGCCCAGATCATTGCCGAAAAGGTCGAGAGCGCCGAGCAGCACCAGTTGCTCACCAGCTACGGCATCAAGCTGTTCCAGGGCTACTGGTTTGCCAAGCCCGCGCTGGTCAAGGCGCAAACCGTACGCCCCTCGCAGGCCACCATCCTGCAGCTCATCAACCTGGTGCGCAAACAGGCCACCACCGCCGAGATCGAAGAACTGCTCAAACGCGACCCCACGCTGTCGTTCAACCTGCTGCGCTTCATCAACTCGTCGGGTTTCGGGCTGAACTGCGAAATCACCTCGTTCCGCCACGCGGTGATGATCCTGGGCTTGCAAAAGCTGTTCCGCTGGGCCGCCCTGCTGATGACCACCTCGCGCAGCGACAAGGATGGCCCCGGCCCGGTGGTGGGCCAGACCGCGGTGGTGCGCGGCAAGCTGATGGAGCTGCTGGCCGCCGAAATGCTGGCCCCCGAAGACTGCGACAACGCCTTCGTAGTGGGCGTTTTTTCCATGCTCGACGTAATGCTGGGCGTGCCGCTGGCCAAGGCCCTGGAGTCCGTGGCCCTGCCCCAGCCGGTACTCGACGCCCTGCTGCACCGCACCGGCGTGCTGGCGCCCTTCCTGGCCCTCACCGAAGCCTGCGAAAGCGGCAACGACGAGGTCTTCGCCCGCACCGCCGAAGCCCTGCATTTGTCCAACAAGCAGGTCAACTGGGCGCACCTGCAGGCCCTGGCCTGGGCCGAAACGCTGGGCGCGTAAACAGGTTTTAAGCGCTCCTTTTTTTCAGTTCAATATCCATAGCTGCTCACGCTGGCGCCACCAGCACGAGCAGCTTTTTTTTGCCTGAAATTTGGCCCCAAAACCCTGCATCTCCCGGGACACGGCAGCCCATGGGGCCGCATAGGCCCCATGCTGGCCTATTTGGCATTCAAATTGCTTTTTGTGCTTGCATTTAGTAACTTTTGAACACACGATATCGAGGTTCTGCTCCCTGCCATTGCAACCCGGAAACCCCCATGAACCAGGCCACCCTTACCCCCTCCCAAGCCCCGTCCCGCCCTGGATTCCACATGTCCCTCAACACCAAGATCTGTGCCGCTGCCAGCCTGCTGGTGCTGCTGTCTTTGGGGATCACCTCGGCCGCCATCGGGATCAAAAGCAGTGCCAGCGCCGAAGCCGCCACGATGCTGCTGGCGCGCACCTCGGCCCGCGAGGCTGCGGGTACGCTGCAAACCCGCATCGCCGCCAATATGGCCACGGTCGCCAACCTGGCCGCGTCCATGCGGGCCACCCGGCAAGCCAAGCTGCCGATGGCGCGGGAACAAATCGACGAGATGTCGCAGGCGGCGCTGTTCAGCTCCAGCGACTTCATCGGCGCAGCCGTCACCTGGGAGCCGAATGCGCTGGACGGCAAAGATAGCGAATACGCAGGCAAAAAGCCGAACTACGACGACACCGGCCGCTACATGCCTTACTGGACCCGGGCGGCCAACGGCGGCGTGCATGTGGAACCCATCGTGTTCGGCACCGACCCCGGTGCCAACGACTGGTACGACATCCCCAAGGCCAGTGGCAAGCCCTTCTTCACCGAACCCTACGTCTACCCCATCGACGGCAAGGACGTGCTGATGGCCTCGCTGGTAGTGCCCATCCTGGTGGATGGCAAGTTCCAGGGTGCCGCCAGTGCCGACTTCACGCTCACCCGCTTTGGCCAGATCCTGGCTGAGCTCAAACCCCTGGAAGGCAGCAGCCTGGCCCTGCTCTCCAACGGCGGCCTGTATGCCAGCAACCCGGATGCAAAGCGCATCGGCAAAAAAGCCGACGACATCCCCGCCGAGGGGCTGGAACGCATCCGCCAGGGCCAGCCCTATGAGTACCTGGACGCGCAGAACATGGTGCACCTGCTGCAGCCCCTGGCCGTCACGGCCGACACCGCGCCCTGGAGCGTGCGGGTGAGCTTTCCCCGCAGCGTGGCCACGGCCACCGCCCGCGACCTGCTGCGCTACACGCTGATGGTGGCGCTGATCTGCGCCATCGCCACCGCGCTGATCCTGGTGGCGGTGGTGTACCGGCTGACCCGCCCGCTGCGCTCCCTGAGCCAGGCCATGGCCAGCCTGGCCAGCGCCGATGCGGACCTGGGTATCAAGCTGGAGGTGCAGGGCCACGACGAACTGGCCACCATTGGCACCGGCTTCAACCAGTTCGTGGCCAAAATCCATACCGTGCTGCGGCGGGTGCACCACAGCGCAGACAGTGTGGCGGACGCCAGTACCGAGATCGCCCAGGGCAACCACGACCTGTCGGCCCGTACCGAACAACAAGCCAGCGCCCTGGAGCAGACCGCCGCCTCGATGGAAGAACTCAGCGCCACCGTGCGCCAAAACGCCGACAGCGCCCAGCAGGCCAACCAGTTGGCGTTGACGGCCTCCACGGTGGCCGCCCAGGGCGGCGCGGTGGTCGGCCAGGTGGTGGAAACCATGAAGGGCATCAACGACGCCTCGCGCAAGATTGCCGACATCATCGGCGTGATCGACGGCATCGCCTTCCAGACCAATATCCTGGCGCTCAATGCCGCGGTGGAAGCCGCGCGGGCGGGCGAGCAAGGCCGGGGCTTTGCGGTGGTAGCCAGCGAGGTGCGCAGCCTGGCCGGCCGCTCGGCCGAGGCCGCCAAAGAAATCAAGACCCTGATCAGCGCCAGCGTGGCGCGGGTCGAACAAGGGACGACCCTGGTGGACCAGGCAGGGACCACCATGACCGAGGTGGCCGACAGCATCCGCCGCGTAACCCACATCATGGGCGAGATCAGCGCCGCCAGCCAGGACCAGGCCCTGGGCGTGACCCAGGTGGGCGAAGCCATTCGGCAGATGGACCAGACCACCCAGCAAAACGCCGCCCTGGTCGAGGAAATGGCCGCCGCCGCCAGCGGCCTGAAGGCCCAGGCGCAAGATCTGGTGCAGACCGTGGCCGTGTTCAAGCTGGGTGGCGACACGCACCCTGCCACCCCCCGACCCGCTGCACGAGCCCTGCCCAAACCCGCAGCCCGGCCCCTGCCGTCGCCGCCTGCGCGCCCGGCAAGCACCGTGCGCAAAGTGGCGCCCGCCCAGCCACGCATCCAAGCCGCACCCGCCCAGGTGCCCACCCGCAAGGCCACAGACGAAGGCGATTGGGAAACCTTTTAAAACATTTGCGCAGGCACGGGCAAGCTCAACGCAGTCTGATTTTTGCTACTATAAAAATAGCTGCTGTCGCTTATTGAATAAGCGGTAGTGGCACTTTTTATTTAAATCGCCTCCCAGAGGCCACGGCCATGCATCCCTCTTCAGCCCACCCCCATCGCAGCCTGCTGCGCAACCGCCAGGACGGCGGCAAGGTCGAGAATGTCGAACTGTTTTTCGACCTGGTTTTCGTCTTCGCCATCACCCAGCTTTCGCACGGGCTGCTGGCCGATCTGGGCTGGGACAACGCCCTGCGCATCGGCGTGCTGCTGCTGGCAGTGTGGTGGGTGTGGATCTACACCTCGTGGGTTACCAACTGGCTGGACCCGGCCCGTGCACCGGTCCGCACCGCCTTGTTTGCGCTGATGCTGGTCGGGCTGGTGCTGTCGGCCTCCATTCCTGAAGCCTTTGGCGACAAGGGCTGGGCCTTTGCGCTGGCCTACGTGCTCATGCAAGTGGGCCGCACGCTGTTTTTTTTATGGGCGGTGCGGGAGGAGCGCGCAGGCATGGTGCGCAATTTCCAGCGCATTCTGGTGTGGATGGGGCTGGCTGGCATGTGCTGGCTGGCGGGTGGCTGGAGCGAAGGCGCAGCCCGCCTGGCCTGGTGGGCGCTAGCCCTGGCGCTGGATACCACCGGGCCATTGGTGTTCTTCTGGGTGCCCGGCCTGGGCCGTTCCACCCTGCAGGACTGGGACGTGGATGGCGGCCACATGGCCGAGCGCTGTTCGCTGTTTGTCATCATCGCGCTGGGCGAGTCGCTGCTGGTCAGCGGGGCCACTTTTGCCACCCACGCCTGGGACAGCATCAATCTCCAGGCCTTCTTGACCACCTTTGCAGGCACGGTGGCGATGTGGTGGCTGTACTTTGCCATCGGGGAGAAACAAGGCCACCACAGCATCGTGCACGCCAAGGAAGCCGGTCGCCAGGCCCGCGTGGCCTATACCTACATGCACATCCTGATCGTGGCGGGCATCATCGTCTGCGCGGTGGCCGACGAGCTGGTACTGGCCCACCCCGCCCATGCCGAGAACCCGGCCATGGTCGCCATCCTGGGCGGCCCGGCGCTGTACCTGCTGGGCACGGCGCTGTTCAAGTGGGTGACTGCATCGCGCATCCTCCCGCCGCTGTCGCACCTCGTTGGCTTGGTGCTGCTGGGCCTGCTGTGCATTCCGGCCAGCCAGCACGCCTTCAGCGCCATGGGGCTGTCGGCAGCCACTGCCGCCGTGCTGTGGGTGGTGGCGATCTGGGAATCGCGCTCACTGCGCAAAAAATAAGGAAAATCGGCCTCCCTTGCTTACTAGATAAGCGTGAGAAGCTCCTTAAACCATAGCAATCACAAAGCCTGGCCCAGCCGGGCAATCCCCTCTTCAATCTTCTCCACACCCACCGTGGCAAAGCTCAGGCGCAGGGTGGACAGATCCGGGTCGTGGGCGAAGAACGGGGCGCCGGGCACAAAGGCCACCAGCTTCGCTATGGCACGCTTGGCAAACGCGCCGGCATCGCGCCCTTCGGTCAGGCGGGCCCAGAAGAACATGCCGCCTTGCGGGGCGTTGAAGGTGATGGCGGGACCCAGTTCGCGTTGCAGGCTGGCGGCCATGACGCGGGCGCGCTCGGCGTAGGTTTTGCGCACCACGGCCAGGGTGCTGTCCAGCCGGTTCAGGGTGAGGTAGTGGGCGGCGGTGGCCTGGGTCAGGTTACTGGTGTGGGCATCGCTGAACTGCTTGCACATGGTGGCGGCGGCCAGCAGTGCGGGCGGGGCAATCATCCAGCCCACGCGCAAGCCGGGGCTCAAAATCTTGCTCATCGAGCCGCAGTGCACCAGCCATTCGCGGCTGCCAGGCACGCCATCGCTCAGGGCCAGCATGCTGGGCGGGGGTGGCTGGTCAAAGTACAGCTCGCCATAGGGGTCGTCTTCGACCACCAGGGTCTGGGTGCGCACCGCAATTTCGAGGATACGTTTGCGCCGCGCCAGGCTCAGCGTGGCCCCGCTGGGGTTGCCAAAGGTGGGAATCAGGTAGACCAGCTTGGGCTTGTGCTCGTCAATGAGCTTTTCCAGCGCGTCCACGTCCACGCCGTTCGCGTCGATGGGCGCGCTGATGACCTGCGCGCCGTACAGGCGAAAGCACTGGATGGTGGCCAGAAAGGTGGGCCCTTCAACAATGACCTTGTCGCCGGGGTTGATCATGGTCTTGCCCACCAGGTCCAGCGCCTGCTGGCTGCCGGTGGTGACGATCAGGCCGTCCGGGGCCACGGTGGCACCCTTGTGGGCCATGAAGCGGCTGAGCTGCTCGCGCAGCGGGTTGAAGCCCTCGGTGGCACCGTACTGCAGCACCGGGCCGGGGTTGGTGGCCAGCACGGCGGCGGTGGAGGCGGCAATGCCTTCCACGTCAAACAGCGCCGGGTCGGGGAAGCCGCCCGCAAAGCTGATGATGCCGGGCGTGCCCAGCAGCTTGAAGAGTTCGCGGATGGCGGAGGTTTCTACGTTCTGGAGGCGCTGGGCAAAGGGCAATGGCATGGGAATTTACTCACTTTCGGGAAAGCATTGTCGCCAATCTGCGCGGCGCGGTTTCGCGGACGTGAATTGCGGGGTTTACATACCCAAAAGCGCTCCATAAATCGTTCAGAATGGGGTTGGATGTAAGCAATTAATTCAAACCTAAAACACAGGACGCTCCATGCCCGACATCGCCGTATTTTTCCAAACGGTCAAGTTACCCGTCATGTCCGAGGTCGGCCAAGCGCTGATCCGCACGCTGAACGACGAAGATGCCACCGGCCCCCAGGTGGCGGCCATCATCGCCAAGGACTCCACGCTGACCGCCAAGCTGCTGCGCCTGGCCAACAGCGCCAGTTTTGGCCTGAGCCGCAGCGTGAGCTCGGTGGGCGATGCCATCAGCCTGGTGGGCATGGGCCGGGTGCGCACGCTGGGCCTGGCGGTTTCGATGGGCGATGCGTTTCCGGTGGTGGAGGGCTTGAGCCGCGCCGACTTCTGGCGCAGCTGCATGGTCAGCGCGGGCTATGCGCAGTGGCTGGCAGCCCACCTGGGGCTGGACGGCAGCGAAGCCTGGCTGGCCAGCATGATGGTACGGCTGGGCGAGCTGATGATTGCCCAGGTGCAGCCCGCCAGCCTGGCCGAGATCGAAAAACTGCCGCACCAACCCGGTGGCCGCTGGGAGCGCGAAACCAAGCTCACCGGCTTCAGCGAAGGCCAGATCACCGCTGAGCTGGCGCGCCGCTGGAACTTCCCCGCCGAGATCGTGCGCGCGCTGGACACCAGCTCTGAGCCCCTGGAGGCCAAGCCCTTCAACCGCCTGGGCGGCATCGTCCACCTGGCCATGCTGCTGGCCGACATGCCCCCCGGCGGCCCCGAGATGCTGGACGCGCTGCCCGAAGAGGTGGTGAAGAAGCTGCAACTCAACCCCGAGTGGATGCGCGCCAAGTTCCCCTTGCCCGACTCCTTTATCCAGGTCCATTGATCTAGGGCATCATGCCGGCATGAAACGCGACGCTATTGCCGGATTTTTTGCCACCCTCCAGGCCGCCAACCCGATGCCGGTGACCGAGCTGGAGTACACCAGTGTGTTCGAGCTGCTCACCGCCGTGCTGCTGTCGGCCCAGGCCACCGACGTGGGGGTCAACAAGGCCACCCGCCGTCTGTTTCCGGTCGCCCACACCCCCCAGGCCATTCTGGACCTGGGGCTGGACGGGCTGGAGGGCTATATCCAAACCATCGGCCTGTACCACAGCAAGGCCCGGCACCTGCTGCAAACCTGCCAGATGCTGGTGCAACTGCACGGCGGCCAGGTGCCGCGCACCCGCGAGGCGTTGGAGGCCCTGCCCGGCGTGGGCCGCAAGACGGCCAACGTGGTGCTGAACGTGGCCTTTGGCGAGCCCACCATGGCGGTGGACACGCACATTTTTCGCCTGGGCAACCGCACCGGGCTGGCACCGGGCAAGACCCCGCTGGACGTGGAAAAGGGCCTGGTAAAGCGCATTCCGCCCGAGTACATGGTGGACGCGCACCACTGGCTGATTTTGCATGGCCGCTACGTCTGCCAGGCGCGCAAGCCGCTGTGCTGGCAGTGTGGGGTGGCCCGGTTTTGCGACTTTCAGCCCAAAACCTTGGCGGTGGGGTCGGAAGCGGTGGCCGGCTGAGTTTCAAACAGCAGCACCATCAGCCAGCCATCGCTGTACGAGGTTTCCAGCAACTGGAACCAGCGGCCATCGCACATGTCCACCATGAAACTGCGCTGCGGTTGGCGCCGCCGCTTGCCGTCCGCCGCCCGCAGCCAGGCTTCGACATCGTCGGTGGCGATGCGCGGGCCGACCTGGTGGGCATAGCTGTGGCGCACGATGTCGGCAAAGCTCAGCGCCTCGGGCGGCACGGCAAACAGCTGTAGAAAAGCGGTGTTGGCCACGGCCAGCCGGTCCGCCGGGTCGAACAGGGCAAACGGGGCATCGGCCATGTCCAGCCCCGCCAATAGCTGGGACACCCGCAACGGGTCGCTCAACCCCGCCGGTGTGCTGTAGCTGGGGCGGGCAAGGATGGGCGCCAGCGCACCGGGCTGGGTGGCGGCATCTTCGCCCAGCACCATCACACAGTCGCGGCCCCGGTGTTTGGCGCGGTACAGCATCTGGTCGGCCAGGCGCAGCCAGGCCTCCACATTGGGTACATCGGCGGTGAGCTCGGCCACACCAAAACTGGCGGTGACCAGCACGCCCTCCAGCAGCGGCTGGTCGTGCAGGTTGCGGCGCAGGCGGTCCAGCACATCGCGGGCCGCACTGGCCGAGGTCATGGGCAGCAGCAGGCCAAACTCTTCCCCACCGTAGCGGCCACAGACGTCGGTTTCCCGCAGCACGCGTTGCAGGGCGGTGGC